>CAWIHR010000047.1:0-8792 GCA_963835945.1 uncultured Chloroflexia bacterium
GACGCGGTAGGCGACCTCCGCCGGGGCCAGGAGCAGCTCCTTGAGCTCGGCGTCCACCTTGAGCATCGAGAGGTGCGCGCCGGCCATCTCGAGCGAGGTGCAGTACTCGCCGACATAGCTGCGGAAGACCGTGATGCCCTTGGCGGCCAGCTTCTTGTGGGCGACGCCGTAGAGCAGGTAGAGCTCGCTGATCGGCGTCCCGCCGAGGCCGTTGACCATGAGCGCCACCTCGTCGCCGGCCTTGAACGGCAGGTCGGGGACGATGGCGTTGAGGAGCAGGTCCACGATCTCGTTGGCCGTGCCCATCTTGGCCCGCTGCCGGCCCGGCTCGCCGTGGATGCCGATGCCGATCTCCATCTCGCCATCGGCGATCTCGAAGAGCGGGGTGCCGCGCACGGGCGGGGTGCAGGACGAGAGGGCGATGCCCATCGTGCGCACGTTGGCGATGACCTTCTCGCCGACGCGGACGCACTCCTCGAGCGAGCCGCCCTTGTCGGCCATGGCCGCCGCCGCCTTGATGACGAAGAAGTTGCCGGCCACGCCGCGCCGGCCGATCGTCCAGGTCGAGTCCTTGACGGCCACGTCGTCGTTGACGAGCAGGTAGCCGATCTTCTGGCCCTCGGCCTCGCACAGCTCCTTGGCCATCTCCCAGGCGGTGCGGTCGCCGGTGTAGTTGTTGACGATGAAGAGCACGCCCGCCGGCGTGTCCATGAGCTTGGACGTCTCGGTGACGAACTCCACGGGCGGGCCGGCGAAGACGTCGCCCGGGCAGGCGGCGTCGAGCATGCCCGGGCCGACGATCATCGTGTGGGCCGGCTCGTGGCCCGAGCCGGAACCCTGGATGATCGACACCCGATCCTTCTTGGGCATGTCCGCCCGGTAGATCAGGTTGTACTTCGGCTCGTACTTGAGCGTGCCGCCGCTCGCGAGCGCGATGCCCTCGAGGAACTCGGGCACGAACTGCTTCGGGTCGTTCAGGAACTTCCTCACGCCGATACTCCCTCGCCGTACTTCTCGCGCCAGGCCGACGCGATGGCCTGGAGGATCACGCCGATCGCGGTCGCGCCGGCGTCGACGGAGCCGATGCTCCGCTCGCCCGTGTACGCGGCCCGGCCGCGCATCGCGAGCATGGACTTGGTATCTTCCGCCGCCTTCGTCGCCACGTCGGCTGCCCGCTGGATAGCCCGCGACGCCGTGGTCACCCTGCATCGCCGGGTCGCTGATGGCAGCCTCGAGGCTGTCGGTGGCCGGCACCAGCGCATCGAGCAGTGTCTTCTCACCGAGCGACGCGCCTCCGCGCGCCATGATCCCAGCGATCGCGGCGCGCAGCATCGCGATCACGTCCTCGGGTGCCAGCGCAGTCTTGTCGCCTGCCGCGGCGCCGGCACGCAGGAACGCAGTCCCCCAGATCGGGCCGGACACGCCGCCGACCTTGCCGGAGAGGACGAGCCCGATCTTCTTGAGCACGGCTCCCACGCTCGACTTGTCGAACGTGTCGTAGTCGGCGAGGACGACCTCGAACCCGTTGCGGAGCGAGTAGCCGAAGTCGCCGTCCCCGACGACCGAGTCGAGCTGAGCGAAGTACACCGCGTTGTCGACGATCGTCTTGGTCATCGTCTTCAGGACGAGGTCGACGTCGTCGAACGACGCCTGTGCCATCCGAACCTCCTTCTATTGGCTGGCTGGGAACACCGGACGGAGCTACGGGGCGAGGCAGGCCTCGAGGTCGGCGAGGGTCACGTACGCGCCCGGCCTGGCGGTCGAACGGTTGGCCATGACCTTCGTCTGCTCTCCATCCGGGTCTCCGAGTGACGAAACGACGAGGATCGCCTCGCTGAAGTCCTCCTTCTCCGTGTAGCCGTTCACGGTGACGAAGCAGCGCAAGCCCGCGGCGTACGCCGCCTCGAGCCCGTTCCGTGAGTCCTCCACCACGAGCGTCTCGGCGGGCGAACGTCGAGTCGCTCGAGCTTCTCGAGCGCGAGCAGGTAGATGTCCGGGCGCCGGCTTCTTGTGCGGCACCACGTCGCCTGCGAGGAACACGTCGAAGCGGCCGGCGCGCTCCGGGCCCGTCGCGTTCTCCAGGATGGCGTGGACGGAGGCTTCGGCCGAGGTGGAGGCCACAGCCAGCTTCCAGCCGGCGTCCTGGGCGTCGCGAGATGATCCGCGCGGATGCCCGGCCGCGGCGGGAGCCTCCCCGCGGCCACCATCTCCGTGTAGATCTGAGTCTTGCGCTTGTGCCATTTCGCGACCTCGGCGGCGAGCGCCTCGGGGTCCTCGGGCAGCCTGTTTGCCTTGACGAACTCAGGGGTGAGCTCGCTGGCCATGCGCTCCTTGCCGCCCGCGATCTGCAGCTTGCGGCCGTACTCGTCCTCAGACCACTCCAGCGGGAGCCCGAACTCCCGGAACGTCTGGTTGAACGCCGGCAGATGCCCGTACCGCTCGGTGTCGGCCAGGACGCCGTCGCAGTCGAAGATGAGAGCGCTCACGTCCAAGCCTTCCCTTCGCTGCCGAAGAGCCGGATGTGGTACTTCGCCATCTCCATGACAGCGGCGCGCTGCGCCGCGAAGATCTTGGGCGGGTCGTAGTCGCCGGGATGCTCGGTCATGAAGTCGTAGCCCGACTTCATGAACGCGATCTTGAGCGCGGTGGAGATGTTGACCTTGGCGCACCCGCGGGCGATCAGGTCGCTGAACTGCTCCGGGCGTCATGCCGGTGCCGCCGTGGAGCGCGACCGGGATCCCGGTCGCCTCGACGATGTCGGTGACCCGCTGCGAGTCGAGGTGGGGCGTGGTCTTGTACATGCCGTGGGCGTTGCCGATGGCCGGCGCGAAGACGTCGACCCCGGTCTCCTTCACGAAGTCGACGACGGTCTCGAGCGTCTGGACGTGCTCGGCCTCGTCGCCGGTCATCTCCTCGGTCCGCTTGAAGCCCTCGATCTCTCCCTCGACGTGGGCGCCATGGCGGCGGGCCTCGGCGACGACCTCGATGCACTGGCGCTTGTTCTCCTCCACGGACAGCTTGCTCGCATCGAAGAGGACCGAGTTCCAGCCCTTGGCGAGGCAGGCGGTGATCACGTCCCGCTCCGGGCAGTGGTCCAGGTGCAGGGCGACGGGGACGCGAGACGCGCCTGGCATACGCCACCCACATCGCGTACATGGCGTCGAGCCCGGTCATCTTCACGTGCTTGACCGAGGTCTGGAGGATGACGGGGGCCTTGAGTTCCTCGGCCGCGGCGAGGACGGCCTCCATCGTGAGGTCGTTGATGACGTTGATCGCGGCAACTCCGTACCGCTCGGCGAAGGCGCGATCGAGAATGTCTTTGGTTGGTACGATTGGCATTGCTGCACCTCCGGGACCCGACTACTTGGCGGCCAGCCCAAGCCGGCGGTCCAGGCTGGCCCGCCTCGTCTCATCCTTGTTCCGCCGTCAGTCACCTCCTCCGCGCGTCGCGGTGTCGCGCGAGCGCCACCGGCGGTTCGTCCCGGGACGCCTCGGCAAGATCCAGGACGGTGCGAGCGTTGCCCTCGTCAACGATCAGGACGTCGATGACTCCTGCCCGGAGGATTCCTAGCATCGCGAGCGGCTTCTCTGCCTCGCTGACCACAGCGACCACGGAGTCGATGCGGCGCAGGTCATCCACGGACAGCGCGACGAGGCGGTCGCGATGGGGGGACGCGATTAGCCGTCCGGCGACGTCGACATAGTTCCCGAGGACGTCTCCCACGGCGCCCTGGCTCCTCAGCCAGGCGATCTCGTCGAGCGAGAGGCAGCCGCTCCGGACCATCGTGCAGTCGTCGTCCGTGCCGCCGATGCCGACGAGCGCGACGCTGGCCTGGGCGGCGACGCGCAGGGTGTGCGCGACGGCCTCCTGCTCGAGCAGTCGGTCGCGCACCTCGCCGTTCTCGACGTAGGCCGGCGCGTACAGGCTCTCCGCGCGTCCGCCGCAGCGCTCCGCGAGGGCCCGGCAGATCTCGTTTGGGTTCGTCGGCGCGTCGACGCGGGGCGAGCCGCCCATCGCGCTCACGAAGGTGCAATCCAGCCGACGTTCAGGGCGGAAGAACCTGGGCACCTCACCGGTGTCGCGACCGTGCCCGACCGCCACCACCATCCCGTCGCTGAGGCGCCGCTCGAGGTACTGCGCTGCGCTTCGCGCGACCGCCTCGCGCTGCGACTGCGGGTCGGTCCGGGACGGGCTGACGAGGGCATCCGAGAGGCGGAACATGTGCCGCAGCCGCGTCTCCAGCTGGAGGTGGAGCCACGGCGGTGCCTGGATGTGGATGTCCACGACACCCGACCAGCGCGCTCGCTCGAGGAGCCGCTGCACTTTGGGGCGGGACAGAGAGAACTCGGCGGCGATCTCCTCCTGGGTTCGGCCGTCCGTGTAGTAGCGGTGCGCGATGCGGGCGAGGAGCTCGTAGTCGTCCTGGCGGAGGTCTTCGGGCAACAGCCTGACCCCGAGTTGCAACTGCTCACCGACGAGCAGATGATTAGTCTAGCAGGCAGTCGTCTCCCGGGCAAGCACGCCGCGTTGCATCCCGGAGCGCAGGCCTGAGTCATGCATGCCCAGTGGTCTCGTTGGGTAACGTGTTCCGGGGCATCGACGCCCGCTGTGATGCCAACGCCAGCTCGGTGCTCCACGGATCATCGGACACCATGATCCGATCCGGAGGAGCCTGTCGGCCACGCTCAAGCGATGGTGTTAGCTCGCTGAAGGCGGGCCAATCCACGAGCGACGGAGACTCGGCGCGATGTATGGGACGATGCCGTCGGGCCAGGCGGCGATCCGTCCGCGCGAAGCAGGGTCCCGCTGTAGTGAGGAGCCAGGCTCACGGGTGGCGTACAGCCGCCCCAAGCTTCAGGGAAGCCGTCAGAGGAGGACCGCCACGCGCATTGAGGCAAGACTCCGGGAGCAGGGTCTCGCACTCCCGCCGCCGGTCGAGGCGCCACCAGGGGTCCAGCTCCCGTTCACACCCGTGCGCGTGGTCGGCGACCGAGCGTACATCTCGGGCCACGGACCGCAGAACCCCGACGGCTCGATCGCGGGCCCGTTCGGCAAGGTCGGCGCCGAGCTAACCCTCGAGCAGGGCTGCCAGGCCGCCCGGCTGACCGCCCTCTCGATGCTGGGCAGTCTCTCGCGCGAGCTCGGTGATCTCGACCGGATCAGCGCCTGGGTGCGGGTCTTCGGGATGGTCAACTCCGCTCCGGGGTTCGCGAGCCAGCCATCGGTGATCAACGGCTTCTCCGACTTCATCCTTGAGCTGTTCGGCGCGGCCGGCGCGCACGCGCGCTCCACCGTGGGGATGGCGGAGCTGCCCTTCAACCTTCCCGTCGAGGTCGAGGCGGAGGTGCAGATCACGCCCCTGAGGAGTGCGAACCCATCCACGCGCGATCCCGCGATCGCGCAGAGGGCGAGTCACGGGCACCGGCGCGACAGCGGGTGAGTGATCTCCCGTTCCCCTGCCCGACCTCGGGCGCCATCGAGAGGCCCATCGCGATCCGCCCGGTGCGCGATCATCCGCGTTGATGGTTCCGCCTACGCCACCAACAGCTCCCGCAGCGGGTGCCGGCCCTGGCGCACCCGCCACCACCCACGCAAGTGGGATCGATGTCCGGCCGGGGCGATCGCTCTCACTGCTCGCGATCGCACATGCGGCCAACCACGCCCAGTTGGTGCTCTTGCCGCTCATCTACCTCAAGATCACCGACGACCTCCACGTCGGTGTCAGCACTATCGCGTTCCTCGCGGCTGGCGGCGCCTTTGCCGCCGGCGCAGTGCAGCTCAGCTTCGCCGCCCTCACGCGGCGGTTCTCGCGACGGCGGCTGCTCGGGGCGGGTGGGTTGCTGTTTGGCGGGGGGTTCGTGGCCCAGGCCTTCGCGACCGGCTTCCCGACCTTCGCCCTCGCCAACGTCGCCTCGCAGATCGGCAGCTCGCCGCAACATCCAGTAGGGAACGGTCTCCTAGCCGAGCAGTTCCCACCCGAGCGGCGGGGCTTCGCGATCAGCGCCCACATCACGGGCGGGAACGTTGGGACGGTCGTAGTGGCGCTCCTCGGGGCACCGATCATCGCCGCCTTCGGCTGGCGCGGCGCGGCCATCGTCTTCGGGTTGCCGACAATCGCGATCGCGATCGCCATCCTCCTCCTCATGCGCGAGCGCGGGAGCGACCGCGCGGCGGCCGTAGCCGGTGGCAGTGTGCGGAACGCGTTCCGGGGGATCGTCCGTGACCGCGATCTGCGCTGGCTCTACCTCGTCTCGATCCTGGGGGGCGGCGGGCGCGGGCTGGGGGTCGTCAACCTCTTCGCCCTGCTCTATCTCACGAAGGTGATCGGCCTCGGCGAGTCCCTCTCGGGGCTGATGTACGGCGCGCTGATCGTCTTCTCAGTGCCCATGCCGCTTGTGGCGGGCTGGCTGTCCGATCGGATCGGACGCAAGCCCCTCATCGTCGGGGTGTACCTGGGCGGGGCGATGGGGTTCCTCGTCTTCCTCGCCTCCGGGGCGAATCTCCTTGGCCTGTGGGCCGGCATCGTCCTGATGGGCCTCTTCAGCTTCGCCGAGAGCCCGCAGCTCCAGGCGCTCCTCGCCGATGTCGCCCGGCCATCGGTCCGGGATGCCTCGTTCGCGGCCTACTTCACCCTCGCCTCCGGGGTCGGGTCGCTGTGGGTGGCCGTCTACGGGGCCATCATCGGCGCGACCGGCAACGCGGCCGGGTTGCCGATCGTGTTCGGCCTGATGGCGGTGACGTTCGTGTCAGCGGCGCTGGGGACACTCCCTATCCGGGCCGAGCAGCGTGCGCACGAGAATGCTGCGCACGAGACGTCGTTAGGCGCGCGGTAGCGGCTCGGTCCGGCCGGCCGTCAGCAGGGTCCGGCTCCGGAGCCGGCCTCTCGTGCGCATCCGCCCGAGTCACTCGCCGCGGGTCGCCCAACGGTGCGGGCAGCCCCGGACACGACGGGTGGATCGTGAGGCGCGATCAGCCTGCCATAGGGCCGGCTACTGCAGGCTCGGCCACGAGCAGGGTCAGGAGGGCGTGCTCTTCCTGCTCGAGGTGCGAGGTCAGCAGGGCGTGCAGCGCGTAGAGGTGCGCCCGCAGCTCGAAGACCGCGCGCTGATGCGGCTCGACCTGCCGGCGGCCGTCGGCCCGGAGATGCTCGAGGTGCCGGCGGATCTGCTCGTGTTGGTGGCGCAGGAGCCGCGTCGCCCAGGGCGTGCCCGCCAGGCGATCGGTCTCAGGAAAGCACACCTGCTCCTCCCACTGCATGTGTGGGAGGAGCACCGTCTCGAGGTCGTTGAGCAGGCTCTGCATCGTGCCAGCGAGCTCGGTCACTTCGAGCATGCACGCCACCTCGGCCGTCGTCTCGAGGCGGACTACGACATGCTCGAGGGCGCGGTGCGCCCGATCGAGGATGTGACGCTCGACCAGTGCGGTCTGATGGTCCGTTATCGGCCCCTGACCGCTCGCCCTTGGGGCCATCAGCGGAGCGGCCGGCCGGTGTACTCCCAGCGCGCCGTGACGAACCGGCAGCCGCGGTTGTCTGAGCATGGGCAAAGCGCATCAGCGCCGGCTCGCTGCCACTGCGGTACGCGCAGGCCCAGCAGCGCCACGCGGCGCGCTGCCACCACTGGCCGCGGCTCTCGGCCATCAGCTCCCCGCACAGCCGCCGCGCCACGTCGCGCTGGATCGGCTCCGCAGCCGTTCCTTGCGCCATCCATGCACCTCCGTGTGGTGCGCCGAGCATGTCCCGGCAGGCGTCGGGCAGACAGTGCCGATCGTCACCCCAACGGCGCTCAGGTGCCCATCCGCGTGCCGCGCTTGCGTCGCCCGGGGTCGTGCCGGGGGCGCCCATCGTGGGCGCCCATGACCACGCAAGACACGCAGCCACGCTCGTGCGTGTGATCGCCCGCAACGAGCGCGCCCACGAGTTGCACTGCGCCATCAAGGGTGGCCTGGCCTACGTCGGGCTAGAGCCCATTCCCGGTGTCGCGGTGGCCGCCAGAAGCAGGCCTCACGCCTTCTTTAGGCCAAGTCGCCGGGCGAGGCCGGTGAGTAGCTGACCTCCGACGCGGGCAGTGGTGCAGGGACGCTCGGCGGTGGCTCCGGCGTCGCCTCGGCGATGCCCCGGGTGGTGATCTTGATCCGGATGTGCGCGGCCACGTCTCGCACGAAGCCTGGGCGCATCAGACGCGCCACGACCTCGGCGGTCTCCGTCTCGTCGAGCCCAGCGCGTGCCCGACCTCCTCGCCATCCACCACCAGATCGAGGCTGCCCGCGCACCGATCGTAGACGCCACAGATGAACGCGCGATCGAGGTCCTCCATCGGTGACCCATCCTACCCTGATCGCGAGCCCGCCCTTGAAGTCGCCATCCCCGGGCCGAGCGCGAGCCCCACACCACGTACCCATCGGTGGGGCCGCGCGACTGTCCAGCGGCCCCAGAGGAGGCGCCACAACCCGGCCCGGGCGAAAGCCCGCCCGACGATCTTGTTCTTCGCCCGGCGGGCGATGCGGTGCGGGTTGCCCGAGCTGATAGCGGAGACGTCGTTGGCCAGTCGGGCGGTCCGGTACAGGCTGCGACACGAGTCCCCGGCGCCTCATGCCAGCGCCTGCTCGATGAACGCCGCCGCGTCCTCTGCCAGCGCGCCTCGCTCGGCCTCCTCGGCCTCGATGAGCTCCAGGAGCCGCTGCGCCTGGTGGGGCCACTCCAGACCAAGCGTCAGGCCGACGCTGATCCAGTAGTCGGCGCCTCTCCAGGACGTGCGGCCGCATCTCTTCGGGAATCCCGCCCATGAAAGCC
>CAWIHR010000048.1:0-13116 GCA_963835945.1 uncultured Chloroflexia bacterium
CTGTAGCCGAAAGATCCCGTTCAACTCGCCCGATGCGTGCCAGATGAGCTGACGCAGCCGACCGGCAGGCTGACGGCATGGCCTTCAGCCTCACGCTCTCCGACACGCAGTGGGGCCTTGTCGCCGACCTGTTCGACCCGCCGGGTCGACGGGGCGCGCAGCGCAGATCCCCCGGCGCCAGATGGTGGACGCGATGCTCTTCCTCGCCCGCACCGGGTGCCGCTGGCGCTACCTCCCCGAACACTTCGGCGCATGGAGCGCGGTGTGGCCCAGTGGCGGCGCTGGCGCGCGAACGGGGTCTGGGAGGAGGCGATGGCCCGCTTGGCCCAGCACATCCGCATGGTGCACCAGCGCGACCCACTCCCCTCGATGGTGATGATCGACGCGCAGACCGTGAAGGGTCGCCGCTACGGCCCGACGTTCCACCAGGCCGGTGGTCGGGGTGGGCGCACGATCGGCACGAAGCGGAGCATCCTCGTCGAGATCCTCGGGCTGCCCGTGGCGGCGCATGTCGACTCCGCGCGGCCGCACGACGTGCGGGCGGGACGCGAGCTGCTCCATCAGGCGCTGCCCCACCTGCCGCGCGTCCATGCGGTACTCGGTGACCGGGGCTATCGGGCGCTCGAGAAGGCGACCCAACACCATCACGCGCGCCTCGAGATCAAGGCGCCGCTCCCGGGCCAGGTCGGCTTCGCGCCCTATCAGACCCTCTGGCGGGTGGAGAACACCTTCGCCCAACTCGGGCGCTGGCGCCGGCTCAGCCGCTGCTACGAGGGGACCAAGGCGAGCGCCAAGGCCTGGCTCGAAGTCGCTGCCTTCAGCTACCTACTGGGCCGGCTGTAGCGGGCCGGTCGAGCCGAGCCAGCCGTCCGCCCCCCCCTGGGGCGGCGGCGAAAACCCATCGCTCGGCGCGACCACAACCCCCTGGCGGGCCCCCCGTGCTGGCGCCCGTGCCGTGAGCCGGCTCTGGGTGACGCATCCCTGCCACCGTTCCCACTTCCTGGCCGCCAGCTCGCGCCCGGGGACCAGCAATTCGGCCACAGGCCCTAAGAGGTAGAACCATGGTACTCCTTCCCGGGTGATCCGCGAACGCGCGGAGCTGGGTGGATCAGTCTGGCGGCCGGGCTGCGGTCTGGTCACGGGAAGCAGCCTTACTTCACCCGGCCAGCCCCGCCCGGGCGCCGCCGGGCGTGGTCCCAGGGTCCACCGCCGATCGCGGTGGCGGAGAGGGAGATGCGGCCCGTGCGGGGCCTCGCCTGTGGGGGAGGCGGCCGCGTGCGTGCTGCTGGAGGTCCTGCGCGAAGGTATACCGTAGAGGGGCGTCGCTCTCGGCTTGTTACGGACGGGCCGATCGTCGAGATGCCATCGGGTGCGGGCCGATGCATCTCCTCGCCCGATCCGCCGGAGGACCACGATGACCCAGGAACCCGGCGACCAGCAGCTCGTCGAGGTCGCCCTCGCCGCCGGCAGTGCCAGTCGACACGCGGCGGACTTCGAGGAGGCCCGGCTCGACTTGAGGGAGCTCGCCGAGCCGGCGCCCGAGGGGCTCGAGACGCTCTCGGCCGACCTGCTCGGCATCGACGACCCGCTCCGCATGTACTTCCGGGAGATCGGCCGGGTGGCCCTCTTGACGGCCGAGGAGGAGGTCGTCCTGGCCAAGGCCATCGAGCTCGGCGAGGAGTTGGTCGAGGCCCCCTGGACGGGCGTGCTGCGGCTCTGGGAGTGGACCCGCAACGACACCGAGCGCAAGACCCGCACGCTGCACCCACAGCACCGGCTGCCGTACGGGCGGGAGAGCGACCGGATCGTGCGGGAGGCGTTCCGCCAGGCGGAGACCGACGGGCTCCTCGGCCAGGTCCCCGATCTGCACCTAGTCAAGGCCCAGCGCGAGGCCACCGGACTGGGGACGAAGACCCTGCTGCGGGAGGCCAAGTCGCGGGTCGGAGCCTACGACGAGGCGCGCACCGCGGACGCGTTCACCGACCTCGTCGACTTCGCCTTCGTCTCGGTCCACAACGGCGACCTCGACTCGCGCGACAATCCCGGGCTGCGCGCGCTCTATGACTGGACACGCGAGGGCGGGCACGGGTACCTGCGGCGACTGGATCGAGGCGGGGAACGATGCCGCGCTGCTCTGCGAGATGGGCTGGGACCCCGCGGTCCCGCCGGGCACCAAGCTCCGCGAGCGGCGCGGCGTGCTGGTGTGGATGGGACGCGATGCGCGCGAGCAGCTCACGTCGGCCAACCTGCGCCTCGTCGTGTCGGTCGCCAAGAAGTACTTCGGCCGCGGGCATGAGCTTCCTCGACCTCATCCAGGAGGGGAACATCGGACTCATCCGCGCGGTCGAGAAGTTCGACTACGAGAAGGGCTACAAGTTCAGCACGTACGCCACGTGGTGGATCCGGCAGGCGATCACGCGCGCGATCGCCGACCAGGCGCGCACGATCCGCATCCCGGTGCACATGGTGGAGTCGATCAACCGGCTCATCCGCGTCTCGCGCGGCCTGCTCCAGGAGCTGGGCCGCGAGCCGACGGTCGAGGAGATCGCCGACGCGATGTCCAAAGGGCAGGAGAGGGTGGTCACGCCGGAGAAGGTGCGCGAGATCATCAAGGCCTCCCAGCAGGTGGCCTCCCTCGACACGCCGATCGGCACAGAAGGGGACGCGTATCTGAGCGACTTCATCGAGGACCGCGCAGTGCTGGCCCCGCCCGAGGCGGCGTCGCACCAGCTCCTCAAGGAGCAGGTCGAGGCGGTGCTCGACTCGCTGACAGGACGTGAGCGCCGCGTGCTCCAGTTGCGTTTCGGCCTGGAGGACGGGCGCGCCCGGACCCTCGAGGAGGTCGGCAAGGACTTCCACCTGACCCGCGAACGCATCCGCCAGATCGAGGCCAAGGCGCTGCGCAAGCTGCGGCACCCGAGCCGCTCGCGCAAGCTGCGGGACTACATGCAGTAGGCCGCCAGGCCGGGCCACACAGCGGGAGCGTCCTCGACGCCATCGCGACCGTGATGGCCTACCAGGGCACCGGTCGTGTGAATGGGTGGGCTACTCGACCTCGAACCAGACGTCGGGCGTCGCGTGGCCTCGGATCCGCCGCTGCACGCGGTGCCGGAAGATGCGTCCGATGATGGAGGGGGATCGATGTGAACGGGACAGATGCCATCGTCAATCTGACCAACGCAAACGTCGAGGAGCTCGACGAGCAGTTTGGGTCGGGGACCTCCGATGTGGGCCGAGAACTGATTGGGCTCGCCGAACGCCGCTACATCGTACAAATTCAACGTAGCGGCAAACTCTGGGTGGCAAGGGCGATCCCGCTCCGCTGGGCCGGAGGGGTGTATACCCTCCAGTTCCCAGCTGAGACGCCGATCGACGCCATGCAAGACCTCGCCCACGCGCTCCGAGAACGCTAGCGGGGATGCGCTATGCGCCGGCGCACGCCGTTGCAACCCTACCGGGTCTCCGGCCCCTCTCGCTGGTGGTTGTTCGATTGAGGAGCAGACCAGCCGTCATGTCTTGTTCCCAGTCTTCGCGGCGAGCGCCTCCCGGTACGGCCGCAGACCAGTACCGCGAGGCGGTGACGCCCAGAAGGACCGGCGGGTTCAGGGGGTCGGCGCAACGATCGCCGCCAGCATATCCGCCGGCGTCTGGTATCCGAGCGTCTTGCGGGGTCGGGTGTTGAGACGGGTCGCCACCGCGTCGAGATCGGCCTGGCTGTAGCCGGAGAGGTCGGTCCACTTGGGGAAGTATTGCCGCAGCAGGCCGTTCGTGTTCTCGTTGGTGCCCCGCTGCCAGGGGCTCCGCGGGTCGCAGAAGTAGACCGCCACATCGGTCGCGATGGTGAAGCGCCGGTGGGCGGCGAACTCCACGCCACGGTCCCAGGTGAGGCTCGCCCACAGTTGGCGGGGCAGCGTCTGGACCTGCGCGGCGAGGGCATCGACCACCCTCGTGGAGCCCTTGCCGGGTACCTTGACGAAGAGCAGGTAGCGGGTCTGGCGCTCCACGAGCGTGGCGATGTGGCTGTTCGCGGATCCCGCCAGCAGGTCACCCTCCCAGTGGCCCGGGCACGGCCCGATCGGTGGCCTCGGCCGGACGCTCCCGGATCGAGACGGCGTCGACGATCCCGCCGCGGCCCTGGCCCTTCGTGGTGGCGAGGCGCGAGCGGCGGATGCTGCGGCGGGTGCGCAGGTGCGAGAGGAGCTCCTTGCGCAGCACCCCGCGGGCCTGCACGAAGAGGCTCCGGTAGATCGTCTCGGCCGACACCCGGAGAGCCTGCTCTCCCGGATACGTGCGGGCAAGCCAGCCCGAGATCTGCTGGGGCGACCAGTCGAGGGCGAGCTTGCCCGCCACGAGCTCGCGCAGCGCCGGCGAGCGGGCGAGCTTGCACCACTTCGGGCGACGGGACCGCTGCCAGGCCCGCTCGTCGGCCGTGCTCGCGCGGTATCGGTGCTGGCCACCGTGGCGCGCGATCTCGCGGCTGATCGTCGAGGGGGCCCGACCGGCGCGGGCCGCGATCGTGCGCAACGAGACGCCCTCCGCCAGACCGCGCGAGATCTCCTCCCGCTCGGCGGAGGAGAGCACCCGCAATGAGCGACGACGGTCCGCCGGCCCGTACCCGCCGGTGGTCGCGACCATCCGGTGGATGGCGCTCCGCTCCCTCCCCAGTGCCCGCCCGATCTCGCTGAGCGACTGGCCCGCCTTCCAGCGCGACCACAGCTCGCGCTTCTGCTCAGCCGTCAATCCTGGCCTGCTCGCCTGTGCCACCGGCTACCTCCCGATCGACCTGCATCCCCCCGGATGTTGCGTCGATCGGTTGAACCCGCCGGCCGTTTATGAGTGGCCGTGGTCGCGCCCGGACGGCATCCCCAGACCCACGAGCTGTGACGAGTCTCCAGCGCTCAGGCCCCGCCAGACCGCCCCCGGGAGCCGGCTCAGCAGCGAGCGCCGGTCATTCGCCCAATCGTCGTCTCGGCGTCGGCGCCCCATTGCGACGAGACGGCCAGGTCGCGGACGCTTGCGGCGAGCCGGTGGAGGGGGAGCCACAGCACCCTGCGCTGTGGCTGGCCAGCTCTGCCGTCAGACGCCCGCGACACTGGCGCGTGAGGGGTGGAATGATATCCAATCGTAGCCACTTGACCGTCTCGCACCTGGAGTGGTATAACCTACCTACCATGATGGCGGCCACTGGGGAAGAATCCAATAGCCACTTCGTGCTAAGTGGTCCGAAATGGTGAGGACGGACCACGGCCCGGCCCTGGCCGACGCCCTGGGGACCTGGGCGGGCGGGCCAGGCCCTCTCTACGCGCAGCTGGCGAGCGCGCTCCAGCAGCAGCTCGAACGCGGGCTCCTGCCGCCGGGGGCTCTCCTTCCCTCGGAACGTGCCCTTGGGGCAACCCTCGGCGTGAGCCGGACGACCGTAGTGGCCGCCTACGATCAGCTGCGCGCCGCGGGCTGGTTGCGCAGCTACCGGGGCAGCGGCACGCGCGTCTCGCACGGGGTTCGAGCCTCGGCGCCGCTGACCGAAGTCGGGGGCATGGGGGAGAGCGTCGAGCCACTCGAGGAGGGGCCGTTCGACTTCGAACCCCCGCCCGAGGACATCGAGCTGACGATGGCCGCGCTTCCCGGCGCGGCAGTGATCGCTGCCGAGGCGCGGCGCGTCGCCGAGGTGGAGCTGCCCGAGCTGCTCCGCTCGTTCGGATATCTGCCCTTCGGGTCTGCCGACCTTGCGCCAGGCTGTCGCGGCCCACCTGAGCGAGCTTGGCGTGCCGTCCACCGCCGACGAGGTGCTCATCACGAGCGGGGCGCAGCAGGCGATCGATCTCCTGGCCCGCCACTTCGGCGGGCCGGGCGTGTCGGTCATCCTCGAGAACCCCACCTACCCGCCGGCGATCGATGTCTTCCGCGCCTCCGGCGCGCAGCTCATCCCGGTGCCGCTCGACGAGGAAGGCATCCGCACCGACCTCCTGGGCCTCGCGGCCCAGCGGAGTCGGGCGCAGCTCGTCTTCCTCAACCCGAGCGGTCACAACCCGACCGGGACGACCCTGTCGGACTCGCGCCGGCGCGACATCGGCCGCCTCGCCGCGGAGTCCGGCCTGACCGTGATCGACGACCTCGCGAACGCCTACCTGACCTTCAACAAGCAGCAGCCGATGCCCATCGCGGCGGTCGGCGAACCGGAGCGGGTGGTTACAATCGGCTCGTTGACCAAGGTGGCCTGGGGCGGCCTGCGCATCGGCTGGATCCGAGCCCCGCGCTCTCTGATCGCCGGGCTCGCGGCCCGCAAGGTCGACCTGGACCTCTCGACCAGCCTCTTCAACCAGGCCCTTGCCGTGCGTCTCTTCGCCCGGTTCGACGAGCTCGTCCTGCTCGCGCAGGGGGCCGCGCGCGTCCGCCGCGACGCGCTCGAGGAGGCCCTGCGTCGGCAGTTGCCGAGCTGGCGCTGGACCCGCCCTGCGGGCGGGCTCTGTCTATGGGTGCGCCTGCCCGCCGGCGATGCGACGGCCTTCTCGCACCTCGCAGCGGACCACGCCGTGATCGTCCGGCCGGGCCCGCTCTTCTCGGCGGACGGATCCTACCGGGACTACCTGCGCCTGGCCTACGGCCACGAGCCGGCGCTGCTCGAGGAAGCGGTCACGCGCCTCGCGGCGGCCTGGTCGGAATTCCGGCCCGGGAGTCCGCGGCGCCGGCGCGGCGTCACTATCACGGTGTAGCGGCGCACCCCCAGGGACGGAGCAGCCGCCCGGTGGTGGCAGGACGGCGAACCACGTCCGGGTTGCGCATCTGGGTACCCAAAGTAACTCGTCTTGGCCGAAACGAACGGTCCTTTGGGCAGCACACGGCCAACGGGTTTGGCCACCGCGCGGGCTCAGCTGGACGGCGCCGGCGCACCATCGCTGTTGGCAGCGTCGACCGCAATCAGGAGTCTCCCGTCGGGTTGGCGCTGGTAGACGACGACGTACTTGCTGCGACCGCCCGGGCTGACGATGTGGCCCACGTCCACAACGAGCGAGCCCTCGGTCAGGACCTACCATCGCGCCTGACCGCCGCCTGCGAGCATAGGCTCACCGGTACCGTGACCGTTCGCCAGACTTTCTGGGAGCGGGCCGTGACCGCTGGCACCGCCCGTGGATCCGACCATGGGCCCAGTCGTCGCCCGTCAAGGGTCTGCGCCTTCGGCGCCCGCCGCGAGAGGCCGCTCGCTCCGCTCGCGCGCGGCGGCCCTTGACGGGCGACCCAACGCGACACACAGGTCGCCCTCCGAGGCGGTACCTTCAGCCTCCGTAGGCTCGCCGCATCCAGACGGCAGCCCGGAGGGGACGATGCCAGCTCCGCGCCAATTCCTCCAGTGGTACCTAACGCCGCCCGCAGCTCCTGGGCGCCCGTTCGTACGCCTGCTGGAAAGACCATCAGGCCCATCACTTCTCGAAAGGCTCCGTGCCGAGGCTGAACTCGCCTCGATAGGGCGGTCCCGCTTCCCGGGAACCCTCCCTCAGCGCAATGCCCAATGGCTGATCTATCGCAACTTCCTTCGCCAGGGCCTTAGCAACTTCCGCGCCGCCTTCGGTGTCGATAACCGGTCCGCCTCACTTCTCCATTACTACGCGATGCTCAACTTCGCCAAGGCGGAACTGCTCACCATCGGGTTCCCAAGCGTCCAGGGCTACATCTCGCATGGGCTCAGATTCAATGTCACTCAAGCGGGCACCGTTGCCGGCGACTCGGTCGCGTCCGGGATCTGCTGGAAAAGCTCTGACGGCGTGAGCTCCCTGACACGGGTAGGTTAGGCGATCGCCTGGGCGGTCTGCGGGATCGCGCGGGCGGCCACGAAGCCGGCGATGACGTGGCGCTCGGGCAGGGTCAAACCGAGGCCACGAGCCCCGGCGATGACGAGATCCATGACCGCCCAAGCCATCGTGAGGCACGAGGTCTCACCCGGGAAGCGGCCGATCACCTTGGTCCGCCGGCGGACTTCCTCGAGCGAGCGCTCCAGGAGGTTCGTGCTGCGCAGCCGCTTCCGCAGCCGGAGGGGATAGGCGAGATGGACGGTCAGGGCCGGCAGATCGTCGGCCAGACACGCCGCGGCGGACGGGTGGTCGCGCTCGAGCTGCCCTACGAGCGCCCGCAAGCCCGTCTCCGCTTCCCGTGGGCTCGCGGCTCCGTCGAGCGCCGCCAGAGTAGGCGGCCCGCACCCGCGCATGGAGCCCCGGCCGCTCAGGGAGCTTGGCCAGGATGTTGCGCAGGCGATGGACCGCACAGCGACCGCGGTCGGCGTCGGGCCACAGCTCCTCGATCGAGCGGACAAGACCCGGCGCTCCGTCGGAGACGACGAGGAGCGGGCTCCGCAGGCCCCGCCGGGCCAGACCCCGCCCGAGGTCGAGCCAGTCCTCTGTTCGCTCCCGCTGACCCAGGGCGACATCGAGCAGCACCCGCACCCCGTCGGTCGTGAAGCCCCAGGCCACGAGCACGCCTTCTCTTGGACCGTCAGGCCGGATCGGCAGGTAGATGGCGTCCATGAACAGCGCGAGCAGGCGGACCTCGGCGAGGCTCCTGGCGCGGAAGGCTGAGGTAGCGATCGCGCAGCTCCGAGCAGATCGTGCTGATCGTCGTCCGGCTGATCTGGCCGAGGCCCGCCTCCCGGGCCAGGCCCTCGATGTCGCGGTCAGAGAGTCCCCGGACGTAGGCGCCGATCACGAGGGCTTCGAGCGGTCGGGTCCGGACGATCCCGCGAGTGTCGGGGATGACCGAGCTCGCGAACCGGGTGAGGGAGTCACGGACCTGGGGCATCGCGATCGTGATCTCACCCTCGGCGGTCTGCACGTGGCGCGGCCGATGACCGTTGCGCGAGCCGGTCGCCGCCGGGGTCCGCTCGTAGCGGGCGCGCCTGAGAAAGGCCTCGACTTCGTCTTCCGCGGCTCGCTGGAGGACGAGCGCGGCGCCCAGCCGGCCGAGCTGGCTCAGGCGCTCCGGGTTGTCGATTGCCGCATCAGTGGCCAGCAGCCGGGCAAGCGTCGCCGTGCCGATCCCTAGGCGGCGGGCAGCTTGCCGGCGGGAGAGTTTGCCGTCGGCGAGCTTCGCCTGCACCGCCGGCCAACGGCGGGCGAAGGCCGGGCGTGCGGTCACCGGTGGCCGGCCGATCCGCTTGCCCTGGCGGGCGGCATGGCGCATCCCCTCCTTCACCCGCTCGGCAATGAGCTCGCGCTCCATCTCCGCGACGGCGGCCAGGATGGTGAAGACCAACCGGCCCGTGGCACTGGTCGTGTCGAGCTCGGGCTGCGTCAGGGAGGCGAAGCCGACCCCGGCATGCTCGAAGTCCTGCAACGTGGCCAACGCATGGAGGGTGGAGCGGAAGGCGCGGTCGAGCTTCCACACCATGACCAGGTCAATCTTGCGCTGGGCAGCATCGGCCAGCAGCCGTGTCCAGGCGGTGCGGTGGGCGAGGTCCCCAGCCGCCGCCTGGTCCACGTACTCGGTCGCCTGCCAGCCACGGGCCGAGACGTAGGCACGCAGGGCGTCGAGCTGGAGCTCGGGGTCCTGATCCTTGTCGCGCGTCGAGACCCGTGCATACAAGGCCACCCGGAGCGGACGGGCAGGGTCGGTCACGGGACGGTTCATGGTGCACCCAGCGTCCGGCGCTGACCGGTCACGGCTTCCTTGGCCCGGGCGCGTCGTCGACGCTGCTGGCGGTCTCTTGGACCACCCCACCCGTGCCGTACGCCGCGCCCGGCCCGTGAGCGGCGCTGGCGGCAGGCGGACGAGCAGGTCAGGCGGTCACGGCGGCCCCAGCGGATCGGCTCGCCGCAGACGAGACAGACGCGCGGGCCGCAGCCGTTCACTGCACCACCTCTGCGCCCCACCGACCTGCCACGGATGGGTGGCATGTCGCGCAGAAGAGCGTGCCGTCGGCGCGCTGTGCGGGGACGTGCCCGGTTCCGAGATCGAACGCGCAGCGCCAGGCGGCGGCAGGGCCGTGTACAGGCGGCGCGTCCCTTTCAGGAGGCATTCCATCCGTGACACCGTGACGGTCCGCCGGTTCCGCCGTCACGGTGTCACGCTTCGACCCGCCTGTAGAGGAGGCATCGGCGGGTGCAGGCACGACGTACCGCGCCCAGGCGTCCTCGAAGTCAGCCCGTGCGTAGCCACGAACCGCGGGGCCGTGGTCACGACGCTGGTCGGAGCGGATGCTGTAGCGGCGGAGGAGCGCGGCGAGACGGTGGGCGCTCAATATCTTGCCGTGGTAGTCGCCCCAGGGCGCGTCCTCGTCCGCGCACAGCGCTTCGAGCAGCTCGCTCGTGGCCAGGCGCTCCACGCCGCGCTCGGTGAACGCCGCACGGATGTCGCCGAGGAGCCGGATGCCCTCGGTCTCCGCATCAGGGGTCCCGACGCCGTGCAACGCTAGTGCCGCCGCTCTCGCCCGCTGGCCCCACTCAGGGCCAGCCGCGTCCGCGATCGCAAAGAGCGGCTCCCAGCCGTCGGCTGCCCGATCGCTTAGCTCAGCCGGGAGTTCGGGGCGCGCCGCCCGCAGGTCATGCCTGCCCAGGGCGGCCCGGAGTCGTTGGACCAGTGCGGTGGCGGCAGGTTCCACCTCCCGCCGACGGAACCGCTGCACAGGCTCGGTCTGGCGGTTGCGGCGGCGCAGTCGGATGGGGATGGCCCGGTCAGCCACGGTGGGCGGCAGTTCGCCGATCCCCGCGATCGCCTTGGGGCAGAACACCTCGAACTCGACGAGGTCGGATCCGAAGCCAGCGCAGCGGGGAACCTTTGTGCCGCGCCGATTGCCGGCATTGAGCAGCGCGCGCAACCCTTCATAGCGCTCCGCGACGCGACCGAAGATGGCATCGGTCTCGTCGAGCAGGAACGTCGGGTGCTCCTCATCGATCTTGCGGTACACCACCGCGTCGGAGGGCAGCACCGCGCGCCAGGCGCGTGCCACGACGAGCTCGAGCAGATCGAGGAGCAGCGTCTTGCCGCTCTGGCGCTCGGCGCTCGTGATGCCGAGATAGGGCGACGTGTCGAACGCCGTGATGACGTGCGTGTGGGCGACCCACAGAGCGATCGCGGTCGCCTGCTCGGGAAGCGCGAAGGCGATGTAGCAGCGCAGGAAGGTTTCGATCGTATCGAGCACGGCGGCGAGTTCGCCCGGGCCTGTCATCGTGTACCCTCGCGTCCTTGCGCTCCGTCGACAAGGGCACGTAGCAACCGGATCACGTCGGGCAGTGTGTCGAACGGCGCAAAGTCGAGGAGCCCGTCATCCGCGGCCGCGACCGCGTTCTCGTAG
Source organism: uncultured Chloroflexia bacterium (assembly GCA_963835945.1). Classification (GTDB taxonomy): domain Bacteria; phylum Chloroflexota; class Limnocylindria; order Limnocylindrales; family CSP1-4; genus JAJYNJ01. The sequence goes on from CAWIHR010000048.1 coordinate 11,276, forward strand.
GCGATCGTGATCTCGTCGAGGGCATCTTCGAGATCGGCCCGCGGCACGAGGATGCGGTTGCCTTCGCGCGGACCGCCGGGGCGGCACCGGAGGTGGCCCCTACCATGAGGCGGGCGGCGCATCTGGCTCCTCCGGTGTGGTCGTCGGAATGTGGACGGCGTCAGTGCGCGGTTTGCGGGTGTCGGACGCACGCCCCACCCGGTCGGCCTCCAGCAGGGCCACCACCACGCGCTGCTGAGCGACGCTGAGCGAGGCCAGGGGGATGGGCTCAGGCGCCCGGTCCCCGCCTGGTTGCCTTCGGTCGAGCGTGACGTGCGGCGTGCCCATCGGTCCCTACCGCTCGGCCGCCGCGCGCCGCAGCGCATCGAGGTACCGCTCGCGCGCCGACCGGGTCGGGTAGCGCGCCGCTTCGATGGCGGCGATCCGGGCCCGGGAGACGCCCATCAGGCGCGCCACCGAACGAGCCTGCACCCCCAGCGCCTGGCGGCGCACCTTGAGCCCGAAACCGGTGGTGGTATCGATCGTCAGCCTGTCGATTGCCCTGTTCACCCTCTGAATGTAAGATCGGGCGCACGAGCTACGTATGTTGTGGATCTAATGACAGACGACGTCCTCAGGTTCGACAGGGATGACTGGCGGATCGGGGACCGCGTGGCGAGCTCGGGATGGGCGCTCCCGTACCACGTGCGTCTGATGAAGGCCGACGCCTCGGGCGTGACGGTGTTCGCCACCGGCGGCGTGGTCCACGCGCCCTCGCACGTGAAGGTGGGCATCACGGTGAACGGGCAGGAGATCGAAGGCCGCCGGGTTGTGCTCGACGACGACTACCTCGTCGGAGAGGGGCCCATCGTGGGGGTCGTCGAGCCGCGTCGTGCGGTGCTCGACGACTTCCTGCACCTCACCGCCGACCCCTCCGACGCGGCGATCCTCGACTACGCCCGCCGCTATGGGATGCTCGGCCTTAGGCCCTGCGATCGGTCCCCGGCCGGCATGGTGTATCCCAACCTCCCCTGGGTCGGCGACCAGGTCGCGCGCCTCATCGGCTACCAGCCCGCGCCCGGCATCCTCCGGGAGCCACTTGGGCTGTGGCGTCGCGTGCTGCGCGAGATCAGTGCCGCCTACACGATCGCGGGCCATCTCCGCCTGGATCAGGTCGTCGACCGCCCTGCATGGGCACCCCTCGCGGGCATCATCGAGCTGCCTCTTGGCCCCGGTGACGTGATCGATGACCGTCTGCGCGCGACGGTCCTGGCCGACCGCCCCGCGTCTTTCCCGACCGGGCCGACGATCCAGGTACCGGCCGTGCCGTGGATCCCGGTGAACCCGAGGACCCTCGACGGCCAGCGGCAGGCGCTCGGCGCGGTCATCGGCGCCTGGCTGGCGCTCGGGCGGTCCGCCCGACGCTCGCTTGGGGCTCACGCGAGAAGGAGGATCCGGTAGTCACCCTCGGCGTCACGACCCTCTTCGGAGGGCTCGTGCTCGAGTTACTCCTCGCGGTCGGCGGGCAGGCCGGATTTGCCATCTGCTCGGGATGCAGCCAACCGTACGTCCCGCAGCGTCGCCCGGCGGCTGGGGCCTTCGGAGCGCCGCGCGCCAACTACTGTCCTACGTGTCGTCAGCGCGGGATCCCGCAGAATGAGGCGGCGCGACGCTGGCGCAGGAAAAATCCTGGCTACGTTCCGCCACGCCGAGCCATGCGGGCAGGAGCGCGCGCCCCCAAGCCGCTCAAATAGCTGCGCGCCGACGTGCGGGTCAGGATCCCCGCCACTCCGGCACGCGCCACAGATAGCGTATCGGCTGGAAGGTGACCGGGTCGAGTGCGATCTCCTCGAACAGTGCGC
>CAWIHR010000049.1:0-52123 GCA_963835945.1 uncultured Chloroflexia bacterium
TCTCCATCGAGCGCAGCCTCGACACGCCGCGCTGGCAGCGCCTCGCGTTGCCGCTGGTCTCGCTGGTGATCGCCGCGATCATCGCCGGGATCGTCCTCGCCGTCTCGGGGCACAACCCCATCTCCACCTACCAGGAGATCTACGCCGCGTCGTTCACCTCGACCGGCGCGCTGACCGCGACGTTCGTCTACGCCACGCCGCTGCTGTTCACCGGCCTGGCCGTGGCCATCGCCTTCCGCATGCACGTGTGGAACATCGGCGGCGAGGGCCAGCTCTACATGGGCGCCGTCGGGGCGTCCGGGGTCGGGACTCGCGCTCGGATCGTGGCCGCAGCCCCTCCTGATCGTGATGATGATGCTGGGTGGCCTCGCCGCGGGAGCTCTCTGGGCGCTGATCCCGGGCCTGCTGAAGGCCTACCTGCGCACCAACGAGATCCTCACCTCGCTGATGCTCAACTACGTGGCCGGCCTGGCCATGTACTTCCTGATCTACGACAGCGACTCCTTCTGGCGCGACCTGACGTCGGCGACGGCGCGGGTCTTCCCGTCGGGCAAGACCCTGTTGCCGGCTGCCACCTGGCCCGGGTTCGTGTTCGGCTCGTTCACGCTGCCGTTCGGGTTCGTGACCGGAGTCGTGTTCGCATTGCTCCTGCTGGGCCTCTTCCGCCTCACGCGCTTCGGGTTCGAGATGCGTGTCATGGGCGATTCGCCGTCGGCCGCGAACTATGCGGGCATGCGGACGAGGCGGACGGTCGTGACGGTGATGGCGCTGTCCGGCGCCCTCGCCGGCCTGGGCGGCGCGAGCCAGATCGGAGACTTCGGTCACGTGCTCGACCCGCGCGGCCTGCAGCAGGCCCAGTACGGCTACACGGGGATCGTCGTCGCGGCGCTGGCCCTGTACAACCCGCTGGCCGTGGTGATCGTCTCGATCCTGATCGGCGCGCTCACCAACGCCGGGTTCGCGCTGCAGGGCCCGTCGTTCCCGGCCGGGCTGGTCGGGACAATGGAGGGCATCATCCTGTTCAGCGTGCTGGGCGGTGAGTTCCTGGGCCGCTATCGAGTCCGGATCGGCCGGACGCCGCAGCGTGCCCCGATCGTGGGCGGCGACTCCGGCTCGCTCACGGCCGACTCGTAGGGGGCCGCCGTGGAAGGACGACGACGTGAGCGTGCGGCGACTGCTGCCTGGGGTGGCTGCGCCCTGGGCGGAACCGAGGTAGCTCGATGAACTCGTCCATCGCCGTCTCGATCGCCGTGTCGGCCATCGCGTACGGCACACCGCTCGTCCTCGCCGGTCTCGGCGAGCTGCTCACGGAGCGCTCAGGCGTGCTGAACCTCGGAGTCGAGGGGATGATGCTGATGGGCGCGGTCACGGCGTTCTACACGTCGCAGACGCTCCACGGACCCGGCTCGGCGGTCCTCATCGTCGCGGTGGTCGCGGCCGGCCTGGCCGGGGCGGTCATGTCGCTGATCCACGCGTTCCTCTCGATTACCGTCCGGGTCAATCAGATCGTGTCCGGCCTCGCCCTCACGATCTTCGCGGGGGTCATCGGCCTGTCCTCGTATGCCGGACAGATCTGGAACATCGGCGGGCAGCACGGCCTCCACCAGCTGAGCAAGATTGACCTCCTGGGGCTTTCTGGGCTGCCTGTGGTCGGCCCGATCGTGTTCGACCAGGACGCGTTCGTCTACTTCTCCTGGATCCTCGTGGTGGTGGTCGCGTACTACCTGTTCCGGACGCGCATCGGGCTGTACCTGCGCGCCGTCGGCGAGTCGCCCCGGTCGGCCGATGCGATGGGCATCAACGTCACGACCTACCGCTACGTGCACACCATCATCGGCGGGGCACTGGCCGGCTTCGGCGGAGCCTACTTCACGCTGGCGATCGCGCCGATCTGGACCGACGGCCTGACGGCCGGGGCCGGATGGATCGCGATCGCGCTGGTCATCTTCGCGTTCTGGCGGCCCGACCTGCTGCTGGTGGGAGCCTACCTGTTCGGCGCTCTCTCCAGCCTGGGCTTCACCCTGCAGGCCAACGGCGTGCAGCTTCCGTCGGAGTTCTTCTCGGCCCTCCCGTACGTCATGACCGTGGTGGTGCTCGCGGGAGCGTCCACCACGCTCGCGAGGCGCCGGATCGGCACGCCGGCCGCTCTCGGGGTGCCGTACGTTCGCGAAGAGGGATAGGGCGCTCGAGGGGGTCTGAACCCGCCGCGCCCCTGCAGCCCGGCCGGGGCTACTGGACCGTCCGCATCGCGGCCACCGCATCGTCGACACTGTTGAAGACGCGTCCCTGGAAGCGCTGTACGAGCGAACCGGCTGTCAGCTCGGTTCCCAGCCGCCCGAAGGGGTGCGCGATGGCGAGCGTGACCCCCCTCGCCCGCAGCTCGTCGTCGAGCTCCGTCAGCACCTGCGTGCCCGTGAAGTCGACATCGTCGATCCCGACCGCCTCGATGACGAGGGCGCGGACCGGCTGTCCGGCCTCGGCGATGACCGCCCGGGCGCGCGCGGCGAAGTGCTGGGCGTTGGCGTAGAAGAGCGGCGCGTCGAAACGGAAGACAGGGACGCCGGCGGGGGCCTCCGCCTCCGGGCGACTCCGCCGGGACACCCACACGCCCTCCGGGCCCGGGCAGTCGCCCCAGGACGGCGTCGTGCGGCCGCGCGCTCAGGTACGTGCGGCGGAGCAGCGCGAGCACGATGGCGAGGTAGATCCCCTCCTGGATCCCCACCACGGCCACGACGAGCAGCGTGACCACGGCGATCGCGGCCTCCGGCCGGCTGTAGCGCGCGACGGCAACGAGGTCTCGCCACTTCACGAGCTTGACCCCGACCGCCACGAGGATGCCTCCCAGGGTCGCCTCGGGGAGGTCGGCCAGGACACCGGTGGCGACGAGCAGGACGGCGGCCACGAGGAGCCCGGCGACCAGGTTGACGATCTGGCTTCGACCGTTCGACGCGGCCACGACACCCGTGCGGGTCGGGCTGGCGTTCACCGCGAACGCTCCGGCCAGGCCCGACAGGACGCTTGCCGTCCCGACGGCGAGGAAGTCGCGGTCGACCACGACCTCGTAGCCGCCCGAGACGGCGAAGCCGCGCGACGTGGCGGCCGTCTGCGCGAGGATCACGAAGAAGATCGGGACGGCCACCGGGACGAGCGCCATGACGTCGGCGGGCGCGGGCTGGACCAGCGAGAGCGACGGCAGCCCGGGCGGCAGCCGTCCCACGAGGGCGACCCCCCGATCGCCGAGTCCCAGCGCGGCCACGGCGACCAGCGACCCGATCACGGCCACGAGCGCGCCGGGGAACCGCGGCCCGAGGCGCTCTCCACCGAGGACGACCGCGAGGACGGCCGCGCCGACGGCGAGGGTCGCGATGTTGACGCCCCCGAGGTGCTGCGCCACGGAGGCGAACTTCTGGAGCGTGCCGCCGGCCGACGCCGGCAGCCCGAGCAGGACGTGGAGCTGGCCCACGACGACCGTCACCCCGACGCCGGACAGGAATCCCGACATCACCGGCCTCGAGAGGAGGTCCGCGAGCCAGCCGAGCCGTGCGGCCCCGGCCGCCAGGAGCGCGACGCCCAGCAGCAGGCCAAGGAGCACGATCCGCGTCGAGTAGTCGGGGCTGGAGGTGGTCACGACGAGCGAGCCGACGCCGACGGCCATCATGGGCCCGATCGTGGAGTCGGGACCGACCGACAGCTGGCGTGACGTGGAGAACAGCAGGACTCCGAGAGCGCCGGCGAGGAACGCATACAGCCCCGTCACCGGTGGCATCGCCGCGAGCTTCGCGTCGGCCATGCTCTCGGGCACGCACACCGCGGCCAGGGTCAGCCCGGCGAGCAGGTCCACCCCGAGCCAGGCCCGCGAATACCCGCGCAGGCTGGGCAGGAAGAGGCTCGCCGCGCGGGTCACGGCGCCCCGGGAATCCCGACGATGCGGCACGGGATGTCGGTGTCCTCGTCAAGGTGGTAGCTCGCGCACACGCGGTGATAGCCGTCGGCGATCTGCAGCGGAATCCCGCGAGTGAGGTCGCCTCGCACGACCAGGACCGGCGACAGGGCCTTGCCCGACTTCACACGGGCGACGTCCTTGGCGACGTGCACGTTGTCGATCGGCAGGTCCGCGAGGCCTGACGCCCGCAGGATGTCCTTGGCCTTGTGCTGCTCGATCGGCGCGCGCCGCAGGTTCTCGACCAGCTCCTCCACCGTGGCCGCGTCCGCGAGGAGCGCAAGGTACGACGCTGCCGCGGGATAGTCGTGGTCGTCGGGCTCGTCCTTCCAGCGCACCTCGGCCATGCGCTTCCCTCCTGCGCGGCGGGGCCGCGGGTCCCGCACTCGCGGGCCGCGTCCGCTGCCGCCCATGATCGGACACCGCCGCAACTGGCTGGTGCCGGACGCGTCGGTGGTTGCAGCTCGCAGCGCGCGCCGGGCTGTCTCGGTGGCAGCCTCTCCTCATGCCGTGGTAGGGTCATCGAGCGATTGCTGCTCCGGGCGGGAGTAGCTCAGTTGGCAGAGCGGCAGCCTTCCAAGCTGCATGTCGCGGGTTCGAACCCCGTCTCCCGCTCCATTCCCCTCGTTCGTGCTCAGGACGACACGATAACTGTGCACGCCGGCTTCCTCGGCGAGCGGTCGAGACCGACGAAGCGCGTGCCACAACGCTCGACGACACGCTGCCGGGCGGCATGAGGGCTCGCGCCATCGCGACGGGCCAGCGCGACGGGCCAGTTGAGTCGGGTGTCCGCCCGGTGGCAACTCGCTGGCGGACGTTCCCGCGACGCAATATGCGCGCTGCTCACGACGGCCTCTCCGGCGGGGAGCGCGTCCGCGGGGCCGAGGCCGGACAACTGACCTGGCGGGCCGCCGGGTATGGCCAAGCGGCCCATGTGGTCCATACGGTTCCGACTTGCCGCCCACGTGCACGACGGGGCGCTCGCGTCCTGTCAGTCGGTGCGAGTCATGGCCGAGAGCTGCACGCGGTAACGCCGATCCTTGGACCGGTCAGGGAGCGACGGCAAGCCCGCAGGGAGCCTGCGCGCCCGTGATGAACTGCTGGTTCACTCCCGTGCCGTCGAGGTTCGCCCGCCCGATCGTCGTGCCGGGGCCGTTGGACGCTATCGCGTTGCCCCAGTAGAGGTGCGTGCCGTCGACCGCGACGCCACACGGGGCCTGCGCGCCGCCGATGAAGCTCTGGTTCACCCCCGTGCCGTCGAGGTTGGCTCGTCCGATCGTCGTGCCCGAGCCGGATCCCCGTAGCCGGCCTTCCCCTCGTTCGCCCAGTAGAGGTGCGGACCGTCGACCGCGACGCCGCACGGGGCCTGGCGCCGCCGATGAAGCTCTGGTTCACCCCCGTGCCGTCGAGGTTGGCCCGTCCGATCGTCGTGCCCTTGGCGCTGTAACCCTCGTTCGCCCAGTAGACGTGCGTGCCCTCGAGCGCGACGCCACACGGGCCCTGCGCGCCGCTGATGAAGCTCTGGTTCACCCCCGTGCCGTCGAGGTTGGCCCGTCCGATCGACGTGCCATCGCCTTGAGATGGTGTTGGCCCAGTACAGGTGCGTCCCGTCGGAGGCCACCCCGCAGGGAGCCGCGGCGCCGGTGATGAAGCTCTGGTTGACGCCGGTCCCGTCGAGGTTGGCCCGCCCGATCGTCGAGCCGACGGCGGGATTGGCCGATGTTCGCCCAGTAGATGAAGGCGCCGACGATCAGCCACCCCGCACGGGCTCGTTGGCGCCGTGATGAAGTTCTTGTTCACGCCCGTGCCGTCGAGGTTGGCCACGCCAAGCGACGTGCCGTTAGGCGCGTTAAGGGCCCAGTAGAGGTGAGTCTGGGCTGTCCAGCAGCCACGGTGCCGCATCGGACGGACCGTGGGCGCGGCCGATGGCGACGCGCTCGCGCTGCACCCGCCCAGCAGCGCGACAACCGCACACCCGACCAGTGCCCGCACGACGTACCTACGCCCGCCCATGGCTGTGCCCCCTTGGGACGCGTACTCGGATCGGTCTCCCCCAATGGCTCGGCGCGGTCTTGGGCGACCAGTGGTCGGGCCGCGTGTCAGAGCCCCCCTATGACCCGAGCGTGACGACGCTTGGCACCACCTCCTGCTCAGCGAGCACGGCGTGCCGAGTCACGGGCACGCTCACCCAGATGAGTCACGGAGGGCCCACGAACGTTCAAAACGGGCGGCCAGGGCCATGCGTGGCGCGGGTGCGCACACATGCCTTCCCTACGTTCCGCCTGGACGCGAGATCGGTCCGGCACCAGGGCCACGCGTCAACCCCCGAAGGCGAACCCGCAGGCACCGTCGGCGCCGCTGATGAAGCTCTCGTTCACGCCGGTCCCGTCGAGCTTCGCCCGCCCGATCGTCTTGCCCGTGGTGTTGCTGCCCACGTTGCCCCAGTACAGGTAGGTGCCGTCGCTCGCCACGCCGCAGGGGTTGTCGGCGCCAGTGATGAAGCTCTGGTTCACCCCCGTGCCGTCGAGGTTGGCCCGCCCGATCGAGTTGCCGACCGCGACGGGGGAGCGCGGGAGTCTCGGCGTTGGCCCAGTAGAGGTAGGGACCGACGACCGCCACCCCGATCGGCGCGTTGGCGCCGCTGATGAAGCTCTGGTTGACCCCCGTGCCGTCGAGGTTGGCCCGCCCGATCGTCGAGCCGGAGCCGCTCGCAAAGTTGGCCCAGTAGATGTGCGTCGCGTCGAGGGCCACCCCACAGGGCTCGTCGGCTCCCGTGATGAAGCTCTCGTTCACCCCGCTCCCGTCGAGCTTGGCCCGCCCGATCGTGGTGCCAATGCTGGGCGAGACGCCCGAGTTCGCCCAGTAGAGGTAGGTGCCGTCGCTGGCCACGCCGCAGGGACCGTTCGCTCCCGTGATGAAGTTCTGGTTGACGCCGCTCCCGTCGAGGTTGGCCCGCCCGATCGTCGTGCCGTGGCCGTTGCCCCAGTAGAGGTGGTCGCCGACGACCAGCACCCCGTACGGCTCGTTGGCGCCCGTGATGAAGTTGTTGTTCACGCCGGAGCCGTCGATGTTGGCCACGCCAAGCGACGTGCCCTTAGGCGCGTTAAGGGCCCCGTTGGTCCAGAAGATGCGGGCCGCACCGATGCGGGCCGCACCGGCGGGCGACGCCGATGGGGTCGTGGGGGCCGTGTGCGAGGGAGTCGGCGTCGGCGGTGGCCCCCCGACGACCGGCGCACCCCGACGACCGGCGCGCTGCTGCGCGAGGCGACGACAAGGACCCCGGCGCCCAGGATGACGATGATGACGGCGGCGGCGATGGCCAGCCGCGCGGGCATGGACATCGTGAGGTACCTCCACGGCGTGCCGACGGCGCGCCGCTGCGTGGTTCGTTCGACGGTCTCGAGGGCCCGGTCGACGACGCGATCGGCCACTTCGTCCGGCCCCTCTGCGAGCCAGCGCTCGAGGAGCCGTTCGATATCCTGGTCGTCGCTCATGACCGATGCCCTCCGGCAACCTGGCGACGGTCGTCCGCCTCGAGGACGGCTCGCATCGCCGCATGCGCGTAGTGGAGTCGGGAACGGGCCGTGCCCGCCGGGATGCCGAGCGCCTCGGCGATCTCGGCGGGCGCCAGCCCGAGGTAGTGGTGCAGCACGAGGATCACCCGTTGCTCGGGCGGTAGGCGTCGGAAGCCCCGCTCGAGCTGGTCGCGGTCGGCGACCGAGATCTCGCCATCGGCGGTGATCGGTTCGCCCATTGGAAGGACCCGGATGATCGCGTCGATCCGTCGCGTCCGACGGATCTCGACGTAGCACTCTCGAACCAGGAGTCGGCGGAGCCAGGCTTCGCACCGGTCCGGATCGCGGAGCGTCGGCAGTTCGCGCCAGGCGATCACCAGCGTCTGCTGCACGGCGTCCTCGGCTCGGTCGAAGTCCCGGAGGATCCGCTGCGCGACCGCGAACAGCCAGTCGCCGTTGGTGCGGGCCAGGACGCCGAAGGCCTCCTGGTCTCCGTGCTGCGCCTGCCTGACGAGGTCGCGTTCCAACGCCTGCTCCTCCGGCGGGGCGGCCTGTGTGGCCGCTCCACCAGTATTGAGGCTGCGGCGGCGCGCAGCGTTCAATCTTCGCTGCGAGGACGGCAACGCGCGCAGAAGGCTGCGCTCACCGGCCGGGCGGGCGTGGTGCGCCGAGGGATAGTCGCGCGAGCGGGAGTGCCGAGACATCGACCCCTCGAACCTCGGCCTGCAGGGGGAACGCTGACGCCTCAAGAAGGAGTCGCATTGGGTCCACCAAGAGCGACCGTCGGCCCACCGGGGTCGATGGCCCCGGCACTGGGGGTCGCCCGCCCAATGACGTCATCAGGTAGCCTCACGCCCATGTGCGGCCGCTTCACGCAGCGTCTCTCGTCGGCAGACTTCGCCCGCCTCTTCGGGGCACGCGACCTCCTCGAGAGCGCCGGTGAGGCGTACAACGTGGCCCCCGCCCAGCGGGTCGCGGTGGTGCTGGAGCGCGAGGAGGAACGTGTCCTCGAGCCCATGCGCTGGGGGTTGGTGCCCGGCTGGGCCAAGAGCCCCCTCGGTGGCAGACACCCCATCAACGCCCGCGCCGAGACGGTGGCGGCGAGCCCGCTCTTCCGCCACGCCTTCCGTGCCAAGCGCTGCCTCGTCCCGGCCGACGGCTTCTACGAGTGGCAGCGTCTCCCCGACGGGCGACGCCAGCCCCACTACATCACGACAGCCGATGGCCGCCCCCTTGCCTTCGCCGGGCTCTGGTCGGCGTGGTCGGAGCGCACCAGCGAGGCACCGGCGCTCCTGACCTGCGCGATCCTGACCACGACGCCCAACGAGACGATGGCGGCGATCCATGACCGCATGCCCGTCATCCTGACCCCCGAGACGTGGAGCCTCTGGCTGGGCCGCGAGAGCGACCCGTCCGAGTTGCAGGGGCTGCTGCGACCCTACCCCGGCGACCTGCTGCTCTACCCGGTGGCACCCCTCGTCAACAGCGTGCGCCAGCAGGGTCCGGCGCTGATCGCACCGCTGCGGCCCGGGTGAGGCGTGGACGCGCTCTAACGCTGATTGTTTAGAGCGCATAACCCACGCGGTTCCGAGTGCCATCCGCGTGCTTAGGCCACTGCGGTTGGCCCCGGCCGCTCCGGAGGCAGACGCTCTATCCGCTGAGCTACGGGCGCGCACGGCGCGGGGCCATCGTACAGGATGCCGGCTGCGGGTCTCGCTGCCTCCGTGCTTGGGCGGCGTGTCCGCCTCTAGGCGATCTAGTGGGACGCGAAAGGCCCCTCGACAAAGAGGGGCCTTTCGACACTGTCCCGCTGAAGTCCCCGATCATCTCACGATGACACGGAGCTTCTGCCACGCTGCAAGGGCATCTATCACGCCGGCTGCACCGGCTACCCTAACCCGACCTACCCATGACCCTGCTGCTGGGGCAGTTGCTGACGAGCAGCACATCAGAGTGTACGCGGCACCACCGGCCGGCTCAAGCGATTCGCTCAGTAGGTCGGTTAATATTTCGCAACGTGGCGATTGTTTGGAGCTTCACCCACGGTGCTCCGAGTCGGACCGCGACGCGACGGCCGCCCGGCGTCGGCGGGACGTCGGGCACCCCTCAGCCCGTAGCGGCGGCCTCGTCGATCCTCACTCTCGTCATCTTCATGTCCTGAGCCGGCCGATCGCCCGGGCCGGTTCGCACCTTCCCGATCCTGTCGACGACGTCGGTGCCACTGGTCACGCGGCCGAAGATCGAGTAGTTCTTGGGGAGCCGGCCTCGCAGGTCGGTCAAGCAGACAAACCACTGGCTGCCGTTAGTGTTCGGTCCGGCATTTGCCATCGCGACCACGTACTTCGCGTAGTCCAGGCCGGAGCCCGGTAGCTCGTCCGCGAACGTGTATCCCGGGCCTCCGCGGCCGGTGCCGGTCGGGTCACCGCCTTGGATGACGAAACCCGGCACAACGCGGTGGAACAGGACGCCGTCGTAGAAACCCTGGCGTGCCAGCTTCTCGAAGTTGGCCACGGTGGTCGGCGCGGCGTCTCGCTCGAAATCAATGCGGAAGGTGCCAAGCGTGGTGTCGACGATCGCGGACAAGACCTGTCTCCTGTGCGGTTCGGCCACCGTAGCACAGGCCCGTCGAACGGGCCGCGCGACGCCCGGAGGCAAGCGGAACGATTCCCATCAGCCTGCCGGGGCCGCCACGGTCACCGACAGGATCCTCACCGGTTGCATCGCCTGGTCGCCTTGGGGCCCACCGCGCGGCCCTTGCGCGATCTGCTCGGCGACGTCGAGCCCGGACGTCACGGTTCCGAAGATGGTGTAGGCGTGGGGGAGCGAGGCGGCCTGTGCGCCGACAACGATGAAGAACTGTGATCCGTTCGTGTTGGGACCGGCGTTCGCCATCGCCACCGTTCCCGGAACGTAGGTGCCGGCGAACGGCTCGTCGGGGAACGAGTAGCCAGGCCCGCCCGTGCCGGTCCCAGTCGGGTCACCACCTTGGATGACGAAGCCAGGGACGATCCGGTGGAAGATCGTACCGTCGTAGAAGCCGGCGCGGGCGAGGTTCTCGAAGTTTTCGGCCGCCACCGGCGCGCTCCGGTTGTCGAGGGCAATCACGATGTCGCCCTTCTGAGTATGCAGGGTGATGGTTGTCCCGTCTCCGGCGGGTGCCGCCGGCGCAGAGGTCAGGGGCGTCGCTCTGGGCGGCTTGAGCTGAAGCGCCGGTGCCTGCGTGGCCGGGACGGCGGTCGGGGACGCCGCGGCCCCCCCGCGCCTGCGGAGCAAGTCGCGATCAGGGCGGCGGCCGCGGCCGCGGCTAGGGTCACCGAGAGCGCGCGACCAGCCCGCTGCGCCGTCGAATACATGGCGCGCTTCTTCTCCTCAACTCGCTGCGGACGCGGCGTCAACCGGTCACGTCCCATACCGTGGTGTCACAGCGCAGGTGGCCGATAACGAGAACGGCCACCGCGTCATCCTCGCGTCGTCTGGCTAGGAACCGACGACATGGAGGGGCACCACGATGGCCACAGACAGGATGGCCGTGCTCGACACGGTGCGCAAGGCGATCGCCACTGGCGACACCGACTTCCTGCGCGAGGGGGTGCGCGTGCTCGCCCAGGCGGTGATGGAGGCCGAGGTCACCGAGCTCACGGGGGTGCCACACGGCGAGCGTGACCCGGAGCGCCGGCTGACCCGCCGCAACGGCTATCGCGAGCGACGCTGGGACACTCGGGTCGGCACCGTCGAGCTCGCCATTCCGCGCGTGCGCGACGGCAGCTACTTCCCGAGCCTTCTTGAGCCCCGTCGACGCGCCGAGCGGGCCCTCCTCGCGGTGATCCAGGAGGCCTATGTGCTGGGGGTCTCAACCCGCCGGGTGGAGGATCTGGTGGAGGCCCTCGGCATCGCCGGGATCAGCAAGAGCGAGGTCAGCCGCATCTGCGCCGCCCTCGACGCCGAGGTGGAGGCCTTCCGGCATCGCTCGCTCACAGGTGAGCGCTACCCGTATGTGTTCCTCGATGCCACCTACGTGAAGGTGCGGGACGCTGGGCGGGTCGTCAGCATGGCCTGCCTGGTGGCCATCGGGGTGGCCGCCAGCGGGGAGCGCCGCGTGCTGGGCCTCGACCTCGCGGCCGGCAACGACGAGGGCAACGCCTGGTCAGGCTTCGTGCGTGGCCTGTTGGAGCGCGGTCTCTGTGGCGTGCGCCTGGTGATCAGCGACGCCCAGCGAGGGATCGTGGAGGCCGTGCACGGCCAGCTGCTCGGCGCGGGGTGGCAGAGGTGTCGCGTGCATGCCACCCGCAACTCGCTCGATCTCGTGCCCCGCGGCTCCCAGGACATGGTGGCGGCCGCCATCCGCAGCATCTTCGAGCAGCCCGATGAGCACTCGGCATCTGAACAGCTGCGTCGGGTGGCGGACGGCCTGTCTGCCCGCTTCCCGATGGTGAGCGAGCTGCTCCTCGATGGCGAACCCGACCTCCTCGTGCACTTCACCTTCCCCGAGGCCCATCGCCGCCAGATCAGGAGCACCAACCCTCTCGAGCGCCTGAACAAGGAGATCAAACGCCGCACCGCCGTCGTCGGCATTTTCCCGACGCGCGCCAGCGTGCTCCGCCTCGTCGGCATGGTCCTCGCCGAGCAGGATGACGAGTGGCAGGACGGACGGCGCTACTTCAGCCCCGAGTCGATGGCCTTGATCGACGCGCTCCCTCACGAGGAGGTGCCGGCGTTGCTGATGGCGAGTTAAGTGAGCGCGAGGATGACGCACTGTGACACCACGTCCCGGGACTTGACCCGTCAACCGCGGCCGGATAGTCGACGCGGCCGGACAGCAGCGTCTCGCCAAGGATCACCCCCGTGAGGCCAGTACCGGCCAGCCGCCGGATGCCCTCCAACGACGTCACACCGCCTGCCACGAGGAACTCGGCCTCCGCGGCGGCCGTGAGCGAGGCTAGCAGAGCGGGGTCGGGTTCGGCGCCGGCATGCGAAAGCACGAAGCGCTCGACCCCCGCAGCTGCGAGGCGGGCGACGAGCTGCGTCACGGTGGGCGTCGCGCCGGCGCGCCACCGATACTCGCGCAGCCGCTCGGGACGCGGGTCGAGCCCAACCGCGAGCCAGCTGCCGGCGACGTCGAGGCACGCGCGGAGGACTTCGGGATCCTCCGCAACGGCAAGCAGCGGCATCACGACCCGCGTGGCCCCCGCCGCAAACAACAGTCGGATCTGGTCTGCGCCGTCGGCACCGCCGGCGACCTGCAATGGCGCCGCGACCTCGGCCGCGACCCGCCGGACGACGGCGGGTCGCGGCCGGCCGGCCGGCCCGGGCCCCGTCGAGGTCGACGAGGTGGATCGCCGGCGCGCCGAGCTCAACGAAGTAGCGTGCGATCCGCTCGGGGCGATCCGTCGGCGTTCCCGTTCCCCTTGCCGGGCCGGGCCAGAACACCAGACGTGAGCGACCCTCGGCGACGTCGATGCTCGGGATGACCTGCATCAGGAGACTGCGACGGCCACATCCTGGAGATCGGCCGGCGGAAGCGTCGGCCCGCCGCCCTCGCCGGCGAGCAGCCGCCGATGGAACGAGATGGGCAGCCCGCCCGAGTACAGGAGCTGGTCGTGGAAGCGCCGAAGCGAGAACCCGGCCCCGAGGCGGCGTCGCTCGTCCTCACGGAGCCGGAGCAGCAGCACCTTGCCGAGCAGGTAGCTGAGTTGGTAGGTGGGCGTGTACGTGTAGCGGAACACCTCTGCCTGCGCGTTCGCCCGCTCGAACCCAGTGCGGTCCACCAGGAAGTCGGTCGCCTGCGCGACAGTTAGCTCGCTGCGGTGCAGCCGGACATCGAGAATCATCCGGCACGCGCGCCAGATGGCGTCGGTGTGCAGCGCGACCATGTGCGCGGGGCCGTCATCGAACCCGTGCTCTCGCATCATCTGCTCGCTGTACATACCCCAGCCTTCGACGAACTCGGGGGCGTCGACCAGCGCACGGACGAGGCTAGGGTGCGTGTTCGCGGCGGACAGCTGCAGATGATGTCCCGGGTACGCCTCGTGCACGCTCGTGTTGCTGATCCCCGCCCAGTTGTGCTCGAGCATGGCGCCGGCGTCCCCGTCCACAGAGGGCGTCACGATATAAAGGCCGACCGGTTTCGCGTCGAACCGCGGCGGCGGGAAGTACGCGGCAAACGGCACCGAGGCGTTCCGCAGGTACTGCGGAGTGGCCTGCACGCTGAGTGTCTCGCCGGGCGGCAGGGTCGCGAGGTCGTGATCGATCACATGCTGCCTCGCGCGCAACATGGCGTCGCGGTATGCGTCCAGGGCCAGCTCGAAAGTCGCCGGGTGATCGCTCTTGATGCGCTCGATGACCTCCCGCTCCGGGGCGTCCGGGTCGATCTGGCGCGCGGCTGCGCGCCGCGCGGCGCGGTTGCGCTCCAGCTGCTCCTCCCCTGCGGCGAGGATGTCGTCGCCGTCGAGCCCGTCCAGGGCGCGAAGCTGCACCAGGTGCTCGTACCGCTCGCGACCGAGCGGCCAGTCGTCAGTCGCATCTGCTAGGCGAGTGCGCAGCCAGCTCGTGTACTCGTCCATGGAAGCCTGGGCGCCCTCGACCGCAGCTTCGAGCCGGCGGCGAACCGGGCTTCCGTTGGGCCAGGCGAGCCGCCCCGCTAGGACGACATCGTCGAACAGCGCCGGCATCTCGGCCGCGGAGCCCAGGTCGATCTCGTTCCACAACCGCACAGGGACCGGCCCAAGCCGGCTGCGGTGCTGGCGCAGCGCGGTCGGGACGGCCTCGAGCCGCGATGCGATGGACTCGAGCCGGTCCGCCAGCGGCGCGAATTCGCGGGCAAGGAGCGAGAATACGGCGTCCCCGACCTCCTCCACTGCGCACGAGCGCCGCTCCCAGGTCCGCTCCTCTTCCAGCGTGAACAGTTCGAGGCGGGACGCGTGGACGGCAAGCTCCCGCTCGAAGCGGACCTCCAGCGAGAGTCCGTCCTCGTCGAGCGCCTCGAGGTCGGCCACGAACCGGCGCTCGTGGATCGCGCGGTCAAGGACGGCGTCGCGGGACGCGTCCCCCAGGCGGTGGTCCTCGGAGTGGATGCCCATGAAGGTGGCGAAGACCGGCATGGCCCGGACTAGATACCTGAAGTGGTCCTCGACAAGGGTCCAGAACCGCCCGTCCAGCTGCTCGGTCATCTCGCTCCTATTGGCTCGTGGCGCGCCGTGCCGCGGGCGCCGCCCTCTCCGTCAGCTGGTGGGGGTAGCGGGCGACGGAGCGGCCCCGCAGGCCGACAGGGCCGTCCGGCAGGCCACCACGACGCGGTCGACGTCGTCCGTGCCCACGCCATAGTGCGTCACTGCGCGGATCGTGTCGTGCGGGTATTCGATCATTAGCACACCTTCGGCGCGCAGCGCATCGAGAAAGCGGCTCCGCAGCTCTCGCGGCGCGAGGTCCGTGGCAGCGCTGGCTCGGTCGGTTGCCGCCACGCCGAACACGACGAAGTTCGTTGCGACCCGCGCGGGGTCGAGACCGACGATGCCGGGCATTGAGGCGAGCGCCTCAGCCAGCCGCCTGGCATTCACGTGGTCCTCGGCCAGTCGCTCGATCATGCCGCGGGGACCGTCCCGCAGCGCGATCAGGCCGGCCGCGGCGAGGACACCGACCTGGCGCATGCCGCCCCCCACGAGCTTGCGGGCTCGGCGCGCCCGCGCGATGAAACCGCCGGCCCCCACGACCACGGATCCGATCGGGCAGGCCAGTCCCTTCGACAGGCAGAAAGTTGCGGAGTCGGCCGGCGCCAGCAGTTCAGCTGCGGGGACGCCCAGGGCAACCGCGGCATTGAAAAGGCGAGCGCCGTCTACATGAAGCGGGACGCCGTGCCCGTGCGCGATGCCCGCGATCTTGGCCGTGTAATCGGGCGTAAGCGGCTGGCCCATCGTATGCGCGTGCGTGTTCTCCAGCACGATCAAAGAAGTGCGCGGCTCGTGAAGGTCCAGGGGATCGCGGAAGGCCGCCGCGACCAGCGCCGGATCCATGGTGCCGTCGGGACGCGCGGGAATCCCCCGCGCCGAGGCGCCCACGATGACCGCATGCCCAGCCTGCTCGTCCCGCAGGGTGTGCGACTCGGCCTCCGCGATGATCTCGCCCCCGCGCGGCACGTGCGCGATCAGCGACACGAGGTTCCCCATCGTGCCCGAAGCGACGAAGAGGCCGCCCTCCATGCCGCTGATCTCGGCCGCGCGCGCCTCGAGCGCGTTGACGGTGGGGTCGTCACCGAACACATCGTCGCCCAACTCCGCGTCCGCCATGGCACGGCGCATCTCGGGCGTAGGGTGGGTGACGGTGTCGGAGCGCAGATCCACCAGCGACATCGAGCGGAGTATAGGGTGGCCTGCCCTCGGAGATCCCGGAGGCTGCGGTCGCCTGCCGTACCTGCTAGACTCCGCCGCGCCGCACGGACCCGTGGTGTAGCGGCCCAACATGCCAGCCTGTCACGCTGGAGATCGCCGGTTCGAATCCGGTCGGGTCCGCCATCCTCGGGCGTCCCACAGGACCGTCCCCGTCCGCTCGCCCGTCGGTCCTGACTATTCCCGCCGGTCAGCCGGCCACGTGCCCATGACCTGGCGCAGGATCGCAAACTCGCCGATGTGGTAGGCGTTGTGGTCGCCCACTAGGCGCACCTCGCGGAGGAGCGTGTGGCCGGGCGTACCCGGGATCGCCGCCAGCAGATCGGTCGCAGGGTCGGCGACCACATCGTGTAGCGCGGTGCGGTCTGCCTGGAACGACGCGATGGTCTGCGCAAACCGCTCGGGCGTGGCGGTGTCGTCCCGGGCCGGCCAGTATTCCTCTGGCCAGTTCGGGGCGATGTACGCGCGGTTGCGGATGTAGTCGAGGATGTCCCACTGGGCGATGCGGATGTGCTCGAGCAGGTGCCACGGCGTGTATGGCACGTTGGGCGGCCGTCGGTTGATCGCCTCCGCAGGAAAGCCGGCGACGGCCGCGTCGAACGGCATGTGCGCTCCGCGTCCGTCGACCAGTTCGAGCAGCTGCTGCCGCAGGATGTCAATGTCGGCCATCTCTCTCTCCTCATCTGCATTCTCTCGGCGCCAGTGTTGCCCCTCGCCGCTATCCTGCGAGGGTCATGACGCTTGCGGGCGCCGACCGCTTCGACCCCGGGTCCGTGTCCTCCTCTGCGACAGTGACCCGCGGATCGCTGTCGCGATCGCGCACGCTCTCGGCGACGCCGGCCTCGGACGCGTCACGATAGACCGGGCCGATACGGCGGTCAGCCGACTGCTCGAGGAACGCCCTGCAGCACGCGCACTGAGCAACTGCTCGCCCTCGATAGGAGCTCCGTGCTTTCAGCCGGACTGCCTGCCTGCTACCGCAGGCCCGCGAACAAGTCTTCCTCGGGGATCCGGACCGGTGCGACCAGGGACTCCCGGAGCGTGAACTCCTCCGCGGGGGCGAACCGGCGCCACTCCTCGGGGCCCAGCGCTAGGAACGGATTGTCGCTCGCGATCTGCGTGACGTGCTCCGCGAGCGCGTCGTGCTTCGCCGCCAAGAAGTCGACCACGTCGATGCGCGTCGTCTTCGGACCGGTCGCCGCGGCCATGCGCGCCATGTACGCCTCGCGCTGGTGGCGCTGTTCCTCAGTTTCGCCCGGGTCGGGCGCCCACCAGGAGTTGATGCCGCGCTCGTTGAGCAGCCGGCTCATCTCCTCGCGACGCTCCACGTCGAACACCGCTTCGTAGAGCTTGAGAGGGCGCCACGGTTCGACCGCGTCTGGTCCCTCGAGCTGCTCGGGATACCAGCTTGGGTCCCCGGCTCGTGCGAAGGCCCCCTTCGCGACCAGCGCCGCCCGGATGTGGTCCGGGTGCCCGTAGCCGCCGAAGTCGTTGTACCCGACCAGGACGTGCGGCCGGTCCTCGCGCACGAACCGCACCAGCCGGCCGATCGCTTCGTCAGTGTCGGCCTGCCAGAAGGCGCGCGGATCGTCGTTGGGCGGGGTGCCCATCATGCCGGAGTCGCGGTAGCCCAGGTAGTGATGCTCGATCGGGCCCAGGTGTGCGAGGGCACGCTTCAGCTCGAGCCGCCGGATCTCGCCCAGCCGCGCGTGGTTCTCGGGGGTGTCAAGCTCGGGAACGACGATCTCGCCGTTCTCTCCCTGCGTCGACGTAACGCACACGACGCGGGCGCCCTCGGCGGCATACTTGGCCATGATCCCGCCGGTCGTGATGGTCTCGTCATCAGGATGCGCGTGGACGGTCATCAGGGTCAGGCGTTCGGTCATGGCGCACATGGTATCCGCGGACGCGTACCACGGCCCGCGGGCGGCCGCGCATTCGCAACGCATGTCCGACAGGCTCCAGCTCCGCACCCTGCGTCGCTGCTAGACTCCCCCGCGACCGAGGTGAGAGAGGAGCACACCGTGGCTGACGAACGCGAGCGCTGGGCGCTGATCCTGGGCGCCAGCAGCGGTTTCGGTGAGGCAGCCGCTCTGGCCCTCGCCCAGGACGGGTACCACATCGCGGGCGTGCACTTGGACCGGCGCGCCGGCATGCGGCACGTGCAGGAGGTCCGCGCGCGGATCGAGTCGTTCGGACGCGAGGCGCACTTCTTCAACGCCAACGCGGCCGACGACGAGCAGCGCGCACAGGTCCTACGAGCGCTCAGGGAGCGATTCGAACGGGCTCAGGCCGGCGGCGCGCATTCGTACGTTCGCGTGCTCATGCACTCGCTGGCGTTCGGCACGCTAAAGCCGTTCCTCGCCCCCGACGCCGCCGACGCCATCAGCCGGAAGAACATGGAGATGACCCTCGACGTCATGGCGCACAGCCTTGTGTACTGGACGCAGGACCTGGTGCGCGAAGGGTTCATCGAGGCTGGGTCGCGGATCTACGCCATGACCAGCGAGGGGTCCACCCGCGTCGTCGGGAGCTACGGCGCCGTCAGCGCCGCTAAGGCGGCCCTCGAATTCGACTGCCGGCAGCTCGCCATGGAGCTCGCGAGGCATGGCATCGGCGCGACCTGCAATGCGATTCGGGCAGGCGTCACGATGACGCATGCGCTCCAGCAGATCCCGGAGCGCGACGAGCTGGTTGAAGTCGCCCGGCGCCGTAACCCAAGCGGCCGGATGACGACCACCGAGGACGTCGCGCGGGCCATCGTGACGCTCTCGCGCGACGGGACCGAGTGGCTGACCGGCAATGTGCTCGGCATCGACGGCGGGGAGTTCGTCACAGGATGACCGACGCTCCTCCCGTGGACGGGCGGGGCACCGCCGTGGTCGTCCTCGGCGCTATCAACGTGGACATGGTGGTCAGCGGCGCTACGTTGCCGGCGCCCGGCGAGACTGTGGTCGGCGGGACGTTCGCGCTGCACCACGGCGGCAAAGGTGGGAACCAGGCCGTGGCGGCCGCGCGGGCCCTCCGGGGAGGGCCGCGTGAAGGCTCCGTCGCGATCGTCGGCGCGGTCGGTGACGACAGGTTCGGCCAGGAGGCGCTCGCTAAGTTGCGCGAGGAAGGAGTCGACTGCGGTTGCGCGCTGATGCGGCCGGCCGTGTCCACCGGGATTGCGCTGGTCGCGGTCGACGCCACCGGCGAGAACCAGATCGTGGTCGCGCCGGGCGCCAACGAGACGCTGACGCCGACCGACGTGGAGCAGGCGCTAGCGCGACTGCTCGGTGAGGGCTCGGTGCTGCTGGCGAGCCTCGAAGTACCCGTCGACGCCGTCCTAGCTGCCGCCTTCGTCGCGCGGCAACGACGCGCCCGGTTCGTCCTCAACCCCGCTCCAGCCCGCGACGTTCCGTCGGCGCTGCTGCGGCTGGCGACTCACCTCACCCCGAACGAGATCGAGCTCGATGCGCTGGTCCCGGACCTGGCCGGTGACCCGGAGCACGCCGTCAGGCGGCTCGCCGAGTCCGATCGCGAGCTCCGCATCGCCGTCACGCTGGGGGCCCGGGGCGTGCTGGCGTTCGGTCCCGACGTGGACCGGACCTTCCGCGCACTGCAGGTCGAACCGGTCGATACCGTCGGCGCGGGCGACGCATTCAACGGGGCGCTCGCGGCCGCGCTCGCGGAAGATCGGCCCTTCGCGGAGGCGGCACGACGTGGACGGACCGCGGGCGGACTTGCCACCTTGCGGCGGGGCGCCCGCGAGGGGATGCCGCTGCGTGCCGAGATCGACGCCGCGCGGGAGCCCAGGTGACGCTCTGGACGCGGTCCGGGTCCTGACGGTGCCCCCGGACGGCGCGCCGCTCGTGCCGCGCAACGCGCCACGTCGCAGGACCGTTCCCGCCCGATCCCGGAGATGACACACCTGGGTGACGTCCCCGAGTTCGCCTTGGAACGGTTCTTCGACCGCTTCGAGTTCGA
Organism: uncultured Chloroflexia bacterium; assembly: GCA_963835945.1. Classification (GTDB taxonomy): domain Bacteria; phylum Chloroflexota; class Limnocylindria; order Limnocylindrales; family CSP1-4; genus JAJYNJ01. The sequence goes on from CAWIHR010000049.1 coordinate 19,803, forward strand.
CCTTCCGCATCAGCTCGGATCGTCCGATCCGGAGACGATCTCCATCGTGGAGCTGCTGGCGCTTGCCGAGCCCGACCAGCGGGACCGCTGGAACCAGCTCCGACTCGGCTACCGCACCGCCGCTGGTGACCCACAGCTGCGTGCCGCCGTCGCGGCCCTCCACCGGGGGCGGTCCCCCGATGACGTCCTGATCACGGTCGGGGCTGCTGAGGCGCTGATGCTGGCGTTCGCTGCCTCACTGCGGCCGGGAGATCGCGCGATCTCGCTAACGCCCGCATACCAGTCGCTGCACGAGATGCCTCGCGCCATGGGGGCAAGGCTTGACCTGGTACCTGTGGAACCGGACGGCGACGCGTGGAGGTTCCCCTTGGAGCGGCTGATGGACGAGCTGCGGCCCGGCGTTGCGCTCCTCGTGCTCAATACCCCGCACAACCCGACCGGAGTCGCCGCGAGCCCAGAGCAGGTCCGGGAGATCGTCGCGCGCTGCGACGAGAACGGGATCCGCGTCCTGGGCGACGAGGTGTACCGGGGCCTCGAGTGGTCGTCCGCCACGGCTCCGTCCGTCACCGAACTCTCGGAGCGCGCCGCCGCAGTGGGCGTGACCTCGAAGGTGTACGGGCTTGCCGGGCTTCGCATCGGCTGGCTTGTGACGGGCGACCACGCGCTGCGGGCGAGGGCGCTGGCGATCAAGGACTACACGACGCTCTGCGCCGCTGGCCCCTCCGAGATGCTCGCCACCATCGCGTTGCGCGCCGAGCGGATGCTCTGCGAACGGACGCGCGCACGATGCGAGGCCAACATGGTGCGCCTTGAGGCGTTCGCGGCCGCACGCCCGGACCTCTTCACCTGGGTGCGGCCGGCGGCCACGACCGTTTCGGTGGCCCGCATCGGGCGCGCCGTGCTCGCGCGGCACGCTGGCGACCCATGGGCGGTGCTCGCGCACTGGCGCGAGCGAGCCGGGGTGGTGGTCGCGCCGGGGCCCGCGTTCGGGTGCGCTCCGGACCGCTTCCGCCTGGGCTTCGGCCGCGCCAACCTGCCGGAGGCGCTTGACGCGCTGGCTGCCGCCGACTGAGGGCGAGCGCGTCAGCGCCGACCGAAGTGCTTCGATTTCGGCGGTCGGCTCCATTGCACCCGCCGTCGCGGATCGGAGCACTTCGTTCCGCGGTTGCGCGCCAGCCCTGGGAACGCGGACCAGCCTCTTCGTGTGGACGCCAGGGCGATCACGAAGCGCCCGCCGACCATGGTCGGGTGTCGGAAGGGCGCGCTCCAACCGCGCTGCCCGCTTGGGTAACGTCCGGGTGGAGGAATCTCCGTCCGGGTAGCCGCCCGCCTGCTCTCTCGCTCGATTCCCGCGTACCCTTCGCCGATGCGATAGCAGCGGCGAAGGGTCCCGCTCTCCAAGGCGACGAGGGAAGTCGCTCAAGCCCGACCATCCCTCCCCGTCTGCCCCCTTCTTCGTTGGGCGCACCAACGAGCGACCACACTCGTGGCAGGCATGGCGCGCGATGGTCGAGGGTGACCGTGATCCGAAGGCACCCTGCCAGGCAGGGTGCCCGGCAGGAACGGACGCCGGACTCCCGTGACGAGATGCCTGGCCGAGGTGTTGGCCCCGCATTACGGCCGCGGCTTCGCGGGAGCTTTCCCAGTCCCCGTCACCGGCGGCCGTACCCGGTGAGCTCGACGTATGCCTGTCCGCCCAACGGGAGGTCGTCCCGATCGGCTGATACGACCTGCGAGCCTTCCCAGTAGACGACGCCGGTCGCGGCGCGCGCGTCGAGCTCCTGGTCCGCCACAGTGGGTCGCAGGCGGATCGCCAACCCCTGCGAGGGCAGGCTGATCGTCCAGCCGGCCGGGTAGGTCGTGCCGGTCTGCGGGCTCGTCCAGTGCGCCGTCACTTGGACCCTGAACACAGACCCGTCGAGGTGCTCGAACGTGCCGTCGGTGTGCACCAGCGTCCCATACACCAGCGGGTAGCTGCCCGACGTGTCACGCACCAGCGACAGCGTGATATCGGTGCCGTCGGCGAGGTTCACGGCAAACCAGTCCCAGCCTCCCGCGCCTACCGCGATGAAGCTGCCCCACTGGTGATCGAACCAGGCCTCGCCCTGCACCTGGAGCCGCCGCGTCCCGATCGTCAGGATGCCTTCCGCACCCATGCGGGTGCGCGAGTAGTAGTACGAGCCGCCCGCTGGCCCGAAGTCGACCCAGCCGTTGCCGCCCTGCAGGACTGGTGGCCGGCCGCCTGAGTCGAGGCGAAGCGCGAGTCCGAAGCCCGCGGTGGCGCTGGTCGCGCTGAGCACGTCATGGCCGCCGATGCCAGCCATGATCCAGGGCGCGCCCGACGAGCCCGACGTCGACGGGCTCGACGACGGCGACTCACCGGCCCGACTCAGGCCCGGGGCGCTCGGGATCCCCGTGATCCCCAGCGCGAACCCGGCTCCCTCGCCGATCCCCGCCGGAAGCGAAAGGCCGCCGAGTGACAGGTCGCTAGAAGACAGGCCTAGCGGCACACGGCTCGGTGGCGCCGTGGAACCCGGCGCGAGCGGTACCGCCGTGGCTAGGTCGACCTGTGGGCCGATTTCCGAGCGCTGGTCATAGACAAAGCGGTGCCCAGACTCGTCGGTCAACGCTAGGTGTGACGCCCACGAGACGGGGAACGCGCCTCGTTCAGCCCGGAAGATCACAAACTCGAACCCGAAACGTTGGCCGTCCGCGGCCTGCAGATGTCCCGTGTAGTACCACCACTCCGTCAGGCGGTCGTGCGGCGCCTCGTCGCGCGGGAACGACAGCGGCTGGGGGTCGTGCACCGCCGTCGGTGACGGCGCGCCGGCCGGCACTGCGGGTTGCGGCGTCGGGTCCTGGCCGAGTAGGCGACCCTGCGGCGAGCATGCCGCCAGCACGATCGCCGCCACCATCAGTAGAGCCAGCAGCTGCACCACAGGTGCGGCCTCCACGAGCGGTAGGCGCGACGACACCCACCGCGCGAGCCGGCGCGGGATCCACCAGTTCCAGTCGCCCAGGAGCCGCATCGTGGCCGGCACGAGGAGCGCGCGGACCACCGTAGCGTCCAGGGCCACGGCGATCGCGACACCCAGCCCCAGGGCCTTGATCAGCACGATGCCGGCGAACGCGAACGAACCAGCGACCACCACTACGATCGCCGCCGCGCTGGTCACGATCCGGCCCGACCGCTCGAGCCCCCGCGCCACCGCCTCACGGTTGTCGCCGGTCCGGTCGTAGACCTCCTTCATGCGGCTCAGCAGGAAGACCTCGTAGTCCATCGAGAGTCCGAACAGCACGCAGAACAGAATGACCGGCTGCGTGGTCTCCACGAAGCCAAGCGGCTGGAAGCCGAGGAGCGTGGAGAGGTTACCGTCCTGGAAGATCCAGACGAGCGCGCCAAAGCTCGCCACGATCGAGAGGCTGTTCATGACGAGGGCCTTGAGCGGCAGGACCACCGATCGGAGGAGCAGGAACAGCACGAGGTAGGTGGTGACCACGAGGAGGAGGGCCGTTCGGGGGAACTCGGCGGCGACCGCGGTCACGACGTCCGTCACGTCCGCGGCGCCGCCTGCGACCTGCACGGTAATCCCCGGCGGAGGGGCGAGCGCCGAGGAAGGAGTGCGCAGCTCATCCACCAGCCCGCGGAAGGCGCTGCGGTTCGGGTCGTAGGGGGTGTACACCGAGAAGGTCGTGAGGTTGCCCCGCGTCGTCGCTTGGAGCTCGCTCGAGGCGATCCGGTCGGGAGGCCCGCCCGGAGCCGAGTACAGCAGCTCGTACTGCGCCACTGTCAGCCGCGGATCAAGGTCGACGATCCCCTCGATCCTGACCACCCTCGGGTCGGCCGCCAGTCGTCGCGACCAGTCGTAGAGCTTGCTGACGTTCGTTGGGCTCGTGACCGGACCGGTCGTGTGGATGGCCAGTAGCAGTGGGTCGAATTCGCCCGGGCCGAACTCGCGCACCAGGAGGTCGTAAGCCTGGCGCGACGGAACGCTCTCGGGGAGGATGCTCGCGTCCGGAGCGTTGAACCGAGCGTGGAGGAACGGCAGGCCGAACAGGACCAGGATCGCGAGCGTCGGGACGAAGACGCGCACCGGGCGGGCCATCACCCAGCGCGCCAGCCGTCCCCAGCCGCTCTCGCCCGCCTCCGGGTCGCGGGGCCGGAGGCGGCGAACGGCGAGTGCGTCGATCCGCGGACCGGCGAGCGTGAGCAGCGCGGGCAGGAGTGTCAGCGCCGCCGCCACGTCGAGCCCAACCACGATCGCGCCGGCGGCTCCCACGGACCGCAGGATCATGAACTCGAATAGCAGGAGCCCTGTAAGTCCGAGCAGGACCGTCAGGCCGCTGAAGAACACGGCCCTACCGGCCGACGCGACCGTGACGGCCACGGCCGTCTCGACCGCCGTCCGCTCGACCCGCCCGTCGGGCCGCCGTCCGCCGCCCTGTCGCGCCAGCTCCTCCCGGAATCGGCTCGTCATGAGCAGCGAGTAGTCGACGCCGAGCCCTAGCCCGAGGAGGGTGGTGAGGTTGAGCACGAAGATACTCATGGGTGTGAGACTCGCAACCACGAAGATGATCGCGAGCGACAGCAGCACTGCGGTGCCACCCACGGCAAGCGGAATCACGGCGGACACAGCGCTGCCGAAGACAAGCAGCAGGGCGATGGCGGCGAGAGGGAGCGAGACGAGTTCGCTACGCCGCAGGTCAGACTCGGAGACCGTCTGGATGTCGCCGTAGAAGGCGGGACCCCCCGCGAGGTAGGTCCGGATGCCCGGTTGCGGCACCAGCGCGGCCTGTACCGGTGCGAGCGCCTCCGGCGACTGGTCCGGCTGAAGGTCGAGCGACACAACCTCGTAGACGACCTTGCCGTCGGCGCTGACTTGGTGACGATCGAGGGTGTGCGGACGCACCCCGGTGACGTGGGCGGCCCTCGGAACGTTCGCGATGGCTTTCGCGACCGCCGACTCGAACGCGGGATCGCCCGCGCGCGCGGCAGTCTCCGACTGGATGACAATCACGAGCGCAGATGGCGGCAGTCCTAGTTGCTGCTCCAGGAGCAACTCCGCTTTCGACGACTCGAGCTGGTTGCTGGTGAAGCCGCCTGCGCTCAAGACTCCTGGTGCACGGGGCGCCAGCGGCGCCGCGAGCAGGATTAGGACGGCCCAGGCTCCGAGCACGGGCCAGGGATGACGGGCGACCCAGCGACCGATCGCGCCGAACCGCCCGGGCGGTCCCGGTGTGGGTGTTCTAGATGCGGGCGGTCTAGGCGTGGCGGTTCCCGGATCTCGCGCGGAAACCCCCGCGGCTGCGGGTCGACGCCTGGAGCCCGGTGCGGACGACCGACGTCGCCGCATGTCCAGGCATGGGGATCTCTCGATCCCGCGGATTCCCCGCGCCTACGCCAGTCGCTGCCTCGCCGAGCTGCTGGCTGCGAGGCCGTCTCTGGACAGGCCATGCCTCCGCGAAGGCACCCCTGTGTCCGCACGCCGCCGCTCTGCCCACGTCCGGCGGCTCATGCCTCCGGCCGGCCGGCTAGGACCGGCTCGCAACCTTGGCCGGGGCTGCTCTGTTCGATCAGCTCCAGATCGCTCTCCACGCTCGCCACACCGCGGATGGTTGCGATCACCGAGCAGTACTTCTCGTTGCTTAGCTGGACGGCGCGCTCCGCGGCGTTCGGGTCGATCCCCCGCCCGCAGACAAGGTACGTGATGTGCACGCGGGTGAACGTCCAGGGCGCCTGGTCGAGCTGCTCGCCCTCGACGCGGAGTAGCACCCCGGTCACGGGCTGGCGCTGCTTCTGCAAGATCTCCACCACGTCCCACGCCGAACACCCGCCGACCGCCGCGAGCAGCGTCTCTGCGGGGGACATGGCGCGTACTGAGCGATCCGCGGTCGGGGCGGCCATCTCGATGGGCCGGTCGGGGCGCGCCCCGTAGGCCTGGAACATGCCGCGCTGAGAATCCCAGGTGACGGTGACGCTCTTCACGGAGTACCTCCGGCCCGCCGCGGGCACAGACGAGAACGACGGCGCACGCCGAGCGGACAATGACGGCAGGATAGCCGGAAGCGGCGAGTCCGGGGCACCAACCTGCCGCGCAGAGACGCCTGGCCGTTCGGCGGTGCGGCGACAGCCTGGCGTCACCGCCCGCGCCGCAGCCTTGCGTCGTCGCTCCCCGAACGGATCGTCGATGCGTGCGGTACCATCGAGTTCCATGCAGATTGCATAAGAAGTATGCAGTCCGGGTAGAGGGGTGGTCGCGCGGTCGTCCCGACTCCCCGTTCGTCTCCTCGGCGGGTCGGATCGGAGGGTGGCAGGTGTGGACAGGATCGAGCGCGCTGCTGCGGGTCACGCCGCCGAGACGGCCAGCGCGGCGCGGGCCGCCGGCGGCGCAGTGGAGCCGACCGAGGGGCACCCGTGGGTGAACCAGCGCGATCCGGCCCAGCGTCTCGGCCCCGACGGCCGCCTCGCCGTCAGCCGCCGTGCGCCCATCTGGGCTGACGTCCCCGACGAGCAGTGGAACGACTGGCGTTGGCAGCTGTCCCGCCGCATCAACACGCTCGAGGAGATGGCGCGGGTCCTGAACCTGACCGACGACGAGCGCGAAGGGCTCGGTGCGCCTGACAAGTTCCGCGTCGACGTCACGCCGTACTTCGCTAGCCTGATCGACCCGGACGACCCCAACGACCCGATACGCCGCCAGGTCATCCCCACCGGCCGCGAGCTGCGCGCCTTCACCGGGATGATGGAAGATTCGCTCGCCGAGGACCGGCACTCGCCCGTCCCCGGCCTCGTCCATCGCTACCCCGACCGCGTCCTGATGCTGATCACCACGCAGTGTGCGAGCTACTGCCGCTATTGCACTCGCTCCCGCATCGTGGGCGACGCTGGCCAGAACTTCAACCGCCGAGAGCACGAAGCGCAGCTCGACTACATCCGTCGCACGCCGCAAGTCCGCGACGTCCTGATCTCGGGTGGCGACGGCCTGACCCTTGCCCCGAAGCTCCTCGAGCAGGTGATCCGTGGACTTCGCGAGATCCCCCACGTGGAGATCATCCGCCTCGGCAGCCGCGTGCCGGTCTTCCTGCCGCAACGGATCGACGACGAGCTGTGCGACATGCTCGCGAAGTACCACCCGATCTGGCTCAACATCCACGTGAACCATCCCGACGAGATCACACCGGAGCTGGCTCGCGCGTGCGACAAGCTCGCTCGTGCCGGGGTTCCCCTCGGGAATCAGTCGGTGCTGCTCGCCGGCGTCAATGACTGCGTCCACATCCAGCGCGATCTCGTGCAAAAGCTCGTCGCGATCCGGGTGCGGCCCTACTACCTGTACCAGTGCGACCTGGTCGAGGGTGCCGGGCATTTCCGAACGCCTGTCGGCAAAGGGCTGGAGATCATGGAAGGGCTGCGCGGACACACGTCGGGCTACGCGGTCCCCGCATACATGATCGACGCGCCGGGCGGGGGCGGGAAGATCCCGGTAATGCCCAACTACCTGATCAGTTACTCGGACCACAAAGTCGTGCTGCGCAACTACGAGGGCTACATCACCACGTACGAGGAACCCGCGGAGTACACGCCGCACGACCGGTCGAAGTGCTGGTACTGCCAGCACCAGCGTCCGGAGCCCGGCCAGAAGGGCGTCTCGGCCCTGCTCGACGGCGACGCCATGTGGATCGAGCCGGCCGGGTTCGCCGAGATCCACACCCGCGGTGCCACGGAAGGCCACCGCTTGCAGGATCCCTCGAAATGGGTGCCCCTCGGCGTCGGCCCGATCGAGGGTCGGCAGGTCCGCCCAGCGCTCGGAGAGGGTAGTGCGATCGCCGACGGTGGCGCTGCGTCCGGCGAGGGCAGTCCGGCGGCCCAGCCCGGACCCGGCGAGGAACCGCGCCCCGTGCCCGGTCGGCCCAAGGCCACCGTCAACCACGAGCTCCTGTAGACGAGCGCCCGGGGATCTCGGAGGGTTCCCGCGCCCGAGCGCCACGCAGACCATCAAGCGGCTTGTCGGCGCGGTGCGGCTGAGTACTCCACCGCCGAGAGCGCCGATGCAGCCTAGTTCCGGCGTCCCCCGAAGATCGCGCGTGCGATGCGCACCTCGTCGCGGTCGGGCGCCTCCGGCAGTTCCTCGAGGTAGCGATCGAGCCCGCGAACGGCGTCCGTGAACCGGCCGCACCGACCGTACAGGAGGGCGCGGTCACGGCGGAGCGCGGGATCCTGCGGGTCTAGGATCACCAGTAGCTCGAGCGTCGAGAGCGCCTGCCCCCACTCGCGCCGCGAGAGGTAGATCCCTCGCAGGTTGCCCAAGATGCGGGCGATGATCTCGCGGCGCGTCGCCGGGCGCAGCATCGAGCGACGGAACGGAACGGCGCGCCCCAGCGCCTCCCGCATCACGCGTTCACAGCCGTCTAGAGACAATGTCCGTCCCGCGTCGTACGGGTCGATCAGCCGGCCGTTGGGTCCGCCGAGGATGAAGTGCCCGGGCAGACCGATCCCGAACAGCGGCAGCCCCAGTCGCCAGCCCACCTCGAGCTCGAGCACGCCGAGTGCGATCGGCAGGCCGCGCCGGAGCCGGAGCACGTCGGCGAGGTACGTGTGTCGCGGCTCCCATACGTCGCGTGGCGCCCCGCGCAGCGCGAGTTCCTCGTACAGCAACCGGTGCAGCCCGGCGAGGATCGTCTCGACCTCGGCGGGCGCACGGAAATCCGCATCGCGCCGGGCAGCCCCGCGAAGGACCGAAGGAAGCTCCGCGCGGACGCGGTCGGCGAGCGAGTCCAGCTCGTCAGCCAGGCCGCGCGGAGTGGAGGTCGGATCGGCCTCCGCGGCGATGCAGGCGCAGGCTGCGGCCAGGTCGATCAGCGGGTCCGGGCGCGCGACGAGCTCAGCGAACGGCGCGCGCAGGGCGGTCGGTTGGGGTGCGCCGGGAAGATCCCGCGGATAAGGCTCGGGCATGGGCGGATGGTAGGCGAGGGCGGCCTCACCTGTCGCACGGACGCGGCCGTGATAGCCTCGGCGACGCCCATGGTCACGCTCCGCGACGTCCACGGCCTGCCCGATCCCGACTTCTCGCCACCGGTCGTGGCCGAGTCCGGCGACCCGTTTGCCGCTGTCCGGATCGTGCACCTGCTCGCGCAGATTCCGAGGGGCGAGCCGGTCCGCCTCCGCGACGTCGTCGATGCCCTCAACGCGCGCTGGCTCGGCTGGTCGTTCGACCGGCAGGTGGTCACCGACGCCATCGTGCAGCTGCAGGCGAACTGGATGAGCGACTACCGGACCGTCGACGGGATCCGGCTCGAGCGGGACGCCTACGGCGACACCGTGACGATCGAGGACTCGAGCCGCGTCGATCCGTGGATGGTCCTCCAGGTGCGTGCGCTAGCCGACGCGTGCCGGGGTCGGCTGCGCGACTTTGCCCGCGACGGGGGCGCGATCCCGTGATCGCGCCCCGGGATCCCGCGGAGCCAGCGGCACCCGCCGACTCGCGGCCCCGTTCGGGCCACGTGTGGGCGAACGGCCTGCTGGTGCCATCGGGGACGCCGCTCATTGCGGCGTCCGACCGGGCATTTCAGGTCGGCGACGGGGTCTTCGAGACGGTCCGCGTCTGCGAGGGACGTGTCCTCGAGCTGGCGCTCCACGTTGCCCGGCTCGTCGGCTCGGCCACGGCGCTGGAGATACCGCTCCGAGACGACCTGGAGTCGATCCTCCGGGGCGCGATCACCGAGCTGCTGGCGGCAGACGAGCTGAACGCACCCGGCCTGGAGGTCTCGGTGCGCGTCACGGTGAGCCGCGGGCCGGTCGAGGGAAGGAACCTGCTCCCGCCGCGCGACGTCCAGCCCACGATTGTGGTTCAGGCGTGGCCCGTGTCGCCGCCGCCACCGGAGCTCCTGTCGCGGGGGCTGCACCTCGCGATCTCGAGGATCCGCCGCGACCCGCATAGCCCGCTGGCCAGCGTGAAGACAACCAGCCGGGCCGAGTTCGTCTATGCGCGGCTCGAGGCGCGCCGCGCTGCTGCAGACGATGCGTTGTTCCTCACCATTGACGGGCACCTCGCCGAGGCCACGTCCGCGAGCCTGTTCCTGGTGCGGCGAGGGGCCGAGCTGCTCACGCCCGCTTTGGGCTGCGGGATCCTCGTCGGAACCACCCGCGAGTGGCTGCTTGGATGGGCTCCGACGGCCGGTTTGGCGGTCCGCGAAGGGTGGCTGCTCCCCGCCGATTTGTTTGCCGCGGGCGAGGCGTTTCTCGCGAGCTCGGTGGCCGGCGTGCTGCCCGTCACGAGAGTTGACGGGCGGATCATCGGGAACGGGCTGCCCGGGCCGTGGACACAGCGGGCTCGTGATGCGCGGGAGGCGTATGCCTGCAGCCCTACGCAGGCAGCGGCCGCCGGATGACCTCGCGGAGGACGTTCGGCGCGAGACGTGGCATGCTCCCCGCATGTGCCATGAAGCAGACGCCCATCCCCCCGAACTTCCGCGTGACCTGCGCCCGGCGCCGATCGCCGGCGGGTCGGTCGAGACCCTCGACCTTGTCCTGACGGCGGCCGATGGGAACCGGTTCCGGGCCTTTGAGGCACGCGCTCGCGAGCCGAAGGGCGGCGGACTCGTGATCTTTCCCGACTGGCGAGGTCTGGGGCAGTTCTACGAGGAGCTCGCGATGCGCTTCGCGGAGTCCGGCTACGACGCGATCGCGTTCGACTACTTCGGCCGAACCGCCGGTCCGGACCCCCACCCGTTGGACTTCGACAACATGCCGCACATCGCGCGGGCCACCCCCGAGGGAGTCGCGTCGGATGCCGCCGCGGCGGCCGCGCAGCTGCGGGCTGGTGGGCGGGTGCGCGCCGTCGCGGTGCTCGGTTTCTGTTTCGGCGGGCGGCACGCTCTCATGCAGGGACTGCCCGGCGCGTCCGTCCAACCGGCGGCCGTGGTTTCGTTCTACGGCCAGCTCGGTCCTGGCAGGGACGGCGCGCCCGGTCCCCTCGCCGTCGCGGACCGGTTCATCCAGCCCGTGCTGGGAAGCTACGGAGGACACGACGAGGGGATCCCGGCAGGCCAGGTGCAGGAATTCGACCGGATCCTGACCTCCGCGGGCATCGTCCACGACGTCAAGGTCTACCCTCGCGCAACCCACTCTTTCTTCGATCGACGTCAGGACGAGTTCCGAGATGAGGCCGACGACGCCTGGCGCCGGACGCTGGCATTCCTGGCACGTACACTGACGACTCCGGCCGCCGACTGACTGTGCGGCCGGCCGGCGACGGAAGCAGTGGCAGTGGAGCGGGACGTAACGATCGCCGAGGCGCCCCGGCTACTGGCTGAGGGCGAGCGGCTGGCGCTGCCGCCGACGCTCGGCGGTCTGCGACTCTGGCTGCAGCTGTCCGACGACCTGCTAGCACGGTCGGTGGGGGAACATCGGCCCCTACCACTTGTCTTGGCTCATGGTGGGTCGTCCGCCGGCCCCGCCCGAGCGAGCCATAACACGCGACGAGGACATGGCATGCGTGCGGGGCGGTCGCCGAGCAGAAGACGGCCGTGCTGCGCATGAGCTGGCGGCCACTCGAGGAGCGGCGGATCCCGTTCGTGGGCGAGACCGACCGGTGACGGCGCGGGAACTCGTCCCGGCGGTCGGGGGCGACCACGCGGTCCCGGCCCCCGATCCGATCGCTCGGGCCTATGTGCTGCTGGCCCTGCGGCTTGACCAGCACAGTCCCGGGCTCGTCGACGCGTACTTCGGCCCGCGAGACCTCAAGGCCCAGGTCGACATGGAGACCTTGGCGTCGCCGAACCGGCTGGCGGTAGAGGGGTCGGCCCTGCAGGCACGCGTGTCTTCCGACGTCGACGAGCCCGACCGACGGCGCTGGCTCCTGCGCCAGCTCGTTGCGCTGGGGACCCATGCGTCGCGACTGACCGGCGCGGCCATCCCGTACGTGGAGGAAGTCACGCGATACTTGGACGCCGCGCCGCAGCGCATGGCGGCCGCCACCAGTGCCGAGGTCCGGCGCGACCTCGAGAACCTGCTACCCGGACCGGGGAGCCTGGCAGAGCGGCTGGCAGGGTGGGACGCCCGGTTCGTCGTCCCCCCAGACCGCGTCCGGGGAGTCGTAGACGTGCTGGTGCCGGTGATTCGCGAGGCGTCGATGGCGCGCTTCCCCGCCCCCGAGGGTGAGTCGATCCGGGTGAACCTGGTCACCGGTCACCCCTGGTCCGGCTACAACTGGTACGATGGCGGTCTCCGGTCTCGCGTCGACCTGAACCTGGACCTGCCGATCCGCCCGGCGGCGCTGGTCGACGTCCTCGCCCACGAGACCTACCCGGGGCATCACTTGGAGCACGCCTGGAAGGAGCGGCACCTCGTGCACGATCTCGGGCGGCTCGAGGCGACGGTCCTGCTGCTCAACGCGCCCGAGTGCTATGTGAGCGAGGGGCTCGCGGAACTCGGCGCCAGCTTCACGCTGGACGCGGCGGCACGCGCCGGCGTGCTACGCGAGGCGTGCCGCGCAGCCGGCCTGCCGGGCAGCGACGACGACGTGACCCGACAGGTCGCAATCCAGTCGAACCTGCGTCGTCTGCGGGGCGCCGACGGCACCGCGGCGCTCATGCTCCACGCGGACGGTCGGCCCCGCGACGAGGTCGAGGCGTTCCTGCAGGAGGAGGCGCTGATGTCGCCAGAGCGGGCCGCGAAGCGCCTGGAGTTCATCACGCACCCGCTGTCGAGAGCCTACGTCTTCTGCTACGCGGGCGGCGAGGCACTGCTTCGCGACTGGTGTGGCTCGGCAGGCGCTCGCGACGCGGAGAGAGCGGGCGATGTGCAGCCTGCGGGCGCGGCCGCTCCCGCGAATAACGGGGTGGCCGCGGCTGCTGCGATATCCGGAGAAGCAGCGCGAGCGCGCTTCTTCCGGCTGCTCTCGGAACAGCTGGCACCGTCGGGGATCGCCGCAGAGCTGGCCGGCGTGCCGCCGCCCTGATGCCGTCGTCCGGATCAGCGCGACGCTCCGCATGCGGCTCCGGCAATCCGCAGCACCTCGAGCACCCTGTGCGGGCCCGCAATGCCGACGAAGTAGTCCTTGAAATGCGCCGCCGCGATCGGCTGGCCGAGGCTGAGCGTGGATTCCGGCAGCGTCACCCCGGTCCAGAGTTAGACGGCGACCTGCCCGCCCAGACATGCGGCGAGGGCCATGCCGACCGCAAGCAGCCGAGGCGCACGCGCGCCGCAGCGTGGCGCTCCGCCCCACGCTGCGGCACCTGTCGCTGGACCGACGACCCATCCTCCCGCCATGGCGAGCACGGCAAGCACGGCGGGCCCCACTCGAACCCAAGGGCGCGGCCGAGCACCAGCCCCGCGGCTACCACCGCGGCAGCCGCCGCGGACCCTGACGGCAGCGCGCGCGCCATTCGCGGGCGCTCTGGCGGAGGCGGAGGCTCCGAGACCACCGGCCACCCTGGGCCGCTGGCCAGCTGGTGCAGCTGCACGCATCTGCCCGGCCGGAAGGCTAGACTTTCCCCATGCAACTCCCGGCCCGGGACCCCGTGAGCGTCCCGTCCCAACCCATGCCGGAGGCCGCCGCGAGGCTGCGCGACGACCGGCCGTGGCTCGCCGCCGAGGCGCTGCGTGCGGCGATCCGCCGCGATCCGACACTCGAGACCCGGCACGACGCCGTCCATTTCCGGAGGTTTCTGCGCGACTGCGACGAGCACGTGTTCCAGCTCGCGCAGGCACTGGGAGACGGGCGCGCCGGACCCATGGCCGCGTACGTAAGCACTATCGTCCCCGTGTTCCGCCGGCGCCGCGTCCCACTCGAGGACCTCGGGACAATGCTGCTGGGCACCCTCGACGCAGCTCGGGTGGCTCTGCCGCCCGCGCAGGCCGAGGCCGCCACACTGATCGTCGAGGCAGGACTGGCCCAGCTCGAGCGCCCACGTCATCTCGCCGGCGACCGCCCGCGCAACCCCATTCTGCAGTTCTTGTGGAAGGGTGCGGGGATCCTCGACTGAGGGATGCCATGACCATCAAGTGGGTCCACAGCGATCCGCTCATCATGAACGGCGAGCCGTTCTGCCACGCGACCCGCCTAACCGTACGGAACGTCCTGGAGATGCGGGCCCACGGCCTCACGCCGGACCGGATGATCGCTGAGCACCCGGAACTGCGGGCGGTCGGGATCGCAGAGGCTTTCCGGTACGCGGCCGGTCATCGCGAGCGGTATGGCGGCTTCTTCGAGGCGGACGGCTCTTTGCGCGGGCCTGGGTACACGGCCGAGGAAACCGCGCGGTTTCCCGAGCACCTGCGCGACCTCCACGGGATCGTGACGACGCCCGGCGGCCGCGCGAGCGCCGCCTGATCTCCCCACTGGCGACGGCATCGAGGCCCCAGGGGTGTCCACTTGGGGTCCTGGGGACCTCTCGCTATCTGACCACATCGGTCGGAATTCGCTCGAACGATGCTACGATGAGGGCCACACCGCGCGCGTCCGCGCCCCCTGACGCGCCCAGCGCCCACGAGGATTCCGAGCCGATCATGACCGACACCGTTCCCGACACCGCCCGATCGCAGCAGCCGATTGCCGGCAGCGCGCCCTCCGCAACCTCGGTCCCCACCGCGTTCGACGCGGAGCGCCGAGCGACCGAACTCGCCATCCTTGACGCGCTCCGCTCGGTCGTCGACCCGGAGATTGGCATGAGCGTGGTCGAGCTGGCCCTCATTAAGCAGATCGTTCTGGCCCCGAACAGGACCGAGATCAAGATGATCCTCACCACGCCGTTCTGCCCGTACGCGGGCGCGATGATCCAGCAGGTCAAGGAGGCGACCGAGGAGGTCGTGCAGCACGACGTGAAGGTGACCCTGCTGGCCGAGCGCTGGGATCCGCGTGACGCCGGGCTGGTGTGGTGACCGACCCGCGCACGTGAGCAGGCACCAGTGAGGGAGCGTCGGGCTGGCATCCGCGGCAGCACCGTGGCCACCGGCCGCGGCGACGACGGCAGCACCGGGCTCCTGTTCGGCGGCGAGCGTGTCTCGAAGGACGACCCGCGGACCGAGGCTTACGGCACAGTGGACGAAGCGGTCGCGGCGCTCGGACTCGCCCGCGCGGATCTGGCGATGGGGGGCGACCCGGCGCGATGACTCCGGCGCTGGCCTCGATTGGCGAGCTCATCCTGCGCTTCCAGCGCGAGCTCTTCGTGGTGGGCGCCGAGCTGGCGGCCAACGAGGACGCCAGGGGCCGGCTGCAGGATGACGTGAGCCGCGTGTCCGAGCAAATGGTCGAGCGTGTCGAGGCGACGCTGGCCGATCTCGAAGCTCACGTTGCGCTTCCAACCGAGTTCGTGGTCCCCGGCGAGAGTCGGGTTTCGGCGTCCCTCGAGCTTGCCCGCACAATCGTCCGGCGCGCGGAGCGGCGGGTGGTGGGTCTGCGGCGCCAGGGACTCGCCGGCGAGTGGACGCTGCCGTACCTGAATCGTCTCGCCGACCTGCTCTGGGTCCTGGCGCGCGCCGCTGAGGTGGCGGAGTCCCGACCGGCACGTCCCGCCAGGAGCGGCGGCCGTGGGGGGGGCGCCCGTGCCGCAGCCGGCGTTCCGGACCCGGTGGTGGGACGAGCGCCCAACCGGCCCGAGTCGTTCAGCGCTTGACGGGTTGAGCCGCTTCGGGTCGCTCCTGCTCGACGTCGAGCCACTCAGAGAGGACCGCGATTTCCGGCTGATTTGGGCTGGCCAGGTGATCAGCTCGATTGGCCGCCAGGTCACAGTGGTCACGCTTCCGTACCAGTTGTTCCTGGCTACTGGGTCGCCGCTGTCGATCGGCGCGCTCGCGCTCGTCCAGCTGGTGCCGCTGCTCGCGTTCTCGCTCTATGGCGGGGCCGTGGCGGACGCCGTCGACAGGCGCAAGCTCCTGCTCGTCACGCAATCCGTGCTGGCGCTTTCTAGCGTGGCGCTCGTCGTCCTGGCGATCACGCCACACGTCCCGGTCGTCCTCATCTACGTCGTCGCGTTCGTCGCCGGGACCGTCTCCTCCGTGGACCAGCCCGCTCGGACGTCGGCGATCCCCCGGCTAGTGCCGCGACGACGGCTCACGATGGCGATCGCTCTCAACCAGGCTGGCTCCCAGACTGCCGGGGTTGTGGGACCCGCCATCGGTGGGTTGCTCATCGCCTCGGTAGGACCCGGCGGGGCCTATCTGGTCGATGCGGTCACGTACGGCGCATCTCTCGCCGCTCTCTTCGTGATCGCCCCCATTCCGCCGTTGCTTGGCGTGGTCCGTCCAGGCCTCGCTGCCGTCGCAGAGGGCCTGCGGTTCGCGCGTCGTCGGCCCGCTATCCTCGGCACATTCATCGTCGACCTCGACGCCATGATCTTCGGGATGCCGCAGGCACTCTTCCCGATCTTGGCGCTCACGGTCTTCCACGCTGGCGCGGAGGGCTACGGGCTGCTTGCCGCCGCACCGGCCGCCGGCGCCTTGATCGGGGCGATCTTGACGGGGTGGGTATCGCGGGTCCGGATGCAAGGGCGAGCCGTCTACGTGGCGGTCGCTGTGTGGGGCCTCGCGATCACGGCCTTTGGGCTGGCGACGTTCTCCTTGCCGCTGGCGCTTGTCTTGCTGGCCGTTGCCGGCGGAGCCGACGTCGTGAGTGCGGTCTTCCGGGCGACCATCTTGCAGCTCGCCACGCCCGACGAGCTCCGCGGACGGCTGTCGGCGCTGCACGGCATGGTCGTGACGGCAGGACCGCGGGTGGGCGACATGGAGGCGACCGCGGTCGCGACCGCGGTCTCGGCGCAGTTCTCGGTAGTGACCGGCGGGCTTGCGTGCCTAGCCGGGCTCGCGCTGATCGCGTGGCGGCTGCCGGAGCTGGGCCGCTACGACACGGCGATGGAACGTCCCAGGGGCCTCGAGTCGGCTGCCGTTGCGGACTGAACGGGCTGCCGGGTGCCCGCCGCCGCGGGTCGCCGTACGCGGCCGAGCTGAGCGTGCATTCGGCCGTCCGCGCGGCCGTCGGAATCGGCGGCTTCACCGAGTCTTCACCGACCCTTGACCCAGAAGGCATACACTGCTGTTCGGCCCGACGGCCACGAACCAAGGAGACACGTTCCGTGTTCAACACGAACCCCACCAACCCAAACCGCTACGAAGCTCCCGAGGCGTCCGACGCGCAGCGCGGTCCAGTCGGCTACGGCTGGGACCCGCGCGCCTTGACTGCCCGGCCGGTCGCAGGCGTACGAGAGGGCTTCCTGACTGCGAGCTTCGTCTGGATGTTCTTCGCGCTGCTGGTCAGCGCGGCCACTGCGTTCATGACACTGGCCAACCAGGGTGCCCTGCAGCTGGTGGCCAACGACTTCATCCTGTTGATCATTGCCGAGTTCGCCATGGTCATCGGACTCAGCGCCGCGATTAACCGCCTGAGCTCGACCGTGGCGGTGCTCATGCTGTTCGTGTACGCGGCGCTCAACGGCGCCACGTTTGCGATCATCCTCGCCGTCTACAACTTCGGCTCGGTCACGTCCGCGTTCGTCGGCGCGGCCGGCATCTTCGGCGCGGCTGCGCTCTACGGGTACGTCACGGGCCGCGATCTCACCAGCATCGGCGGGATCCTGTTCGCGGGCCTCATCGGGATCGTCGTCGCGTCAATCGCGAACATCTTTGTCGGCGGGTCCGGCCTGAGCTTCGTTATCGGCATCGTCGGAACACTGCTCTTCACGGGCCTCACGGCCTTCGACGTGCAACGCATCAAGAATGGCCGCATGGCGTGGGTCCAGAACCGCGAGAACGCGTCGGTGCTCGGGGCACTCTCCCTATACCTCGACTTCGTCAACCTGTTCCTGATGTTGCTCCGCGTCACCGGCGGAGGCCAGCGCTAGAAGCGGCCGCCGCCCGTATCCTTCTCTGACCTCAGCGACCCCGGGGCTATTACCCGGGGTCGTCCGGTGTCCGGAGCCCGACGGCCCGGGCCGGCCGACCGTCGTCTCGTGGTCGCACGTTCTGCTGTCGGCGTCGCGTGTCCCGGCCGCTACCATGGCCCGACAGGCAGGCGATCGTCGGGAGGACGGCATGGAGCGGGTCGGGTTCGTTGGTCTGGGCACGATGGGCGCCGCGATGGCCGCCAACCTCGTTCGCGCGGGATACCCACTGCACGTCTGGAACCGCACGCCGGGACGGTCGGGGCCGCTTGTGGACGCGGGCGCGGTCGAGGCGCAGTCGCCCGGCCAGGTCGCTGCAGCGGTCGACATCGTGGTCATCTGCGTGTCCGACACCCCCGACGTCGAGGCGGTTCTGTTCGGTGTCGAGGGGGTCGTGCACGGAGCGCGCCCGGGAACGCTCGTGATCGACTGCTCCACGATCAGCCCGAGCGCGACGCGCAACTTCGCGCGCCGATTGGCCGACCGCGGCGTGGCACTGATCGACGCGCCCGTCTCGGGCGGCTCGGAGGGGGCCCTCCACGCCACCCTGACGATCATGGTCGGCGGAGAGACGGCGGACGTCGAGCGGGGTCACGCGGTGCTGGCGGCGATGGGCCGAACCGTGACGCACATGGGGCCGGTCGGGGCAGGCCAGGCCACCAAGGCGGTCAACCAGGTGATGATCAGCGGGACGTATCTCGGAGTGGCCGAGGGGCTGGTGCTGGCCATGAAGGCCGGCCTTGATCCTGAGGCTGTCGTGAGCGCCTTGGGCGGCGGCGCCGCCCAGTCGTGGGTGTTGGCGAACCGAAGTGGGCGGATGGTCCAGAACCGGTATCCACTGGGGTTCAAGGTCTCGCTGCACCGGAAGGACCTTGGCATCGCGCTCGACATGGCTCGCGAAGCCGGCGCGTCGCTCCCCATTGCTGGGCTTGCCGCGCAGTTCGAGAACGGGCTCGTGGCCAACGGATACGGCGACGAGGATATGTCCGCGCTGGCGCGTTCGATCCGCGAGCTGTCGGGCATGTAGGGTCGCGGCGCGTTTGCGTCCCTACGGCGTATTGATCGTCTTCCAGGGCCCCCAGAGCCCCAGCGCATCCCGGGCCCGCAGCCGGACAGCGACGCGCGCCCCCTTCGCGGCACCGATGCGGACGGTCGTACCGCTCGCAGAGCGAACGAGCTGGTGCCAGCGCCCAGACCCGATGCGGTCCTGGTAGAGGTACTCGCTCACCCCGGACAGGTCGGTCGCGTTGAACCGCGTGACCCATTTCGCAGCCGATATCGACCAAGCCAGCGTCAGGGTCGTCACGACCGGGCCGTGCCGGTCGAGCACCACGTCCACCGGGTGGATCGTGGAGACGGCGCCGGAGGTGTCGCGAACCTGCACGTACACCGTGCGCAGCCCGTCCGGTCCGCTCGCCAGCGTCCAGGGGAGCGTCGCTGCGGCCCTGCGCCAGGCGGACCAGGTCTGCCCGTCATTCGAGAGCCGCACGCCCGTGACCACGTGCCCGGCCGACTTCCAGCCGATGGTCAGGATCGCCCGGAGCGAGCGCGAGTAGAAGGGCGTGACCGCGATGTGCGACAGCTCGAGGCCCCGGTGGAGTGACGCCAGTACGTCCCAGTAGCCCGACTGACCCCGATCGAATCCGAGCGCCCACAGCCCCACCCCGGCGAGCCTTCGCCGGAGCGCGAGTTGGGCCTTCGGTGCGAACGACGCCGCGTCGTCGTAATAGAGCTCGGTCCAGGTCGTGTCGGCGAGGTCCCAGCCAGTCAGCACCACCGACTGCTCGAGCGGGTCGAACCCGACCGACAGGCCCGCGGCGGCCGTCGGCAGGTCCTTCACGAAGACCGGCCCCCCGCCCCCGTAGGCCGAGGCCGACTGGCGCGCGCTCCCGACCGTGGACGTGGCGGTGGGCCACTGGCGGCCGTACAGGGGGAGGCCCAGGATCAGCTTCTGTGGGGGGACGCCGCTGGCCGCGTACTGGTCGAGGCTCCAGGTCAGGTTCTGGGTGCCCGAGGCCGTGACCAGAGGATCGATGCTGCCCACGGGGCTGCTATCGGCGGAGCGGTAGTCGTAGCCTTCGAGGAAGATGCGATCTGCTCCGTTGGCGACCGCCGCCGCGGCCATCTTCGCGCCGCTGGCGTTCGCGTTGGTGGCCACGCTCACCTGCCCGGCCGGGTCGTATGCGTGCACAGCCTGGCGAACGGCGGCGACGAAGGTGCCGTAAGCGCTGAAATACGCGGCCGAGAGTCCCTCCATGTCGATATTCAACCCGTCCGCGCCGAGTTGCCGGAGCAGCGAGATGGCGTTGGCGATGAAGGTGCTCTCCGCCCGCGGGTCGGAGAGGAACTGCGCGTTGTGGTCGGCGTCGAACGACTCGAACGTCACGGCGACGCGGACGCCCGCGGCATGCGCGTGCCCGATGATGGTCGCGGCCGTGCTGCCCGTGACGGCGGTGTAGCCGGGGTCTGGCGTGATAAAGCTGCCATCGGTGCGGAACGAGATGCCGAAGAGCGCGATCGTGTCGAGCACGTCGTAGCGCAGGTACGCGTCCACCGTCGAGTCGATCTCCCAGTACGGCAGGTAGCCGAAGACGTCGATGGAGCGGTGCGCGACCTGTGGAACCGTCAGCGGGACGTTGCTCTGGGCCAGCGCCTGGCGAGGAGCTGCGCGAGGGACCGCCGCGGAGGCGACAAGGAGGATCGCCAGTGCGGCGGCGGGCAGTGAACGGCGGCTGGTCATGCGTGGACTCCGCTGCGCGCAATCCTCGTTGCTGGGCATCCGACGAGTCGTCACCCGATCGCCCCAGTATGCGGCGCCGGACGAGCCCGCCGCCGGACCGGGAGAGCCGAGGCGTTTCTGATGGTCGTATCCTCACGCTCGTCCGACGACCCGAGGGGTTCGATGCCCGACGTTGCGCACGAGTTCGCTCAGCTCGGCCGGGTGCTGCCGCTAGTCCTGCCACTAGTGATCCTGCAGCTTGTCCTGATGGTGCTCGCCGCGGTCGACTTATTCCGCGACGAGCGGCAGGTGCGCTGGGTGAGCAAACCGATCTGGGCCCTAGTCATCGTCTTCGTCAATATCGTCGGGCCGCTGGTCTACTTTTTCGTCGGGCGGGAAGACGCGTGACGCCGGCCGACGGGGCGTCCGGTGCGGCAGGGACCGCGTCGCGTACGGCCGACCGCCCGTCCGAGCCGGCCGCGGCGGCGGGCCGCTCTGCAGGGACGGGCGGCTCCCCAGCCATTCAGACGGTCGGATTGGGCAAGCAATTCGGGTCGGTGACCGCGCTCCGCAGTCTGGACCTGCAAGTCCCGGCCGGTAGCATCTTCGGGTTCCTCGGCCCTAACGGGGCCGGCAAGACGACCACGCTGCGGCTACTCACGGGTCTCGCCCATGCGACGCAGGG
Source organism: uncultured Chloroflexia bacterium (assembly GCA_963835945.1). Taxonomy (GTDB): domain Bacteria; phylum Chloroflexota; class Limnocylindria; order Limnocylindrales; family CSP1-4; genus JAJYNJ01. The sequence continues at coordinate 41,078 of CAWIHR010000049.1, forward strand.
CACGGCAACGGTGGACGGGATCCCGATCGGTGCGGACGATGGCAGGCTGCAGCGGCGCATCGGCTATCTCGACCAGGATCCGCGCTTTTACGGCTGGATGCGAGGCGGGGAGCTGCTGGAGATGGTCGCGCGGCTGCACGGGCTTTCCAGCGCCGAGGCACGCCGGCGCGTGGCCGACGTGTTGGAGATCGTCGGGCTCGTCGAGGCGGCGCGCCGCCGTATCGGGACGTACTCCGGCGGGATGCGTCAGCGGCTGGGCATCGGGCAGGCGATCGTGAACCGGCCGTCCGTGCTGTTCCTGGACGAGCCGGTCAGCTCGCTCGACCCGGAGGGCCGGCGGGACGTCCTCGAAATCATCGAACGGCTGCGCGGCACGGCCACGGTGGTGCTTTGCACGCACATCCTCACCGACGTCGAGCGCGTCTGCGACCGCGTCGCGATCCTCAACTTCGGCAGCCTGGTGATCGACGCGCCGATGGACGAGCTGCTCGAGCGGCACGCCCTGCCTGTCTACCACATCGATCCGGAGCCCGGCCAGCCGGACGCGCTGGCTCGCTTGACCGAGGCCCTGCGCGGCCGGCCGTGGGTACGCGACGTGCGGGTCGAGCACGGCCTCCTGCGCGTGTTCGTGCGCGATCCCGCCGTCGCCGGTCCCGCCCTGCTGCCGATCCTTGCCGGCACCGGGGTCACGCTGGCGTCCTTCGAGCGCGCCCGTCCGTCGCTCGAGGACGTCTTCCTGCACCTAGTCGCGAACGGGGATCGGCCGGTGGGGGACACCCCGTCGTCGTGGCCCGAGCGCCCGGCCGGGACCCGCCGAACCCCCGCCGGATCCGCCGGGTGGCCGACCGCTGCAGGTTCGGGACCATCCTCCGTCTCGGAGCCGCCTGCGCCACCGGTGCCGTCGTCGTGGCCAGAGCCACCCGGGCGCTGAGGATCGCCGGATGAGCGGGTTCTGCCTCCTCCTTCGCAAGGAGCTGCTCGAGCAGACGCGCACCATGCGGCTCTACGTGGTCGCGATCGTGTTCGCGCTCTTCGCGATCGTTTCGCCGCTGACCGCGAAGTACCTGCCCGACATCGTGAAGGCACTGGCCGGCGATCAAGTCTCGCTGGCCGGCCTCATCTCGACACCAACGGTGGGGGACGCGGTGGATCAGTTCCTGAAGAACCTGACCCAGTTCGGGGTGCTCATCGCGATTCTGCTCGCGATGGGAACGGTGGCGACTGAGAAGGATCGCGGGACGGCCGCCTTCATCTTGACGAAGCCGGTATCTCGAGGCGCGTTCCTCGCCGCCAAGCTGGTCGCCATCTCGGTCACGCTGCTCGTTTCGACGGCCGTGGCCGGGATCCTTGGGTACTACTACACGGCGGTGCTCTTCGAGCCACTGCCGGCCGCAGGATACGCGGCGATGTGTGTGTTGCTGTGGCTCAGCCTCGTCGTGTTCGCCGCCCTGACGTTCCTTGGCAGCACGCTTACGAGTTCTGCTGCAGCCGGGGCCGGGATCGGCGTCGGGTTCCTGGTGGCCACGGGCATCGTCTCGGCCCTGCCCGCGGTCGGCCGCTACATGCCCGAGATGCTGGCCGGCCCCGCCCGCTCGCTGGCGCTGGGCCAGACTTCTGCCGACGTGGTCGGGCCGGTGGCGGTAAACGTCGCGATCACGCTCGCTTCGGGAGGGCTGGCCTGGCTCGCGTTTCGACGCCAGGAACTCTGACGCCGCGACGGGTGGTGCTCGTTGCGGTCTGCGCGTCGTCCGGATACGCTCCCGGCCGACCCACGATCATGCAGGAGTCCTGCGCATTGAGGCTTCCCGTCCGCGTTGCCGAGCTGTGTCTCGCGCTGGCGACAGTCGCCATGCTCGCCGTCCCTGCCGATGCGGCGCAGGCGCGACGCGTTTGGCGGGCGCCTCTCAGCGACGGTGGGGTGACCGGCACGGCCGTGCTGCTCGCCTACACCACCGGCAACGGCACCATGACCGTCACGGCGGACGGCCTCACGCCGTCGACTGCCTACTCGGTGATGGTGTACAAGGGCACGTGCGCGAAGCCGATACCCGTGGTCAAGCTGCCGGCGATCCGGTCGGGCGAGAACGGCGACCTGGCAGGCACCAGCCCGCTGACGGTCGTACAGCAGAACGCGGTCTGGCGCGCGACGTGGACGGGGAGCAGCGCGGCACGGATCGCGGCCGGCAGCGACGCCCACTGCGGCGTGCTGGCCTACGCCGTGGCCACGCGGATCGCCGTTCCCGCGCTCGGGATCGACCTGCCGGTGGTCCATCAGCCCGGCTCTGCGTTCCCCTGGTGCAACGTGGCCATGTACCTACAGCAGTACTCGCAGCCGGGCGAGGGCGGAGCGTCGTTTATCTACGCGCACGCCCGGACGGGGATGTTCCTGCCGTTGCTCAACGCCTCGCTCGTAAACAACGGGGCGCGCATGCTAGGCATGGAGGTCTACGCCTGGACCAGCGACGACCGCACGTACACGTACCAGGTCATCAAGGTGATTCGGCACCAGTACACGATTCCGGCGGCCCTCGCGGCGACCACGAGCCAGGAGGTCTGGCTGCAGACGTCCGAGGGGCCGTACGGGACGTACAACAAGCTGTTCGTCGTGGCACGGCGGATCGCCGTCGCCGTCGCGACCCAGGCGGAGGCAAACCCGTCCCCGCACCCGCTCGTCTGCCCCCTCTACTGAGCCGGCTCCGCGGCTGTCCGCCCCCGCAGCGGGCTGCGTGGCGCTGTTCTCGCCGGGGCACCGTTCTCGCCCGGGGATTGGACGTGCGCGGGATCGCAGCGAAAGGATCCGACGCTAGACCATACTCATGGTCATGGCTCAGACTCCGTCGCTTCTCACCGACGCCCGGTCCATCCTCCCGGGCATCGTCGCCACCCGGCGCACGCTCCATCGGCGCCCCGAGGTCGGGCTGCAGCTGCCGTACACCCAATCGGTCGTGGTGGACGAGCTGCGGCGACTGGGGCTGCGGCCTCACCTCGGCGCGTCGGTGAGCTCGGTTACATCGGTGATCGAAGGTGCGCATGCCGGCCCCACGATCCTGCTGCGCGGGGACATGGACGGGCTGCCGCTCCGCGAGGAGACCGGGCTCGAGTTCGCGTCAGAAACGGGCGACACGATGCACGCGTGCGGCCACGACACGCACGTGGCGATGCTGCTCGGCGCGGCGCGCCTCCTCCTCAACCAGCGTGACCGCCTCGACGGCAACGTGCTGCTGATGTTCCAGCCCGGGGAGGAGGGCTGGCACGGCGCCCGCTTCATGCTCGATGACGGCCTGCTTGAGTTGGCGCCGTCGCCTGTGACGGCGGCCTTCGCCATCCATATCACGACCCAGCACCCTGCGGGACAGGTCTGGTTGCGGCCCGGGACGATGTACGCGGCGGCCGACTCGATCCGCATCACCGTGCGCGGGAGGGGCGGGCATGCCTCGAGTCCGCACCTCTCGCTGGACCCGATCCCGATCGCGGCCGAGATCGTCCTGGCGCTCCAGTCGATGGTGACCCGGACGTTCGACGCGTTCGATCCGATTGTCGTGACGATCGCGCACCTTGCGGCCGGCACGCGCGACAACATTACGCCCGAGACCGCGTTCGTCGAGGGGACGATCCGGACCTTGTCGGAGGCGACGCGCGCCCGAGTGCGCAAGGCGGTCCGGCGCCTAGCCGAGGGGATCTGCGCGGCCCACGGTGCGACCGCCGAGGTGGAGATCGAGCCCGGGTACGGGGTCACTATCAACGACGCAGCGTTTACCGACCTGGTGACAAGCGTGGCGACCGGACTGCTGGGGGCCGACGGCGTGCGTCTCGAGGACGTGCCGGACATGGGAGCGGAGGACTTCTCGTACGTCCTGCAGCGCGTTCCCGGGGCGATGGCGCACCTGGGTGGGCGTCCCGCCGACGTCGAGGAGGCGACCGCGCCGCAGAACCACTCGAACCGGGTCGTGTTCGACGAGGCGTCGATGGCCGTCGGCGCCGCTTTGCATGCGGCCGTCGCGCTGCGGTATTTGGGCGGGGCATAGCGGCCGGGTAGCGCCCCGTCGGCGGCCATTACACCGATCGGCCGCTGGCCGGGGTCGGGGTCGGCACCGGCAGCAGCCAGCTTCATCGGCCCGCCTTGAACGGGTAGACCACCCAGGCGTCGGTGGCCACGACGTAAAAGTCCGGGACCGCCGGCACCCGCGAGCGGCCGGGCTTGTAGTGGAGCACCGCCGTCGTGGGCCGGCCCCCGGCGATTCGGACGCGGTCGATCACCGCTTGGATCGTCGTGCCCGTGTCCCACACCTCGTCGACGATCAGCACGCGCCGGCCGTGGAGAAGGGGATCGGACGGGAACTGGAGAAACGAGGGATGCTCCGCCGGCCGACCCGCGTCGTCGTAGTACGCCACCGCGGCGACGACGATGTTGCGGATGCCGAGGCGGTACGCCAGCATGCCCGCCGGCACGAGCGCGCCCCGCGTAATCGCGAGCATGACGTCGTACTCGCCTGCCACGTGCTCTGCCAGCTCGCCAACGAGCCGCTCGAGCTCATCCCAGGTCACGACGAGCCTGTCGGTCGGAGTCATCATCGCACAAGGCTACGCCGCGTGGGCTGACACGCGGGGACCGGCTCGACAGGTAACGGCTCCGGCGCCTCAGGACCCGGGCTCGAGCGCGCGCAGCTCGCGCCACAGAAAGGCCGGAGTCGTCGTCGGGCTCACCCGGACGCGCGGCACGGCGAACCGATCGGCCGCGCTCTCCCATGCGCCCGAGCCTTCGATGACCGCCATCCCGAAGCCATCTGCTTGCAACTCCGCCTCGGCGGCCATGTCGTACCGTCCGGATGGGTAGGCAAACGTGACCGGGCGCTTGCCGACGAAGCCCGCCAGGAGATCTGCCGCGGTCATCACCTGGATGTGCATCTCGGCGTCCGAGAGGTACGGCAGCGCGCGGTGATTGAGCGTGTGGTCGCCGATCTCCATGCCGTCGGCGACCAGTGTCCGGAGCTCCGCGGGCGTCAGGACGTTCGCCCAGGTCCCGACCCGTCCCGCGATCACGTAGTACGTGGCGTGGAACCCGTACCGCTGCAGGATGGGCAGCGCGTAGGCGTACCCGTCGTCCCATCCATCGTCAATCGAGATCGCGAAGGTCCGCGGCGGCAGCGTCCGATGCAGCTGGAGTGCCCGGCTGATCTGGGCCACCGTGGCCGTGTGCCAGCCGGCGGCGTGGAGCGCTGAGAGCTGCGCGTCGAAGAGCGCGGGGGGCACCACGAGGTCGGGCAGCGAATTGCCCGAGAGGGCCGGCGGAATGATCCGGTGATACATCAGGATCGGGATCTGGAGAACGAACGAGGGCCTGATCTCGACGCCAGGAGTGGGGCTCGCCGAGGGGCTCGCAGCGTCCGACTCGGCCCTCGTCCCGTCGGCTGGACTAGGCTGCGCATCCTGCGGAGTCATCAGCGCCGCGGTCGTCGGCGTGCCAGCTCCGTGCGTCGCGGCCTGCGCGCCACTCGCGACGGGCTGTGCGACCGCCGCGCAGCCGACGACGAGCCCGCCGACGAGTCCGGCGACAGCGAACGTAAGCGCCCAACGCGAAGGGATCCGGCGAAGTCGCACGGCAAGAGTCTGCGGGTGGTCGAGGCGCGGCGCAACAGGTACGTGCGTCCGCCGAGCGGCCCAAACGGGCGCCGTTCAGCGGATGCTGACCGCCGAGTAGATCGCCCCTAGGAACCGGCTCGGGACCGCAGTCACCTGGCGCGTCGCCCGAAAGCCGGCCTGCGAGGCCAGGCGCTCCCAGGTCCCGTACGACAGCGGGAACGGCACCCACGGATTGCCGACATCGGTGTCGTACTCGACCAGCACGAGCCGCCCGCCGTCGCGCACGTATCCCCGCACGAGCGCCAGCACGGACGCCTTGTCCCGTTGGAAGTGGAGCGAGTTCGCCATCACGACCCCATCGAGCGCGGCGAGCGGCAGCGGTGCCGTGAAGTCGGCTACCGTCTGGTGCAGCGTCACATGGGGGAAGCGTTCGCCCATCTGCCGAGCCTGCTCGCGCAGAGCACCGGCATTCCGGTCGACGGAGTGGATCACCCCGTCGGGGCCGAGCAGGTCCGCGAGCGCCAGAGTAAACGCTCCCGTGCCGGAGCCCAGGTCCGCCCAGGTGGGTCCGGCGCCATAGACGCCGTCCCTGAGCAGTCGGACGTGATCGCCGTGGTGCACGGACGCAAGTATCGCCCCCCGATCCACACCGCTGGCTGTCGCGATCGGGACGACTCATTGGAGGCCGCCTAGGGGTGGCCCTTGATCGGCCGTCGCGGCCTGCCGCCGACAACGCGGGGCCAACGCGGCTGGCGCGCCGTGGGAGACAGGGCAAGCCTCGTTCGGACGAGCGACTGGCCCGTGGGTCTTCGATTCTTAACCTCCCGTTGGCCGCGGGACGACCTCCGCGCGTGACACTGGCGCTCGTGGCCAGGACCCGGGCATGAAGGCACCGATCGCGCGCGCAGTCGCGGCGCTGCTGGGCGCCGGTCTCGTCGTCTTGCCCCTTATATCAGCGGGCGTGGTTGGCCTGAGCGGCAGGGAGTTTGCGCGCGACGCCCAGCGCCCGGTCATGTTCGACACGGTCCCCGAAGCCCTGTGGCAGCCAGCCACTCTTGGGTGGTACTCGTCGAACTGGGCTGGCTACGCCGTTGCCGGCGGTCCGTACCGAAGCGTCGGTGGCCAGTGGACCGTTCCGAAGGTCGCCGTGGGCAACGGCCGGGGCTTCTCCGCGCTCTGGATTGGAGTCGACGGCTTTAGCAACACCTCACTGATCCAGGCGGGCACGGAGGCCGACGTGTACGGTGGTGCCACGCACTACTTCGCCTGGTGGGAGATCCTCCGTAAACCCGCGGTGGCGATCCGGGGGCTCGTGATACGCGCCGGTGACCGCATCACGGCGAGCATCGTGCGCGTCTCTTCGGGGCGCTGGCGGATCACGATCCGAGACGCGCGCGGCGGGAGTTACGCGACGACGCGCTCGTACCCGGGCCCTGGTACGTCGGCGGAATGGATCGAGGAGGCGCCGGTCGTCGACGACCGAGCGACGCCGCTCGCCGTCCACGGCACGGTGGTCTTCGACGATGCCACGGTCAACGGGTCCAGTCCCCACCTGCAGGCGGCCGACGGCGGCGCGATGATCCGTCGCGGACTCGTCGCCGACATCCCGTCGGTGCCGGACGGGGACGGGAACGGGTTCAGTCTGTCGGAGCTGGGGATCGCCTCCCCGGGCCCGGGCTACTGAGACGGGGCCAGAGACCACCAGGGATACGAGCCGCGCTACGTGGTCCACGTTCGACTCGACGGCCGCTGCGGAGGTTGCGGGCGCAGTACTCCCGCCTAGCACGTCAGCTCCTACCCACTCTTCGGCTCCTTCAGGGTCCGTCCCGGGCGCGCGAACACTCAGCTCTCGTAGCGAGTTCGCTATCCCAGCGTCTGGATCTCCAGGAAGAAGTCGCGGGTGGGTGGCTGCCAGGCGCGCACGCGGACCGGGCGGCCCACGATCCGCGCGACTGCGTCGGCTACTTGATCGAGATCGTCTAGGCGAGTCGCGAGGTGACGCACGGCAGTGAGCTCGGGCCCCGAGAGATCAACCGGCGGCCCCATCACGTGGAGCCGTCGGTTGCGCGTCCCGGAGATGACGGTTTCGGTCTGTGTCATCGGACAGGTCTGCCCGGACTGGTCGCGGCCAGGATCGGGTCGTGATCCGGACGCCTCGCTATCCTCGGCTACCGCAGGTCGGCTACCACCCGGAGGGCGTCCGCGCGAGCGTCCAGGAGCTGTGCGCGCGCCTGCAGGATCGCGGCGCGGGCATGCGAGAGCACCGACTTGGCGCTGCCCGCGTTGTAGTCGCTTGGCGTGAGGGCCAGCAGCTCGGATGAGAGCCCGGCCACGTCCGTCATCGCCTGGGACACAGCGCTGTTCATGTCCGCCAGTTGCGCCGAGGCGGCGCTCGTGTTCTTGCCCTTGGCTGCCGCGGCGTCGATGCGGTTCTGGAGCTTTGTGCTCAGCGTCGTGAAGTGCGCTTGGGTCGCGTTGACCGCGTCGGCGCCTTCCACGAGGGTCACCTGGCGGGCGAACAGCACGTAGACCCGGTAGTCCTTGACGATGGCCACCAGGTCGCTCTGCACGCTGGTGAGCAAGGACTCATCGTCGAGCGTGGTCTCGAGGCTGGTGAGCCCGCTCGTGTCGGCGGAATCGATCGTGCTGAGGGCGGCGAGGTCGCCAGAGGTGAGGCTCTCATGCTTCGCTATCTGGGTGTTCAGGTTCCCGAGGAAGGTCAGCCGCTCGCTAATCATGCAGTCGCCCAGGGCCTTCCCGTTGACGACGGTCTCCGACGCCTTGTAGGTGGCCGCTGCCGCGGCGCAGGGCCCGCTGGTCGTGCTGCTGCTGGCGGCCGCCACGGGGGCCACCGCGCCCAGGAGCGAGCCCAGGAGCAGGACGGTGCCGCCGAGCGTGGCGGCGAGGAGGCGGAGGCGGGTTGACATGCTGGTGATCTCCATGCTGGACCGCGGCGTCGTGGTCGGCGACGGGGCGGCCGATTGCGATGAGCAGCCATCGATGGTGGCAAGGTCCTTGGGTCGGGTCGCCTTGACCCAAGCTGGCGACGCGCGGGAGTCGGCCACGCTGACTGCTCGTTGGTCCACGTCGGTGAGTGTGGCGACCCGGCATCAAGAAGGAGTGAAGAACACCGGCTCATACTTCGAGGGCGACGGACTGACCTACCCCAACAGCACGTCTCCTCGCCGGATAGCGCTGATCAGCGCGTCCGTCGCATCCGTCGCGCTGGGCCTCCGGCACGCGGTGCCCACCGCAGCCTCGACGCTCGCATGCGTCCTGCCCGGGCGGATGGCGATCTCCGTGGGCGTCAGACCATCGGCCAGCGCCTACAGGACGGCGCGCTCCCGCAGGGTCTGACTGGACGCGGTGGATGCGCAGCCTCAGCGCGGACTCCCGCCTGTCGTACCCTCACGACGCTGAGGGCCGCGTCCGTCGCCGTCGGCTCTGCGATCCCCGCTGCCGCTCAGCCGGCCTTGGTCAGGACCCGGCAGCTCTGCGTGAGAGTGACGTTGGGGCCCCGGCCCACGACGTGCACCGAGATCGGCTGCCGTTGGTTATTGGGCGAGTTGCAATCGGCCTCGGACAATCTGGGACAGCGCTGATGGTTGCGTCGAGACGCGGCAACCCTGCGAGGGTCTAGCTGCTACCCCCGCCCTCCGTTGACGGGGCAGTTGTCGGAGTGACCTCGGCTGCCGCATAGCGGTGCGTACTGCAGCTGGCCATGAGCGCGATTTCTGGTCAGCCCGAGGATCTTTCCAGGGCAGAGAGTTCATCGTCGCTGAGCGTCCAGCCGGCAGCTCCGACGTTCTCGCGCAGGTGCTCGACGCTGGTCGCTCCCGGAATGGCGACGATCCGTTCGTCCTTGCCCAACAGCCAGTTAAGCGCGACCTGGGCGACGGTCTTCCCTCGTGCGCGGGCGATTCCCGCAAGCGTCTTGTCGAGGGCAGAGCCATCACGACGTGTCCGTCCCCCAGCGAGGGGGCGATACGCAATCAGCGCCACGTCGAGCTTGCGACAGGCTTCGAGGACGCCGTTTCGCTCGGGGTCGCGGTGGAACAGACTGAACTGGACCTCGTTCGCGGCGAGGGGGATGCCGTGCCGTTCGAGGCGCTCGGCCGCGACGGACATCTGGGTCGCGCTGAAGTTGCTGACCCCGACGGCGCGCACCCTGCCGGCTTGCGCGAGATCGGCGAGCCGATCCATCAGCGTGGCGATGCCGAGCAGGGAGAACGGGAAATGAATCAGATAAAGATCGACGCTGTCCCTGCCCAGGCGAGTGAGCGACCCCTCGAGCGCCTTACCGAACGACCCAGAGGAGAGCCGCGTCGGGTAGGGCGCGAACTTGCTCACGACGAGGGCCGGTCGCGGGTCGCGGCGGAGGCACGCGCCGATCGTCTTCTCGGAGCCGAGATAGACCTCGGCCGTATCGAACAGGTTGGCACCCGCGTCGAGCGCCGCGCTGAACACCGGCGCGAGCTGGTCGGCGCCGCGACCCCGGCCCCAGCGGTTCGTCCCCACCCCCAGCGCAGGGACGTCGACCCCGGATCGGCCGAGGCCTCGCAGCGGGATGGAGGGTTCCATGGCGGTCGTCACGCTTGCTCCAATGTCCTGGTCCTGCCGACGGTCGGTGCTGATCCTTCCCGTCAAGGTTGAATGATAGGCACGGGCTGCCGCTCACGACCCACCGGGGATGGGGGTGCGACTCGGCGTCACACCGACAACTACCAAGAGGGCATAGAGTCCACGGACGTGGTGTACGAGTGAGCTGAGGGCCCTCGAACGCGGGGACCACCGCTTCATCCTCAACCGAGAACCAAGCACAACGGACTCGGAGAGGAGGAACACGGTGGTCGACGCCACGATGGACCCAGCGGTCTGGCTCCGCAAGCACCTCGAGACGGCCGACGCCGACCTGCTGCGGGAGATGCTGGGGACGTTCATCCAGGCGCTCATGGGCGCGGAGGCCGACGCGCTGTGCGGCGCTCCCTATGGGACGCGCTCGCCCAGCGGGTCAACACCCGCAACGGCTACCGATCGCGGCCCTTCGACACGCGGACCGGAACGCTCGAACTCGCCCTGCCCAAGCTGCGCAGCGGGAGCTACTTCCCCGACTGGCTCCTGGAGCGCCGCCGACGCGCCGAGCGGGCCCTGGTGGCGGTGATCGCGGAGTGCTACGTGCGGGGCGTCTCGACCCGGCGGGTGGAGGGCCTCATCGCGACCCTCGGCATCAGCGGCATCAGCAAGAGCCAGGTGTCCGAGCTCGCCCGCTCGCTCGATGAGGAGGTGGCGGCCTTCCGTTCTCGGCCCCTGGACGGCGCGCCCTACACCTACCTCTGGCTCGACGCGCTGGCCCTGCGGGTGCGGGAGGGCGGCCGGATTGCCCAGCCCGCGGCGGTGATTGCCACCGCGGTGAACGCCGACGGCTATCGGGAGATCCTGGGCCTCGACCTCGTGACCAGCGAGGAC
>CAWIHR010000050.1:0-37843 GCA_963835945.1 uncultured Chloroflexia bacterium
CTCGACCGTCTTGCGACCGGCGAGGATCGCCTCTGCATACCGCGGCCTCAGCGAAAGCAGCAGTGCCCGCGGCTCATACATGGCTCTGCCCCTGGGTGTATATGGCCGCGAACGTGCCGGGAGGCGCCAATCGCGGCGCCATCGGGGGTCCAACGCCGAGCTCCCGCATCTTCGCGAGCGGAACCGGCGCCGCGAACACCTCAGTGCCCGAGAAGTGGAGAGCCTGGGCGACTCCGCCATAGGCAACGTGAGCTACTTGCCCTTCGCGCCAGACGCCGAGGTGGCGGAACCGTTGGTACAGCGTGCGGGGTTCGTCCTCGATAGCCTCATCAAGGCTTGAGCACGCTACGATGCCCGCCGGTGTGGGCGCGCGACCCCCGCTGCCGCTCGCATACCAGAGGATTCGGCCCGGACTGGCTGGCCGCGCTCCGCGCGGGCTCCGGTAGTAGACATGCTCCCGCCGTAGACCGAGCACGTCGTCGCGGGCGAACAGGCCCGACGGGTAGCCGAGCAACGGGGTCGAAAACTCCTGCCGGATCGGCACGAGGTAGGTCGGCAGCGATCCGTCGACGATCTTGGCCGGCCACCAGGCATGTTCGACGCCAGCGGTAACCTCCGGATTCCCCGCCCGGACGCTGGCTGGCTCAAGGATGCCTGCCAATCGCGCTGCACGACAGGCTGCGGCGTGGACAGTGCGCGCCGAGCCGCACACGTCAAGGACGAGGCCAACCAAGCCTTGTCCGGTGCGTACGAATTCGTCGTCCAGAGCCGCGGATTGTGCCGGAGGCGCCAGGTAGGCGTCCGTGATACAAACCACCGATAGTCCGCCCGCACGCGCTTGGGTACGGAAGTCGAACAGCATCTGGCGTAGCAGGGTGTCCGCCAGGGGACTCGCGACCGCGCGGAAGAGCAGGACCTTGAGTGTGGTTGGCGTCCGTTCCGCCATGTAGGCAGCCACCAGTGCTCCGTCGGGCGCGAACACCCCGTGGCGAGACGCGCCCCGCGCCGTCGCGTCTCGGATCATCCGGCGAAGCACGGATAGACGCTCCCCTGCGTGAGCGTTCGCCATCGCGAGCAGAAGGTCGTCCGATCCAGCACCGAGCCGGCGGACGCTGTAGGAGGTGTCGCCCACGGCTGCCGGCCGATATGCGCTGGCATCCGTGATCTCGTCGATGTGGACGACGACATCGGCTGGTGTGAGGATGCGAAGGCCGTGGTCCGCCACGAGCGGCCCAAGAACACGGCCGAGCTCCTGGTCCTGAGAGACGAACACCGATAACCCGGCGGCGATCGCCTCGCTGACATAGGCGATGTCGCGCTCCCCGTTCGTTCGGCTTACGAAGTCCGCGGGGACGGCAGCCTGCAACTCGTCCTCGACTCGGTTCACGATATCAGCGGAGGGCGAGACGGCGTCGAGGTCTCGCGCACGCCGTCCACATCGCTCGCGTGAGACAGCGTCGCCGAGGCGGTCGATCTCGACGTCAAGCGTGCCAGTACGGACAAGCTCAAGACGGCCGACGAACTGGTCTCCGATGAGGGCGAGAGCCTCCGTGTGGTCTGGCCGCGAAGCGTCGTCGAGGTCTCGGACCACGTTGAGGTCGACTGACGCTCGCACCAGGACCTCAGGCCGATTTCAGTCGAACAAGCTCGGGTGACCGTGATCCCGCCACCAGGCCACCAGGATGCGGGGGTCTCGACCTCGGCCCGGACCTTCGGGTCCGCGCGCAAATCCCAGGGCTGTCCAGAAGGGCGCCAGCCCATAGTCTTGCCGGCATGTCACCCTGATTCCTGGATACGCGTGATGATGGTCCGCGATCCAGTCGACAAGCTTTCGGGCGATGCCGCGTCGGCGCCAGTCCGGGTCGACGTACAGCTGGATCAGCCTCACCCAGCGCTTTGTCAATGCGAACAGGGCGAAGCCGACGACCACGTCACCCCGGCTCGCGAGAAGCAGACAGCGCCGGCTGGCGGCATCGTAATAGGCGGCGAACGGCAGGTGCCCGAGCGTTGCCGACCCGCGGTCACCAAGCTCGATCGCCCGGGCCATCGCCGCGCCGCCCCGTCGGCTGGATCGGCCGGCGCGAGGGATACCTCCTCAGCTCCGTCGACCTTCACCCCGCCTCCTCGGCGTCCTCTGCCCAAAGATGGGAGCCTTTGACAGTCTCGCACACCGCGGGAGACGGTAGATCCGTCCCTTGACAGCTCGGGTGGCACAGGGTGGGCCACGCGGATCGCAGAGGCGTCAGTCAGAAGTTCGCCTCGTCCTTGGCTGGGCCCAGGTGGCATGTGAGACGACACGGGTCGGCGTCCGCGCGGGATCTTCGCTCTCGGCCGTCGTCGGCTGGCTGTTGCGGTGGCCCGGTACGGAGGGTCAGCCTGTGACAGACAGCAACACGACGGTTCGACCATGCGCAAGGACAGCAACCCGAGGTGCAGATCAGGGCGGATCGCTATGCTCGGCCGATGGCACCACGAGGCTCAGGGCCAGCCGGCGCGCCGCGGTCCGCTGATGAAGATGCCGCTCTGCATCGCCTCCTTGCTTACCTTCAAAGCAGAGGTGACCGGGCTGAGCTTCTCCGTCAGCCGGATCGCCTCGGCGGGCACGAACCCGCGGTGGACGCGGAGATCCTCGTCAACGGCAAGACCATTGCGGTCGAGATTACGCGGCTCACCCGCGGGGCACGAGAACACCGAGAGATCGCCGAGCTGCAGCTTGCCCTGCAAGCTCGGCTCGACCCCTTTGTTAGTGAGATGCGCCTGGGCCACGTGGTGATCTCGGCGCACTTTCGGCGCCTGCCGCGGAAGCGAGAGATCGCCGTGGCGCTCGAGCCGATCGCCGACGGGATCGTTGAGGTGATGCGTGGCCTCCCGTCGGAACCGGTGGGCAGGACAGATGTGACAGTCCCAGTCAGCGTCGACTTCGTGCGCTTCCTCGATCTCGTACAGTTCCCCGCGGCGCGACACCGGGTGAGCTGGATCACCGGCTCGGACGCGTGGGGAGGCTTGATCGACCCGATGGCTGACGAGTTCGTGAAACACCTGGTGGTCACCAAGCCCAGGCAGACCACCGGTTACGACGAGGCGTGGATCGTCGTGATCGATGGGTCGGCCCTCGTTGATGCCGACAACGTGCGCAAGGCACTCCGACAACACCCTGTCGACATCCCTCTGAACTGGACGCGCGTGTACTTCCTGCCCTCGACGAGCGGTGCATCGGTAGAGGAGATATCAATCACGCAAATCCGAGAGAACTCCTGAGTTCTGGGGCTGCCGCCTTGGGTGGTAGTCGTGGCTCCATCGAATCGGAGGGATGAGACAGGGTCCGAGGCGCGCACCATGCGCGGATGGTGCCTGCGAGAATGCTCGCCCTGCGGAGTTCGCCGGAACACTCGTCTCAGTTGGCTGCGGCGAGCACCTGGCGTAGCGTGGCGGCGAAGGCGTCCGGCCCGCCCAGCTGGCCGTGCCCGTTGCCCTGGAACCCGCCGTGGCCGCCGGGGAAGATGACGGGCGTCGTTCCGAGCTCCCGGGCCACCGCGGCCGCGGCGCGGCCCGGCATCGTCTCCGCAGACTCGGCGCCAACTCCGAGCACGATGCGCGTGGGCACCGCGCGCAGCGCGTTGAAGTCGATCTGGTAGCGGGTAACCGAGACCATGTGGGGGCCGAGCAGTGGGTCATTCCGCGAGCCGTCATCCTGGGTCGGCAGCCCGAACGTGGCGGGGTCGGGAGCAGGGCGGGCACCGTAATCGGGCGGTAGCGGTCCCTGGATGCTGACGAGAGCGATGAACTTCGCCATCGCGCGACCGAAGCCGCTGCGCTCGTACGTCTCGTGGATGTCCACGCAGGCTGCCAGGACCTGCTCGCGATCGGACAGGACCAGCGCCGCCGGCGGCTCGTGGGCGACGAGGGTCCGGACCTGCTGGGATGGCGGGCCACTAGGGCGAGTGCGTTCACGGCTCCTCCGCTCGAGCCGAAGAGGTCCACGAGTCCGGTGCCGAGCGCCGAGACCAGCGCGTGCAGGTCGCCGGCGTGTTCCTCGGGCGTCGATGCGGTGGCGCCGTCGGTGCGTCGGCTGCGCCCCGTCCCACGCGGATCGTAGGTCACCACGGTGCGGTCGGGGAAGTGTCCGGCGAGGGCGGCGAAGCCGTCCGCGGTCATCGGTGAGCCGATGAGCAGCAGCACCGGCTGGCTGCTCGCGTCGTTCGTCCGGACGTCGTAGGTCAGGGCGGCGCCGGGGACGTCCAGGGTGTGGGTCGCGAGTTCGCTCATGCTGTGCCTCCTTCAGAGGGTTCGGCTCTCCTCGTACTACACGACTGTCCGGCGTCGCGACATTCATCGGTTGGCACTTCGACCGATCGGCCGCCGTCGGTTTGCGCGGCGGCGGCTGCGCGTGCGTTGCCGCCAGGGCGCTACCGGAGGACCCGATAGATGATGTGGGTGGCCAGCGAAGACTGCAGCACGCGGACCGGCTCCAGACGCAGGGGAGCGTCGAAGCCCGCAAAGAGCGACTTCCCCGCGCTGAGCACGACCGGCGCGATTGTGATCGCGAGCTCATCGATGGCACCTGCGCGCAGCGCCTGTCGGATGACGTCCGCCCCGCCCATGATGGTGACGTCCCGCTGGCCCGCCGCGGCGCGCGCCTGCTTCAGTGCCTCCTCCAAGCTGCCGACGAAGCGGAACACACCCCCCGGGGGTTCATCCTCGGGATGATGCGTGACGATGAAGAAGGGCCCGCCGAAGGGGTTCTGGCCGCCCCAGGCCGCGGCGGCCCAGTACGTCGTGCGACCACCGATCACGGCGCCGACGTTAGTCGTCCACGCTTCGAAGAACTGCTTGTCGACCCCCGTCGGGCCGGGGCTCCTCTCGCTCTCGTAGGTCCAGGGTCCGCCGAAGACCCAGTGGTGCAGCCTCTCCCCGCCATCGCCCAGGCCGCGCCCGGGTCCATCGTTGGGGCCCGTGATGTACCCGTCCAGCGAGATCGTGATGCCTGCGGTCACCTTCGTCATCGTGAGGTCCTCCTTGAGGCGGGTCTGTGCCGCTCAATGTACCCGTCGAACGAGGGAGGACAGAATTCGACATCGCAGCGGAGGGCGCGACGACGGTCTTCGGAAACCGCGACTATGTGGTGCTGGTGTCGGCCTGGGCGGCGGGCCCGACAAGCCTCGCCTCCCTCACGAAGCCGAACCTGGCCTGACTAAACAGCGATCTCCGGCTCCCCACGCTCGGTACACTCAGCCACAGGAACCACCCGCCAAGTAGAGCGAGGAGACCGTGACGCCGGCCGAGTTTTCGGCGAAGTGGTCGGGCTCGACGCGCCAGGAGCGCGCCGCGGCGCAGGAGCACTTCATCGATCTGTGCCGCATGCTGGGTGTGGCGACCCCCAACGAGGCTGACCCTGCCGGCGACTGGTATGCCTTCGAGAAGGGGGCCGAGAAGCTCGGCGGCGGCGACGGATGGGCTGACGTCTGGAAGAAGGGCCACTTCGCCTGGGAGTACAAGGGCAAGCGCAAGGACCTGCGCGCGGCCTACCGCCAGCTCAACGACTACCGCGAGGCCCTGCAGAACCCGCCGCTCCTCGTGGTCTGCGATCTCGATCGCTTCGAGGTCCACACGAACTTTACGGGCACGGTCTCCCAGGTGCATACCTTCGACCTGGCCCAGCTGGCCGCCGACCCGACCGAGCCGTTGCGCATCCTGCGCGCGGTCATGAACGATCCGCAGGCATTGCGACCGGACATGACCCCCGAGCAAGTGACCGAAGAGGCCGCCCGGCTCTTCGGGACCCTGGCGCAGGCGCTGGCCGCCCGGGGCCACGATCCCCGTCGCGTCGCCCATTTCCTCGACAAGCTCCTCTTCTGTCTCTTTGCCGAAGATGCCGAGCTGTTGCCCCACGGCTTGCTGGGACGTTTGGTCGCGGGCAGCCGGCACGACCCAGCCCGCTTCGTTTCCGCCTTGAAGAGCCTCTTCGCCACCATGTCGACCGGCGGGGGGATGTTCGGCGCCGACCCGGTCGACTGGTTCAACGGTGGGCTCTTCGACGGTGACGACGTGCTGCCGCTCGAAGCCCTCGACCTCCAGGTGCTGGAGGCCGTCGGCCGCCTTGACTGGGCGCGCATCGAGCCGGCCATTTTCGGCACCCTCTTCGAGCGCTCCCTCGACCCGGCGCAGCGGGCGCAGCTCGGTGCCCACTACACCGACCGCGGCTCCATACGACGACTCGTGGACCCGGTCATCCTGGCCCCGCTGCGGCGGGAGTTCGAGGCCATGCAGGCGCAGGTCACAGCGCTTCTGGCGGACGGTGGAAAGAAGCGTCTGACCGAGGCCCACGCCCGCTTCGAGGCATTCCTGGACCGCGTCCGGACGGTGACTGCCCTCGATCCCGCCTGCGGCTCGGGCAACTTCCTGTATCTGGCGCTGCAGGGACTCAAGGATCTCGAATGGGAAGCCATCCAATGGGGTTCGCTCACCCTGCGTCTGCCCCAGCAGTTCCCGAGGGTCGGACCGCACCAGCTCCACGGCCTCGAGATCAACGTCTACGCCGCCGAGCTCGCGCGGGTGACGATCTGGATCGGCGAGATCCAGTGGATGCTCGGCCACGGCCTGGGCTACGCCAAGGACCCCATCCTGCGACCGTTGGACGCCATCCGCGAGCAGGACGCGCTGCTCGACCTGTCGGACCCGGCCAACCCCCGGGAGGCCAAGTGGCCGGAGGCCACCTTCATCGTGGGCAACCCGCCCTTTCTGGGCGGCAAGCTCCTGCGCGCGAACCTTGGCGACGCCTACGTGGACGATCTCTTCCGGGTCTTCGACGGCCGGGTCGCCCGCGAGGCGGACCTTGCCGTCTACTGGCACGAGAAGGCGAGGGCGCAGATCGAAGCCGGGCAGGCGACACGGGCCGGGCTGTTGGCGACCCAGGGCATCCGAGGCGGGGCCAACCGCCGCGTGCTCGAGCGGATCAAAGAGAGCGGCGACATCTTCATGGCCTGGTCCGACGAGCCCTGGGTGCTGGCCGGGGCTGCCGTCCACATCAGTTTCATCGGCCAGGACGATGGGTCCGAGACGGACAAGACCCTCAACGGCCACCCCGTGGCGGCCATCAACGCCAACCTCACCGGCGGACTCGACCTGACCGCGGCGCGCCGGCTCGATGAGAACCTCGGGCTCTCCTTCATGGGCGACACGAAGGGTGGCCCTTTCGAGATCCCCGAGGAGCAGGCGCTCGCGTGGCTGGATGCGCCGAACCCCGACGGCCGCTCGAACCGCGATGTGCTGCGCCCTTGGGTCAACGGGCTCGACTTGACGCAGCGTCTGCGCCGGATGTGGATCATCGACTTCGGCACGGACATGACGAGGGAGGAGGCCGCCCGCTACGAGGCGCCCTACCGCTACGTCGAGACGCACCTGCGGTTCCTGCGCGCCCGTTCGCGCTCGACCATCGAAGAGTGGTCGCTGCACCAGCGGCCGCGCGTGGACATGCGCCGCGCCCTCGTCGGCCTCGATCGATACATCGCCACCCCGATCCTCACCAAGCATCGCCTCTTCGTCTGGCTGCCGGCGGCCACGCTGCCCCGACCATCAGATCATCGTCATCGTCCGCGATGACGACTACACCTTCGGGGTGCTGCACTCGTGGGCCCACGAGCGGTGGGCACTGGCCATGGGCACTCAGCTGGAGACACGGCCGCGGTACACGCCGACCACCACGTTCGAGACCTTTCCGTTCCCCCATCCAACGGACGCGCAGCGCGAGCACGTCGCGGAGGTCGCCCGTGAGCTGGAGCACTTGCGGCGCGGCTGGCTCGACCCACCCGGCATCCTCGGCCCGGAGCTCAAACGGCGCACTCTGACCAACCTGTACAACGAGCGTCCGCAGTGGCTGCTCGACGTGCATCGGCATCTCGATGAGGCCGTCATGGCCGCCTACCACTGGCCCGTCGATCTCCCGGATGATCAGTTACTTGCCGGACTCTTAGCACTGAATTCATCGCGCGAGCCGGCCTGAGTAACCCCCACACCATTAGTGCGTGGTGTCGGACCATGGCTGCCCTGCGCGCGCGACGACCTCGCGCGGGGCCTGGCTGGCAGACCTGGCTGGCAGCACCCGGGTGGAGTGCCGTCGATGGCTGATATGCGTCGCGTGGGCCCGGGTGCCGCGGACAGCAGCATGCACGACTCCGGGATTGCTGCTCCCGAGTCGGAGCGGACCCGTGGCACAACGTCAAGGCTCGAGAAGGGGACCCCTCACGGCGGTCAGGCCGGACCTATCATCGCCCGGTGAGTGTCGTCGTGATCATCGGCACCGGGGACATGGGCGAACGGCTCGCGACCGGGCTCGCCACCGGCGGCCGGGTGCGCCACCTCGTGCTCGTAGGGCGTTCCAGTTCAACGCTCGCCGCCGTCGGGGCCACGCTGTCGAGCGTCTCGGACTGCCTGGTGGAGCCCGTCGAGGCCGACGCCATGCGGTCCGATGATGTCGCGGCACTGCTCGCTAGGATGAGGCCCCATCTGGTAGTGCAGTGCGCCGCCCTGCGGAGCCCCTGGGCGCTCCTCGGGCGCGACGATCCGGCGGCAACGGCCGTCGCCGCTGCGGGCCTCGGCGTGCGACTGCCGTATCAGCTGCCCGTGATCCTCAGCGTCATGCGGGCCGCCAAGGACGCCGGGTATGCCGGCCCCGTTGCGAACCTGTCCTTCCCGGATGTGACCGGGCCGATCCTGCGCCGACTTGGCCTGGCGCCCACAATTGGGCTTGGCAACGCCGGGATGATCCTGCGCCGTGTGCGGGCCGCGCTGCGCGCCGCCGAGCCCGAGGCCAACCTGCCCCTAGTGCGGATACTCGCACACCATGCGCAGGTCTACGCCGCCATGCAGGCGCATGAACCCGCCGACCCCGGCCAACGCTGCCAGGTGTACGTGGGCGAGGATGGGCAGCGTGATGATGGGCTCGCCTACCGGGCACCAGCGCTGGCCCCAGGACTGCGCTACAACGCGGTCGCGGCGGCGACTGCTCTCCCAGTGCTCGAGGCGCTGCTTCCCGGAGCCGCCCCGTTGCGCTGGTCGACCCCGGCACCCGGGGGACTGCCCGGCGGTTATCCGGTGTTGATCGCGAACGGCGCCATAACCCTTGACCTGCCACCGGGACTTACCGAACAGGACGCGATCGCGTTCAACGAGGGCGTGGCTCGCTGGGACGGGATCGACTGGATCGATGATGAGGGCACCGTCCACTTCACCGCTGCGAGCCGCGACGCGGTCGCCAGCATCGGTCGCGAACTCGCCGAACCGCTCACGCTCGACGACTTGCCCGCGCGCGCCACCGCACTCGACGCCGCACTCGCGTGAAACAGGCATCAACGGCAAGCCGCTCTGGCCGCACACCCAGCGCTATTAACATTGGCGACGAGCGTGAGACACGCCGGCCGGGGCGCGACACTTTGGGGGACGCCTTGCGCCGCTACCGCCAAGCGAGACGATGACCAAGATCGACATCGCGACCACCCCCACGGACGAAGGCTGGCTGTGCGAGGTGACGGTGCGGGACGACGGCGCAACGCACCATCGGGTGCGCGTGTCCCGCACGGACCTCGCCCGGCTGGCACCCGGCGCCTCCGATCCCGAGGACCTCGTGCGGGCCAGTTTCGGCTTCCTGCTGGCGCACGAGCCGAAGGAGTCGATCCTGCGGGAGTTCAATATCACCGTCATCGGGCGGTACTTCCCCGACTACGAGCGGGAGGTCGGGCGAAGGACGGGCGGCTAGACGGCGCACGGCGAGTTCCGTTCGAGGAGCTCGGGACGCGCGGGTGCAGGTCGGCTGCGACATATGCGCCGCCGTCGAGGATGAGGGCAGTCCAGCCCATCGCGTTCGCGCTCTCGGAGTGACCAAAGGTCAGGTCCGGCGAGAACCCATCATGACGCCCGGCTAGCTCGCCCCGCCAGGCCTACACGACCGGCGCCCTGCACTACCTCGGGTGCGAGCTGATCGGCTGGCACGTGCCGCTCGCAGTAGAGCGGGAACACTCGCGCTAGCGCGACGGTCGCAGGAGGGAAGCAATCCCGGGGGCGCCTCTGCATGGCTCGCCCGTCGGCCTCGCCAATCGGGCGTCGCCCACGTCCGATAGCCTGTGCCTCGCGTCCGACGTCCACAGGCACCGTGATGGGCGACTAGGAGGATGAGTATGCCGGCATCGATCAGCCTCGTTCGCCATGCCGAGAAGCAGCTCGGCATGGGGCCGCCTCACGGCGTGCTGGCGGACGGCACCCCCGATCCGGAGTCGCTCACACCGCGGGGTTGGCAGCGAGCTGGCGCGCTCGTCGGTCTCTTCGTGCCCCGGGCAGACCAGTCAGGCTCCGCGATCCTTCCGACACCGACCCGCCTGTTAGCGTCGGACGTCGGCCCCCACAGCCACAGCCGCCGTCCCCTCGAAACGCTCCAACCGCTCAGCGAGCGGCTCGGCCTGCCGCTCGACGACCCCTTCCTCCAGGACGAAGTGGACCTGCTCGTGCAGGCCGTTCAGGCGTGCGAGGGTCACGTCCTCGTCGCCTGGGAGCACAAGCGGATCCCCCTCATCGCGAACCGGCTCATCGGTGAGGGGTCGACCGTGCCCCAGGTCTGGCCCGATGACCGCTTCGACCTCGTCTGGATCGTCGAGCCCGATCCGCGCTCGGGTGGCCTGCGCCTGCGCCAGGTTCCGCAGCTGCTGCTCGCAGGGGACCGAGCCGAACCCATCGCCTAGGCATCCGTTGGTCGTGGCGACCGCGATCGACCCAGAGGGCGGGCGCTGATGGGTTTGGGTTGATCGCGCTATCCCGACTCTGATGCACTAATCGTGGGCCCCCGGGCTGGACGCGCAGGCCGAGCCGCTGTCACGCTGGCCCAACCGGCGGCATGGTGTCACCATTCGCGGGTGAGCAAGGGCCGGCTACGCGTTTGCTTTGTCGGGCTGTGCCTGCTCGCCGTCAGCTGCAGCGCGGCATCGTCTCCCACCTCCGCTGCGGCCTCGCCGCAGTCGGCGGCTGTCTCCGTGATCCCGCAGGGCGTCAGCCCCAGTGTGGCGCCGCGCCTCACCGCGACCGCCGCAGCCACCCCGCCGGACTGGCCGACCTACCACGCCAACGGCGCGCGGACCGGGGTCGCCAGCGGCTTCCCGAACCTTAGCCGAGGGCTGGGGCAGGCATGGGCGGCCACGCTCGATGGAGCCGTGTACGGCGAGCCGCTCGGGGTGAGCGGCCGGGTGATCGTGGCCACCGAGAACGACAGCGTGTACGCGCTCGACCCGGCTTCTGGCCACGTGCTTTGGCGGCGCCATCTCGGCACCCCCGTGCCGCTCACGTCGCTGCCCTGCGGTGACATCGACCCGCTCGGCATCACCAGCACCCCGGTCTACGATCCGGGCAGCCAGATCGCTCTTCGTGGTGGCCGAGGTCAGCGGACCGCACCACGTGCTCTTCGCGCTCGACCCGGCGACCGGCGCGGTGCGCTGGTCGCGGGGCGTTGACCTGCCCGGTGACAACCCGCTCGCGTACCAGCAGCGGGCGGCCCTCGCGCTTGGCAGCGGCTACGTGTACATCGGCTTCGGCGGCCTGGCCGGCGACTGTGGTGCCTACCGGGGCGAGGTCGTCGGGGTGCCCGTGAGCGGGCACGGCGCGACGATCGCCTACCGTGTCCCGGTCGCTCGCGAAGGGGCCGTGTGGGCCCCCGGCGGCCCGGTGCTCGACGCGTCCGGCAATCTCTACGTCTCGGTCGGCAACGGTAGTTCAACCACGACCTACGACGGCAGCGACTCCGTGCTCGAGCTCTCGCCTACCCTAGAGCTGCGCTCTCGCTTCGCCCCGTCCCAGTGGTCACACGACAACGCGAATGACCTCGACCTGGGCTCGCTCAGCCCCGTGCTCGTCCCGAACGGCTTCGTCTTCATCGCCGGCAAGAGCGGCACGGGGTACGTCCTGCGCCAGGGAGCCTTGGGCGGGGTGGGCGGTCAGGTCTCCTCGAGGAGCGTGTGCACCGCCTTCGGAGGTGCGGCGCAGAGCGGCACGACCATCTACCTGCCCTGCTCGGATGGGCTCCGCATGGTCCAGGTCGGCACGAACGGCGCGATCCACCTCGGCTGGCACACGAGCTCGGGCGCCACCGGGCCGCCCGTCATCGGCGGTGGCGCCGTCTGGAGCCTCGACTTGGGGGCCGGTGTACTCCTGGCGCTGTCGCCGTCGACCGGCGCTGTCCTAGCGCGCATCGGCGTGGGCCCGCTCCCCCATTTCGCCTCGCCCACGCTCTGGGACGGCCTCGTGCTGGTCGGCACGATGCACGGCGTGCGGGCGATTCGGTCGCACGCCTGACGACCGATCGCTACTCGTAGCATCCCGGCACCATCGCGGGATCGTGCACGATCGGGCTACGCGGCGCCGGACAGGTGGTGGCGGGCAGCGACCGCGGCAGCCTGGGCACGGCGCCGCACATGGAGCTTGGCGAAGACCGCACTGACGTAGTTCTTGATGGTCTTGTCGGAGAGGAACAGCTCCGCCGCGATCTGCTTGTTGGTCTTGCCCTCGACGATGGACTGGAGGATCTGCTGCTCCTGGGCAGTGAGCGCGGCAAGCTTCTCGTTGGAGGTCCCGCCTGGGGTGCACCGAAGGCGCTCGAGCACCAGCGCGGTGACGGCCGGGTCGAGCAGCGACTCGCCGCGGCCGACGGCCTCCAACGCGGCCACCAGATCGCGGCCCCGGCTCTCCTTCAAGAGATACCCGCTCGCGCCGGCCACGATGGCGCTGACCACTGCCCCCTGATCGGCGTAACACGTCAGGATCACCACCCGGGTCGCCGGCCAATCGGCACGGATCTCGCGGCACGCCGCGATGCCTGAGCCATCGGGCAGCCGGGCGTCCATCACGACCAGGTCAGGGTGGTACGTGCGGGCGGCCTCCAGCGCCTGCGTCACGGTGCTGGCCTCCGCCACCACCTGGAACCGCTCCCGCCGTGCCAACAGGGCCACCAGCCCCTGACGCACCACCTCGTGGTCGTCCACGACCAGGAGCCGGAGCGGGGCGGGAACCATGGGTGCGTTCACGGGTGACGCCCCCTCCACACGCGCCGGAGCGCGAAGGCGGCCTGCAGCAGCACGACGGCCAGGACGAGGCTCAGCAGGAGCAGGAACCCGGTCTCCATGGCGAGGTCACCTCCGACGAGGGGCCTCCAGCATCCCCGCGTCCGCGAGGCCGGTGTAGTGCCGCTCGCCCCGAAGCGCGGGGGCGTCGGTCACGCCACAGGCGGGACAAGACTCGACAGGGTTACCGCTCGGAACCCCCCAGAGCGTGCTGGGAGTTGCCTGATCGGCCGGAGCGTCGAGGCCAGCGCCGGATCGCCCACCGTACTGCCGGCAGCGGCGGTTGCTCTCGTTGGTGCCGATGGTCCACGCACAGGGCGCGAGACCCCAATGCGGGCCGCAATCCCACGCGCTGCGGGCTCCCGAAGGCGCACAATCGGCGCGTCCACCATGACGCGCACCGACCTCCTCCCCGCACGACCGCGTGCCGACCGACTCTGCGAGTCCGACGAAGGAGATTGGGGGAGCATCTGTCCGGAATGTGGTCGTCGACTGCCGTCCAGGCCCGATCCGCTGCAGTCCTGGCACGCCGGTCGCGCCATCGACCGCGTCCGCTCCGCGCAGGCCCGCGCCTCCTCGGACCAGGCCTCGATCCGGCGCTGGTACCTCTGAACGACGCAACGGCAGGAGACAACGCCGGGACGACAGCGGGTCCCGACCGCCGGCACTATGGAACGATCGTGTAAGCGAGGCCAGTATCGGGACCGGTCGCTCACGGGCGTCGCGCGCCGCCCGGGGAGCCTGCTACGGGCGAGCCCCGGCCTCTGCAGCGCAGCGCAGGATGGGTGTAGCCGAGCGATCGACGTCGTCGACCGTCGTCGCCCACGAGCTCACCGAGATGCGCATCGCAGCCATCCCGTGCCACGTGGTCCCGCCGAGCCAACACGTACCGTCCGCCTGCACGCGCGCGATCACGTCCCGCGTCAGGGCATCTGCCGCGTCAGACGGCGCATCGCCGAGCTCTCCACGGGGAGCGAACCGGACGAGGACCTGGTTGAGGACGACGTCGTTGAGGATCGTGACGGCAGGGTGTGCGGCGAGGCGCTCGGCGAACCGCTGGGCGTGAGCGCAGCAGCGGTCGATGAGCTCGGTCAGGCCATCCTGGCCCAGCGAGCGGAGCGCGGCATAGATGGTGAAGGCGCGCGCGCGTCGCGACGACTCGGGCACCCAGTTGTAGTTGTCCCGCTCGGCCCCTGCGGTCTCCACGTAGTAGGCGGCGCCGAAGGACATGGCGGTCCGGTGCGCCGCGGCGTCGCGCACGAACACGAGCCCCGAGTCATACGGGACGTTGAGCCACTTGTGGGCGTCGGTCGTCCACGAGTCGCACAGCTCGAGGCCTGCCACGCGGTCGCGAAGCCGCGGGGAGGCTGTCGCCCACAGCCCGAAGGCACCATCGACATGGAGCCAGCCGCCGTAGGCGCGGACGGCCGCGGCGATCTCCGGCAGAGGGTCGAAGGCGCCCGTGTTCACGTTGCCAGCCTGGACGGCGACGATGGTCGGCCCGTGCAGCCCGGCGAGGGTCCGGCGCAGGGCATCGGGTTGCATGCGGCCCTGCCGGTCTGCTGCCACCTGGTGCACTCGCCCGCGGCCGAGGCCCAGCATCTGGAGCGAGGCGAAGACCGTCGCGTGCGCTTCGTCGCTGAGGACGAGGGGGGGGCGTGGCGCCCGGCCGCCAGGGCCGTGAAGTTGGCCATAGTGGCACCGGAGGTGAAGCCGCAGCTCGTGCCGGCGGGCAAGCCGAACAGCTCCACCAGCCAGCGCTCCACGACTTCCTCGGCGACCGCAGCGGCCGGCGACATCACGTACAGCGCCGCATTCTGATCCCAGGCGCTGGTGAGCCAGTCCGCCGCGAGGGCCGCCGGCTGGCTGCCGCCGATGACGAACCCGAAATAGCGCGGCCCGGCCGTCGCCACGATCCCCGGGTCCGCCGCCCGGGCCAATTCCTCGACGACCCGCTGAGCCTCCTCGCCGCTGGCCGGCAGGGGACCGCCGAACGATGCTCGCAGGGCGGCCAGGTCGACCGGGCCGCCCACCCGGCGCTCGTCGAGGCCGGCGAGGAACGTGCCGGCCAGCTCGGCCGTCCGCCCCAGCAACGCACCCTGGTCCATCGGGCCCCCCTTTCGCGCAGACGGTAATCGCAGACGCCACCATCCTACCCGCGGTCAGTGTGCGTGGGGGATGGTCGGTGGCAGTGGGTCGGGCTCTTCAACCTGAGGCCAGGGCACGATGTCGTGTTGGCTGCGAGAGCGAGCTCGCGCTCGGCGCATTCAGAGGAGTCATTCGCTCCCCCAGTCACCATCTCGCTCGCCGTGGTGTGGGGCGCAGGAGCCGGCGTGCCACTAGGTCTTGGACCCCGACTTCGTCCCGTCAGCCTCGTGGCACCGGCAGCGGTGGGCAGCAATCGTGATGGCCCCTGGTCGTTCGTCCAGAGGCCATCGGTGCTCGTTGCGACGGGCGGGCTACTTGCCCTTCTTACCCTTCTTGTCCGGCTTCGCCTTCTTGTCCTTGGCCACGCTGGTCTCCTTCGAGCAGGTTGACGCTGCACAGGCTAGAGCATCGGTGCGCCATCCGTGGCCCCTCGCCACCGGGGGCTCCGTGGCACCAGCGTGGCGTCGCCGCAAGTGAGAGTCTCTGGCTCGTGACGGGCTGGTACTCGACGAATGGGGGAAGCTAGTCAGCCATGGTGCTGGTGGGTAACAGCGCGCTGCTGGCGAACACGAGCGGCAGGGTCCATATGACGAACGCCCTGGCTGGCGGACAGGCGGGCATCGACTTCCGACCCCGTCGGGCTGCGGGGAGATCCGGAAGCGCGTGGTGTGCAGGCGTAAGAGCATGCCGCCCGCGCCACGGCCTGATGCCAACGCGGGCTCAGGACGGTCGCGCGGAGACCGCTGGCGGCGCTCGGCTCGGGGCGCTGCGGTGCCCGATCAGGCGGGAACCGGAGACGGTGCCGGCACCGGGCCGGTCGGCGACGAGCCGTCGGCCGGAAGGCGGTGGTCCGGCGTCAGCACGCCGATGGGCCGCGGGGTCGGGCCGCCCTGTTCCTTGCGCGGGTCGGGAAGGTCGGCGAAGATCTTCTCGAACTCGGCGTGGTCGAGCGTCTCCTCCGCCACGAGTCGCTGGGCGAGGGTGTCCAGCCGATCCCGGTAGGCGGACAGGACCTCCATCGCCCGGGCGTATCCCCGGTCGATGATGTGGCTGACCTCGTCGTCGATGAGCTTGGCCACCTCGTCCGAGTAGTTGCGCTGCTCGCCGATCTCGCGGCCCAGGAAGACCAGCTCGGACCGCTTGCCGAACGAGACCGGCCCCATGGCCTCGCTCATGCCGTACTCGGTGACCATCTTGCGCGCCAGGTTGGTGGCCTTCTCGATGTCGTTCGAGGCGCCGGTCGTGGTGTCGCCGAAGACGAGCTTCTCGGACGCGTTGCCGCCCAGCAGGCCCGCGATCTTGTCCTCGAACTCGGACTTCGACTGCAGGTAGCGGTCCTCCTCGGGCAGGGCCATGGTGTAGCCCGAGGCCATGCCGCGGCTGATGATGGTCACCTTCGTGACGGGGTCGCACTTGGGCAGGATGCGCTGCACGAGGGCGTGCCCGCCCTCGTGGTAGGCGATGATGGCCTTCTCGGCGTCGCTGATGATGCGGCTCTTGCGCTCGGGGCCGGCCATCACGCGGTCGAGGGCCTCGCTGAACTCGGCCCCGCCGATCACCTTCTTGTTGCGGCGGGCGGCCAGGATGGCCGCCTCGTTGACGATGTTGGCCAGGTCGGCGCCGCTGAAGCCGGGCGAGGAGCGGGCGATCGACTCGAGGTCGAGCGCCTTGTCGAGCGGCTTGCCCCGCACGTGCACGCGCAGGATCTCCAGGCGCCCCTTCATGTCGGGCCGGTCGAGGATGACCTGGCGGTCGAAGCGGCCCGGCCGCAGGAGGGCCGGGTCGAGCACGTCGGGCCGGTTGGTGGCGGCCACCACGATCACGTTCGTGTTCGTGTCGAAGCCGTCCATCTCGACGAGGATCTGGTTGAGCGTCTGCTCGCGCTCGTCGTGCGAGCCGCCCAGACCGGCGCCACGCTGCCGGCCCACCGCGTCGATCTCGTCGACGAACACGATGCAGGGGCTGTTGCGCTTGGCCTGGTCGAAGAGGTCGCGCACCCGCGAGGCGCCCACGCCCACGAACATCTCCACGAACTCGGAGCCCGAGATGCTGAAGAAGGGCACGCCGGCCTCGCCGGCCACGGCCCGCGCGAGGAGCGTCTTGCCCGTGCCGGGCGAGCCGATGCAGGAGCACGCCGCGGGGGATGCGCGCCCCGAGCGAGTTGAACTTCTCGGGGTATTTCAGGAACTCCACGACCTCCTGCAGCTCGGCCTTGGCCTCGTCGACGCCGGCCACGTCGGAGAACGTCACGACGGTCTTGTTGCCCAGGAACATGCGCGCGCGGCTCTTGCCGAAGCTCATGGCCTGGTTGTTGGTGCCCTGGGCCTGTCGCATCATGAAGAAGATGAAGCCGCCGATCAGGAGGACCGGCAGCAGCACGCTGATGAGGAGCCCCAGCAGGTCGCCGGCCTGCGAGGCCTGCTGCGGCACCACCTGCACGTCGAGGCAGTTCCCCACGGCGCCCGACTCCGCACAGGTGGCGCGGATGTCCGACATCAGGTTGTCGCCCAGCGTCCCGGGAACCTGGCTGGTCTTCTGCGTGTTCGCGGAATCCTTGAGGGTGATCTGCAGCTGCGTGCCCTGCTCGATGACCTGGTCGATCTGGCCTGCCTTGATGAGCCCGAGGAAGGAGTCCGAGCCCCCGCTGTAGGGGATGTCGGCGCTGGTCGTGGGGCTAAGGGCGCCCATCAGCGCCGAGAGCAGGAAGAACCCGACCAGGGCCGCGGCGAGGCAGAGCAGCAGGACGTTCCGCCGGGGCAGCCGGCTGTTCACCGCCGAAGCTCCCACGACAGCCGCCGTCCTCGCCCACCGGCGGGACGGCGACCGGCGCGTCGGGCGATCTCGTCAGCGCCATCCTCGTGGCCCAGGGTCATCGAACGCCAGGCGCTCGCGCCCATCCACTATGCGACTGGGACGGGGGCTGATCGGCAGCCCATGCCCCGACATCGCGCGCCCGGTCAGGGGACACCTGCGCGAGCACGTTCGTGCGCAGCAGGTAGGCGAGTTCCTCGGGTATCGCTGGCACGCTGGCACCTCTTGCCGCACGGCTCGACGTCGCGGTCGCGCCTCGGATCGCCGGTCGGACGAAGGTCTCGATCGCACCGTTCATTGTAGCCGTCGCCCGGCACCATCCGATCATGGTGTGGACCCTTGACGAGCCAGGCCGTCCTGGCGCATACCGTTGTCCTCCCTGACGGGAGGCCATGACACGCGGCCCGCGTCCCGGTCGCCTGAGCCGCGTCGAGCCACTGGCGAGCCCCGCCCGTCCACCACCGGGCGGTCACGCCCAGGAAGGATCGTGGCATGGCGGCCACCCTCCCCGCCCAACCGCTGCGCGATCGCCGAGGGCGCCGCCCGGACCGTCGCGCGGCGGACCGTGAGCGGACCACGCTCCTCATGGCCCACCACCAGGCCCTGTTCCGACGGGGGATCTCGAGCATCCTCGACCGTGAACCGGACTTCGTGCTGGCTGGTGAGGCCGCGGCCGCCCACATCGCCGTCGAGAAGGCGAAGGAGACCGCACCCGACGTGATCCTGATCGAGCTTGCACTGCCGCCGCAGGGCGGCATTGAGACCACCCGACGGATCAAGCGGGAGCTGCCCGCGACGGCCATCGTGATCCTGGCCGCCGACGAGGACGAGGATGCATTGGTCGACGCGCTGAAAGCAGGCGCCGCCGCGTTCATCGGGAAAGACGTCGACCCGGACAACCTGGTGCCGCTCATCCGCCGGGTCGCGCACGGCGAGTACCCCATCAATGCGCACGTCTTCTCGCGCCCGGCCGTTCCCGCGCGGGTCCTGCGGGAGTTTCGCGAGCTCGTCGTCGAGGCCCGGGCGGCCGCCCCGATCTTCGCCCCGCTTTCGCCCCGCGAGGCGGAGATCCTCGACCACATCGCCCAGGGGGCGTCCAACAAGGAGGTGGCTTACGCGCTCTCCTTGAGCGAGCAGGCCGTCAAGAACCATATGAGCTCGGTGCTGCGCAAGCTCGCCGTGAACGATCGCACGCAGGCCGTGGTGTACGCGATCCGGCAGGGCTGGATCGACATGTCGCAGGACTGAATCTGCCCGGTCCCGGGCTGCCGCAGCGCTCCGTCTGCGGTGGCTCGGTGGGGCTCAGGCGAGGTGGGCGGGGGGCTCGACGCCCGAGGCGAAGAGAGCTCCAATCGGGGGAGTCCACCCCGCCCACGGCGGTTCATACCCCGGTCGGCCAGATCGGTCAAGGGCCACTGGGCAGCGCCGCTGGCTGGTGGCGGCATCGCGGCATGGCTCGCCGGCGCCGGAACCGCGTGGGCCCCAGGTCTCGCGCTACGCGGGAGGCCTTCGCAGTGACCCAGCAGCCGCGAGCACGATGCTTGTGGTGGTGGGGTGTGCAAGCACGGGCTACGATCGCGCGCACGATCGCAACGAGGAGGGACACCGATGAATGCGTATCTCATCACGGTGGAGGATCGACCCGGGGTGCTCGCGCGACTCTTGGAAGCCGCCGCCAAGCGCCATGTGAACGTCGCGCCGGCCTCTGGACTGGCGGATGGGACGAGGGGCCTGATCGCGCTCGGCTCCGATGACGAGGCCGGACTGCGGGCGGCCATCGCCGACGCCGGCTACACCGCCACCGCGATCGAGCTCGTGGTCGTCGACCTGGAGAACCGGCCGGGGACGGGTGCCGAGGTCACGCGCAAACTGGTCGAGGCCGGCATCGATCTGCAGATCGCCGTCCCCGTAGGCATGACTGGCGACCGGGTCCAGATGGGGTTCGGAGCGCGCGATCCGGGCCTGCTCAAGCACGCCCTTGGCGTCTGACTCGGAGGAGGGGTCCCCGGGCTCGGGCAAGCGCCGACGGCAGCAGCGCGCGTTGGAGCCCGATCAGGTCGTTCCGAGCGTCGGCCATCCGCGCGACGCCCAGACTGCCCAGGGTGCCAACCATGCCTCCGACGTGCGGCTCGGTCTCCAGCGATCTGACTGCGGTGGGATCTGGGCAGCTGTCATGCCAGCGTGCAGAATCGCGGGACCATGGAGCGAAGCACCCCGACCCCGCCGCCTGAGCCCTACGACGCGCGGATCCGCGGCATGTCCGACGCCACGTCCTGCGAGTCGGAGCGCGGGACATGGGGAGAGATCTGTCCCGACTGCGGTGCTCGGCTGCCGTCCGAGCCCGCCTCGCTCCAGTCCTGGCACGCCGCGAGGGCGAACGACCGGCTGCGCTCGGAGCGAGCACGTTCCCTGAACTCTCCGCTGCGGCACTGGCACCTGCGCTGACGCGAGAGAAAGCGGGAGCGGCGATCCGGCCGCCGCTTGGGCTCAGGCTGCTTCGCGGACCCCTCACGATAGTGACGTCGTGCCGGCCTGAGATCACCGTTGGCGAAAGCAACAGGCCCAGAGGTCCGCGAGGCCCGATCCCCGGGGGTGCGCCGGGCCCCGCCCTAGCGGGGATGAGTCGGTGAGCGCAACGGCTCGCGCCCGCCGAACCAAGATGTCGCTGGCACCGCCCAGTACGCGGCCATGCCCTCCAGGCCCGGGGCGTAGGTGGCGCGAGCGGCGGAGAACGCCTCCCACGCCTGATCCCGGGGCGCCAGACGGTAGCCCGCGCCCTCCAGGCGGGCGCAGACCGCGTCGAAGGCCGGACGGTCGATCCCGGTCGGCTCACCGGCCCGGAAGCCGAGGTTGCTGAGGTCCTCGACGAGATGCGACCCCACGCTCTTGACGAGCTCCGCTTGGCCCCGCGGAACATCGAGGATCGTCGTCAGGACGAGGCTGGCCGCGTCGAGCACCGTGCCCAGGGCACTGATCCAGGAGAGGTTGTCGTGGCTCGAGCGGAAGAACGCGAGCAGTGGGTACGCCACGTGGGTGTCCAGCACTTCGGCAGCCCAGCGTTCCCAGTCGCCGAAGAAGGCAGGCAAACTCGCCACGAGCTCGAGGCGGGCCAGGGACTCGAGCAGCACGACCGCCGAGGGTGGTACGCCGGCCGTGGCCTGGAGCAGGACGACCGAGCGCTCGCGGCGCTGGTAGGAGCCGAACAGGGCGAAGAGGAAGGTGATGACGAGGGCCACGACGCCGAGTCCGCTGGCCGCAGCGGCCAGGCTGACGATCCGGGCCGGGGCACCCACGGCCACGATATCCCCGAAGCCGAGCGTCAAGATCGAGCTGCCGGCGAAGTAGAGCGCCGCGCTCAGGCCCTGTGGAACAGGGCGTAGCTCGTGGCGCAGGGCGAAGAGGATGAGGCCGTAGCCGAGGATGAGCCCGATCATCCAGGCCGCCAGCAAGAGAATGATCGCGGCCGGGGCGAACAAGCCGAGCAGACGGTCGCGCGAGGCGCTCACCTCGGCGCCAGGGGCAGGCCGCACGACCCGCCAGGTGCCCCGGATGAGGTAGCGAGCGATGCGGAACCAGCCGGGCGTCGGCCGGGGCACGACGATCGTCTGGAAGACATCCCAGAACACGAGCGCCAAGACGAGCAAGCCGAGGGCGAACTCGATCACTTCCATCCCGGCACATGATCAACCAGCCCGGCGGGAAGTGCGCCAAATCAGGCGAGCAGCCCGATCCTGCGTGGCAGGATCAGCCCGCGTGGCCCGAGCGCCGACACCGGGGGCCACGAACTGCCACCCGATGCTCGGGCCAAGCCCACACCATGATCGGAGCGTGCCTGATCGACCCCGCACGTCGCGGGCGTCAGTCGGGCCCTTGTGTGTGCTGGCAGCCTCTGGATACCTGCGACGACCGGGTACCGTGGAGCCGGCTAAGCGCGAAGGGCCTGACCGTCAAACGCGCTCGCCGCCTGGCGTCACGTTGGTGGTCGCGAAGGCCTGGCCCACCGGCGAACCGACCAGCAGGTCACGCTCGATCTGGAGCCGCATCCGGTATAGGACCTCCCACTCGGCGGAGTCGACGACGAGCGTCGCAAGGGTGGCGTCGATAGCTCGCAGATCTTCCAGTAACGCGTCCGACCGCCCCGGCAGCCCCTGCGCGTCCATCGTCTTTCGGGCTGCGATGATCCGGTCCAGCCAGTCTTCGACCGCTTGCGCCTCCTTGGAGGTCGTCAGATATGCCGCGGTCTCAGTCAGCCGAGTCGCGATCGCGGCGCGTGCGCGAGCGACGGCCACCTTCTGGCCTGAGATCGCGATGTCGGAGGGGTACAGCTCAACCTCTAGCACGGGCGAGTAGAGCGTCGTGAGTTGGTCCGGGACGAGTGCCCGCACACCACCGCCGGCGACCCGTCCCACCAGCCGCGCGGGCACGGCGAGGATCGCCGCTGCCGGCCGGCGGTCGACCTCCAGGCCTGACTCGCGGAGGGTCTGCTCGAGGTCGTTGACCATGCTCGCGTAGGCGCCGGCGTGCACCACGATCGGGATATGCGCGTCCGTCCAGCCACGCGCGAGGGTCCGGCACTTCCGTACCCCTCCCACGATGGCGAGGAAGATGAGCGTGAACGCGAGCAGGAAGGCGACCGGATAGCCCCGCAGCACCTGCCTGACCCCCGCGAGGCCGGTGGGCCGGCTCCCCGCGTCAACGATGTACAGCCCGCCCAGACCGACAAGCAGCGGCGTGGCCAGCGCCGCGCTCAACATCGCGATGCGCACCCAGTTCTGGTCGCTTAACCCGGGCAGCGGCACCGCCGTCAGCAGGAACGTCCCCAGGGTGGGCAGGATGATGCCGAGCAGCATCACCACCCAGGCGAGCGAGCCCAGCGCCATCAGCGAGAGCAGGAGCCGCTTGTGGTGGGGGACGCGTCCGAAGAGCAGCGTGCTGGCCCAGCCAAGCGCGGTCGTCAGGACGCGGCCTGCCTGCCTCCCGAGAGCCGCAAACAGCGTGGCAAGAATGGCCATGTTTCAGGGTCCGGCCAACCCGCTGTCCGTTGGGCAGCGGTGCCAACCGTGCTCCCAGGTCCCCTCGGTCTTCGGCGGTTTGAATGCGGCAGCGACGGTCGAGCGTTGCAGGATACCAACGAGTCTGGGCTGTCGGAAGAGCAGCGAGCGGTACGTCGGGACGCCTCGCGCCGCCAGCCTGGCTGCAACGCGCTCGCCGAGGTGATCCAGGAGGGCGCGGAGGGTCGTCTTCTCGGAAGGGCCCGGCCGAGCGTTCCTCGGGACGGGCCGGCCCCACGCCAACTCAGGCATCTAAATCCCTCCTCGTTGTCGACGTTGCCAGAAGGAGGATGGGCGGATGGCTGGTGGCCTGAGAGGTGAGCCCGCCGACCGCCAGCCGCGGCAGCAGGCGGGCGCCCGCCTCGTTGACCCGGAACTCCGTCACCACGACCACATCGGGATCGTGGCGCAGCGCGGTCGTGATGGCCGGGACGCGCGGGCCACCCCCATGGTCGAGGTTCAGGGTGACGAGTCTCGTGGCCCGACGCCTCCGCTGGCGTGGCGCAGACTAGGCCGCGCGCACCTTCACGGCGCGCAGACCCCTAGGGTTGGCCTCGATCTCGAAGGCGACGCGCTCGCCGCCCACGAGCCGGTCAAAGTCGAGGGTGGGCTCCACGCCGCTGCGATGGAAGAAGTAGTCCTTCCCATCGTTGTCGCCGGTGATGAACCCGAAGCCGCGATCGGCGATGACCTTCTTGACGGTGCCGCGGGTCATGCAGGACCCCTGTTCTCACTTCCCGAACCGGACGGCAGACGCACGGTCTGTTCGAGAAGGGAGGCGACCACGCGGAGCATCGCCACGAACGGCGGCAATGGCCGCACTATACGCGCAGTCCAGGCGCCCGAGCGCCGGCCGGTCCTGTCAAGCCTACTCGAGCGAAATGCTCTCCCGGCGGGGCAGCGACTCCGCTGGCTCCTTCTCGAGATGCTCGATCCGGTGGTCCAGGAAGGCCCGGGCCGCGAGCAGCCGCTCCTTGCGCGCCGCGCGCAGGTGCGTGCGCACCTCGGAGGGCACGACGTCACGCCAGAGTCCGATGAGCCCCGGGCCCGCCGGCCCGATCGCTCCACGATGATCCCCTGGGACCGGGCGTCGAAGGCCTCGTGGCCCGGCAGCGCTACGGGTGGTGCAAGGACGGACACCTCGATCCGGATCTTCGGGAGCTCCGACTCGACGACCGGTAGGAACCGCGGATCTTCGAGCGGCACGATCGCACCGGCGATCAGCACGTTCTTCCACAGTGGGCGGTCGAACTCGAGGTTGCCCAGGCAGCCACGCAACTCGTCGCGTTCGTGGAGCGTGACGAAGGCGGCCGCAGGCTCCAGGAGCACGGGAGGCCGTGAGGCCCGGTCCACGACGGGAGCTGGCCGCCCGTGGATCGCGGCCACGACCGCCGCACGGGCCAGACGGAGGAGCGCCGCCGTGGCGTCCGCGTCCAACACCGGCGCCGCCGGCGCATTGACGATCTCGGACGCCACGCTCCCCTCCCTCAGGCCGGCACGGGACGGTTCCGGTCGGCCGCGAAGTCCGCGATCCGCACCGGCAGGCGTCGTGACCCCCAATGGCCGACGGGCCCGGAGAACACGCCGGGGATCTGGGTGCCGCAACCGCTGCAGCGACCGTCGTCGGTGACGCGGTAGGCTCCGAGCTCGTACCAGTCGCGTTCGATGAGGAGCGCGCCGCAGGCGTGGCAGTTGGTCGACTGCCCATCTCGATCGGTCACGTTGCCCGTGTAGGCGTAGCGGACACCGTTGGCGAGGGCGATGGCGCGCGCGCGGGCTAGGGTCGCCGGCGGCGTGGGCGGCACGTCGAGCAGCTTGTAGTCGGGGTGGAAGGCGCTGAAATGCAGCGGGACGTCCGGCCCTAGCTCGTGCACGACCCAGCGCGTCAGTCGGTCGAGTTCCTCATCCGAGTCGTTGCGCCCGGGGATGAGGAGCGTCGTGATCTCCACGCACACACTCGTCTCGTGCACGAGGTAGTGCAGCGTGTCGAGCACAGGCGCGAGGCGTCCGGCACACAGGTCGGTGTAGAAGGCCTCGGTGAAGCCTTTGAGATCGACATTGGCGGCGTCGATCTGGCGGTAGAAGTCCGCCCGCGGCGCGGGGTGCATATACCCTGCAGTCACCGCCACGGCTTTGATCCCGAGGGCATGGCAAGCGTCCGCGACGTCCATGGCGTACTCCGCGAAGATCACGGGATCGTTGTAGGTGAAGGCCACCGAGGCGCAACCCAAGCGCCGCGCGGCCGCGGCGATTGCCTCGGGCGACGCCGCGTCGGCCAGCGTGTCGATCTCCCGTGACTTCGAGATGTCCCAGTTCTGGCAAAACCGGCAGGCTAGGTTGCAGCCGGCCGTGCCGAACGAGAGGACCGCGGACCCGGGCAGGAAGTGGTTCAGCGGCTTCTTCTCGATGGGGTCGACGCAGAACCCCGACGACCGACCGTAGCTCGTCAGGACGATCGCGTCGCCCCGCCGTGCCCGAACGAAGCACAGCCCGCGCTGGTCCTCGTGCAGCCGGCATTCGCGCGGGCAGAGGTCGCACTGCACGCGCCCGTCCTCGAGCCGGTGCCAGTAGCGCGTCGCGACCGTGAAGGCGTCCACAAGCCAATCCTAGTCCGGCTGCATCCGAGCACCATCGCGTGATCGTGCAGGATGACGCTAGTCGGCCTCAGGCAGCCGGTGGCGTGCCACGAACGCGGCGGCCTGCGCGCGGCGCTGCAGGTTCAGCTTGGCCAGGATCGAGCTGACGTAGTTCTTGACCGTCGCGGGCGCGAGGAAGATCTCGGCCGCAATCTCCTTGTTGGTCTTGCCCTCGGTGATGCACAGCAAGATCTTCTGCTCCTGCTGGGTGAGGGCGCCGAGCTCGTCGCGGTACGTCCCGCTCGCGATGCGCCGGATGCGCTCCAGCATCTGCTCGGTCACGGCCGGGTCGAGGAGCGACTCGCCGCGCCCCACCGCCTGGACCGCCACAACCAGGTCGCGTCCCCGGATCTGCTTCAACAGGTAGCCGCTAGCACCGGCGACGATCGCGGCGAAGACCGCCTCCTCGTCGGCGTAGCTGGTGAGCATGACGACGCGGATCTCTGGGCGCTGCGCGCGGATCTCCCGGCAGGCCTCGATGCCCGAGCCGTCGGGCAGCCGGATGTCCATCACGATCACGTCGGGCCGGGACGTGCGGGCGGCCTCGATGGCCGCTGCGGCGGTCCCTGCCTGGGCCACGACCTGGAACCCTTCCTGTCGCTCGAGCAGGGAGACTAAGCCCTGCCGCACGACCTCATGGTCGTCCACCACCAGGAGCCGGAGCGGAGCAGAACGCGGCGGCTGCGTCAGGGGCACGTCAGGCAGGACGGGATGCCGTCTGCTCGGACGGCATCCCGTCGCAGCGGCCCTCGAAGCGCATCTCGGCGGCGAACGCCGGAGTGCAGTCCTCGCACGCGCTACCGGCCCGGTTGCTGCCCCCGAAGAGCAGGTTCGCCTCGCTCCAGCGGGCGAGCTCGCCGGCCGTCATGCAAGCCGGTCGGTGGGGTAGCCCGAGCGGTTGCCCACCGTTCCCCCCACCGCTGGCGTAGCGACGATGCTGTGCGCGGTCATGCTGCTCCTGTAGTCATGGCAGCGGCCCCTTCTGCGCAGATCAGCCGTCCTGGGAGCGTCGCCCCTCACCGCCGCTGCCGACAGAGCCGATGGTCGCAAAGCGAGGGGCGCGCCACCGACATGGATCGATCAAGAGAGCGCTGCTGTTCGCTGACGCCCCGGTTATGGCCAACGCTGAGGGCGTGCCCGCGCGCTCCTCACCATGGCCCTCTATGAAGCGGAGCCGCGCCGTCAAGGACGGGCCCTCCTGGCAATCGAACTGGGGTGGCTCATGGACCGGCGGACGACTCTGGCCCGGCCGTCTGGGCTAGATCTGGAGCGGTTTAAGCATCAATCGTGATGGCCTCTGGGCGTTCGTCCAGAGGCCATCACTGCTGCGCTGCGTGGGGCGGGCTACTTGCCCTTCTTGCCCTTCTTGTCCGGCTTCGCCTTCTTGTCCTTGGCCACCGCGATCTCCTTCGAGCAGGTTTGACGCTGCACAGGCTAGAGCATCGGTGGGCCACCCGGGGCCCCCCGCCGCGAGGGGCTCCCTGGCTGCAGTGTGGCGTCGACGCGCGTGGGCGACGTATGCTCGTGCGGGTCAAGCTGACCGCGTTCGGGGAGCTCGAGATCGAGGGCGAACGGTACGGCCACGACCTCGTAGGCCCTCCGCGACCGGTACGGACACACGCCCCTCTCGCTCGCCGAGGGCATCTCCTGGGGTGGCGGGCGGCGCATCGTCGGCACGGGCCGCCGAAGGCCGCCTCCCCATCGGCCGAGGACGTCTACGCGGAGGCGGCGCGACGCGGGATGGCCATCACGCCACGCCCCACCGGCGACGCCTGCCGTCTACTCGCGACGCTCGAGCCAGCCGAGGTGTGGGGGGTCCTCCACATCACCTGCTAGCTGGCGCGACGCTCCACCCACCCGGCGTGCCGGTGACGGGAAGGAAGATGAGCTGGGCGGGGGCCTCGACGCCCGAGGCGAGCAGTGCTCCAATCGGGGGAGTCCACCCCGCCCACGTCGAGCACACTGCGCCGCCCATCCGCGCGGACGCCCGCCTCGTGGCGCCGCCTATGAACGCAGCCCGTGCCCTGACGGCCTACTCGAGGTAGTCCCGCAGCTTCCGGGAGCGGCTCGGGTGGCGCAGCTTGCGCAGCGCCTTCGCCTCGATCTGACGGATGCGCTCGCGGGTCACGTGGAAGTCCTGGCCGACTTCCTCGAGGGTCCGGGCACGCCCGTCCTCCAGGCCGAAACGCAACTGCAGCACCCGGCGCTCACGCCCCGTGAGCGAGTCGAGCACGGCCGCCACCTGCTCCTTCAAGAAGCTGATGGGACGCCGCCTCGGGCGGGGCGAGCGCCGCGCGGTCCTCGAGGAGGTCGCCCAGCTGCGCGTCTCCGTCCTCGCCGACCGGCGTGTCGAGCGAGAGCACCTGCTGGGAGGCCCGGATGATCTCGCGCACCTTCTCGGGGGTGACCTCGCACTCCTGGCCTTCCGACATCGCGTCGGCGATCTCCTCGACCGTCGGCTCGCGGCCGAGCTCCTGGAGCAGGCCGCGCGAGACGCGGATGAGCCGGTTGATCGCCTCCACCATGTGCACTGGGATGCGGATGGTACGGGCCTGGTCGGCGATGGCGCGGGTGATCGCCTGGCGGATCCACCAATGCGCATAGGTGGAGAACTTGTAGCCCCGCTCGTAGTCGAACTTCTCGACCGCCCGAATGAGGCCGATGTTGCCCTCCTGCAGGAGGTCGAGGAGACTCAAGCCGCGGCCGAAGTACTTCTTGGCGACCGACACCACGAGGCGCAGGTTCGCGCTCGTGAGCTGCTCGCGCGCGTCCCGTCCCATCCACACCAGCACGCCTCGCCGCTCGCGGAACTTGGTGTCCAGCGGGGCAGCGGGGTCCCAGCCCATCTCGCAGAGCAGCTCGGCATCGTTCCCCGCCTCGATCCAGCGCCGCAGATACCCCTGCCCGCCCTCGCGCGTCCAGTCATAGAGCGCGCGCAGGCCGGGGTTGTCGCGCGCGTCGAGGTCGCCGTTGTGGACCGAGACGAAGGCGAAGTCGACGAGGTCGGTGAACGCCTCCGCAGTGCGCGCCTCGTCGTAGGCCCCGACCCGCGACTTGGCCTCCTTCAGCAGGGCCTTGGTCCCTTGCCCGGTCGCCTCGCGCTGGGCCTTGACCAGGTGCAGATCGGGGACCTGGCCGAGCAGCCCGTCGGTCTCCGCCTGGCGGAACGCTTCCCGCACGATCCGGTCGCTCTCCGGGCCTCCGCGGAGCCCATAATCTGCGGGGGTCGGACTGCGTATAACGGGAGGAGGCTGCGCCTACTCGTCCGCCGCGTCGAGGATGATGCGGCTGAGGATCCGGCCGGTCACCGCTCGTCGGTACGCGGCGGTCGAGCGTACGTCGTCGATCGGGTGGATCTCCGCCTCGATCGTCGCAGCGGCGCGTTCGGCGGTTCCAGGGATCGGCCTGCCGCCCTCGAGGACCGCCTCGGTCTCGCGCGCTCTGATCGGGCGCTCGGCGACCGACCCGAGGCCGATCCGCACATCGCGCCAGGCGATGCCGTCGTCTCGCCAGGCGACGGCCATGACGACCTTCGAGATCGCCTGCGCCCGACGTGTGCCGACCTTGCGGTAGCGGACCTGTCGACCGGGGACGAGCGGGATCCCGATGCGGGTCAGGAGTCTCATCGGTCGCCCGCGCAGTCCGGCGATAGCCGGTCCAGAACGCGTCCGCGGCGACGATCCGCGCACCGCGCCGGCTGACCAACTCAATGAGGCATCGGTCGCCAGGAGCACCGGCAGCATGTCGCCGGCGGGCGAGGCGTTCACGATGTTGCCACCGATCGTGCCGCGGTTCTGGATCTGGATCGCCCCGATCGTGGCCGCTGCCTCGGCGAGCACAGGAAGCGCGCTGGCAATCACCGGCGAGCGACGGAGGTCCGTGTACGTCGTGAGGGCCCCGAGAGACATGTGATCGCCCTCGACGGCGATCCCGCGCAACTCATCCAGGCCGCGGATGTCGATGAAGCGCTCCCCCTTGAGCAGCGTCCCCGCCGCCACCGCGACCATGAGGTCGGTGCCTCCGGCGATCGGCTGTGGAGCATCAGGCCCAGCCAGCGACTCCAGTGCGTCGTCGAGCGAGCGTGGCGTCAGGACGACCGGTCCCGCGCTCGGCGGCGCGACCGCCCGGCGCGTGGGCCCGGCCGCGCTCCGGCCGCGATCGGTCGGTCCGAGACGTGAGGCGAGCGCGATCGCCTCGAGGATCTTCGTGTAGCCGGTGCATCGACAGAGGTTCCCGGCGATCGCCTCGCGGATCGCATGCTCGGTCGGCGGCTCGCCGGAGTCGAGGAGCGCGCGGGCCGCCATGAGCATCCCGGGCGTGCACATGCCGCACTGGGCCGCGCCGGTCTCGAGGAACGCCTCCTGAAGCGGATCGAGCCGTCCGTCGAGCGCCAGCCCTTCGACCGTCCGGATGTCGCACCCGGCCGCCTGGACGACGGGGATGAGGCAGCTGAGGACGACCGCCCCGTCGACGAGGACGGAGCACGCGCCGCACTCTCCTTCTCCGCATCCCTCCTTCGTGCCTGTCAGCCCGA
This sequence comes from uncultured Chloroflexia bacterium, assembly GCA_963835945.1. Classification (GTDB taxonomy): domain Bacteria; phylum Chloroflexota; class Limnocylindria; order Limnocylindrales; family CSP1-4; genus JAJYNJ01. The sequence continues at coordinate 30,272 of CAWIHR010000050.1, forward strand.
GGTCATACCGCAGGGCATCGAGGAGTCGTCGACCACCGGATGCCTCGAGTTCCACCGGGGCACCGTTCACCGAGAACCGGAGCGGGGCGGTCGGGCGTGTCATCAGCGTCGCCATCACGCCCTCCCCATCAGGGCCGCCAGGAGCTTCTCCGGAGTAGCCGGCAGGTCGGTGATCCAGACTCCGGTCGCGTCATGGATCGCCGCGATGACCGCTGGCGCGCCGACGTCCATCGGCAGCTCGCCGAGCCCCTTGGCCCCGTGGGGTACCCCCGAGAACGGCGCTTCGACGAGGATCGGGCGGATCGTCGGGGCGTCGAAGGACGTCGGGATCAGATACGTCGCCAGACGGTCGTTCAGATGCCGACCGTTCTCGAGCTTCATCTCCTCGATCGTCGCGTAGCCGACGGCCTGGAGCGTGCCGCCCTCGATCTGGCCCTCGGCGAGCACCGGGTTGACGATCCGTCCGGCGTCGTCGGCGGCCACGACCGAACGCACGGCGACCTCGCCGGTGTCGAGATCGACGTCGACCTCGGCGACGGCCGCGGCCCAGCTGTAGCAGGGGTAGGCGTCGCCCCGATGCGCCTGCTCGTCCCACACGATGCCCGGGAAGCCGTCGAACTGCTCGTCGACCCGCAGTGGGCCGTGGGCGGCAGCGAACCCGCGATATGCACGCGGCGAACGAGCGACCCGTCTCTGCCTCGACCGTGGCGCGCAGTCGCCGAGCGGCCTCGATCAGGAGACCGCCAACGACCATCGTCGTTCGGGACGCCACCGTCGGGCCGCTGTCAGGGACGAGGGACGTGTCCTGCGGCGCGACATCGACCGCCTCGGACGGCACGCCAAGCGCCTCGGCGGCGAGCTGCGGGAGGACGGTCTTCGCGCCCTGGCCGATCTCGGTCGAGCGACGTCAGCACGCGGATCCGGCCGTCGGTCGCCAGCTCGATCCCCGCCACGCTCGCCAGCCGCGCCTCGCCGCCCCCGGTGAATCCCGCGCCGTGCCAGCCGAGCGCGAGCCCGATCCCCGATGCGCGGTGGCCCCGGCCCGCGTTCTCGCTCGGTCGCCGTCCGCTCGCGGACGTGCTCGAACTCCGAGACCTCGACTGCCCGCTCGAGCACCTCGAGCGCCCCAACGCTCTCGCGCAGCACCTGGCCGGTCGCCGTCACGTCGCCGACGCGGTACGCCCAGCGCCGCCGCAGCTCGGCCGGCGAGAGCCCGAGCGCCTCGGCGATCCGGTTCACGTGCGTCTCGGCGGCGAACTCGGTCTGCGGCGCCCCGAAGCCGCGCATCGCCCCGCTCGGCGGCGTGTTCGTCGCCATCGCCCGGGAGCGGATCCGGACGTTCGGGCAGGCGTACGGGCCGCCGGCGTGGATCGTGCCCCGCGACAGGACCACCGGTGACAGCGTCGCAGTAGGCCCCCGCGTCCATGACGATCTCGATGTCCTGGGCGACGAGCCGCCCGTCGCGGGTCACGCCGGTGCGGTGCGTGACGATCGCCGGGTGGCGCTTCGTCGTCGCGACGATGTCCTCGTGGCGGTCGTAGATCATCCGGACCGGCCGACCCACGGCGCGAGCCAGGAGCGCCGCGTGGATCGCGAGCATCGACGGGTACTCTTCCTTGCCCCCGAAGCCGCCGCCGGTCTCGGCCTGGACGACGACCGCCTGGCTGTCGTCGAGCGCCAGCGCGCGCTTCAGCGCCGTGTGCACGTAGTACGGGCACTGGAGCGACCCGTAGACGGTCACACCGCCATCGTCGCGCGGGACGGCGATCATCGCCTGGGGCTCGATGTACAGCTGCTCCTGGTGGCCGACGCGGTAGGTCCCCTCGACGACGAGGTCGGCCGCCGCGAAGCCGGCCGCGAGGTCGCCCTTGCACGATCTCGTAGTGCGCGAACACGTGATCGGAAGCGAGCGGGTCGAGCACCGGCGGCAACGGTTCGGTCCGCAGGCGGACGTGCGTCACGTGCGGCGCGGGCTGTCTCGGGGTCGGGCGCGGCGACGAGCGCGACCGGCTCTGCGACGTGACGGATCTCGTCGGCGACCAGGGCCGGCTGGTCGTCGGACATCAAGGCGACGACGTTCTCGCCGGGGATGTCGGCGGCGGTGACGAATACCACGCGGGACCAATCGAACGCGGGATCGCGCTCGATCGACAACAGTCGGGCGTGGGGCTCCGTCGAGCGGACCGTCACCCCGTACCAGGCACCGGGGAAGACGAGGTCGTCGGTGTACATCGCACGGCCCGTGAGTTTCTCCGGTCCCTCGCGGCGACGGACCGCGCGGCCCCCGCTCACGCTCGGAGCAGTGACGGCGGCACCTGTCGGCCAGACCGGATGGTGAACGCGGGGGGTCGCGAGCGTGGTCATCGGATGAGGATCCCGAGTCGATCCTGCGCCGCGGCGCAGGCTTGCCCAGCGGTCAGTCCGCCCATCTCAGCCGCGCTCATGTCACGCGCTATCTCGGCGTGAGGGTCAGCAGCTGGCCGGCGCGGCGAGGTTGCCGTAGTCGACGCCGAGGGCCGCGCTCACGTGAGCCGCCGCGCTGGGCAGGAACACCTTCACTTCGTTCGAGGCCCGCAGGTAGGCCATGATTGTGGCGCTGGTCCGGACCGCATCTTGGCAAAGGCGCAGGGTATCGATCTGCGGCTGGCTCGCGGCCAGGCCCGCCTGCTGGAGGCGGGCCAGCTCGAGCTGCCGGCCTCGGAGATCGGCCAGGAGGCCCTGGGCGATGGGATCGCGCTCGAGGGCATCGGCGGCCGCGCGGTACGCGGCAACGCTCGGCGCTTGTCGCAGCGCGAGCCCGAACTCTACCGCCGCGTCCTGGAGGGTGGTGCTGAGCACAGTGGTCTCCCTTCAGCCGCAGCAGCCGCCGGAGCGGCAGTTGGCGGCGAAGTCGATGCCGATCTGGGTGCTGATGACGGCAGCGGTCTCGCGGCACACCGCCTGGGACTCGGTCTGGGTCGCTACGTAGGCGGCCACCGACGGACAGGCGAGCATGGCCGCCTGCAAGCGCTCGAGTTCGGCACGCTGAGCGGCGTCGATGGTCCCGAACGCCAGCTGCATGCGCAGCTCGGCCTGCCGGCGCCCGAACGCGTCAATGGCGGCGGTCGCTTCGGCGTCCGCGGTCAGCCCGTCGCCGGCAAGGGCGAATCTGGTGAACTCGGGGCTGGCGCGCAGGATCGCACCGAAGGTACCTGCGGCCAGCCGGGCGTCGGCCTCCGCGGCCTGCATCGCCGCCTCGATCTCGGCGGCGTCCGCCACCTGGGGTTGGAGCATCACGCAGGCGCCTCCTTTCAGGCGACCAGGGATACCGGCGCGAGGGCCCGCGCCAGCAACTCGCCCAGCTGCTCGGCACCCGCCACTTCGCCCTCGAGCAGGGGCACCTCGAGGACCGGAACCGCGAAGCGCGCCTCGATGTCGGCCAGGTAGCGTTGCTGCATCTGCCAGCGGGCCCGGCCGTACGCGCTCGTGGCAGACCTCGTCCGGCAGCACCATGTTGGCGACCACGAGCCCGAGCGGGATGCCGAGCGTCGCGAGTTCGGCGATCGCCCGTGCGGCCTCGATGATCGGGGTGGCCTCGGGGTACATGACGAAGGCGAAGGTGCTCTGTGCGGGGTCGCGCATCATGTCGATGACCCGTCCGAAGCGGGCCTTCGCAACGTCATCGGCGGCGGCCGTGTCAACCGAGGCGAAGACCTTGACGTCGAGCTGGCGGCTCCAGTCAATGGGCAGCTCGAGCAGGCGCATGGTATGGCCGGTGGGCGCCGTGTCGAAGACGTCACGTCGTATGTGTCGCGGCTGGCGAGGTCGATGAACCGATCGAAGGCCGCCATCTCTTCAGTACACGGGCGAGTCGAGTTCCTCGCGCATGGCGGCGATCGCCGCGGGGCTGCGACCCCGTGCCATCGCGTCGCGATGATGCGTCCGGTGTAGGCGGCGGCCGCGGCCTTGGCATCGACGCGGGCCGCCCAGAGACCATCCACCCCGTCCACGGGCGCCGGCTCGCTGCCGACGGTCGCACCAAGGACATCGCCGATGTGGGCCGCCGGATCGGTCGTCACGAGCAGGGTGCGGTGCCCCCGACCGGCCAGCCATACGGCGCTCGCGCACGAGACGACCGTCTTGCCCACGCCCCCCTTTCCCGCGAAGAAGACGGTGCGCGGGCGATCCGCAGGGATAATGGCGGCGAGAGCGGCTGCGGGATCGCTCCGCCGCGTCCTCGCTGCCGCCTCGGCGCCGCCCCCGAAGACAGGGCGCGGCGCTTGTGCATTGCCGAGCAGCGGCACGAGGGCGCGCAGGCGGGCGAGGCCGCGCACCTCGCCGTCGAGCAGCGGCACGTGGCGGGCCGGCATCGGCAGCTGGCGCGCGATCTCGCGCAGGTAGCGCGCCTGCATGGCGATGCGCGCCGCGAAGAATGGGGTGGACGCCTCCTCGGGCGGCAGAATGCCGTTGACGATCAGCTCGGCCGTCTGCATGCCGAGGCGGGCCAGCTCGGCGCTCGCCCGGCGCGTCTCGGCGATCGCCGTCGCCTCGGGCTGCAGTACGAACACGAAGCGCGTGCGGGCACCGTCACGCAGCGCCGCGAGGGCACGCTCGTACTTGGCCTTGGAGTCGGCGATCGCGGCAGCCGGACCGATGCACGTCTGGCCCGTGCCCGCCTCGGCCTCGGAGATGCTCTTCGTCCACGCCTCGGGCAGCTCGAGCAGGCGGACGGTGTGTCCGGTGGGAGCCGTGTCGAAGATCACGAGGTCGAACGCCTCGCCAGCTGTGGCGTCGATCGGCGCGGAGGGATCGAGGAAGTCCGCAAATCGATCGAAGGCGGCCACCTCGGCGGTGCAGGGGGAGGCGAGCTGCTCCTCCATGACGTGCACGATCTCGGGCGGGAAGATGGCGCGGATCGGCGCGAGCGTGCGGTCCGTGTACTCGGCCGTGGCGCGGTCGGGGTCGATCTCCATGGCCCACAGGTGCGCCACGCCGGCGATCGGCGTGATGGCATGGCCGATGGGTCGCTCGAAGACGTCCGCGAGGTTCGACGCGGGGTCGGTGGTGACGATGAGGACGCGCCGGCCGGAATCCGCCTCGGCGACCGCAGTGGTGCAGGCCATCGTCGTCTTGCCCACGCCGCCCTTGCCCGAGAAGAACAGGAACTGGGTCACGCTGGGTCCTTTCCGAGAGGGGCGCCGGTGATGCGCGCTGCTAGGCGGTAACGACGAGGGCCTCGCGGAGTTCATCGAGACTCGGGTACGCGGCGGTCTTGACGACGCGGCCCCGCACCACCGTGATAGGCAGCACGTCGAGCTGGCGTGCCTGGATCAGCTCGTAGACGTCGCGGTTGCGCAGGAACGCCTGGGGCTCCGAGGTCATCATGTGGCGAGCCACCCGGAACCCGTCGGACTCGAGGGCGAGGAGCGCCTCTGACAAATCGACGAGCGTGGTGTCGAGCACGGGTCCACACAGCCCACTGGGACAGCACATGGGCGGATCGAACAGCTCGACGTCGGCGCGTACGGGATCGGTCACCGGATTGCTTCCTCTCGTGCTGCCGGGGCGGGGATACCGCTCCCGACGATGTCCGCGACGGCGCGTTCGATGGCCGAGACGCGCAGCTTCCCGCCGGCGAACCGACGGACACCGTCGATGACAACGATGGGCGGGACGGCCTCGCCGGCCGCGATTTGCGCCTCGATGTCCCGGTGCGGCGTCATGGCCGGGCTGAATAGTTCGGCGTACTCGAACGAGATCGCAGGACCGAAGCGGGCGTGCAGCCGCTGCTCCACGATGGACGCGGCAGCCCGCCAGGTCTGGGCCGCGTCACAGCCCGCCGGCGAGGGCAGGCCGACGATGACGACGTGGCAGGTCATGGCGCGATGCCGTCCGCGAGCGGTAACTGGCCGCGAGGACTCGCGGTGGCGGGCAGGGGGATGGCCAGCGATCCGCAGTCGGAACACACGCAGGCTGCGGCCGCCGTGTCGGTCGGCGCGAGCAGGTCGGTGAGGGCGGCGCGGACACGGGCGAGGTGGTCCAGGTCGAGCGAGTAGTAGACCCACCGCCCGCTCCGCCGCTCGCGCAGGAGACCGGCGTTCCGCAGGACGCGCAGGTGGTGCGACACGAGCGCGGGACTCAGACGCCAGGCTGCCCCCGACGTCGCACACGCAGTGCTCGCCGTGGCCGAGCAGCGCGATGATTCGCGCCCGGTTTGGCTCGGCGATCGCCTGGAGCGCCGCTAGTGCCCCGGCCGACAGTTCCGGCGTCAGCGGGTGGAGCGAGGGGCTGTCCATGCCGACATTCTAACCGACATTAGTACAACTGGCGTTTGGGTAAGGTGCCCTATTGTCGGTGGGCCGAGTGGCGTGTCGGCACCGGCCAGAGGCGGCTCAGGACTGCAGGGTCGACAGAAGCGGATGCAATGCGAGACCGGCGAGGTGCGGCGATACCCCGAGACTGAACAGGAGGAGCCCTGTCCTCCACGGACACTGTCGCGCCAACCTCAACGTGGCCGGTTAGGTGCGCGTAGTCCATACGGGACGCTGTACTGGCGGTCAGGTCGACGCCGGTCTTGCCCATTGACATTCAAGCCACTTGAAGGCATAGGCTCGGGGCACCACCGTCACGAAGGAGTCCCCATGACCACGCCGACGAGCGCTGCACCCTGGACCATGCCGGAGTTGACCCCCGGCGAACGCGTCAACATCCGTCAGTCGGCCGTCGCCTTGGAGCGCCGCTGGGCGGGTCGCATGAACGTCGAGACGATTGAACGCTTCATGGTCGAGTCGCTTGAGCTGATCCTCCCGACGGCCAAGATCCGGACCTGGACGCCCATCATCGTCGAGCGCCTGACCAACGATCGCTTACGCGCGCTGGTGCGCCTGGAGTCGGATCGGACCGACCTCAACCCGAGCGTGCTCTTCCTGTGCGTCCACAATGCCGGGCGCTCGCAGATGGCGGCGGGCTGGATGCGCCACCTCGCCGGGGACCGGGTGGACGTCTTCTCAGGCGGCTCACTGCCCGCGGCGGAGCTGAACAAGGCGGCCGTGGCGGCGATGGCCGAGCAGGGCATCGACATCAGCACGCAGCTGCCCCAGCCCTGGGCGGACGAGATCGTCCGCGCGGCAGACGTGATCGTCTCCATGGGCTGTGACGACGCCTGCCCGGTGTACCCCGGCAAGCGTTACCTCGACTGGGAACTCGACGACCCGGCCGGCCAACCGCTCGAGGCCGTGCGGCCCATTCGCGACAAGATCGAGCGGCGGGTGCGGGGCCTGCTGGCGGAGCTTGGGGTGGCACCGGCGGCCTGACCGTCGCACCCGCGGCACGTCTTAGGGGAGGTCGGGCCGTGCGGCTCGTGATCGTCGGTGGGAGCGACGCCGGCACCGAGGCGGCCCTGCGCGCCCGGCGCACCGATCCGTCGCTCGAGATCAGCCTGCTCGTCGCCGACGGGTTCCTCAACTTCAGCATCTGTGGCCTGCCCTTCTACCTGAGCGGCGAGGTCGGTGACTGGCACGCCCTGGCCCACCGCGATGCGCGACAGATCGCCTCACAAGGGATCGAGGTCTTCTTGGAGCATCGCGCCGAGGC
>CAWIHR010000051.1:0-20796 GCA_963835945.1 uncultured Chloroflexia bacterium
CCTGAACTCCTCGAAGGTGAACTCGACGGCGGCCGTCATTCGGCCGCGCAACCGGGCGTGCGCGCGTCGTCACGTGTCGGGGATGATCATGCCTGGCGGCGAGAGCACGACGATGCGCAAGGTGCTGGGTGCGGACCATCGAGCAACAGTGAAACGGAGGAGAGGGTCGAGATGGACTTGATGCTCATACCCGCGCGCACGGCGCTCGTGGTGATCGACCTGCAGCGGGGCATCGCGCAGGTGCCGGCGGCCCCCCACTCTGCCAGCGACGTGGCGGCGCATACGGCGGCGCTGGCCGTCGCGCTCCGGGCCGCCGGGGGCACCGTGGTCCTGGTCCATCGCACGCAGTCGGCGGACGGCAAAGATGCGCTGCACCCCCAGGTCGACACGCCGGCCTGGCAGCCCGGGGCCCATCCGCCCGACTGGACCGAGATCGTCCCCGAGCTCGGCCCCGAGCCGGGTGACCTCATCATCGGCAAGCGCCAGTGGGGCGCCTTCTACGGCACCGAGCTCGACCTGCAGCTTCGTCGACGGGGCATCGACACCATCCTGCTCGCCGGCATCTCGACCAACATCGGCGTGGAGAGCACGGCCCGTGACGCCTACGAGCGCGGCTACGAGCAGGTGTTCGTGGAGGATGCCATGACCGCCCGGGACGCCGGCGAGCATGCGCACACGGTGCGCCTCATCTTCCCGCGCATCGGTCGGGTACGCTCCACGGCCGACGTGCTGGCCGCCCTCGAGGCGGCGACTCGGCAGGCCTGAACGCTGCGCCCTGGGTCGGCTACGCGGCGCGGAGCGTGCGCGGGCCGGCTCCAGGATGTAGCGCACGTCGGCCCGTCAGCGGCGGGCGAGGTCAAGCGTCATTGCCGGCGTGGGAAGTCGCGCAAGCCGGGAGCCCGCCATATCGAAGGTCGCCGGGCAGTCAGGTTAGGTTGCCTGGCGATCCACGCCAGGCCTTAGCCTGCCGGCCGTGACGAAGGTAGAGGAATGGTCGGCCGGTGTCAGGCGCTGGGGACAGACGAGGCGACGGGGACGGCGGAAGCCGCCGGCGACGCGGCCGGTGCTCACGCGGCCGGTGCTGACGCTGCCGCCGACGAGACGGGCGCTGACGACGGGACCGCTGTGGCGCTGTTGGAGCAGGCGCCGCCGATGCCGGCAAGCAGGAGCACGAAGACCGCAACGCGCTTCATACGAGCCCTCTTGACATTCGCGGGGATAGACGGTGGCGCTGCCAACGAGACGCCGCGCCAGCACGATCGCTCGTTGGCCGCATAGACGCCGATTCTGCATTCAGCCTGAAACTGAGAGACCTGACTCGCTTCGCGCCCGCGCAGGCAGGCGGTCCCCGGTCAGCCGCACGAGGGCAGAAGCGCCGGGCGGGCCAACATGCCGGCCCGCCCGGCAGAGGAGAACACAGCGCAGGGTTGGGACCTCCCGGCAACACACGCAGAGGAGCCGCGCTAGCTGACGTCTCCCTCAAGAACCACGGCCAGGGGACCGCCTCAGGCGAGCGGCGCGAGCGGCTGGCCACGGCGGGTGGCGAGGCCAACCTCGCCAGAACGAGGGTCCTTCCCGCGCGGCGCTGGGCGGCCATCGCCACGAGGCGCCGAATAGTTCGGCTTGTTCGGCGGGGGCATACTGAGTACCCTTCGAAGCAGGGCGGTGTTGTAGCTCGGGCGGTTGCTCCCCGTGCCCGTCGCGGTGGTCGTCGCGCTTGCGGCCCGCGTTCTTCTGTATCCGGCGCCTGGGGCGCGGGCACGGCGGGGGTGCGATGGTGGCAGGCGACACGCCGGGGCCGGTGGAGACCGTCATCGCGTGGTCGGGAGGGCGGCGCGTCCACCTGCTCACCGGGGGTGCCATCAGCGAGGGGCGGCGGGCCAGCGTGGAGCACGCCACGTCCCACAGCGCTGACGTCGACGATCTCGACCTCGCCCTCGGGCGCATCTTCCGGCACCGCGTGCAGCGGAGGATCCGAGGCCACGCGACGCCCGACGTCTGGTTCGAGGTCGAGTAGCCCGACCCATTCACACGACCGGTGCCCTGGCAGGCGATCAGGTCGCGCGGCGTCGACGACGCTCTCGCTGTGTGGCCCGGCTGGCGGCCTACACCAGGTAGTCCCGCAGCTTGCGCGAGCGGCTCGGGTGGCGCAGCTTGCGCAGCGCCTTGGCCTCGATCTGGCGGATGCGCTCGCGGGTCACGTGGAAGTCCTGGCCGACCTCCTCGAGGGTCCGGGCACGCCCGTCCTCCAGGCCGAAACGCAACTGCAGCACGCGGCGCTCACGCCCCGTGAGCGAGTCGAGCACGGCCGCCACCTGCTCCTTGAGAAGCTGATGGGACGCCGCCTCGGGCGGGGCGAGCGCCGCGCGGTCCTCGAGGAGGTCGCCCAGCTGCGCGTCTCCGTCCTCGCCGATCGGCGTCTCCAGCGAGAGCACCTGCTGGGAGGCCCGGATGATCTCGCGCACCTTCTCGGGGGTGACCACGCTCTCCTGGCCTTCCGACATCGCGTCGGCGATCTCCTCGACCGTCGGCTCGCGGCCGAGCTCCTGGAGCAGGCCGCGCGAGACGCGGATGAGCCGGTTGATCGACTCCACCATGTGCACCGGGATGCGGATGGTGCGGGCCTGGTCGGCGATGGCGCGGGTGATCGCCTGGCGGATCCACCAGTGCGCATAGGTGGAGAACTTGTAGCCCCGCTCGTAGTCGAACTTCTCGACCGCGCGGATGAGCCCGATGTTGCCCTCCTGCAGGAGGTCGAGGAGACTCAGCCCGCGGCCGAAGTACTTCTTGGCGACCGACACGACGAGGCGCAGGTTGGCGCTCGTGAGCTGCTCGCGGGCGTCACGGCCCATCCACACCAGCACGCCGCGCCGCTCGCGGAACTTCGTGTCCGGCGGGACGGCAGGGTCCCAGCCCATCTCGCAGAGCAGCGCGGCATCGTTCCCCGCCTCGATCCAGCGCGCAGATACCCGTGCCCGCCCTCGCGCGTCCAGTCATAGAGCGCGCGCAGGCCCGGGGTTGTCGCGCGAGTCGAGGTCGCCGTTGTGGACCGAGACGAAGGCGAAGTCGACGAGGTCGGTGAACGCGTCCGCGGTGCGCGCCTCGTCGTAGGCCCCGACCCGCGACTTGGCCTCCCGCAGCAGGGTCTTCGTCCCTTGCCCGGTCGCCTCGCGCTGGGCCTTCACCAGGTGCAGATCGGGGACCTGCCCGAGGAGCCCGTCGGTCTCCGCCTGGCGGAACGCCTCCCGCACGATCCGGTCGCTCTCCCGGCCGTACGGCAGCCGGTGCTGTGGGTGCAGCGTGCGGGTCTTGCGCTCGGTGTCGTTGCGGGTCCACTCCCAGAGCCGCAGCACGCCGGTCCAGGGCGCCGCGACCAGCTCCTCGCCGAGCTCGATGGCCTTGGCCAGCACGACCTCCTCCTCGGCCGTCAAGAGGGCCACCCGGCCGATCTCCCGGAAGTACATGCGGAGCGGGTCGTCGATGCCGAGCAGGTCGGCCGAGAGCGTTTCGAGCCCCTCGGGCACCGGTTCGGCGAGCTCCCTCGCGTCGAGCCGGGCCTCCTCGAAGTCGGCCGCGTGTCGACGGGCAGTGCCGGCGGCCAAGGCGACCTCGACGAGCTGCCGGTCGCCGAGTTCCTGGGTCATCGTGGTCCTCCGGCGGATCGGGCGAGGATGCGCATCGGCCCGCACCCGATGGCGTCTCGACGGTCGGCCCGTCCGCCACGACACGAGAGCAACGCCCCTCTACGGTATACCTTCGCGCGGGACCTCCAGCAGCACGCAGGCGGGCGCCTCCCCCACAGGCGAGGCCCCGCACGGACCGCATCTCCCTCTCCACCGCCACGGTCCGCGGCGGACCCCGGGACTCCGCCCGGCGGCGCCCGGGCGGGGCTGGCCGGGCGGAGCCAGGCTGCTTCCCGTGACCAGACCGCACCCTGGCCGCCAGACTGATTCACCCAGCTCCGCGCGTTCGCGGATCGCCCGCGAAGGAGTAGCATGGTTCTACCTCTTAGCAGTATCGGCGGCGGCCCGCGTGTTAGACTCCTTCACGAACGGGCCTCCCGCCGCCCGGGGCTCAGCCGGGCGTCCGATACTCGTCTCGGCCGGGATGGCGCTCGCCATCCTCGCATAGCTCGGTCACAGGCCACCGGGCCTCCTCAAAGGGTCACACGAGAGGAGCGACCCGTTGACCCTCCGGACGGCCGTCGTGGCCACCTATCCCCCTCGCCACTGCGGCATTGCCGCGTTCACGCGCGACCTTGTGCGGGCGACGGGCATCCAGTCCGTGGTCGCCCTCCACGCGCCCGGCTCGCCCGCGATCTACCCGCTGGAAGTCCGCCACCGACTCCGGCGCGACGTCGTGGCGGATTACGGCCGCACCGCCCGCGCGCTTGCCAGGGAGGGGGTGGAGCTGGTCTCCATCCAGCACGAGTACGGGATCTGGGGTGGCGTCGACGGCGCGCACGTGCTCGACTTCGTCCGCGCCCTGTCGATGCCGTCCGTGGCCACGCTGCACACGGTGCGCCGAACGCCCACGCCCAGCCAGCACCGCATCCTGGCCGGCCTCTGCGCCGTGGTGGATGGCGTCGTGGTGATGTCGCACGCTGCCGCCACGCTCCTCGCGCGGGTGTACGGCGTCAGTCCCATGCGCATCAGCGTCATCCCCCACGGCGTGCCGGACTTGCCCCGCGTGGACCCAGACCTGGTGAAGCCGGGACTCGACCTCGCCGGGAGAGCAGTCATCCTGAGCTTTGGGCTGATCGGGCCGGGCAAGGGATACGAGCTCGCCATCGCCGCCATGCCGGCCGTGGTGGAGGCGATCCCGAACGCGCTCTACGTGATCCTGGGCGCCACGCATCCCGAGCTGCTCCTGCGCGAGGGCGAGGCGTACCGGGATGGCCTGATCGCGCGCGCGACCGAGCTCGGCGTGGGTGACCACGTCCGGTTCGTGAACCGCTTCGTCAGCCAGGTGGAGCTCGGACGCTGGCTGCAGGCCACCGACGTGTTCGTCACGCCGTACCCGAACCTCGAGCAGATCGTCTCGGGCACCTTGTCGTACGCGGTGGGTGCCGGCAAGGCGATCGTCTCGACGCCGTACGAGTACGCCGTCGAGCTGCTGGCCGAGGGACGCGGGACCGTTGTCCCGCCCGCGTCACCGCCTGCGCTTGCGGCCGCGCTGGTGGAGCTGCTCGCCGACCCGCTGCGCCGTGAGCAGATGGGGGCTCGGGCCCATCACTTCGGCCGTCACATGGTGTGGCCCGAGGTCGGTGGCGCCTACCGGGCGCTGTTCGACCGAGTCGCCCGACCCGATCGCTTCGCCCGGGCCGAGCGGGACCGCGGGCACTTCCCGCACGCGCTGCCGTCGCCGCTGCTCGATGCCTGAGACCGCAGCCGTGCACGCCGTGCATCGCGAGCACCTCGAGGCACTCACGGGCGAATTCGGAATCCTCCAGCTTCGGTACGCCGCGATGCCAGCCCCTGCGCCTGCAACGCATGCGCCGCGCCCGGCCGCGTGCGGCGCCATCCCGGTCCGATCCCGGTGAGGGCGTCGTGGTGAGCGGCCGCGAGCCGCTGTTCCGCCGCAGCCCGGCGAACCCCATCATCACCGCCGCCGACCTGCCGTACCCGGCCAATGCCGTCTTCAACCCGGGAGCGGCGCGGGTGGACGGGGAGACGCTGCTGCTGGTGCGGGTCGAGGACATGCGTGGGATCTCGCAGCTCCAGGTGGCGCGCAGCGCGGACGGTGTGTCGGGCTGGCGGTTCGACGCGGCGGCGCTCCTCCGGTCGGAGCCGGATCGCGCGCCCGAGGAGGTCTGGGGCTGCGAGGACCCCCGCCTCACGTGGCTCCCCGACGAGGGAACCTGGGTCATCGCGCACACCGCGTTCAGCAGCCTTGGACCCCTCGTCGCCCTGGCGACCACGCCGGACTTCCGAACAGTGGAGCGGATCGGGCCCGTCATGACGCCCGAGGACAAGGACGCCGCCCTCTTCCCGCGTCGCTTCGGTGGTCGCTGGGCCATGATCCACCGGCCCACTCCGCTGCGGGGCGGGACGCACATGTGGATCTCGTTCTCGCCGGACCTCCGCCACTGGGCCGATCACCGGCTCCTCCTCGAGGCCCGGGAGGGGGCGTGGTGGGACGCCGGGAAGATCGGCCTCGGGCCGCCACCGATCGAGACAGCGGAGGGCTGGCTGATCCTCTACCACGGCGCCCACATGACGGCCAGAGGACCCATCTACCGCGTGGGCCTGGCGCTGCTCGACCTGGACAACCCGACCGTGGTCCTGCGACGCAGCGACGAATGGGTCCTCGGGCCGCAGGCGGCGTACGAGCGCTCGGGCGACATGCCGCAGATCGTCTTCCCCTGCGGCGCCATCCTCGATGTCGCCGCCGATCGGCTGGACCTCTACTACGGCGCCGCGGACTCGGTCGTGTGCCTGGCCAGCGCGAGGCTCAGCGACGTGCTCGACTACGTCCGGAGCTGCCCGCGCCCGCAACGGCGCCGCGTGTCCGACAGGCGCGGTCAAAGTTAGACCGCCAGCCTCGTCCGCGACGCCCGGCCGTCGCGCGCGTTCGGCGACCACTCCGCGGGCGAGGGAGCCGAGGCCGCGCATTGGGAAGCGTGGCCCGTCTCGCGCGTGGCTCGGTCAAACGTGCCGGTCTGCCTACGCTGGGGTGGCAAGGGCCGACGAGCAGCTGTCCCGTCGGACCGAGCGCTCGAACAGCGACCGACGGCGCCGCGGTGGACAGCGCGATGGCGGTCTCAAAGCCCTGTGACGGCGCCGTACAGGATGTCGCCTTCTTGGCCACGTAGACGCCTGCCGCTGCCTGCCGGCTGCGACGGAGGGCTTGCGGTCGGCAGGGACGACGACGGCAATGGACACGCTTGCTCGTCGTGTCCGGCGGCATCGCTCTACCAGCTCCCGACGTCCCGCACCCCCTGTTTCGGGACGGTCCTCGCGGCTGGCTGGTGTCAGCTGACTGTCGGTCCAGGTGACTCGGTATTCTGCAGTGCGGCCAGCACGTCGGCGGTCGAGCGCACCCGACCGATGCGGGGAAACAGAGCCCGCACGGTGTGTGCATGCTCGCCGGCGTCCCTGGCACTCATCGCGTCCTCCACGAAGACCTGCTGGTAGCCGCGCTCGAACGCGTCGCGGGCCGTGCTCTCCACGCCGACGTTGGTGCTGACACCCGCCAGGATGATCGTCCTAATGCCACGTCGCCGGAGCTGGAGGTCGAGCTCGGTCCCGTAGAAGGCGCCCCACTGGCGTTTCGAGATGACCAAGTCGCTAGGGTCCGGGCCGAGCTCGGGCACGATCTCGGCCCAGTCTGCCGGCCGCGACCCCCGGGGCCACGCCGGCGGTGCATCGGTGAGCGGACGCAGCGCGTCCTTTCCGTCGGGCGAGGGGATCACCCGCACGAGGATCACCGTGCCACCTGCCGCCCGCAGCGCATGGGCCAGGCGCGTAGTCCGCTCGACCACCTCGGCCACTGGATACGGTGCCATCGGCTGGGCGGCCAGCCCGCGCTGCAGGTCGATGGCGACGAGGGCCGTCCGACTCGGTTCTAACGTGAGATCCATCGTGGTTCCGTCCATGCCTCCGGCGCTGGCACCTGACGGTGCGCGCGACGGCGGACCCGCGCGCTCGGCCACCCGTTGCCGCCACGCGCCGTTCGTACCCCCAACTCTACAGCGCCGCAACCGGTTCAGGCATGAGGGGGACGTCGTGGACGGAGCGCTCGGGTGCCACGGCCGACCGCTACACGGAGCCGAAACGACCTACATATACCTCAACCTCGTCCCGGTATCGCCCGGCGCCAGTCCGGGCTATCGCGGCTGATGGCCAGACGGCCCGGAAGGACGCCAGCCTCGTCTGCTGCCGCTGTTGCGCGCGTTAGAGATGCCAGTGCCGCAGCGGGGTCTGGAGGGAAGCAGCGCGGGCCTGCGCGGAGCGGACGCGGTCGATGGCGCGCTCAGCGTGCCACGACTGCAGCGGATCGGGCCAGGGCGGCAGCAGCTGTTCACAGACCGGACAGATCCCACCCCAGTCTCCTTGGTCGGACTGGCAGGGTCGGTCGGCGGGCGGTCGCGTGGGGAGGAGGTCCGTCGCGTGCATGGTGCCCCCCATTGTGCGCCCCGCACCGGTGGCGTGCCCGTGGACGCACCCCCCGACCACGGCGCTGGTCGCCCGGGTGCGCCCTCGCCACCAGGGGAGCGGCCGAGTGGCCCTTCCGGAGCGCACCGGCCGCGCGCCATACTGCGCCGCACGGATGGACCCTGCAGGGTGCGCCACGCACGGATGCGGGGCGCGCGGGCCCGCGGTGTGCGAGGCTCCCCGCAGGATGGCAACGAAGACGCGCAGCACGCTTCGGGCAGGCGCGCAGCCGGCCGCGCCAGAGGGCGGGACGTCCCGCGCCAGCTGCGCCCATGACGCCGCGGCGTACCGTGCGGCCGGTCAGCGCTGCTGGGCCTGCAACGCCCCCGACAGCGAGCCCGTGCGCCTGCAGCGGCGGGCCGGGGCGCGCTGGGTCAGCGAGACCACGCTGCAGCTCTGCACGGCCTGCCTGACGGCCCTGCGCACGCCGCGCCTCGTCCGTCAGCTGGGCCTCGGGCGCGCGAGGACGGTCGTCCCCGCGAGCCCCGTGCTGGCCGCAGCGACGCCCGTGGAGCGTGCCGTCCCCCCCGCCGACACGCCCGACGAGCCGCCGCCCCTCACGCTGCTCAAGGGCGCCTGACGCGCGGTCGGCGGGCGGGCGGCGTCGTTAGGCCGTGCTCAGGTCGGCCCGCGCGAGCCGGCGAGGCATGCTGAGACAGAGCACTCTATGACCCCGCGCATCGCACCCGCGCGAGCACGGCAGATGCCACCAGACGTCCTCAGCGCCTCTGGCACCGAGCCAGCAGCCGCACACGGCGCAGCCGATCGCCGTTTCGTTTGCGGTGCGGGCTGCCAGGGCGTACCGGGCCCCCAGGCGTTCCTTGTCGTGTGCGATCGCGATCGTAGGGCGCCCGCCTGGTGTCCGGCGCTCTATCCCTTCGCCGGGGGCGTTGGCGCGCTCTTGACCGGCGGTGGGGCCGTCGGCTTCGCCTTCTTCGGTTTCTTCGCCTTCTTGGGGTTGGTGTCGCCCATGGTCGCCCTTCCTTCAGGGCCGGTCACCCTGCCCGATGATGATAGGCCGCGCGGGTCAGTCGGACCAGCGAGGCACCCATTCACGACCGGGTCATCGTGTGGGTTCGCCGGATGCGGTGCCCCGCCTGCTAGCGGCGCTCGGGAGATGGGGTCCTCGCGACCGGTGTGGATTGGGTGACAATGGAACCTGCGCTCCCGCCCAGGCGGATGCGCAGGCAACCCCGGAGGGGAGCATGGAACAGACGCTCGGACCGCGCAAGAAGATCGGCCTCGTCGCGCACGACCGCAAGAAGGCCGATCTCATCGACTGGGCGAAGTACAACCGCCACCTCCTCGCGCGGCACGACCTAGTGGCGACGGGCACCACCGGCACGCTGCTCGAAGAGGAGCTGGGGGTCGAGATCCGCAAGCTGCAAAGCGGACCCCTGGGCGGGGACCAGCAGCTCGGCGCCCTGATCGCCGACGGCGAGATCGACTTCCTCGTCTTCTTCTGGGACCCCTTGGAGCAGCAGCCGCACGATACCGACGTCAAGGCTCTGCTGCGCGTCGCGGTGGTGTGGAACATCCCCATCGCGTGTGACCGGGCCTCGGCCGACTTCATGATCTCGTCGCCGCTCATGGAAAGCGCCTACCAGCGCAAGGTGCCCGACTACCACGCCTACATCGACCGGTTCATGACCCCGCCCTGACAGGGTCGCCACGCGGTGCTGAGGAGCGCGCTCGGGGCGATCCGGATCAGGCCGACGCCCGCTGCCGGGACCAGCGCGCCGACGATGACATGGTTATCGTCGTCGCGACTCCTCTCGCCCCGACCACTTACGGATATTCCGAACTCCTCCGGCAGCACCGCCGCTAGGCCATGGCGCACCGCGTGCTCGGACAGGTGCGCGGTCGCCTCGCGCAGCCCCAGGACCTCGATCCGCTCGAAGAGCGCGTCGGCGAGCAGCTGCGCGCCCCGTGCCTCCGGCCGCCTTGCCCAGGTCTCGGGTAGCTCCCGCAGGTATCGCAGGGCCACATCGGCCGGGACACCTTCCTCGACTCGCGGTTGCCGCGCCGCGGCCTCCTCGCCGTCGAGGCGGCGCATCGTCGCGTCGAGGGCGGCCGTGTCGCGATCCCGCAGGTAGCGGGCCATGGCCGGCTCGCGTTCCCGGGCGATGCGCGCCAGGGCCGCGTCGTCGCGGCGCGGCCGCTGCGGGCACCACCGCCCCGACCACGGCGGCCAGCGTCGGCGGCTCCGAGCGCGGCCTCGGCGAGGATCCCCTCGACGATCTGCTCGTAGAGCTCCATGGGGTAGGCGTGGCCGGCCGAGCGGCCGCGGCCGGGGCGGGTCCCGCCGGCCGGCGGCCACGAAGGCCGGGCACACGTTGCGGTGGCGGTAGTAGCCGGTGTCCCCTGTGAGGCGGGTCCCGCAGGCGGCGCAGTGGAGCCGGCTCAGGGCATAGGGCCGGCGCGGGTCGGCGTGCCGGCCGGTGTTGGTGGCGCGGCGGGCCCGCGCGCCTGGGCCTGCTCCCAGACTCGCCTGGTCCACCAGCGGCGGCCAGTGCGCCGGCTCCCGTCCCGCAGCCGGCCGACGTACAGCGGCGAGGTGAGCATGCCGCGGACGGTGAAGAGGGGCAGGCCGACCGCGCGCGGCGACCTGCGCGTCGGTGTGCCCTGCCGCGGACAGCGCGAAGACGCGCTGCACCATGGCCAGCTGGTCGGGGTCGGGCTCCGACGAGCTTGGCGTCATTGCGCCGGAACCCATACGGCGGGTGGCCGCCCGGGATCGCGCTGCTTGGCGCGCTTGGAGGCATAGCCCTCGGCGATGCGCCGCGACAGCCGGCGGCTGTAGCGCTCGGCGTCCTTGGCCTCGTCGACGAGCTGGTCCCAGTGCCGCTCGCAGGACGAGAGGATCTCCTCGTCGGCGAAGTAGACCGCCACGCCTGCCGGATGGAGGGTGTCTTCGAGCAGGTTGAGCGTCTGGCGCAGGTTGCGCTGCCAGCGGGACACGTAGCCGACGAGGAGGACGTCGAACTCGGCGCTGCGCCGGCGGCGGCGAGCATGGCCGCCATCTCCGCGGAGCGGTACACCGTGCGGCCCGAGTGGGCGGCCCGCCAGTCGAGGCCGGTGTCGATCAGGCCGAGCCGGGTGATGGCCCGGTCCTGGAGCTCGACCTGGGCCTCGGGGCCGTAGCGGTCGAACTGGCCGGGGGTGGACTCGCGGATCCAGCGCGCCGCCCGCAGGCCGCGCAGCTCCTCGACCGTGCCCGGGAGTTGTCTCATGTCGCTTGCCCTCCACCACCCGCAACCGCGCGCGCGCGCCCTCCCGCCGCTCGGCCGCCCAGCGGTCCCGCACGAGCTGCGCCAGGGCCGCCACCAGGGGATATCCATGGCCGGAGTGTTGCTCGCGCCGGCGGGGCCGAGTCCAGCGGCTCGGTGGGCCGGATGATGTGCACGGTGAGGGGAATGGGCGGTCGGACGGTGCTCGTTGGTGATGTCCCGACGGCGAACTCGACCACCGGCTCGATCACCCGTGGGGTCACCCGAGCCGACGGCGATGTTGTGGGCGAGGGGGTCTGGTGGCGGGGGCGACGGGACCTGGTGGTGGCTGCGGCCGACCCGCACCGCCCAGCTCTATCGCCGACCACGCCAGTCGAACCCTGGGTAATGGGTCCCGGTGATGCCCGATGCACAGCCGGGCCAGATCTCGAGGGACGAGGGTCAGACGCCACTGCGCGTCGGCGTCGCTCAGCCACGCCGACGCCTCGCTCGTCTGGCCGTGGACGGTGCTGCCATCGGTGCTGGCATGCCGTGGGTCGTGGTGGTCACTGGCGTGGCGGCGCTCTCGCCGAGCTTATGGCGGGCGCGTCGGAGGGCGGCCGGCGCGATGTCACAGCCGATGACGGCGGCGCCGCGCTCCTGAGCACCGACGAGGAGGGCGCCCGAGCCGCAGAATGGGTCGAGCACGACATCGGTCGGGCCGACACCCGCGATCGCCGCGAGCGTGCGCCCGAGTCCCTCGGGCTTCTCGGTGGGGTACCGCCCTGCGGTGCCAGGGCCTACCGCCGGCACCGCCACGAGGTCGACGCCGGAGAGGGTGCGCGAGCCTGGCAGCAGACCGACCAGGACAAACTCGGTCTGGTGCCGCAAGCCGAGGCCGAGACCCGGATAGCAGCGGTCCCAGACGATGGTGCGCACCCGGGTGAAGCCCGCCTTCTGCATGGCGGTGAGGGCGTCGCGCAGACCTTCGCCGTTGGTCATCACCAAGGCGACGCCGTCCGGACGGAGCTTCCGCCGCGCCGATGCCAGGGCGCGACCGATCTCCGGCCAGCTCATGGTGCCCGTGAACCAGCGCCGCAGATGGCCACCCTCGGAGTTACGACTCACGCTGCTGTACGGCGGATCGCAGATGACGACGCTGATGGAGCCGGGCGGCACGGCGGCCAGCGCCTGCTGGGCGGGCATCTGGTAGAGGCGCACGCGGCCGGCTAGGGACGACGCCGCCGTCATGGCCGCGACGCCTCGTGCCTACCCCGTCGCACCCGCTGGGTCGCCGCTACCCCGCCAGCCAGTGTGGGGACGAAGCGGTCCATCACTGGGTCCACGTGGCGATCTGCCAAGGGGGGTACCAGGTGAGCTCGCGACCCAGGCGCACACACTCACGGCGGGGCACCTCGACGCTGAGCTCCCAGAGGGCGCGGCCATGGCAGAAGGGCAGATGACCGGCAGGCCCAGGTGGTCGGGAACGTCTTGGTCGGCCGGCGTGATGACCTTGCGCTCCTCGTCGGCCGACGTGTCCGCGATGCCGAACCACGAGCCCCAGCCCTGCACCAGGCGGCGCCGACGCGTGGCCAGCACGACCTCGGCGAAGGCCTCGTCTGGCACATGCGGCAAGAGCTCTCCCGACCTAGATAGGAAGCCCTTGGTGACGTACTTCAGGACCTCGCGCCAGGACGGCGCGGCGCTCCTCGGATCCCGGGGCGCCGTGCACGCGACGGACCCAGACCCAACTGGCGCCCAGACAACCCCCGAGCGAGCGGCCCTGGGCGTCGTGCCGATGAGGACACTTGGGCAGCCGGCCGGCCCTGCCGTCCGCTCGTCGACGTGCTCGTCGTCGAGCGTCGCAGGTGACGGCCCGCCAGGCCTCCCGCATCTCGCGGTGGCCGATCCAGGGGGCGTCCATGAGGAGGTTGGCGTGTAGGTTCCACGTCCTGCTCGCGACCTGGTAGGGCATCTCCAGGCTGGTCACGCCGCCCAGAGCTCCGCGCGTCCGCAGCCAAGGGCGCAGATGGGCCAGGGCGTCGTTCAGCACGGCGATGGCCGGGTCGAGCTCGCCCAGCGGCGCGTTGGGGAGCGTCAGCACCCAGAACACGTCCCGCACGCAGTCGAGGGCGACCTGGTCGAACCGCTCGATGAGACGCGCGGAACGCCGGCGCGCGCAGTCCGGACAGAGGGGATTGCCGCAGTGGTTGGGCCGCACGTAGTAGGCGCCGCACAGGCCGTCGCGCCAGGCCTTGGCGGTGCGGCATTGGGACACCGCGCCGGCGGCCCGCTCGAGGACCCACGACGCACGGACCGGGTCGCCGTTCCGGTCGTGCTCCACGATCCAGTCCGGACGCGCGGCCCAGGCCCAGGCGGCCGCTCGATCGAGGGCGGATGTGGAGAGTGCCCTTCGCTTTCTCGTGGCGCCAGCGGAGCTCGGCCTCCTCCTCCGCGGAGCGATAGGGGGACTTATTCCTGTACTCCTCGGGAGGAGGTACTTGTTCCGCTGTATCGAGAGAAGCAACGCCTCCACCGTGGGGCGGGAGGGTGCCAGGGCCGACGGGCAGGTAGAGGAACAGGGCGGTCATGCCTGCTCTCCGTCGGCGCCGAGGGTGCCGAGCACCGTACGGATACCTGTGGCCACTTCGGGCCGCGCGACCTCCTCGGCGAGCCGTGCGGCCGAGGACAGGTAGGCCCGCAGCTGGCGCCGCCGCCGAAGGCCGATCTCGCACGTCACGCAGTGACGCGGGGTCGGTCCGCGTCGCGCGCGCTGGACGGGGCCGCCGCAGGCACCGCAGGTGGCGCCAGGAACTCGTTGAGAGCGGTTCCTGGCCCAGTACGGGAGGGGGGTGGCGTGAAGGACCAGGGCGTGCTCGGACGGCCCGTCTCCCAGGGGCATCGCTTCGGGCTGCGCGTGTGCACCTCCGGCGCGGCGGATATGGCCTCCGAGCCGGCTCATCGGTCTCGGCCCCGTGTGAACGGTTGCGTGACTGCGAGCTCGTCGCTGAGCTCGCGGAGAGCGGCGAAGTACCGGGCGCAGGTCTCGGTAGTGGGGCGGTATGTCGCCTCGATGGCGGACACCCTCTGCGGCAGGACGCCCAGCCGACGGGCCATGGCGCGCTGCGTCACGCCCCGCGCGACACGAGCGAGTTTCAGGTCGAGTCCGCTGGTGGTGCCCATGACGTCCCCACTTGCCGAGGTTCCCGACCGATCTCGGCGGCCGGCGCTGACTATGGGAGAGGCGCTAGACTGAGGCAATAAGCGTGGAAGAAGCGTGGAGTCCGAGACCGATGGACCTGCCGGATACCGACGTCCTCCAGCGAGGCGGCGCATGGGTTGTGGGCGAGCGGTACGTCCTACGCGAGGGGATCGACCGGCTGGACCTATCGCCGACGGCCTGGCTGCCGCTGCGCGGGGACCCCTTGATTGCGACGGTAGGCGGCGATGGAGAGCACGTTCTGGCCCGAGCGGGATCCGTCGGGACAGTGGCACGCGACTCCGAATGCAGAGCGGAAGCTCCGGCCGGCAGAGCGGCGCGTCCACGTCATCGTCGACGAGAGCCCCGACCCCCGGACTCGCCCGCCGCGGGTTTGGGCGCCGACCGAGAGGATCGACCTAGTCGATGAGCTAGCGGCCTTGGGACACGAGGACGATGCGGCGATCGCGGCGTGGGTGGAGGAACACGGCTTTGTCGGGATGCGCGCCAACGCCCGAGAGTGCAGGAGAGCGTCGAGGAGATCCGCGCTGCGCTGGCGCACCTTGGCCAAGCCCGAGACCTGCTCCATCTGATCCGCCGTGGCAAAGGCGACATACGAGGAGAGGCAGAGCGCCTGCTGGGCCTCCCGGAAGGAATGCTCTACGAGATCGCGACGACCCGACCCGACGAACAGCCGATGGCCGGTGCGACGCTGGCAGCCGTCTACGCCATCGTTTGGCCCCGTGGCGCGCGCTGGCAGGGCGCCGGAGCCTACATGCAGGTGATCGCGCTGTTGAGCGGGATCCTCCAGGCGCCCCTGGAGCGCTACCTGCGGGTGCAGTCCACGATCGTCCCCACCGGCGATGGCATGCAGAATCCAGGGCGCGGTCGTGGCCAACGGACCGCTCGCGACCGCCTACCTGCGCCTGCTGGACGAGGCCAGCTGGCCGGCTGTCACCTGGGTGGGGGACCTTCTCGAGATCGACTGGCACGCGCCCAGGCGCTGCAGGCGCTGTGGCAGGACATTCCGACCGCGAGTCCGGGAGCAGAAATGGTGTGACCCCCGATGCCGGTGGGCGGCTTCCAAAGCAGCCGCGGCAGGGGCGAAGCGGGCGTCTGCGGTCACGGATGCCGGGGGTGCGCCGAAAGGGCGACGGCGCTGAGCCCGCAAGGTCGTGATCGCCCGGACGCTGGCGACGCCGTCCGAAAAGGAGGCTCCTCCGGAGCGCGTGCCGTCGCCCTCAGCTCTTGGGCCAGCCACGCGAGACCTTACCGTGGTCGGTCGGCACCTTCAGCGCCAAGCGCAGGGTCAGACCGGCCGCTCCTCGGCGCCGGGCGCGGGACCCGGCACGCCGCCATCGAGGCCGAGCTCGTTGGGGTCGCCTTGAGCGCGTCGGTCAGGCGCAGGTCGGTCAGGTCGAGCTCACCGAAGAGACGACAATCCGCCGCATAGGCCTGGAGGTCGACCACATCCTCCTCCTGCACGAGATGTGGCCGCCCGAAGCCGGGCTCTAGGGCCCCGTGATGGACAGCGGAGTGATGGTCAGGGTCTCGGAGCCCGCGAAGTGTTGTAGTCGAGCCCGTACGCCCAGGTGCCCCCCGTCTAACGTGACCATTGGCCCTCGTAGAAGTAGTGCACTGGCGTGTCCCAGTCGTTGTACTGCGGGTCCCACTCCCAGTACCAGCCGCCGTTACCGCTGCTGGACGTAATCGTGAACATGAGCGAACCGCCAGCGGGGATGACCAGCAGGGCGTAGACGTTCTGGCCCGCCGTCACGGTCGCCGTAGCCGAGGCTTCACGCCCACCTTGAGAGCGGGGAACCAATCGGTCATCGAGGTCGGGGTCGCCGCGGCCCGTAGCCGAACCGGACCGCCGTGACGTTGGCGCGATGCCGGGCGTCGTCCCTCCCGGAGTCGGCGTCGGAGTGGGTGAGGGGCCGGGAGCGAAGGCGCTCGGAACGTAGAGGGTCCGACACAGGCGGGTGGCGCCCGAGGTGAGGACGGCCACCACGTCAGCGGAGGGAGCCGCGGGGCGATGGTCCCATCTGCGAGCTCGAGAGCAGCCGGGTCCGTCCAATCGTGCCGGCCGAACTCACCGTGAACGTCTGCAGCGGGATCAGGGAATGATCGAGCCGGTGCAGCGGCCGCCGGCCAGACGAAAGGCGTAGGTCCGGCCCGGCACCAGCGCGTACAGGTGGACGATGGCGCTGCCCGTACCGTCGCTGAACTGGCGGACCGTGACGGTGCCGTAGGAGCCATAACGGGCCTGGTACGTCGCCTGGATGGTCGCCGCGCTCGTCGCTTGGATGAACGAGCAGCAAGCTCGCGACGAGCACCGCCCCCAGGACTGCCATCGGGCGTCTCACCGAAGTCCCTCCGTGTTTCGCAGGTCGTGTCAGCCGCGTGGGCCCACTTGCCCCGGTCACACGCCACAACGAGCGGCACTACGGCACGACCAGGTGGACCGGGTTGCCGACTAGGTTAACTTGCGAGGTCGTGAGATCGAAGGCCGAGTTGCTGGGCGCTCCCGCCCATGTCGTATTCGATCATCCACCACCCGCTGATCCGGCGCCGTGTAACCCGGATCGAGCGGGATTTCCATGATCACCCAGCAGCCGTTGTAATAGCCTTCCGCACCGCCGCCTGGGACTAGCGGGGAACCCGAGGCCCTTGGCTGCGTTCGCGCTCGCGCTGGCGGCATAGTTGGGGCAGGATCCATTGCCGTCGCTGACCCCTTCTTTCGGCCGACAACGAGCTGATGTCGGCGTACTCGTAGCTCCACGTGTCCGTTGTTCCGGGGTTCGGGTCGGCGACCTTGATCGTGCAGGACGCACCGCTGACGCAAGGCTCGAGTACGTTCATGGTCGCCGAAAGCTGCACCCGTATCACGGGGTCCCACAGACAGGATTTCCATGGTCTTGCCCGCCCCGCTGTTCGCGTCGATCTGAGCCAGGAAGAACCGAGCATTCGCCCCGCCGGGAAGGGGTGTGTACATTTCCATTGCGCCAGCCCGTACACCTGGGGCGTACCACTGGTCCCGCTGCTGGCGTAGATCGCGAAGCTGTTCTGGGCGTCCACAATCGCCTGGTTGACCGGGTCCGACGAGCTGCCGAGCGTGCTAGTCGCCGCCTGGTAGTGCGGATCCGTGGCGGTGCGCAGGCGGTACGTCGTACCCGTTACGGCAGCACCCGTCAGACCGGTCCCGGCGTACGGCGTCCCCGTGAGGGGGATCTGCCACCAACGGTCGTGGTAGGCACGGCCG
This sequence comes from uncultured Chloroflexia bacterium, assembly GCA_963835945.1. Classification (GTDB taxonomy): domain Bacteria; phylum Chloroflexota; class Limnocylindria; order Limnocylindrales; family CSP1-4; genus JAJYNJ01. The sequence continues at coordinate 17,827 of CAWIHR010000051.1, forward strand.
TCGGTGTACACCGTGCCGTCCTGCGTGCACGACACCGAGCCGCCGCTTCCGTTCATTGATGCATCCGAGGCATTCAGGTCTTGAAACAACGTGCCCGAGCCGGTGATGTAGGTGTCGCCCGGTAGGTTATACGGCGTGTTGACCTTGTAGAGATCGTAGTAGGAGCTCACGGAACCCGAGCCGAGTAGCGGTCGCCGGTGCCGTATTGCCCCTGGCTGTCGGTGGCGCAGAACCCCGGGTCGTAGATGTACACCTGGACGCCGCTGGAGCCCGGCGGCACCCAGATCGCGTAGTCGTAATAGTCGGCCGTGTTCTGGGGATTGCTGCTGAGTCGAGTGGAGCTGCTGATCGGCAGATACGCGTCACCGTTCACCGCATCGGCGCCCTGGGTGAGCATGGTGCCCCAGAAGCCGCGCGGCGCCAGCGTCTGGCCGCCAAAGTCCTGGTAACAGTTCGCGTACACTGCCGGAGCATGCCGCCCCGGGTCCGGTCAGCGTGTCGGTGTATGAGTAGATCAGCGTTCACCTGCACCTGGTCGATCTCGACCACGGGCACTCGGAAGCGGGGACGACCGGCGTGAGGCGGACGAGGAGGTTCGCAATGTTTGCTGGTCGTCCAGGTCTGCCCCCAGGTTGCTACGTCGTTGCCCAAGGGTGTAGGAGGTTGAGGGGTTGGTCCCGGTCAGCGCTCTGCGTCACGCCGAGCCCCCCAGCTGGTTTCTCTGTTGGCTCGAGAGGTTCACTTGCACCCGTGCAGCCGCTCCCATCTGTCCACCCTTCAAGGAGCACATTGATCCCGGCGATCGACTGCGCCGCTCGGGAAGCTGCTGCTGCTGAACCCAAGCCACCCAGTGTTTCGAGGTTGGGACGCCGAGCTCGCGATGGCGTACTGGCCATCCGCGTGGTTTTTAAATCGTTCACGTCGGGTCGTGCTCGTTGGTTGGGAGAGCTGGTCCAGCTGTCCGTCGGCTGTGGTCCGTGGCGGCGGAGGGGCCCGGCGAAGGAGGTCTCGTTGCGGACCGGCCCGAAGTCGCCGTAGTACTGGTCGGGGCTGCCCACGGCACGGGCAACGTGAACTGCGCCTCGGAAGTCACGTGAGCTTGCAGCGAGTTGATCCCGAAGAGCCGCATGAAGAAGGTTTGCACTTGCGCCGTCATGGTCACGTCCATCTGGTGGGGATTCGCGTCCTGGACGGCGCAGATGTACGGCGTGGTACCGGGTATGCAGTTGTTACTGAACTGCTGCGTGTAGCCGTTGCGTTGGGCCTCGGCGACCGAGAGTTGCTGACCCAGCTGCACATTCCCCGGGAGTTGAACGGCACCTGCGAGTGCGGCCGCGTCGGCTGCCCTCTGGAGGCGGAGGGTGTTCGCCCAGTACCACGAGACGTCGATGACGATCGCGGTAAATCCCAGCAGCACGACGATGCGGCCGCGAAAAGCACCAGGGTCTGGCCCCGTGGCCGACTCCGCGCGAGGGACCGGCGGCTGATTGCCGGATCCTCCGTCGATCGCGGGCCCGTACTCATGGCGCGCCCCGATCATCCACAACATCTCGCTCTCCCTGCGACTAGTTGGCCGTCGGCTCGAGGGCCATGGCGGACTTGTCCTAAATCGGGAGGCCGGATCGGCCGAGCCCGTCGCGTGCGCGGAGAGGTCCCTGGCCCGCCCAACGGCGTCGTGAATCGGTAGTTGTAGGTGATGCTGACCCCGATGGGGTCGGGCGTCACGTTGTTGCGGCTGCTAACGTTCCACCCAACTCGACTGCTGGCTGAAGTCCAGCTTGGGCGGGCTGGCTTGACACGGGACCGGCGGTCCGGCTCCTGGCGTGTATGTCCAAACGTTGTGCGCGCCGGTGTCCTGGCCGCTGGCATTCGCTTGGTAGATCACAACCTGGGTGATGTTGCTCAGTTTCACCAGGGAGCCCGGCGATTTCAGCACGCGCTGGACGGCCGCGATGATCAGCGGGTCAACGTCGCTCGCGGTGAGAGAGGTCGGGTTGCCAGAGGCGTCGACGCAGGCCGAGTCTGTGCCGCTTCCAGTGGCCAGGGCCGCGCCCGTCCGGGCGCCGCGCGGGTCGCGTACTCGATAGTCAGGTCGTGGCTGAAGGCGAGCCCGAATTCGAGCAGCCCGAGCAGGATGAGCAGGAAGAGGGGCACCAGGATGGCGAACTCGTACACGGCCTGACCCCGTTGGGGATCCCGCGCCCGCCGCAGCCCGCTCACAGGACGGGCTCCATGCGCATGACGTTCGACCAGGTCAGGTTGAACGACCCGGTGCCCGACCCAGGCAGGAAGGGGAGCAGGTTGGGCAGCGGCGTGTGATAACCGTACTTGTAAACGATCTGCACGCCGATCGTGTCGAGCGGGACGTAGGTGAGAGCCGTGCCGCTCACGAGGCAGCCCGCGAGGGTGTTGCAGCGGCTGGTCGGCGGATAGGTGTCCGCGCTCGTGCTCTCCGTATAGGGCAGCAGGGTCACGGTGCCCGGCTTGAACACGCACGACAGCGACCCGCCGTACGTGTACGTGTCGGCGACCCCGGACACGGGAGAGCCCGTCTGGGTGGCCTGGAAGATCGTCACCGACTGGATCTGGGTGACGTTCTCCGGCGCGGAGATGTTGCTGTCGATCTGCTGCAGGATCTTGCAATCCGCGAGCGAGGCGTTGCCCGCTTCGGCGGCGATCAGTGATGCATTGCGGGTGGCGAAGTTTACCGACAGGGTGGCCGCGAACATGAACGCGAACTCGATCAGTCCGAGTAGCAGCACCATGAACAGCGGCAGGACAATCGCGAACTCGGTCAGCGCCTGCCCGCGGCTCCGATGGCGCGGGGGGCGATCGAGCCAGCGGCCGAGGGACCGTCGGGTGCGAGTTCCGTGCTTCATCGGCGGTGCGTGGCCTCCCTCGTACCCCGCATCTCGCGGGCGGACGCCATCTTAGCCCAGCGGACCTATCAAAGATCCTAACAATGGGCTC
>CAWIHR010000052.1:0-6948 GCA_963835945.1 uncultured Chloroflexia bacterium
ACCGCGACCGGCAGGCCCACGCGGTGAGCGGCTCGCGTCCGGGAGCGTTGAGCATCCATCAGGCGCAGCGAATCCGGGAGAATGATCGCGCCAGCTCGGGGAGGGCCCGCGGCGCCGGATCCTGAGGCCTCGTAGAATGGCGCAATGACCGGCAAGACCTGCCGTCAGCGTGCATCGGGATCAGGGCGCGCAAGCATACGCGCTCGGTGAGGAGTGGAGCGGCATGTCTGCCAAGAAGGCCCCGCCGCCCGGGCGCCAGGCGAAGCTCGCGCGCCGCGTCAAGCGTCTGGAGCGACGCATCCGCAGCACCGAACGTAAGGAGGCGCGGCAGGCGCGCCTGGTGGAACGCATCCGCACACGCCGCGCGACCCTGGACGGACGGCTCGCCAGTCCGCACCACGCTCGAGTCGGCGTCCGAGCTGGCGCCGCGGAAGGCGGAGTTTGTGGCGCCAAGTCAGACACCCTCGGGGCCGGACGCGGGCGATCGGTCCTCGCCGCAGGTACCTCTCGGCTGACTCGCACGCGTCACGCCAAGCGCGGCGGCGACGTGGGAGTCCGTGGTCGCGAAGTGGTGGTGCGCGCCCGACACACGGCGAACCGCCCGGCGGGGAGGGTGCGCTGCTCGCTGACGCTCGTCGACCGCAGTCGCCGGTAGCGTTTCTAGTTCGTCGAATGGTTTCCGCTGTCGCCTAAACATTGCGACTACCACGCGGCCACATTCCTGCCCTCAGGTCCGTGCCGACGTCTGCTCAAGTTGGGTACGGCCACGCAAGATCAGTCTGGGCGGGCCGTGGGTCCGGCCGCTTTGGAGCTCACGCGGGAACGCGGCTCTGCGTTTCGTACCGCCGGTGCCTGACCTCTCGCAGCAGCTTCCGGAAGCTGCGCGAGTGCAGGCCCATTCGGTCCAAGTCTGCGTGACGGAGGATGAGGCGACTGTCCTCCACCTTGTCGTAGTCGCCGACTTACCATCCTCTTCAGAAGTGCTGTCGCGTCTACGTGGTCCGCTTTGTTCTTCTTCGGTTGGACCTCGAGAGACCGAAGATCTGCCACGAGCCAGTTCTCGAACTTGCGATCCTTGATGATCACGCTCACTTGTTCTCCGACGAGCCCCACGAGGGCGTGGCGGATATCTTGGGCGATTGCCCCGGGAGGTTCAAAGTCACGCGGGCTGACAGGCGGTCTGTAGAACCGGCACGACTGCGAGCGCCCGCTCGGCGGTCACGATCCTCGACGCGCTCGCCACCCGCATGCCGTTCCCGGTGCGGGCCCTCAGCGTCGAGGACGGCGCCGAGTTCATGGCCGAGTTCGAACAGGCGTGCGCCGAGCGCGGGATCGCCCTCTTCACCCTGCCGCCCCGGAGCCCGAAGCTCAACGGCCACGTCGAGCGCGCCAACCGCACCCACACCGAGGAGTTCTACGAGGTGACCAACGCCGAGACGACGCTGGCCGACCTGCGCCCCTCGCTCCTTGCCTGGGAGCACACCTACAACACCGTCCGCCCCCATCAGGCTCTGGGTTACCTCACCCCGGCCGAGTACCTGGCTTCCCTGGGGATCCGGGTGTAACGGACGTACCGAACGAGTACAGGGGCTTGACGCCAACTAACCAATTAGGTCAGGGTGGTGCCATGCCCCAACAGCCCCTACCTGCGCCCGGACCGATCACCCGGCTCGGGCGTCTCATCCACCCGGCCGACGCCAATGTGCATGGCACGCTCTTCGGCGGAGAGGCCATGCGGTTTATGGACGAAGCGGCAGGCGTGGCCGCCTTCCGCTACGCCCGTGGATCGGTGGTCACCGCCCACGTCGACGCCATCGACTTCCGGGCCCCGGTCCCGATCGGCGCCTTCCTCGAAGCGAGCGCTCAGGTCGTGGCTCTGGGGCGCACGTCGATGACCGTGGACGTGGTCCTGGAGACCGAAGACCGGCACACGGCCGCTCGCACCGTCACCACTACTGGACGCTTCATCCTGGTGGCAGTGGACGCAGAGGGACGACCGCGCGAGATCCGGTGAGGTAAGGCCCTAGCCCCCGACTGGTCGCCCCAGGGCGCCTGGTCGATCTGTCAACGCCGTCTCTCACGCGGGCGGCCAGGCGGATCGCCTCGGGGCCGAGGCCGCGCCCTTGGTACTCCGTGGCGAGGAAGAGGTCGATGCCGGCACAGCGGTAGTCAGGATCGTCCTCCTCGGCGACCTGTAGGCTGCCGACCACAGCGCCCTCCACCTCGATCACGAACGAGATCTGGGAAGGCTCGAACAGGTCGGCGACGGCCTCGTCCGGAGACCTGGTACCCCACCAGCGGGCCACACCCGGCTCCGCCAGGATTGAGCGGAGCGACGCGCGGTCGGCCTCCTCGATGGAGCGCAGTGTCACGCGTTCGCCGACGAGTCGAGGGATGACCATCGGCAGATGATCGCCGATCAAGGTCCGGTCCGATCGCTCCCGTCGCCCCGGACGACAGCTCAGCGCCCTCGCCCCACGGGACGCCGCTTGTATCGAGCGAGCCTGGGGCTAATCGCGCCGCCCGTCGAGCCGGATCGTCCAGGGATCGACGGTGTCGAGGCGGAGATGCGTCTCGCTCCACGGATCGCGTGCCAGCGTGGCGCGCACGGCGTCTTCTGACTCAGCCTCGACGACGAGCACCACGCGCTGCTCATCGGCCAGCGGTCCGCCCAGGACGACGAAGCCGCCGTCCACGAGCCCGTCCATGAAGGAGGCGTGGGCGAGCCAGTCGGACTGCTGCTCCATGGGCCGCGACGGGTCCCACTGTGGCCCCAAACGGCGAACCACGACGAAGAACATCCCCACGCCCGCATCCTACGGCAGGACGGGCCTGTCAGGCCATGACTCCAGGGCGCGCTGGCTGGCGGCGCTCCGTGATCTCGGCGCCACGCGGTCATGGTACGGGACTGCACAGCGGCTCTACGAGTCGGGTGCTGCGACGGTCCGGCTCAACGCCCATGATGCCCACGTGCAGGTCATCGACGGTCGCCGGGGACGCGGGGGATGACTCCCGGCGCCGTAGCGCCCGTTCCCCCACAGAGCTGGAGCGCGGCCAGCTGAACGCGCCGACGATTCTCGCCTTGATCCTACCGCTCGCGCTCGACACCTTCGCGGTCAGCGCTGCGGTGGGCCTGACGAACCCCACGCGACGAGAGCGGCTCCGGCTCGGCGGGCTCTTCGCGCTCTTCGAAGGGGGGATGCCAGCCATCGGTGTCATCGTCGGCGGCCCGCTGGGCCAGGCGCTCGGGGCGGCCGCGGACTACCTCGCGATCGCCATTCTGATTGGGTTCGGCGCCTACACCCTACTGCGCACCGGGGGTGCGGACGACGCGCGATCCGCGAGGATGGCCAGCGCGCACGGCCCAGCGCTCATCCTGATCGGGTTGAGCGTCAGCCTCGACGAGCTGGCCATCGGGTTCACCCTGGGCCTGCTTCGGGTGCCGGTGCTGCCGATCCTCGTCGCCATTGGGGCCCAAGCGTTCGCCGCCTCGCAGCTGGGATTCGGGCTGGGCTTGTCGCTCTCGAAGCGGTTCCGCGAGGGGGCCGAGCGCCTGGCGGGCATGGCGCTTATCGCGCTCGGCGTCATCCTCCTCGCCGAGCGGCTCTTGTAGGGGACCAACCATGCGAGCCCCTGGCGGTGCGTCTCGGGAGCCTGATGCGGGGTCGACCTTGGCGAAGTGCTGGCCTGGGGCAGCGTGCTCGTGCAAGGAGCGTCCTAGGATGTTGGCCAGCCGGCCGGAGACGGCGCGCGAACGAACGCCGGCCGTTCAGTCCGCCGCACGGGATGGCGCTGGTGCATCGGCAGATGTCATCCCTAGCCGAGGCGCCCAGCGCACCGCTCGGGCCTCCTCGACCGCGGCAAACACGGCGGCCTCGACCGCCTCGCCGATGTGCTGCGCTTCGTGCACCGTGATCTCGGGATCGACCGCTCCGTCGATCTCGAAGTACAGGGAACGCCCGGCCCAGCGGCCCCGCACGGTCGCCGCCTGCACGCCGGCCACGGTCATGGCGGCCGCCGAGGCAGCCTCGATGTGTTCCGGGTCGACGCCATCCATCAGGTGGTGCAGGAGATCTCCCGTAACGGTCACGCCCACGTGGACGATGAACAAGGTGACCGCGAACCCAGCTAGTGGGTCACCCCACCAGTATCCCGCCGCCACTACGGCCAGCCCGCACAGGGCGCCGGCAGAGGAGAGCGCGTCGAGCCAGGAATGCCGGGCATCGGCGACGAGCGTGTTCGAGTGGATGCGGGTGCCAACACGCAACTTGTAGCGCGCAACGAGCTGGTTGCCCACGATCCCGAGGGCGGCCCCAGTCATGCCGACGTAGACGGCGGACGTCTGGCCGTGGCGCACGAGTTTGAGATAGCTCTCGATCCCGGCGAGGGCGGCCGAGGCCCAGATCACGAGCGCGACGCCGAGCCCAGCCAGATCCTCGGCTCGCTCGTAGCCGTACGGGTAGCGCGCCGTGGGTTGCCGTTTGGAGATCGCGAACCCCAGGAACACGACCGCGGAGGTGGACACGTCAGAGAGGTTGTGGAGCGCGTCGCCGAGGAGCGCCACTGAGCCAGTGATAAGCGCCAGGGCGAGTTCGAGGAAACCAGTGGCCGCGAGGCCGAGGGCGGAGATGCCGACAGCTCGGTTCGCCGCGCGGCGGTGCTCGGCCTCGTCGTGGCGCGCGGCCGGTGGCCCGAGCAACGGAGACACAGTAGGCGCAGGATCAGCCACTGCAACCATCCGGTCGAGGGTCACGACCTGCCTTCCATGGGCTATTTCTGAGTCGGCAGGTCGGATATTACCCCCAACGCAGGCCACAACTGGCGCTCTCAGCGGTGGGGTGGTATGGAAACGCGGTCGTTCGGAGCCGAGATGCCTAGTCGTCGGGTAACGCGCGCTCTCGCTCGGCTAGCCGCCATGTCGCTGCGACGCCACCTCCCACGCTGCGCACCTGTTCCCATGTGTCCGCTGCCGCCTGCACGGGGTCCCATGGCGCACTGACGGGCGGCGTGTAACTGAGATCGAGGCGGGTCAGGTCCTCGACGGTCAGCTTCGCGTGGAGGGCGCTCGCCACGATGTCGATGCGCTTGGCCACCTCGGCTCTGCCAGTCCCCCACGATCTGGGCACCGAGGAGCCGGCCACTGATCGCATCGCCCGTCAGCCGGATGCACAGCTCGCTCGCGCCCGGGTAGTAGGGCTTGTGGTCGGGGACGCCGGTCTCGATCGTCAAGGGCGCATAACCCGCGGCTCTGGCGTCCGCGTCGCGTAGACCCGTGCGGGCCGCGGCGAGGTCGAACACCTTGACGACCTGCGTCCCGACCGAGCCGGCAAAGGCAGCCTCGCCGTCCGCGGCGTTCTCACCCGCTACCCGGCCCTGCTTGTGGGCCGTCGTGCCGAGCGGCAGGTATGTCGGGCGCCGGAGGATCGCGTGCCACGTCTCGACGCAGTCGCCCGCGGCGTAGATGAGGGGCACACTCGATTGCATCCTCCGCGTCACCTTGATCGCCCCGGCCGTCCCTGTCTCGAGGCGCGCCGACCGCGCCAGCTTAGTATTGGGCCGGACGCCAGTTCCGACGACGACAAGATCGGCGGTCAGTTCTTGTCCGCCCGTGAGCGTCGCCTGCAGCCGGCCCTCGACGCGGGCGATCCCTTCGAGCGCGGCACTGGTGAGCACGACCACACCGTGGCGCTCGAGCTCCGCGGCCAGCAGCGCGCCGAGGGAAGGATCGACGCTCGGCAGGACGCTCGCCGCCCGGCCGGCCAGCGTGACCCCAATGCCGCGTCGGGTGAGCGAGTCGGCCATCTCGACCCCGATATAGCCGCTGCCCACGACAAGGGCGCTCGATGGTGTGCGCGCCTCGAGCCATGCCCGCAGCCCGATGCCCTCGCCCATCGTGTGGAGCAGGAAGACGCCGTCCTCGTCGAGTCCCGGGATGGCCGGACGAACCGGTCGGGCCCCGGTGGCGAGGATGAGCCGGTCGTAGGCAAGCTCGCGGCTCCCCTGCCCGGTGCGCACCGAGACGATCTGGGGAATAGGGTCGATCGTCTCGGCACGGTGCTCCAAGAGGACCTCGATGCCCTGCGCGGCGATCTGGTGCGCATCGCGGTGGGCCAGGGTGTGCCAGTCCTCGACCTCGCCGCTCAGGTAGAAGGGCAGGCCGCAGATGCTGAAGTTCAGGAACTCGTCGGCGACGAGCAGGGTGATCTCGAGCGAGGGATCGGTGCGCCGGGCGCGCAGGGCCGCCTCGGTGCCGGCGTCGCTGCCGCCCACGATCACGAGCCGCACGGCCGGACCTCCGCAAGGACGGCCCGACGCGACGGTCAGGCTGCGGTGCCACGCCGAGATCCGCCATCAGGGTCCTCACCCGGCGCTCGATCTCGTCGCGAATGGGCCGCACGGCGTCGAGGGATTGGCCGGCCGGGTCGTCGAGTTCCCAGTCGAGGTAGCGCTTGCCGGGGTACACCGGGCAGGCGTCGCCACAACCCATCGAGACGATCACGTCCGCCGCGCGGACGATCTCGTCCGCCCAGGGCTGGGGCAGCTGCGTGCTGATGTCGATGCCCTGCTCGGCCATCGCCGCGACGGCCGCTGTGTTCAGCTCTGCCGCAGGCAGGGAGCCGCCCGAGAACACATCGACTCGGTCGCCGGCGAGGTAGCGCATCCAGCCGGCGGCCATCTGTGAGCGACCGGCGTTGTGGACACAGAGGAAGAGCACGCTCGGGTTGAGGTCCGTCCGATCCGACTCCAGGCGCATCAGTGCGCGCAGCCGATCTTCGGTGAGGCGCTCGACGATGATCGGCGTCCACGTCCGGATCTTGGCCGTCGGGAGGATGAGATCGAGCGACTCGACCATGAACCGCTCGATCGTCTCGACGTTCATGCGCCCTTTCCAGCGGCGCTCCAGGGCGACGGCCGACTGACGGATGCTGACGCGTTCGCCGGGGGTCA
>CAWIHR010000053.1:0-23951 GCA_963835945.1 uncultured Chloroflexia bacterium
GGTTAAACAGGGGATGCCCGACGAGCGAGCGGAAGCGGCTGACGCGCGTCCCCAACCACAACGCCGGGGCCAGACGATCGCTCTGCGCGTCCGCTCGGATGTGGGCTGGTAGGTGGGCCGGCTGGCGCAACGTGAGCGGTGGCGCCGGGACGTCATCGGCGCTCGGCTCCGCCTGTTCGATGAGCTTGGGTGCCATCTGTGCGGCGGCGATCAAGGCGCGGTTGCGGGCAATCGAGTTGTCGAGGGAGAGTGTGTCGAGTGCGACGGTCTCCAAGAGGCGCTGCGCCCCTTCGACCGTGCGGAGCCCAGCGAAGTCGTAGACCGCCGCGACGCTGGTGGCCTTGCGCCGATGCAGGCCGCCCAGCCGGCGCGCCTCGGCTGCCTCCTCGACTCGGGATGGGTCGTGCCAGTAGCAGTGGCTCTGGCCGCGCATGGCGGGCGCCCGGCACAGGAGGCCGTCGGGCATCTCGAAGCTGCAGCCGCGGTTCACTGGCGTCGACAGCGCGGTTGGTGGCCCCACACGATCTGGTGATGGTGTGGGGTGCGTCGCTTCACCCCGCAGCTCCAGCTCGGGGTCAGTGCCAAGCTGAAACTCGCCTTGACAACGTGGCCGATAGCGAGCATCGATGGCGCATGTACATGAAGGAGTCCCCGATGAGCCAGACGACGGACGCCCAGGCGCTGCTCCGGGCTTCGGAGCGTCTCGAGGCGGCCGAGAGCGCAGTGCGCGTGGCCGAGATCCGGGTGAACGCCATGCTCCCGGGTACGCCGCTCCGGTACGGCGTCGAGGCGACTCGCCGCCTGCGTGCCGCGGACGCCGCCCTCAAGGCTGCGCGGGCCGCATACGACGCGGCGCAGGACCGGCCGGCCCCCGAGGACTGAGCCATGCGCACCCTCAGCGAAGTCGCCGCCGAGCTCGGTCTGGCAGCCTCGACGCTGCGCCACCAGGTGCAGGCCGGGCACCTGCGGGCGCGCCTGGTCGGCAAGACGTATGTCGTCACAGAGCGCGAGCTCGCCCGCTACCGTGCGGCGTCGCTCGGGCAGCCGGGCCGCCATCACGCTGTGTCCACCCGCACCGCCTCCTCACCCGAGAACCGCTCCCAGCGCCGCAGGGCCACCTCGACGTACAGGGGATCGATCTCGAGGGCATAGCAGCGGGCGCCCTGCCGTTCGGCGGCGATGAGGCAGGTGCCTGACCCCAGGAACGGGTCGTAGACACCCCCACCCGGCTTGAGGTGGTTGTCGATGGGGGTCTCGAACAGAACGAGCGGTTTCTGGGTGGGATGGTCCTCCTTCGCCTCCGAGGAGCCACCCATGATCATCTTGGGTGAGGGCACCCGCCAGATCGTGGCCTGATCCCGGGAGCCGCGGAACGGCGACCTGGCGCCTCGCTTCCGGACCACCCAGCAGGGTTCGTGGCTCCAGTGGTACCAGCTCCGTCCGATGGCGAAGAGCCCCTTGTCCCAGATGACCTGGGCCACGATCTCGAAGCCGATGCGCTCCAACCCCTGCGCCACCTCGGCGGCGTGGACGCCGGCGTGCCACACGTAGCCCACAGTGAGGCTGGGCACGAGCGCGAACGCCTCGGACCAGTCCACCCGCGTGTCACCGCTGATGCTGGTGCGGCGATGGCCCGCTGTTCGCCCGTGGGCGCCACCGTTGGCCCGTGTCGCGTTATCAGCGTCAGCTTGGCCATCCATCCGCATGTACGTCTGTTCGGCGTGCCCGAGCGCGTTGTACACGCCGTCGCGCCACGAGCCGTCGAGGCTGACGCCGTACGGGGGATCGGTGGCGAGCAACGTTGGTGTGGCACCGCCGAGGAGCCGATCGACGTCTTCGGGCTTCGTGGCATCGCCGCACAGGAGGCGATGGTCCCCGACTTGCCAGAGATCCCCCGGCTTGGTCCGCGGTGCCCGCCGCGCCTCCTCCAGGGCTTCGTCGAGGTCGAACGCCTCCTGGCGTTCCCGTCTCTCCCGCACCTCCAGAGAGCGCAGCAGCTCCTTCACCTCGTCTTCGTCGAAGCCCGAGAGCGAGAGGTCCAGGTCGGGCATGGCCTGCAGGTCCGCGAGGAGTCGTGCTAGGAGCGCGTCGTCCCAGGAGCCCGAGATCTTGTTCAGGGCCAGCCCCAGCACCTGTGCCTGTTCGGCGCCCAGGTCGAGCCAGATCACTGGAACGCTGGTCAAGCCGAGTCGACGTGCAGCGACGAGGCGCTGGTGGCCCGCGATGACGGTGCCGTCTTCCCGCCGGGCAACGACGGGCTGGACGAACCCGAACTGACGCAGGCTGCGCTCGAGGGCGTCGAGCTCATCGTCGCTAATCCGCCGAGGATTGGCGGGATCGGGGCGGAGTTGGTCGATGGGGATTTGTTCGATGCTGCTCGCGGGGTTGGATGTCATGGGTTGCGCCCTCGACAGTTCGCGTCAACCGCTGTCGCCGGCGTCGGGGCTCGCCACGCGTGAGACGGTCGATCACGTGCGTTCTCTTCCTGGCGGGAGCGTGCCCGCGGCGGGTTCGGCTGCGCTCCGGCAGTGCGGTTGGCGCCCGCCGACTCCGCCATGCCGGTCGTCATCGCGTCAGTCCGACGTTGTGGTTGATGTCATCGGCGTCACGGACCGCTGCTTGCGGCCCAGCGCTGGGCTCTCCTGCAGCGGGGTCGCTCTGCCACGAGTCCCGGCTCTCTGCCCCCAGCACGGCGTCGATGAACCCGCAGTCGTACCTCGCCTCGAGGGTTGCCCATACCTGATCGCCCTGCGTCCGCAGCAGCCGGCCGGCGATCGTTCCCATGTCGTCGAAGTAGGTCAAGTCGAACCCGAGGTTCGGGAACCGCTCGGCGAGGGTCGCGATGACGGGTCGCGGCGGTGCCCACGCTGTGCTGAAGCGGATGCGCCCTCGACCACCGTCGGGCTGGTGATCGATGGTGACGCCGTAGGCGTTCCACTTCGTCCCCCACGCGCTCACGACGACCTGGCGCGGGACCTCGTCACTCGCGTTGAGTACGTCTGCTCGGGCCCGGTGCTTGCGCGGCAGCGAGATGACGCGGTCGAAGTCGAACAACCGCGCGTCCTCGTCTTCGCTCCCGGGTGACCCGATCGACGCCAGGCAGTTCCGGACATCATCCGGGCTGCCCACGATCACCAGCGTGCAGTGGACCACGTTCGGCATCTCGCCCTCTCCTCTCTCGGTACGGGACCATTCGCGTCGTCAGCCGCCTCATCGCATTGCTTCGGCCCCCGGTGAGCGACCCTTCTGGCGTCGGTGCTGCTTCCGCTCTCTCTGCTCGACGTGCTTTGCGAAGGACACCAGTTCCAAGGCCAGAGCCCGTGCAGCCTCGGGTCGAAATCCGAGCTTGATGCCACACGAGCAGCTATCCGGGATGCAGCCTGACTGGGAGGCGGACAGAAAGACGGCTTCGTAATCGAGCCGCCGTATTCCGACCCTCCAGATCACGTCCAGCCAGCGGCCGTCGCGCTCGACGTGCGCCAGATCTTTCCACTGCACTTTGGATCGGGTAGGTTCAGTTCGGGCCATGTTTGATCGCTCCTTGCATTGGCCAGGTGGCACGGGACAACGGCGCCATAAGCGTTCCACTCGTCCCCCACGCGCTCACGACGACCTGGCGCGGGACCTCGTCACTCGCGTTGAGTACGTCTGCTCGGGCCCGGTACTTGCGCGGCAGCGGGATGACGCGGTCGAAGTCGAACAACCGCGCGTCCTCGTCTTCGCTCCCGGGTGACCCGATCGACGCCAGGCAGTTCCGGACGTCATCCGGGCTGCCTATGATCACCAGCGTGCAGTGGACCACGTTCGGCATCTCGCCCTCTCCTGTCTCGGTACGGGACCATGCGCGTTGTCAGTCGCCCCATCACGTAGGGGTTGCTCCCCCAGTGCTCACAGCGGCACCTCGATCTCCACCACGGGTAGCCCCGACTGACCATGGGTCCTCTTCGAACAGCAGCTGAATGAACGCCTGCGGCACCCTTCCTCCCACCATCACCGCCGACTCCCGGAGCGCTTCCGAGAGCGCCCAGGCATCGTCGTCAGTGAGGCGGATGCCGGTCTCCAACGCCCACGGCTCCTCCCAGGCGTGCACCCAGACCACCACGCCTTCGTCATCCTCGGAGGCGCCGGACGTGACCAACTGCACGATCCGCTCGTCCTCGATCTCGTCCTGCGTCTCGGTCTCAGGCTCGGTATTCTCAGACACCTTCTCCTCCTTCTCGAACGGGCGCGACCTGCGTCGCATCGCTTCCTGCGCTGGACCCGTGACGGCGCGCGCAGGTTTGCTTCTGGCTGGTGGTCACTCCTCATTTGGCTCGTCATCGAGCGCCCGCTGCACCAGGTCGGCGACGGCGTCGTCCCAGGGAACATGCGGGTTACGGTCGAGATGCGCCCGCACCTGCACCGCGATGTCGTCGGGCAGCGCAACGGCCGCGGCCCGCTCATGCGTCTCTTCGGCGGCTGCCTCAATGGCACGGTTCAGCAGCGCCACCTGGCAGGCGCGGCGGTAGGCGATGGCGAGCAACTCGGGGTCGGGGATCAGTTTCCCGACGCCCTTCGCGGTGAGCCTGGTCTCGACCAACTCGACGAGCTCGTCGCTCGACAGCATGTTCAACTCCACGCGCTGACCGCGCGACAAGAACGCGACATCGGCGGCCGAGGCGCCGTTCCGGAACAGCGTCCACGGGCTCTGGGTCAGCCTCTGCTTCTCGGGTTCGAGTCCGTAGTGCTCGGTGTCCGTGAGGGTGAGGCCCAGGTCGATCACCTTCACCTTGCGCGTGAAGGCATACCGGCGGGTCGAGCGGCGCAGCGTGCCGAGGATGGAGAAGCCCGCCTGGTCGAAGTCGTGGAGCACGAACACGGGAACCCCGAGCTCCTCGATCAGATGCCGACTCGCGGTGACCGACATGCCCTTCGTGGACATCACCGCGATGTCGAAGCGCGCGGCGATGTGGGCGGCCCGGAGGATCTGGTCGAAGCCCTCTTTCTCGATGAACAGGAGGGCACCGAACCGATTGACTGGTCCCATCGTCGGGAAGCTCGAGCGGATTGACACGGCGGCCGGGTCGCCGACCTTGTGGCGCGTGACGTCGTGGAGGTACCCCCGCACCGCGAGCGTCCCGAGAGGAACGCGGGTGTCGGTGTGGGGCTCGGTGAAGTGGCCGCGGGCGTCGAAGACGACGTCCCAGCTGACGCCGTACTCCTCGATGTAGTCGGGCAGCAGGGTCTGCGTGAAGTAGTTGTCCTGGAGCAGTTCGCCGGTCTGCTCCTGGATGTAGCCCCGGGCGGCGTACATGATCTGGCGGGCATTGGCCGGGTAAACGCCCGTTGCCGGACGCTTTCAGGTACGCCGTCTCCATGATCTCGTAGGCGGCGTCCTTGATCGTGGAGCGGGCGCGTCGGAAGACGGAGCGGCGACGGGCTTCCGCTGAGAGGCTCCGCTCCTCTGCCTTGCGCTGCTTGGCCCACTTCTTCGTCACGCCGACGACGAGCTCGCTGATGGCGGTGTCAAGCCCACCGGAGCCCCCGATCACGACGGCCGACTTGCCGCGGTCCGTGTACTCGACGCGGGGGCAGGCCAGGTGGAGGACCAGCACGACGGGCTCCCAGCGTCCGGCCCGTTGCTGCTCGAGGATTGAGTCGAGACTGCGGCCGTAGGGACCCACCTGGCGGAACGGGTTGACGATCCCGGGCGACCAGTTGACCCCGGTTACCAGCCGGCGGTCGCTGGTGGAGCCCTCACCCAGCCACCCGAAGGCCGTCTCGACGACCCAGGGCACACCGTCGTCCACGCCCTCGGCCTTGCGGTAGTCGAAGCTCTCCATGACGCAGCCCATCTCCTCGAGACGCTGGGCCAGGTGCGCTCGTCCGATCACGCCGAGATCGGCGGGCTTGACTGACCGGGAGGGCGCCTGCATCGCGACCAGCAGACGACTCATCGCGTCTGGACCGGCATCCCACAGGTCAGAGAGGCGCGCCCGCTGGAGGCCGGTTGCCCCCAGAACGGCCTTCTGCTTGGCGGTGCCGGAGAGGCCACGGAACTCCGCCACGAACTCGCGCACCGTGCGCTCTCGCCCGTGGTCGGCGTCGTGGGCGAGGTAGGCGGCCACCAAGCGTTCCAGATGGTCGACCCGATACCAATGCGGCGAAGTCGGGTAGCGGGGTCGCCATTTGGCCCAGCCGGGCATGGTGGCTGCGATCTCGCGGCGCTCGCCGAACCAGCTGGCCACGAGCGTGAGGTGTGGGTTCACGACCGTGTAGTCGCGGGCGACTTGTAAGAAGTGGTCGCAGCTGTCGACGAGGGTTGAGCAAGCTGCATCGGGCCAGTGGACCCGCACCACGGTGCCCGTCGTTACATCGGAGGGCGCCACGCGGTGCTCGATCATGGGCTCCTGGCGGATGCGATCCACCGTCAGAGTGATCGAGTGCCGCTGGCCATCCGCCTCTACCTCGACGCTTCCCTCAGTGCCATCAAGCACGAAGGGCATGGCGATGATCGTCTTGAGCGCGTTGCCCTGAGCTCCCCGGTCGGGGGCCACGTAGGCCTCCCGACTGGAGACCCGGACCGAGAAATCGAGCACGCCGTCGAGCGTCTCGGCCGGCAGTCCTGGGCCGTTGTCGGCGACCTCGATCCCACCCTCGTCGACCGCGACCGTGACCATCGGCGCGACACCGGCGTCTTCGCAGGCGTCGAGGGCGTTGTCGACCAGCTCCTTCAGCGCGACGAGGGGCCACTCGTCCTCACCGTGCCCGGTCTGCGCGATCAGCTCCTTGCGGGAGCAGAAGTCGAGCAGCCGGCTGGTACGGAACGTGGCTCGCTCCAGCGTCGGGGCGGGCAGCGCGCTCACGTGGTCACCTCCGGCTCATCCAAGGCGGGACGCCGGCTGTGTCCCTGTCCGCCGCCAGAGGAGGTGGGTCCGGAAACGCAGGGTGGCTGCCATGGTCGCGCTGGGGGCACCAGATTGAGCGGCGCCCAGCACCCACTCACCCAGCCGCAGGCGAACGCGATCATCGGTCACCGACCCGCCGCTGGTTCACGAGCCGCTGCTCACGGCAAGCACGCCGGCCAGTTCCAGGAGCTCGCGCTCATCGGCGGCGTCGAGGACGTACACCGTGACCCACCGAGCGCCCGCCTCGCGGAGGGCGGCGAAGGTGGCAAACCCGGACACGAGCACGAGCCGGTCGCCTCGCTCAACCACGGGATAGATCGTCCCCTGGTAGCCTTGGGTTCCGCCACGTTGGCCGGGAAGCAGCGGCGCACCCATGCCCACACCTGCTCGTCGAGCTCGATCACCGCGTCGCGGCCGGCATTCCGCACGCACGGGTTCACCCGTAGCGTCGCTTGGCCGTCCCTGGTCGGCTCGGTGAGCTTCAGCCGCAGCAGCTCGGGCAAGCGCCGATCTCGGTGAACCACGACGCGCCGGTCCACTGACAACTTCGGCAGCATCACGGCGATGGGTAACGCGACGTCGGCGGCGCGGAGGTGGTAGCCATCCGACAGCACCCCGGAAGGCCCCCCGAGCACCATCAGGCGTCCCATTCCGTTCGCCCTGGCCAGCCATCCGGGAGCTCGGGCAGCGGGGCCCTGAACCACGGGTCATCCTCGTTCAGCGCGTGGTCCGCCGCATGGGGTGCAGGCACTTTCAACGTGTGGCGAGCGACAGAACCTGCAAAACCGACAAAACCTCCTTGGTTGGCGCGTACTGCAGGTTGTGTCCGGTTCTGCAGGTGCGGGTTGACCGCGAACCGCTGCGACGGGCGACCGCCCTGAGGGCGTCTGTCGGACTCGAGCCGGCGAATGTAGCCGCCTTCCTCCAGGAGATGCAGAGCCGGGTCGAGGTCGACAGCGTGTCGGAATAGCGACTCGTTGGCAGTGTGTGCCTCACGCTTCGAGAACTCCGTTCGCCCGTGGCGCTGCAGCCAAGCTACGAGCCTGATGGCCGCATCGCGGTGTCGATCGGTGCCCATATGGTCGAACGCAGCGCGCGCGTGGGTGATGAGGTAGCCGGCAATCTCAATCGCGGCCCCCATTGTTGAAGCCTCGATCGGCGCGTTCGCGCCGTTCTCGACGGTCGCGGCGAGATGTAGGAGGCCTGCGATCCGCACCGTGGCCCCGTCGAGTTTGGAACTCCAGCCCTGCATCACGCCGCCGAGGTCGCCATCGGGTCGACGCCGTGGCTCCAGGATCGCACGCCACGCCGTCAGGAGACGGCCCGCGTCGATGGTCAGATGAAGAACGAGCGGATCAGCTCTGTTCTCAAGAGCAGCCGCCAGCGCGCGAATGCTCGTGTCAAAGCGCTGCCTCACCACGCTGGCAACCGGCGGCGGCGTGATCTGGCGGTACCCGACGTTGTCGGCTGGGAGGGAATAGAGGAATCGATCGAGTAGACCGCGGCCAGAGAGATCCGCGATCTGCGCTGCCTGGCGCAGCACGAAAGGCTGACTGGCGAGGCAAACCGTCAGGCTTGGATGGTCGACGAACTCAGTCGGCCGGCCACGTCGGTCGACCCGGATGGGATCGCCCGCGTGGCCGGCCAGGTAGACATCGAGGTTCGGTGGCCCACCCTGTCCATAGCGCCCCGCCATGACCCCGAATACGCCGGCCTCGGCCGAGATAAGGGCCATCCTGCCGCGGTTCTGGTGCAGCAGCGTGGCCAGGGCCTCCGGAGTAGCGTCGGTCGTGGACAGGCGCGGTGCGCTTGGGACCTCCAGGCGCTCGAGCGCGGCGGCTGCCATCCGAGCGTCGTTCTGCAGGGCAAGCCGAGCATCCGGGTCTTTCGCCCCCGCCGCAGCCTTCTCGGATCGGGCAAGGGTCTGCTCCGCGATGCGTCGGATCGTCGCCTGCTCGGCGACATCGGGCCGGGCTGCCTCGACCAGCAGGCGCTCGAACTCGCGGACCGGCGCCATGACGTCGCGGTGCACCGCACTCTTACGGCTGCCCGGTTCCATAGCGACGATCAGGAACAGGTTGACCCCCTCGCGCCAGCCTTCCGTCGGCTCGACTTCAACTCGGCCGGCAGCGACGGCGGCTATCGCGCCCAGGGCGAACATGGCGGGCATGTCGGGGGGCACTTGAACCGCGACCGCCTCGGCCTCCACGAACTCCCGCAGCCACCCTGGCAGTGCACCTGTCGGGAAGCCCGGCACGCTTGCGACCAACGAGAGCGGGATCGGCACGTCCCACGTCTCGAGGGGCCTGTCCGCCTCCTGCTCGCTGCTTGGCCCTCCTGGCGCGACCGGGCGTTGATCGTCGGTGGCGGCGGGCACCTGACCGAGTGCTTGCAGCCGAGCGAAGTAGATCTCATCAGGCGGGCCTTTCCAACCCCGGATGAAGGCGATCTCCTCAGGCGTCACGTGTTCGCCCCGACGACGCGCCGAGCGACGGTGTCCGCCTCACCGGCACGCGTGCCCGTGCGGCTTCCGCCCGACATGCGCGGGGAGCTGGTTCGGTAAATGGCATCGGAGGAAACGCGCCTGACCGGCGAGAGTACCTGATACAGGGTGTGAGCGGCCCAGCTGCCCCCCGACCGCAGCTGCTCGCCGGGGCACGACCCTGGCCCACGCCTCGCGGGTGTGTCACGCGAGACCGCATGTGGCGGCCCGCGACCACCTCCCGCGCTGCGCCGATGGTCGCTCGACGTCGCACGCCGTTAGTCATCTCGCACCAGTGCGTCAGACGCCTGCCGATCGTCGACACGCCGTCCACCGTCCATCGGGGCGCAGATCTCTTGTTCGGATCGAGGGTCGCCGTGCGTCCTCGCGTCCGCGAGGCGCCTCCCGATGTACGCCTCGACCGCAGAAGCAGGAATCCGACGCAGCCGGCCCAGCTTGAACGACGCAAGGTCGCCGTGGGAGATGAGCGCGAAGATCATGGTTCTGCGGCAGCCCAAGGTCTCAGCAGCCTGTGCCGGGGTGAGAAGGCGATCCATCTCCGCTCAACTGACCTCGTGTGCGTTCGCTCCAGCCCTTGCGGGTCCGCGCCGGTGCGTCTATGATGCGACTTATGGATGGGATCAACAAGGGCAGCGCGCGCCATACATATGAAGTCAACAGTGCCAAAGACGCGACGTTACCGCCACCGGTTCCGAGACGTCGCCAACGTCTGCCGCGAAGGGTCGAAGACAAGATCAGGGAGCTCGCTGACGAGGGCGCCCTCAATTCGAAGGCCATACACGGACTTGTGCGCGACGAGTTCCCGGGGGAGGCGGTCAGCCTCCGAACCGTTCAGCGCAAGGTCCAGGAGTCGCGGGCCCGCCATGGGCCTACGGCACGCTGGACACTCGCGCTCGACCAAGGCGACGATGCTCGCCTGGTTCTTGGTTGCCTTGGCGCGCTGGTGCGCGTCACGGGCAACCCGAGCCGTGGCATCAGCGCCAGGACGGCGGAATGGATCGTGGCGGTCGCTCGAGCTGCGCCGGACCTGCCCCCCTGGTCGATCTATCGCCTCGCCCGCTGGTATGAGGGCCGCACCTCCACCGACAATTCGACAGATGACCTCGATCTTTACCTAGCTATGCGCCCCTGGCGCAGCATCAAGGCGCATGAGGCCTACGAGGGCCTTCTGGCCTCCCGCGCAATCGACCTTGCCCACACGTTCGACACCGACGACGTATTCGAATGGGCGGAGGTCGAGAAGTGGGTCGATGCGCGAGCTCGGCTGGAGGTGGCTCGGGAGCGCGGGTTGCGGTCGGTGCGGCGCAAGATGCGACGCCGCCTCGCCCGGTTGCCCGTTCCTGGGTACAAGGGAGCGGCACTTCGGGCGTTGGTCGACCAACTGAAACGCAACGTTGGGGAATCTCCGGCCTTGGGCTCGGCCGTCGAGAGGCCGGAACCTACCGGGCCAGCACTCTCACAAGATGGGAGCGCAGGGGTAAGCGAAAGTGTCCCGTCGAGGTAGAGGCGAGGGCTCGATCTACCAGCGCCAGAGCGACAGCCTATGGGTCGGCGCCTACAGTGGCGCCGACGGCCGCCGCCACTTTCGGTCAAGTCCCGGGACGTGGTGTCACAGTGCGTCATCCTCGCGCTCACTTAACTCGCCATCAGCAACGCCGGCACCTCCTCGTGAGGGAGCGCGTCGATCAAGGCCATCGACTCGGGGCTGAAGTAGCGCCGTCCGTCCTGCCACTCGTCATCCTGCTCGGCGAGGACCATGCCGACGAGGCGGAGCACGCTGGCGCGCGTCGGGAAAATGCCGACGACGGCGGTGCGGCGTTTGATCTCCTTGTTCAGGCGCTCGAGAGGGTTGGTGCTCCTGATCTGGCGGCGATGGGCCTCGGGGAAGGTGAAGTGCACGAGGAGGTCGGGTTCGCCATCGAGGAGCAGCTCGCTCACCATCGGGAAGCGGGCAGACAGGCCGTCCGCCACCCGACGCAGCTGTTCAGATGCCGAGTGCTCATCGGGCTGCTCGAAGATGCTGCGGATGGCGGCCGCCACCATGTCCTGGGAGCCGCGGGGCACGAGATCGAGCGAGTTGCGGGTGGCATGCACGCGACACCTCTGCCACCCCGCGCCGAGCAGCTGGCCGTGCACGGCCTCCACGATCCCTCGCTGGGCGTCGCTGATCACCAGGCGCACGCCACAGAGACCGCGCTCCAACAGGCCACGCACGAAGCCTGACCAGGCGTTGCCCTCGTCGTTGCCGGCCGCGAGGTCGAGGCCCAGCACGCGGCGCTCCCCGCTGGCGGCCACCCCGATGGCCACCAGGCAGGCCATGCTGACGACCCGCCCAGCGTCCCGCACCTTCACGTAGGTGGCATCGAGGAACACATACGGGTAGCGCTCACCTGTGAGCGAGCGATGCCGGAAGGCCTCCACCTCGGCGTCGAGGGCGGCGCAGATGCGGCTGACCTCGCTCTTGCTGATCCCGGCGATGCCGAGGGCCTCCACCAGATCCTCCACCCGGCGGGTTGAGACCCCCAGCACATAGGCCTCCTGGATCACCGCGAGGAGGGCCCGCTCGGCGCGTCGACGGGGCTCAAGAAGGCTCGGGAAGTAGCTGCCGTCGCGCACGCGCGGAATGGCGAGCTCGACGGTGCCGACCCGAGTGTCCCAGCGTCGCTCGCGATAGCCGTTGCGGCGGGTCAGCCGGCGCTCCGGGTCACGCTCGCCGTGTGGCACCCCCGTGAGCTCGGTGACCTCGGCCTCCATCACCGCCTGGGCGAGCACGCGCACCCCCTCGCGCAGGAAGTCGGTGTCGCCAGTGGCGATCGCCTTGCGCACCGTGTCGAGCACGGCCATCCTGTCTGTGGCCATCGTGGTGCCCCTCCATGTCGTCGGTTCCTAGCCAGACGACGCGAGGATGACGCGGTGGCCGTTCTCGTTATCGGCCACCTGCGCTGTGACACCACGGTATGGGACGTGACCCCACTTTCTCTACGGCCGAACGAGGTCAGCGGTTCGGGATCGCCTGGGCGTCGCACTCCGCGAGGCCCAGCAAGGAGTGGAGCCCGGGTCAGCGCGCCTGGCGTTCGGGACGTTCCTTGACCAGTGGCTGGAGGCGATTAGGCCGACCGTGCGGCCCAGGACATTCGTGAGCTACTCGGACACACTCCGGCTCCACGTCCGCCCCGACCTTGGGTCGATAGCCCTGACGCGGCTGACAGCCTCTGAGATTTACCAGCTCCTCGGCCGGAAGCTGTCAGGCGGCCTGTCGCCACGGACTGTTCAGTACATCCACGCCATCGTTCGTCGCGCCCTCGGCCACGCCGAGAAGTGGGGCCTCGTCCCGCGCAACGTCGCCCGGCTCGTCGAGGGACCCCGGGTCCGCCGTCCGGAGATTGCCCCGCTGACGCCGGGCGAGGTACGACACCTCCTTGCCTTCGTCCAGGGCACGCGGGAGGAGGCTCTCTACACGGTGGCGATCGCCATGGGGCTCCGCCAGGGAGAGACGCTCGGCCTTCGCTGGTCCGATCTCGACCTTCAGGCCGCGAGGCTCACTGTCCGCCACTCGCTCCAGTTCTTGGGCCGGACGCCCCTCCTTCTGGCACCGAAGACCACGAAGAGTTGCCGAACCCTCGCCATGCCGGCTCCGGTCGCCTCCGTCCTACGAGAGCACCGCCGTCGCCAGCTCGAGGAGCGACTCGCGGCTGGGTCAGCTTGGCATGACCTCGACTATGTGTTTCCTAACGAGATCGGCGAGCCGCAGAAGCGATGGCCCGTAACCCGCCGATTCCAGCGGACCCTTGAGGCTGCGGGGATCCGGCGACAGCGGTTCCACGACCTCCGACATGCTTGCGCAAGTCTTCTTCTTGCGCAGGGCGTCCCGCTCCGAGTGGTGCAGGAGATCCTGGGCCACAGCCAGCTCGCCACCACGGCCGACGTGTACACCCATGTCATCCCGACCCTCGTCGAGGACGCTGCGGTGCGGATGGGCGAGGTTCTTACCGCGACCCCGTGAGCCGCGTTGCTACAAGATCTGCTGCAGAGGAAGCGCCGAAGCTCTGGCGACGGGCGCCAGAGCTTCGGATCACGCTCAGAGAGTGGCTGGCGAGGAAGGATTCGAACCTTCAATCCCCTGATCCAGAGTCAGGTGCCTTACCGTTAGGCCACTCGCCACCGGCTCAGAGCTAGATCGTAGCAGAGGGGTGGATTTGGGATCCGCTCACAACGGATGACCACGCCCAGTTAGAGCTGTCGGCGTCGGTGGCTGGAGCGCCGCACGCGGGCCCCGGTGTCGGACGGCGCGGCTGACCGCGCCCCGACCGCATGGGGCTGGCGTCGTCCCCGCGAGGTTCAGGTGTCCTGCCGGCCCTGCGCCTGGAGCTTGGCCCACGTGTCCTTGAGAGTGAGCGTGCGGTTGAACACGAGGCGGCCGGGCGCCGAGTCGGGGTCCAGACAAAAGTAGCCGAGTCGCTCGAACTGCACAGTCTCGCCCGTCGGGATCGTGGAGAGGATCGGCTCCACGAAACAGTCAGGGAGCACCTTCTCGGAGTTTGGGTTCAGGTCCGCGAACAGGTCGCTGCCGTCCGCTCCGGGATCTGGGCGGGTGAAGAGGTGGTCGTACAGCCGAACTTCCGCGGGGATCGCGTGATCGGCCGAGACCCAGTGGAGGGTCGCCTTGGGCCGCCGGCCGTCGGGTGCATCCCCACCTCGAGTGGCCGGGTCGTACGTGCATCGCAGTTCCACGACCTCTCCGGCCGGGCCCTTAACGACCTCGCGACACGTCACGAAGTATGCAGCCCGGAGACGCACCTCCCGACCCGGGGCCAGGCGGAAGAACTTCGCCGGAGGATCTTCCATGAAGTCATCGCGCTCGATCCACAGTTCGCGCGCGAAGGGCACCTTGCGGTGACCGGCCGACGGGTCCTCCGGGTTGTTGACGACGTCCATCTCCTCGACCTGTCCGTCGGGGTAGTTCTCGATGACCAACCTAAGCGGCCGCAGGACAGCGAGACGACGGGGAGCATTCCGATTGAGGACGTCGCGCACCGCATGCTCGAGCATGCCCATCTCCACAACACTGTCGCTCTTCGCCACCCCGATCATGGCCGCGAAATCGCGTATCCCCTCAGCGGGGAAGCCGCGACGACGAAGGCCCGTGATCGTGGGCATCCGTGGATCGTCCCAACCGCGCACGTACCCCTCGTTGACGAGGCGCAGGAGGACCCGCTTGGAGAGGACGGTGTGCGTCAGGTTCAGCCGTGCGAACTCGTACTGCCGCGGGTGAGAAGGCACCGGAAGGTTTTCGATAAGCCAATCGTAGAGCGGCCGGTGGTCTTCGAACTCGAGCGTGCAGATCGAGTGGGTGATGCCCTCGATCGCGTCGGACTGGCCGTGCGCGAAGTCGTACGTCGGGTAGATGCACCACGCGTCGCCGGTGCGCGGATGCGCAGAATGCACGATGCGGTACAGCACCGGGTCTCGTAGGTTGATGTTTGGGGAGGCCATGTCGATCTTGGCACGCAGCACATGTGCGCCGTTGGGGAACTCGCCGTTCCGCATCCGCGCGAAGAGCTCGAGGCTCTCCTCGACCGGCCGGTCTCGCCAGGGGCTATCCCGGCCGGGTTCGGTCAGCGTGCCCCGATGCTCGCGGATCTCGTCCGCCGAGAGGTCGTCCACGTAGGCCTTCCCGGCCCGGATGAGGTCGACGGCCCACCCGTGGAGCTGTTCGAAGTAGTCAGACGCGAAATATAGGTGCTCGCCCCAGTCGAACCCCAGCCAGCGAACGTCCGCCTGGATTGCGTCGATGTATTCCTGCTCCTCCTTCGCGGGGTTCGTGTCATCGAAGCGCAGGTGACAGCGGCCGCCGAACTCGCGCGCAATTCCGAAGTTCAGGCAGATCGACTTGGCGTGACCGATGTGCAGGTAGCCGTTCGGCTCCGGCGGAAAGCGGGTGACGATCATCTGGCGCCGGCGTTCTCGCAGGTCGGCGGCCACGATCTCCCGAATGAAATCGCCTCGTTCCGGCGAGGCTGATGTCTGCATGTTCACGTGGAGGGGGCTCCCGTCTCATTGGCTCATGGAAGCCAACCTGCCATCATGCGCGGCTCCCAGCGTGCCGCCAAGGTAGGAACGCACGCGAACATGCGCGCTCACCGGTCGCGGCTGGGCGCGATGGGTGAGCTCACGGTGGTAGCTGAGGGCCGAGGCTAACACAGTGCGGCGGGCACGACGAGGCCGGCTTCGCTGGGATCGCCTGCGGGCCGCATCGTAGGGCCGGGCGGCCCGCGATCCTCGAC
This sequence comes from uncultured Chloroflexia bacterium, assembly GCA_963835945.1. Classification (GTDB taxonomy): domain Bacteria; phylum Chloroflexota; class Limnocylindria; order Limnocylindrales; family CSP1-4; genus JAJYNJ01. The sequence continues at coordinate 15,675 of CAWIHR010000053.1, forward strand.
GCGCGACCCCCGAGGAGCCGCTGTGAATGCCGATGGGCCCCTGAACCCCCCGCTCGACACAGTTGTGGAGGGCGGATCGGCTCTGGTGCAGCACCGTGACTTCGCGCAACCCTATCGTGTCGTCCGCATGGGCGCGGATGCTTGGCTGTGACATGCCGCTGTTAGCGCCCTGTCCGTCGTTCCCATTCTCGGGCTCGGCGGGTTCCCGGCCAGGACGACGGCTCGACCCCGAGGAGGCTCGTGGATGGATCAGCGTTGGGAATGCCTCGACGGCAACGAGGCGGCGGCTCGGGTCGCCTACGCGCTGAGCGAGGTGATCTCGATATTCCCGATCACTCCCGCCTCGCCGATGGCGGAGCACGCCGACGACTGGGCGGCGGCGGCACGCCCGAACCTCTGGGGCTCCGTGCCCGACGTCGTCGAGATGCAGTCCGAGGGCGGCGCGGCCGGCGCGATGCACGGCGCGCTCCAGACGGGGGCCCTGGCGACGACGTTCACGGCGTCACAGGGGCTCCTCCTGATGATCCCGAACATGTTCAAGATCGCGGGCGAGCTGACGCCCGCGGTCATCCACGTGTCGGCCCGCACGATCGCCACCCACGCGCTCTCGATCTTCGGCGACCACAGCGACGTCATGCACGCCCGGTCCACCGGCTGGGCGATGCTGGCCGCCGGCTCGGTCCAGGAGGCCCACGACTTCGCCCTGGTGGCACACGCGGCCACGCTCCGGGCCCGTGTGCCGTTCCTCCATTTCTTTGACGGCTTCCGCACGTCGCACGAGATCAACAAGATCGCGCTCGTCACCGAGGACGACATGCGGGCCCTGGTGCGCGACGAGGATGTCCTGGCCTTCCGCAGCCGCCGCCTGACACCTGATGCCCCCGTCGTGCGCGGCACGGCCCAGAACCCGGACGCCTTCTTCCAGGCGCGCGAGGCGTCGAACCCGTACTACCTAGCCGTCCCTGGCATTGTCCAGGGGGTGATGGACGAGCTGGCCGCGCGGACCGGTCGGCGCTACGGGCTGGTCGACTACCACGGGGCGCCCGACGCGGACCGCGTCGTCGTCGTGATGGGATCGGCCATGGGCGCCGTCGAGGAGACCGTCGACACGCTGAACACCGCGGGCGCGCGTGTCGGCGTCCTGAAGGTCCGCCTCTTCCAGCCGTTCCCCGTCGACCAGTTCGTTGCTGCCCTGCCGTCCACCGTGCGGGCCATCGCGGTCCTCGACCGGACGAAGGAGCCGGGCGCGGTCGGTGAGCCGCTCTACCAGGCGGTCGTCACCGCGATCGCCGAGCGGATGGACGGGGACGAGCCGCCCTTCGCGACGATGCCCCGGGTCATCGGCGGTCGCTACGGCCTCGCCTCCAAGGAGGTGACGCCGGGGATGATCAAGCCAGTGTTCGACGAGCTCGCGAGCGAGCGGCCGAAGCGCCACTTCACCGTCGGCATCTACGACGACGTGACGCGCCTCAGCCTTCCGATCGACACCGAGTTCCGGCGGCCGCGACCCGCGGGCGAGGTCCAGGCGGTCTTCTTCGGCCTCGGCTCGGACGGCACTGTGGGCGCCAACCATGCCTCGATCAAGATCATCGGCGAGGGGACCAATCTCCACGCCCAGGGCTACTTCGTGTACGACTCGAAGAAGTCCAATGGGCTCACGGTCTCGCACCTGCGGTTCGGACCCGAGCCGATCCGGTCAGCCTACCTGATCGACGCTGCGGACTTCGTCGCCTGCCACCAGTTCGGGCTCCTCGAGAAGACGGACGTCCTCGGGTTCGCGAAGCCCGGCGCCACTGTCCTCCTGAACTCGCCGTATGGCCCAACCGAGGTCTGGGAGCACCTTCCTCGCGAGGTCCAGCAGCAACTCATCGAGAAGTCCATCGACCTCTGGGTCATCGACGCATCCGCCGTCGCGACCGAGGTCGGGATGGGCAACCGCATCAACACGGTGATGCAGCCCTGCTTCTTCCACCTCGCCAACGTGCTCCCGGCGGCCGACGCGATCGCCCGCATCAAGGCGAACGTCGAGAAGACCTACGCCAAGCGCGGCCAGGCCGTGGTTGAGCGCAACTTCGCCGCCATCGACCGCTCGATCGAGCGGCTGAACCGGGTGGCGCTCGGCACGGCCGCCACCGGCGCTCCGATCCCGCCCGTTGTCCCGGCCGGCGCACCAGAGTTCGTCAGGAACGTCACGGCGGAGCTGATGGCGGGTCGGGGGGACCTGCTGCCGGTGAGCGCGTTTCCGGTGGACGGGACGTTCCCCACTGGCACGACCGCCTTCGAGAAGCGGGCCATCGCTCATGAGATTCCGATCTGGGATCCATCGATCTGCATCGACTGTGGCAAATGCGCCATGGTCTGCCCGCACGCGGCCATCCGGATGAAGGTTTTCCCGGCGGCTGCCGTCGCGGGCGCCCCGGCCGGCTTCCAGAGCAAGGAGTTCAAGTCTCGCGACCTCGTCGACCACCGGATCACGATCCAGGTTGCGCCAGACGACTGCAACGGCTGCGGCGTCTGCGTCGACGTGTGTCCGGCTAAGAGCAAGACAGAGGTCCGGCACAAGTCGATCAACCTCGAGCTGGCGGACGCCTACCGCGACCTCGAGCGCCCGAACTGGGAGTTCTTCCAGTCCATTCCGCCGCTCGACCGGAGCCTCATCGCGCACGACACGATCAAGGGCGCCCAGGTGCTCGAGCCGCTGTTCGAGTTCTCGCTCGCATGCAACGGCTGCGGCGAGACCCCGTACCTAAAGCTCGCCTCCCAGCTGTTCGGCGACCGGATGATCGTGGCTAACGCGACAGGCTGCTCGTCGATCTACGGCGCCAACCTGCCGACCACCCCCTGGACGGTGAACGCCCAGGGCCGCGGACCGGCCTGGAACAACTCGCTGTTCGAGGACAACGCCGAGTTCGGGCTCGGCATGCGCCTCGCGCTCGACGCACAGACCGACCACGCCCGAACACTCCTCGAGCGGCTGGCGCCGATGGTCGGCGAGATGCTCGCCCGCGACATCCTCGATGCCGACGGGACGACCGACGCGGAGATCGCCCTCCAGCGCGACCGCGTGGAGAAGCTCCGCGAGGCGCTCGGCCGGGTCGACGGCGCAGCCGCGTCCGACGCCCGACAACTGCTCGCCCTCGCCGGCGACCTCGTCCCCAAGAGCATCTGGATTGTCGGCGGCGACGGGTGGGCCTACGACATCGGCTACGGCGGGCTAGACCACGTCCTGAGCTCCGGCCGGAACGTCAACGTCCTCGTGCTCGATACGGAGGTCTACTCGAATACCGGCGGCCAGGCATCGAAGGCCACCCCGCGTGGCGCCGTTGCCAAGTTCGCGGCCGCGGGCAAGCCCACCGAGAAGAAGGACCTCGGAGCCGTTGCCCGTTCATACGGCAACGTCTACGTCGCCCAAGTCGCCATGGGGGCGAACGACCTGCAGACCACCAAGGCGCTCCTCGAGGCCGACGCGTGGCCGGGGCCGTCGCTCGTCATCGCCTACAGCACGTGCATCGCCCACGGCATCGACATGGAACGGTCGATGTCGCACCAGCGCGATGCCACCAGGAGCGGCTACTGGCCGCTGTACCGCTTCCGCCCGAGCGAAATCGAGGACGGCCAGCCCTTCAAGCTCGACTCGGCCAAGCCGTCGATCCCGCTCCGCGACTTCGTCGCCGACGAGACCCGGTTCTCGATCCTGGCCCGAACGCAACCCGAGCGGGCCGCCGAGCTCGCCGAGCTCGGCCAGGCCGACGTCAACGAGCGCTGGCGCTACTACGAGCAGCTCGCTGCGATGCGCCGCAGCGTGCCGCACATCCATTACGGCCCTGGTTCGCTGCCGCAGCCTGCGGGCGGTCTGGCAGAGCCCACCGACACGGGAGACGAGACGTGACCGTCGACCTGAGCACCCGTTATCTCGGCCTCGAGCTGCGTTCCCCGCTCGTCGCGTCGGCCTCCCCAGTGAACAACGAGCCGGGCAACGCCCGGCTCCTCGACGAGGCCGGCGTCGGCGCCATCGTCCTGCCGTCGCTCTTCGAGGAGGAGATCCTCGAGGAAGAGATCGAGCTCAACCGGTCGCTCGAGGCGGGGAGCGACCAGTTCGCCGAGGCCCTCGATTACTTCCCGGCCATCAGCTCGTACGCGGGAACCGGCGATCAGTACCTGGACCGCCTCCGGCGGATCAAGGCGCAGGTCGCCGTCCCCGTGATCGCGAGCCTCAACGCCAGTACTCCGGGCGGCTGGGTTCGCTATGCGCGGCTGATGCAGGAGGCGGGCGCCGACGCGCTCGAGCTCAACCTCTACCATGTGGCGGCGGACCCGTCGAAGACCGCGATCGACATGGAGGCCCGCGACCTCGACGTGATTGGCGCTGTGCGGGCCGCGATCGACATCCCGCTCGCGGTCAAGCTCAGCCCCTACTACTCGGCCTTCGCGGGCTTCGCCCGCCGGGTCGTCGATGCCGGTGCCGACGGCCTCGTGCTCTTCAACCGGTTCTACCAGCCGGACTTCGACCTCGAGTCGCTCGACGTCGTCGCCCGCCTCGAGCTGAGCCGTCCGTCCGAGCTGCGCCTGCCGATGCGCTGGATCGCGATCCTGCGTCCGCAGCTGCCGCCCGGCGTCTCGCTCGCGGCCACGTCCGGCATCCACGACGGCACTGACGCGATCAAGGCCCTCATGGTCGGCGCCGACGTCACGATGATGACCTCAGCGCTGCTGCGCCAGGGGCCAGGTCACATCCATAGAGTCGAGGCTGAGATCCTGGCCTGGATGGCGGAGCGCGAGTACGAATCCGTCGCCCAGCTCCGCGGCAGCGCGAGCCAGGCGGCGGTGGAGGACCCGTCCGCATTCGAGCGGGCGAATTACAGGAACGTGCTCCACTCGTGGGCAACGGCGCCGAATCCCGTGCCGACGGGTTCATGACCCTGGACGCCGAGCCTGCGTACCGGCATCGTGTGATCGCGACGCCGGTACGTGTCAGAGGGAGTGCGGAAGGTGTACGCGCCGGGCCCGGCTGGGCGTCTCAGCCGGCGGCCGACGGGCGGCGCCCGGCCACGGATTGCCAGTCCGATCGAGGACGGTGGGGCGGGCGCTGCCCGGACTGCGGCGCACTGTTGCCCTCCCTGCCAGGCCCGCTTCGTTCCTGGCATGCCGCACGGGCTATTGACTCTGAGCGGTCCGCGCTTGCCCGGGCGGCACTGGGCGTCCCGGGGCGGTGATGACCGAGCGCTGACAGGGCTGATATCTCGGGCAGCGCCGGGTTCGCCCATCCTCGGTGTCGAGCCGGCGCTCGGCGCCCAGCCCCGGCTCGACACCTTCGAGGTTCCACGCCTCGCAGAGCCCCGAGGCAGTGCTCGCTGCATGCCGGGCAGCTGTTCATGCAGTAGCGGGCGATTTCGGTCCAGACCCGCCAGCGCGCCGACGGCGTCTGAGGGCCGCCACTTGGCCGTCTCCGGACTGCCCTCGAGGGTGACTCGTCGAGAAGATCGTTTATGCCTCGTGCCTCGCCTGCCTGCATCGCGGCGTCTCCAGAGCTCCTGTCTCACGCTCGCGACGGACGGCAATCTGCCGCTCGCGGCCGTAGCCGCGGCACCGGTGGGTGATCGTTGAAGCGTGAAGGGCGATCAAGTCGAGGCCGTGGTCGACACCGGACAGGGGGTCCAGACCTTCGAGATCGTCGCCACGCGGGCCGGTCGCCGCATTGAGGTCGTCACGTCCCGCGGGGTGGTCGAGGTCCGCGAGGTGACCCGCACCGGCCAACCGGTCCGGACCGGCCGGTTCATGACCAGCCGCCTCATCGCCCTCGTGGAGCACCCTGCGCTGGACAAGCGAGGCCGGGTCGAGGTGACCACGCGCCACCAATCCAGCGCGACCGGGCTAGGGGCACCGTGCCGGACAGCATCGCGCTCCCCTAGTCTGCCCGCCGGATCAGCGAGTGGCGTGCCGCGCAGGCGCGATTCGCGCGCGCAGCCGCAACGCCCTGTTCCATCCCCCAGCCGTAAGGCGCCGGCTAATCATCTGCCGGCGACCTCCGGCCGCATCGTTGGGCCGGGCTCGACGGGGAGTAGCGTCGCGCACGCGACGCTCCGGGAACGTCATCCCTTTCCGATCGGCCGACAGGACGCAGGTGCAGCGGACGCGCCCTGTGCTCGCCCGGCGCCCGGTCAGGTATGCGACCGCCCACGAGGCGCGCGGCACGTGCCCGCTAGGGAGAATCCGCCACGCGACCACAACGGATCCGTCCGTCGCGGCTTTCCGCCTCCGAGCCCGTCCAGGGCCTGCAGACCACCGGCCCAATGACGACTACCTGCCTGGGCGCCGAGTCGTGGCATCCCCGGGATGCCACTCGGCGACTTGGCACGCGCATCATCGCCTCGGCACCGCGTCGTTCCAAGTCCGCGCTGCGTCGATCCGGCTTGGCGTCGCGTCGGCACAGCTCGGCGTGCGCTCAGCCTGGCGGCATCTGTCGGGCTGCGGCTGGCGACGTCGCCGCGACAACTCGCCGCGATCGGAGCCCTCAGCGTGACGCTGATGTCGCCTCCAGCCGCGCTCCAGTTGCCGCCGGCAATCAGCGTGGTGCACGAGCAGCCGCTTGCCGGCCGGATCGGGCAGATGACGCCAACCGCCGTGCCCCCAGTCCCGGGCCTCTGGTCCGAAGCCACGATGGACCTGTTCATGCTGCAGGGCGGCCCGGCCCCGGGGGGCGCTGCAGCGTTCGGGCCGCCGGCTCCGACGCCGGCGATGCCCGCATCGGCTGGTGCCCCGGCCCCCGCGTGGACGCGCTCGCCAATCGCCCTACGCAGGCCAGCGCCGCCCAGGCCGGCCCGAAGACCGGCTTCGTCGTCTACCCTGTGGTCGCGGCTGCGGCCTGCTCCCGTCGCGCGGGCCGCTCGATCAGGCCGATGGCGCTCCAGCTCGCCGGCCGTGTCACGAGCCTCGCCGGTATGCCCCGGCCCGCATATGGCCGGGCGTCGACCTACGGCCGGGTACGGGGACCTCATAGCCGTTCCGCATCATGGCCGCTGGCTGGTGAGGATCATCTGGCACGGCCGGTATGTCATTAGGAGCACCAACGACATGGCCGGACCAGCAGGTGTTCCCGGGTCGCGTCATCGACTTGGACGTCGCCACATTCCAGGCGCTATCCGGCGAAAGCTGGACGCGGGGCATCCTCTCGGGCGTGACGGTGGAGTACCTGCGGTACCTCGTAGGCTAGACGCCGTGCTCGGCCGGCGGTGGTACGACCTGACGGTTCGGCGCAACTCCCATGGCACGCAGGGAGACGACCGCGAGCGGGCTGCCTCAGGAAGCGAGAGCCACCGCGATTTGGGCGGCCGTCCGGGCATTGTTGCGCACCAGCGAGAGGTTCGCCTGGACCGAGGCGCCCTCAGTGAGGTCGGCGATCCGGCCGAGCAGCCACGGCGTGAGGTCCGCACCACGTACGCCAGTCGTCCCCGCCTCGGCGCTTGCCCGTTTGATCACGCCCTCGATCCGTTCGCGCGGCACCTCGTCCGGCTCGGGCACCGGGACGCATACGAGCATCCCAGTCCCGATCGCGAGGCGTAGGTGTGTGCCCGCGACCCGCGCGGCTTCCGCGATGGACGCCACGACGATGGGGGACCGCACGCCGCTCCGACGCGCCCAGAACCCCGGCACTTCGTCCGACCCGATAGTCACCAGCGGGAACCCGCGCGTCTCCAGCGCCTCCACCGTCAGCGGGACGTCTAGGATCAGCTTGGGCCCAGCGCAGACGACGATCACGTCCGTGCGCGCCAGCTCATCGAGGTCGGCCGAGATATGGAAACTGCCTGGCACGCCACTGGCGCCGGTCAGCGCGCCGCGGTGGACGCCGCCGATACCTCCGTGGCGAAGACCGCGATTCCAGCTGCGTGTGCAGCGATCATGGTGGCCGACACCGTGGTTGCTCCCCAGCCGTCCCGTGACAGTGCGGCGGCGAGCGTCGATCGTGCGACCTTGGCCACGCCGTGCGTGGTGGCGAGTGACTCTAGGTCGTCCGGCGCCAGGCCCACTAGGAGTCGGCCGTCGCGGATCGCGACGGTGGCTGGCACGGCGCCATGCTCGCGCACGGCGGTCTCGCTGTCACGCGCGATCGCCAGGTTCTCGGGATACGGGAAGCCGTGGCTGATCAGGGTCGATTTCGAGTGCGACGACAGGACGGCCGTCTCTTAGTGCCGCGGCGACTTCGTCGGCGATACGCAAGAACTCGTGCACTCCGCGTCCGTCGCCGGCCGGCTCGCGAGTGCCTCGTGCCGTCATGCTTCC
>CAWIHR010000054.1:0-81108 GCA_963835945.1 uncultured Chloroflexia bacterium
ACGGGGCGCGTCCCCGACGCCCTGCTCGTCTCGGCCAAGCGGGCCGCCTTCGGCGACCGGGACATCGCCACGCTGACGGGCCTGCCGCCGGCGACGGTGGCCGAGCAGCGGCACCTCATGGGCCTGGAGCCCGGCTACGCCATGGTCGACACGTGCGCGGCCGAGTTCGCCGCGGCGACGCCCTACTTCTACGCGACCTATGCGGCCGCGGGGTCGCCACCCGAGGCGCCGCCCGTGGCGCGCCCGGCGGCGCTCGTGAGTCGGTTCGGGCCCCGTGCGCATCGGGCAGGGCATCGAGTTCGACTACTGCGCCGTCCGCGCGGCCGAGACGCTGCGGGCAAGTGGCTGGCAGGCCGTGCTTGGTGAACTCGAACCCGGAGACCGTCTCGACCGACTTCGATGCCTCGTCGCGCCTCTACTTCGAGCCGCTCGATTTCGAGAGCGTCCTCGCGGTGATCCGGGCCGAGGACGACCCCGATGCCGGGGCAGAGCCGCTTGGCGCCTTGGTGCAGTTCGGCGGCCAGACTCCCCTGAACCTCGCCGCACCCCTAGCGGAAGCGGGAGTGACGCTTCTCGGGGCTGATCTCGAGACCATCGAGCAGGCCGAGGAGCGCACCCGCTTCGCGGCGCTCCTCGACCGCCTCGGGGTCCCCCAACCGCCAGGGGGGATGGCGAGCTCGGTCGAGGAGTCGCTGGAAGTGGCGCGCCGAGTCGGGTATCCTGTCATCGTGCGGCCGAGCTTCGTGATCGGCGGCCTCGCCATCGACTTCGCCTACGGCCCCGCTGAGCTGGCCGCGCACCTGGCTGCCGCGGCCCTGGTCGACCCCGATCGTCCGGTGCGCATCGACGCGTACCTGGAGGGGATCGAAGTCGATGTCGATGTCGTGTGCGATGGGTCCCGCATGCTCGTGCCCGGCCTGATCGAGCATGTCGAGCGAGCGGGGGTGCACTCCGGTGACTCGATCGGCGTGTACCCACCGCGCCGGCTGTCAGACGGCGATCGCGACCTGATCCTGACGAGCCTGCGGCGCGTCGACGCAGGCGCTGGGCGCGCGCGGCCTACTCAACGCCCAGTACATCGTGCGCGAGGACGGCGTGTTCCTCCTTGAGGTCAACCCGCGGGCCAGTCGGACCGTGCCGTTCCTCTCCAAGGTCACGGGCGTGCCGATGGTGGAGCTGGCCACCCGCATCGCCCTGGGGGCCACGCTCGAAGCGCTCGGCTGGCCAGCTCGACGGACTACTCCCGCCGCGGCCCTATACGGCCGTCAAGGCCCCCGTCTTGTCGGCCGCGAAGCTGCGAGGCGTGGATCCCACCCTGGGCCCCGCGATGCGCTCTACGGGCGAAGTGATCGGGATCCACCAGGACCCGCGCGCGGCGGGGCGAAGTTCGCTTCTGGCGGTGGGGCTGCGTCCGCCGCTGCCCGGGCCCCGACGGCGCGCTCGTGCTCGTGTCGCTGGCCGACCGCGACAAGCCGCGCTTGGTCGAGCTCGCCGCCGCGCTGTCGGCTGCTGGCTACCGGTTCGCGGCGACCGACGGCACCATGGCTGCCCTGCGTGCCCAGGGCTACGCCGTTCGCGAGGTCGGGCGGCTGGGGGAGGACGGGAACTCGCGACCCCGACATCCTCGCCGCGATCACCTTAGGCGCAGTGGCGCTTCGTGGTGACGGCGCCCTCGTCCGAGTCGGGCGTTCGGCTGCACGCTGGACGGATTCGCCAGACGACGGTGGCCGAGGGGCTCCTCTGCTTCACCACCATCGAGACGGCCATCGAGGCCGCGCGCTCGCTCGATCCCCCGTCGTGGCCGCCTGGAGTGCGGCCCCTCGGAGAGTGGCAGGGCATGATGGGGAGGGCGGGATCCGGGGCGGCCGACGGCGGGCGCGATCGCGGGTAACCCCAAATCACCCGGCCGAGCAGCTCCAGTCCGTCCTCGCGGGACGGCAGCGGCACCAGCAACAGGGCCGCAAAGCCTTGGGATCTGTCCGGCGTCCGCAGCGTTGGATGAGTAGCGGTGGCGCCGCACCTCGAGACCATGGCAGGCGCCCGCATGCCATGGCCGGCGAACCTGCTGTCAAGCGGCGCGATGACATGACCAGCAGAGCTCCCAGTGGTTTCGAGGCCGAAGTGGGCCTGAACGGCCAGCGGGTCCCGCTTCCCCCTAGTCTCCGAGACAACTCCCCACGTTTCGGGCCGCCGCGATCCACGCGTGGTCGTCCGGGATCGTTCTCCGCTTTCCTGCCACATCGGCCAGCGGAACTGGACGGGTGTCATCGCCGATCGCGGCGACCATGACCCCGAACTCCTTCGCCGCGACGCACTCGGCCCCGGCGTGGCCGAGGCGCGTGGCCAGGAGCCGATCGAGGGGCGATGGAGTGCCCCCACGCTGCACGTAACCCAGGATCGTGAGCCGCGACTCGAGACCGGTCAGCTCCTCGAGCTCGTGCGCCAGACGCAGGGAATTGCCGGCATGGCTGGCCTCCAGGGCCGTGAGGTCCGCCCGGGCCTGCTCCTTGTCGGCCGGCGTGTGCGCGTCCGCCAGGCGTCGCTCGGCGGCGTGATAGGCGGCTGCGTCATCGACGTTGCGGGCCCCCTCTGCGACCGCCACGATGCTGAAGTTCTTGCCGCTCCGGCTGCGCCGCCGGATGGCCTCCGCGATCGCCTCGGCCCGGTAGGGGATCTCCGGCAGGAGGATGACATCGGCCCCGCCGGCCAGTCCGGCCGCCAAGGTCAGCCAGCCCGCCCGGTGTCCCATCAGCTCCGCCACGATGATGCGATGGTGGCTGTGGGCGGTGCTGTGGAGCCGGTCGATGGCCTCGGTGGCGACCTCCAGGGCGGTGGCAAAGCCGATGGTGGCGTCGGTCAGGGCCACGTCGCGGTCGATCGTCTTGGGCAGCGTCACGATGTTGAGCCCCGCCTGCACGAGGCGCAGCGCGTTCTTCGAGTTCCACCGCCCCCGATGCAGACCAGGGCTTCGAGGCCAGCCCGCTCGTAGTTGCGCGCGATGACAGCGGTCATGTCGCGTTTCCCCCATCGACGAGCATGCGGTGGGGCTTGTCGCGGCTGGTGCCGAGGATGGTGCCGCCTACCGTGAGGATGCCCGACAGGCGGGACGCATCGAGGCGCACGTGACGATCTTCGGCCAGACCCCGGAAGCCGTCGCGAAAGGCCGCGACCTCCATGTGATGTGGGCCGACCATCGCCTTGCCGAAGCCACGGATGGCAGCGTTGAGCCCAGGTGTGTCGCCGCCCGCAGTGAGGATTTCGACGCGTCTCGGCTTGGCCAACTGCTGGTCCTCCTCCGGTGGTGCCTCAATTGCCCGTGTCGGTCCTGGCCGGCGAGAGTACGACTTGACCGATCTCGTGCAGCCGATCGTCCGGCCGGGCCGCAGAGCACGGGAGCCCTACGCCCGCGATGGGCTCGGCGGTCGAGGCGCCGCGCTGGAGCGGAGAGCGCCAGCAACCCCGGGACCGGCCCCCGGGCGAGGGCCGCGCGATGATCGGCCAGGGTCCGCCACCCTGCCCGTCACGATGACGACCTACCGCCGGCCGAGTGGCGCGAGCGGGGGATCCGCCCATGCCCTCGATCTGCCATTCCGCAACCCAGCCGGGCTCCCGTGGTGGACCAGGACCGAGACGGCTTCGAGGTCGGCGGGGTGGCCAGCGGCCGGTCAGCCATCGAGATCCAGCCGCACGAGCCACAGCTCCAACACCTCGGGATCCGCCCGGATGGCCGCGGCCGCCTCGTCCGGCACTGGCTCATCGAGCGCGAGGATCATCTTGGCCTCCTCACGGGGAGCCCGCCGTGCCAGGTGCATGGCGCTGATGTTGACATCGTGCTCGCCGAGGATGAGGCCGACGCGGCCCATGGTGCCTGGGCGATCGCGGTGACGGGTGACGAGCATGTGCTGCGCGGGGGCCATGTCCACGAGATCGTCGCCGAGCCGGACGATGCGCTGCTCGCCCGCGGCGACGGTGCCGCCGACGGTGGTCGCGCCCATGAGGGTAACCAGCGAGGCGAACGGCCCCGCGTCGGGCAGCTTGCGCTCGATGAGGGTGATCCCGCGGGCCCGGGCGATGGATGGCGCGTTGATCTGGTTCACGCGTTCGGTGGTGCCGACTTCGAGGAGCCCGCGCAGCACCGCCGCAGCCAGCGGCCCCGTCTCGTGGGCCGCGAGCTCGCCGGCGACCTCGAGCGTCAGCTCGGCCGCCGGGCCGGTCGTGAGTTGTGCGTACAGCTGTCCCAGGGTGACTGCGAGCGGCAGGAAGGGCGCCAGTGCCTGTGCCGTTTCCGGTGTCAGCAGCGGCGCATTCACCGCGTATCGGGCGGGGCGTCCGTCGAGCACGTCGAGGACCTGCTCGGCCGCCTCACGGGCGACGCGCACCTGAGCTTCGGCGGTGGAGGCACCGAGGTGCGGGGTCAGGACCGTGTTGGGGGCGTCGAGCAGAGGCGAGCCGGTAGGAGGCTTCGTCGCGTATACATCGAGCCCGGCACCGGCGAGGCGGCCCTCACGCAGTGCCGCGGCGAGCGCCGCCTCGTCCACGACCGAGCCACGTGACACGTTGAGCAGGAACGCCGTGGGTTTCATGCGAGCGAGCTGCGGCGCGCCGATCAGCCCTCGAGTGCTGCGGGTGTTCGGCACGTGGAGGGTCAGGACGTCTGCCGCCGTCAGGACGTCGTGGAAGGAGCGGATTGTCACGCCGTGGTGCGCGGCGGCCTCGCCGGACACGAACGGGTCGTGACCGATGACCTCCATCTGGAGGCCCCGGGCACAATCGGCGATCGCCATGCCGATCTTGCCGAGCCCCACGATGCCGAGGGTCTTGCCGCGCAACTCAACGCCGGTGAACGCGCTGCGCGTCCATTCACCGCGGCGCACCGACGCGTCCGCGGCGGCGACGTGGCGGGCGAGGGCGAACATGAGCGCGATCGTGTGCTCGGCCGCCGCGACGGTGTTGCCGGTCGGCGCATTGACCACCACGATGCCGGCGCGTGTCGCGGCCTCGAGGTCCACATTGTCGACCCCGACCCCCGCTCGGCCGATGACCGCCAGGCGCGACCCCGCCGCGATCGCCTCGGCGTCCACCTTGACCTGGCTGCGGACCATCAGCCCGTCGTATGCGGGGAGGGCAGCGAGGAAGTCCTCCCGGCTGAGCCCGGTGCGCACATCGACCTCGTGATGGGCGCGCAGGAGCGCCACGCCCTCGTCCGCGACGGCTTCCGCGACGAGCAGTCTCATGCCGGAACTCCCGTCTGTGCAAGTGCACCTGCCGCGTCCGCCGCGCGTGCCGCAGCGGCCAGCGACGCGCCCCGCTCGGGCAACCTGCCGGCGGCCAGCAGCGCCTCTTCGAGGATGTCGAGCGCCGCGAGGATCTGGTTGACGCTGACGTACCCGAGATGTCCCACGCGGAAGATCTGGCCTGTCAGCTTGCCCTGCCCGCCGGCGACGACGAGCCCGCGGCGGCGTAGGTCGGCGTTGAACCCCTTCCAGTCGAGGTCGCCAGGGACATAGGCCGCCGTCACGGTGTTCGAGGCGTGCGCCGGTTCGGCGAAGAGGCGGAAGCTGAGGGCCTCCAGGCCAGCGCGCGTCGCCGCCCCGCAGGCCGCGTGTCGGGCGAAGACCGCGGGGTAGCCCTCCGCCTCGATCAGGGCGAGCGCCACGTCCAGCTGGAAGCACACGCTGACCGGTGGGGTCCAAGGCGTGGCGCCCTTCTCGGCCGCGTCGCGGTGCGCCCGAAGATCGAAGTAGAAGCGCGGCATGGTTGCGCGCTCTGCGGCTTCCCAGGCGCGCGCCGACACGGCGAGCATGGTCAGTCCCGGTGGCACCATCCAGCTCTTCTGGGACCCGGTGACGACTATGTCGAGTCCCCACGCGTCCGTCTCGAACGGCACGGCGCCGAGGCCGCTGATCGCGTCGACCAGGAGCAGCGCGTCGGGGGCTTCCTGGCGGACCGCCGCGGCCAGCTCCGCGACCGGGTTTGTCACGCCGGTGGAGGTCTCGTTGTGGGTGAGGAGCACGGCCACCGGCGCACGCCCGCGCGCGGACATCTCCGCTACAGCCTGTCGCACCGCGTCGGGCTCGGCCGCGTGTCCCCATTCGACCGGGAGCACGCGGACATCCGCCCCGTAGCGCGTGGCGATCTTGGCGAAACGCTCGCCAAACGCGCCGATGCTGACGGCCAGCACAGGGTCGCCCGCTGACAGGTGGTTGACCACGGCCGCCTCGAGACCGCCGGTCCCCGAGGCACCCACGAGCAGCACGTTGTTGGCGGTGCGGAAGCCCCGCTGCAGGGCGGGCACCACACGACCCATCAAGGCGGCGAACTCGGGTCCGCGGTGGTTGATCATCTGCCACGCGCCGGCGTCCCGGACGGCATCGGGCAGCGGGGTGGGGCCCGGAATGCGCAGCTGCGGCTCGAGAACGGTCACGGTGTCCTCTCCTGATGCGGTGTGGGAGTGGAGGGCAGCCCGCGAGAGTGCGCCTCGATCGTATGGGCTCTTGACGGGCTGCGTCCAGTCAGGCATATATGTCGGCATATAATGACTGAACGGTGGAGGGCGAGCGCATGGCTCCCGAAGAGGGGAGAGCTGGTCATATCGCGGGGCGGCCCGCCGTGACCACCCGGCGGACGACCCTCCTGCTGCCGGCCGATCTGCTCGACCGACTCGATCGCCTCGCTCGGTCGACAAACCGGACGAAGACGGCGCTGGTCGCCGAAGCTATCGGTGCCTACCTCGACGCGTCCGAGACACCCCGTGGCCGGCTGCCCTTCATCGCCATCGGGCAGAGCGGCCATGGCCGGCTCTCCCTCGACGCGGGGCGGATCGCTGCACGCGAGATGGGGACTCCGCGACCTTGACCGTCCTTCTCGACGTGAGCGCCGTAGTCGCAGCTGCCGATCGTGCCGACCTCAACCACGCCGCCGCCGCCGCGTGGTTCGAGGCGGTCGTCGAGCCGCTGGCCATCGGGGCCGTGACGCTCGCCGAGTGCGAGCATGTCCTCCAGCGCGCCCTCGGACCCGCGGCGGCCGATGCTTTCCTCGGCACCGTCGTCTCCGGCACCATCGACCTGGTCGCGCCGACACGGGCCGATCTGGCGCGGGCCAGGGAGTTGCGCACGCTGGCGGTTGACCCGCGGTGCTCGCTGGCCGACGCGCTGACCGTCGCCCTGGTCGAACGCCTGGGGGCTACGCGGGTCGCCACCTTCGAGCGGCGGCCCTACGCGCTGCTGCGATCCGTGTCGGAGGTGCCGTTCAAGCTCGTCCCCTAGCGGCGATCCGGCCGCGGCTCGTCATGGCGGGCGTGCCGACCGGACCTGCGACGGCCCCACACCCCGCACCGCGCCCTCCCACTTTTGCTGTCTTATCCGAACAAGGCATCCACGGACAGGTACCGCTCGCCGGTGTCGTAGATGAATGTCAGCACCCGCGCGCCGTCGGGCATCTGCGGCAACAGCTGCGCGACGGCCGCGAGAGAGGCTTCGCCGGTGTCGTAGGTGAACGTCAAGCACCCGCGCGCCGTCGGGCATCTGCGGCAGCAGCTGCGCGACCGCGGCGAGCGAGGCGCCCGAGGACACGCCCACGAGGACGCCCTCCTCGCGCGCCGCGCGCCGCGCATACGCCATGGCGTCGGCGGGCGCCACCTGCAGGATTCCGTCGAGCAGCTCGGTCCGCATGACACCTGGGATGAACCCGGCGCCGATGCCCTGGATGGGATGGGGCGAGTGGGTGCCCCCCGAGAGGACCGGCGAGAGCGTCGGCTCCACGGCATACACCTTGAGTCCCGGCCAGCGCGGCTTGAGGACCTCGGCCACGCCGGTGATGTGGCCGCCCGTGCCGACGCCCGTGACGAGGTAGTCGAGGCCCTCGGGGAAGTCGCGCAGGATCTCGGCGGCTGTCGTGCGCCGGTGCACGGCCGGGTTGGCCGGGTTGTCGAACTGCATGGGCATCCAGGCGCCGGGCGTCTCGGCCACGAGCTCCTGGGCCCGCGCGATGGCGCCCTGCATGCCCAGCTCGCGGGGCGTCAGGTCGAGCTCCGCGCCGTAGGCGCCCATGATCTTGCGGCGCTCGATCGAGAAGGACTCGGGCATGACCAGGATGAGCCGGTAGCCCTTGACGGCGCAGACGAGGGCAAGGCCGATGCCGGTGTTGCCCGAGGTGGGCTCGACGACCACCGAGTCCGGCGTCAGGATGCCTCGTTCCTCGGCGTCCTCGATCATGGCGAGGGCGATGCGGTCCTTGATGCTGCCGCCGGGGTTGGCCCGCTCCTGCTTCCACCACACCTCGACCCGTGGGTCGAAGAGGCGGTTGATCCGGAGGTGCGGGGTGTCGCCGATGGTCTCGAGGACGGACGGGTACTTCACGGGGGTCTCCTTTGCTGCGTCAGATCACGAAGTCCGAGGGCTCGGACGCCTCGGCGACGCTGCCGCACCCGGACCGAACTGGTGTGGTAGACGAGCGAATAGGGCGGCACGCTGTGGGTGAGCCACACGTTCCCGCCGATCACGCTGTCGTGACCGACCACCGTGTCGCCGCCCAGGACGGTGGCGTTGGCGTAGATCACCACCCGGTCCTCGATGGTGGGGTGGCGCTTGGTGCCGGCGGCGCTCTTGGCCACGCTCAAGGCCCCCAGTGTCACGCCCTGGTAGAGCTTGACCTCGTCGCCGATGACGGCCGTCTCGCCGATCACCACCCCCGTGCCATGGTCGATGCAGCAGGAATGGCCGATCTGGGCCCCAGGATGAATGTCGATGCCCGTGCGGGAGTGCGCCACCTCGGCGAGCATGCGGGGAACTAACGGCACGCCCAGCTCGGCTAGCGCGTGAGCGACGCGATGGAAGGCGAGGGCCGCGAAGCCCGGGTAGGCCAGCACAACCTCCGACACGCTGCGCGCGGCAGGGTCTCCGGCCTCGATAGCGGCCGCGTCGAGCTCTAGGCGCTGATGGATCTCGGGCAGCGCCGCGAGGAACGGCTCGCAGAGGTCGGCAGCTGTCTGCGGCAGCGACTCCTCCAGCGGGCGGAGCAATTCGCCGAGCTCCGAGCAGAGGTCATCGAGCTCGGCCCGCACCTGGGCCGAGGAGCGGGGCGGGCGGCGACCATCGGGGAAGAGCAGCCCCACCACCCGGTCCCCGAGGGCCGCCACACGTCCTCGGTCGGGGAGGCGCCCGAAGCTTGTCGCCTCCGCGGCGGCGATGTGCCCGGCGAGCACGGCGAGCGGCTCAGTGTTGTCTGGAACCGGAGGCGCCGGGGCGGCAGGGCCAGGCGGGTCGTCTGACCCGGGTACGGAGCGGTGGGATGACAGCATCGCAGGGGCCTCGAAGAGCATGCGGAAGGGGCGCGGACGGTGCAGACGAGGGGTGCGGCGCTCGCTCGACGCAGCTCTGGAGGGACGTTGGCTCCATCAACGGGGGAGCCGGACGGGGTTCTCTTGGAGGCTCAGGGCCTCAGGCGCGTTCCTCCGGGCGGCGAGCTCGCCGCCAGGGACAGGAGCAGGAGAACCACCGAGGCGCCACAGGACAACCATGCTAGCCCGAACTTGCCGACTATGGGGACCGAAGGCCCGCCGGCGCGGGAACGTGCTGCGCCCTCTCGTCATCCCCATGCATCCACCAGCGGGCCCCACCCGCAAACCCTCGCCGTGACCGGACGGGCGTCGCGCACGTCCGGATCGCATCGGCTGGTGAGGCTCGCTCAGGCGCTCGCCGGCGACTGCGTGCGGAGCATCCCCTCGGCCAGGAGCCGGCCGAGTTGATCCCACTCGACGAGGAACGCGTCATGGCCCTTGTTCGAGTGGATCTCGCGGTAGGCGGGGTCGACGCCGGCCCCCTCGGTCAGGCGCACGAGCTCGCGCACCTGCGCGGGCCCGAAGAGGATGTCGCCCGCGATCCCCACCCCGAGGAGCCGCGTCCCGCCTATGACCAGCCGGCGGAGGGCCGCGCCCGGGTCCCCCCGGCCGCGCCCGATGTCGTGGCCGTCCATCGCCCCCACGAGCACCCGGTACGTGTCGGCGTCGAAGCGATCCACGAGCTTGCGCCCCTGGTGCGCGAGGTAGCTCGTCACGGCATGGCGCCCGTCGGGTTCGCGGCGTCGACCGAAGCGCACGTCGAAGTCGGCTTCGCTCCGATAGGTGGTCATGGCCAGGCGCCGGGCGAGGTCGAGCCCCTCGTCGCCCAGTCGCGCGATGAGCTCCAACTGGAGGTGGTCCCAGGCGAGGGCCAGGGGTCCCGTGGCGGCCGGCGCGGCGATGGGCATGAGGGTGTCCACGCTGCCTGGCCGCGCCAGCGCCACCTCGAGCGCCACCATGCCGCCCAGCGACCCGCCCACGACGAGGGACAGCGTCTCGATCCCGAGCGCGTCGAGGAGCGCCCATTGCGCGCGCCTGGTCGCGCACGGACACCTGCGGGAACCGCGTGCCGTACGGACGCGCGGTGCGCGGCGGGCGTCCGCGCACTGGTAGCTCACGTCGCCGCCGAGATCACGCATCGGGCGCAAGGTGCGTCCGCAGCTGCAACGCAAGAGGCCCGAGAGGAGGCAGGTCCCGGATCGCCCGCACGCTGCGACGCTGGCGCACCCCTCAGCCGACGAGGGCGACCTCAGGCGGCGGCGTGCGGGAGGAGGCCAGTCCAACCTCCGCGAAGATCAGGCTGGCCACGGCGGCGTCGCGGACCGCGCAGCCTGCGGGGTCGTTGTTGAAGTAGACGAAGCGGTCGGCATCCGGCGGCCACTCGGAGGCGAGCCGGCGGGCCCATGACTCGATCTCCGCGCCCGCGTAGCAGGGCCAGGGCTGGCCGAGGCCCTCGTGAAACCGCAGGTACGTCCAGTCCGCTGTCCGCCACAGCGGCGTGACCGGGCCGCGCCGGTCGGCCAGGCAGAGCGCCGCGCCGTGACGCTCGAGGACCCGCCGCACCTCGTCGACGAACCACGACGCGTGGCGGGGCTCGACGGCCACCCGCGTCCCCGCTGGAAAGGCGTCGAGCGTCGCATCGAGCGCCGCGGTGTCGCGCTCCAGCGACGGCGGGAGCTGGACCAGCACCGGGCCGAGGTGCGAGCCGAGCCCAGTCCCCGCCTCCATGAAACGCTCGATCGGCTCGCGCGGTGCCTTGAGCCGGCGGATGTGGGTCAGGTACCGGCTCAACTTCACCGCGAAGACGAAGTCCGGCGGTGTGCGCGCCGCCCAACTCTCAAAGGTGGCACGCGACGGGAGGTGGTAGAAGCTCGCGTTGAGCTCGACGGTGGCGAAGTCGGCGGCGTAGTGCTCGAGCCAGCGCGCCGGCGCGAGCTCCCGTGGGTAGTAGCGGGCCCGCCAGTGCTGGTACTGCCAGCCCGAGGTCCCGATGAAGACCGGCATCCGCCGATGCTACGGCGCTGGGGACGGCGCGCATCGAGCGACGGCCGCTCGCATGGTTCGCCTGCGGGTCTCCGGGCGGGGGCAGGGGAGCAGCCGAGCCCCGCGCGGCGGATCCAGGCTGCGGCTACGGTGCTGACGCGCCGGAAGCCGGCCTGTTGGAGGGAGATCAGGCGTGCGCGTCAGCTTCGGGCGCCAGCCTCACCCCGGGTGGCAGCCCACAAGAGGGCCGGACCGCAAGGGGCACGCTGCCGTCGCCGGTGGCCCCGCTCCACGGGTGGGCGACAACCCCTGGCTACGGTCGTATCTCATTCCTGCCGAGTGTCTGGCCTCGGTGGGCATCGACGCGACCGCAAGGTACGGAACGCTTACAGCGCGTGTCCGTGTCCGTTGACACCCCCTCGCCGGCTCGCGTAGTGTTCGAACACCGTGAGAGCGTTCTTCTACTTCTACCGCGGCCCGGCATGACCGCTCGGGGGTCCTGAGACCCGAGCCGGGTCGTGCCGGGTGGGCAGAGGTCTGGGACCTCTGCTTTTTTGTTTATTCGCAGCGGGAAGCGCCAGGTGAAGGGTCGGTCGGATGTTCGTGGTGATGGCCGTGGGGGCCAGCGAGGACGAGGTCAACGCCGTCAAAGCGCAGGTCCTTGCCGAGGGGCTGCACCCGCACGAGAGCCAGGGGGCTGACCGGCACGTGATCGCCGTTGTGGGCGATGTCGGCCCGCGCAAGCAGGCCCTGATGAACCGGCTCTCCGCGCTGCCTGGCGTGGAGTCCGTGACGCCGATCACGCGGCCCTTCAAGCTCTCGAGCCGGGAGTTTCACCCCGGGGACACGGTGATCCGCGTGGGCAGCGCCATGATCGGGGACGGGTCGCTCACCGTCGTGGCCGGACCGTGCTCAATCGAGAGCCGCGACCAACTCATGGAGACCGCGCTCGCCGTCGCTGCAGACGGCGCCACTATCCTCCGCGGGGGCGCCTTCAAACCGCGCACCAGCCCGTACTCCTTCCAGGGGCTGGGCGTGGAGGGACTCCGTTACCTCGCCGAGGCCGGCCGCGAGACGGGGCTGCCCGTCGTCACGGAGGTCATGGAGCCCGGGCAGGTCGACATCGTCAACCGCTACGCCGACATCCTGCAGATCGGCACCCGCAACATGCAGAACTACTCGCTGTTGCAGGCGGTCGGCCGCGTCGACACCCCGGTCATGCTCAAACGCGGCTTCGGCGCCACGATTGAGGAGTGGCTGATGGCGGCCGAGTACATCGTCTCGGCCGGCAACCCGAACGTGATCCTCTGCGAGCGCGGCATCCGCACCTTCGAGACCTACACCCGGAATACCCTGGACATCTCGGCGGTGCCGCTGCTGCACCACCTGACGCACTTGCCAGTCATCGTGGATCCATCGCATGCCACGGGCAAGCGATGGCTGGTGAAGCCGATGGCCCTGGCCGCGGTCGCCGCAGGCGCCGACGGCGTGATGGTCGAGGTGCATCCGCGTCCTGAGACCGCGCTGTCGGACGGCGAGCAGTCGCTGACGCTGGAGCAGTTCCGCGACCTGATGCTGGCGATCCGCGCCGTTCACGGCGAGTGGGAGGCCTCCACCGGGACCCTGTCCTCGAGAGCCGCCGCGCTGGGCATCGGCGGCGGGAGCAAGCACTGACATGGCGGCGGTCGCCATGATCACCTGTGTGGCTGCCACCATGAGTAGCAGCGGGCCGCTCCTTGGGCCTGGTCGGGGGGATCCCACTGGCAGCGTTGGTGGGTGGTCCCGCCTGACGCGGTGCTCGGCCGCCCACCGGTGCCCGGTGGCGCGGTCACGTGGTCGCCTGTCCGTGCCCCGCGGCCCGCCCCCGCAACGCGACCGATGGCCCCTGCTACTGCCCTCGCTACGGTCCTAGAATCGACCGGGCAATCCAATCACCGGACAGGAGGCCAGGCGGCACGAGTCCGCGGAGGGAGCCATGGCCCAGCAGTTCATCGTGCAGCTCAAGAACGAGCCGGGCGCGCTCGCGACCCTCGCCGAGGCGCTGGCCGCACGCGGCGTGGACCTGCGTGCGATCGGTGGCGGTGGCCTCGGGGATACGGGGCACGTGATCCTGACCACGGCCGACGACGACACCGCCCGGCGCGTCCTCGATGATGGCGGGTACACGTACTTCGAGGGTGAGTCGCTCCTGGCCGAGGTGGACGACAAGCCGGGAGGGATGGCGAAGATCGCACGACGGCTGGCCGACGCTGGCGTGAATATCCAGGGCCACCTGTTCATCGGGCGGTGGGGGGACCGCGCCATGTTCGCCTTCGTGGTCGACGACCCGGAGAAGGCCCGGCCCGTCCTCGAGCAGGCGCGGCCACCTCAGCTGCCTGCGTCGCGGCCATGATCCCCTCATGCTGGTCAGCCGACCAGCATGGTGACACTGGGTGGGCTGCCGCCCATCACCAAGACTTCCAAGGCTCGACTGGACGCGGTTCGCGGGACACGCGGAGCAGCTCCGCCCGGAGCTCGGGCAGCTCGCTAAGCAGGCGCGGGATGTCCTCGATGTCGAACGGAGTGGCGCGGCCGTCCTTCATGAGCGCCACGATCCCCTCGTTCTCCGGCACGCTGCGCTCGGCCTCGGAGAGTCGAGGATACAACACCCACCGGCGCGCCTCGAAGGCGAAGTGGACCGTGTGCTGGGTCCCGCCCGCCAGGCCCATCTGGACGGGCACGACCACGATCGAGAGCCCGGCCTGGATGCGATCCCGGGCCACGAAGGCGTCCGTCCCCGTAGTGCACCCGATGGGGTACTCCGAGACGAGGGCGCCGCGCTCCTCGATCCGACGCGCCAGCTCGCGGTTCTCGGGCGGATAAACCACGTCAATGGCGGTGCCGAGGACGGCGACGGTGCGCCCGGCCTCGAGGGCTCCCTCGTGACCGGCGGTGTCGATGCCTGCGGCCAGGCCGCTCACCACCACCGCCCCGCCTTCGGCGAAGCGGCGCCCGAGGCGTCGGGCGATCTCCCGTCCACGGAGAGTTGGGGTCCGCGTGCCGATGACCGCGACCGTCAGCGGGGGCGTTCAAGGCGTCCACCTCGCCCCGCACGTAGAGGATCGCCGGCGGATCGGGGACGACCGCCAGCAAGGGCGGGTAGGCGGCGGATCCGAAGGGCACCACGCGCACGCCGGTCTGCGCATGGCGCTCCAGTTCGCGCTCGGCCCACTCCCGCGCCGGCGGCCAGTCCCGCGAGATCTCTGCAAGGAGCGGGCCAGCCGCTGGCCCAGCCGCGCCGGCGAGATCGGCCTCCGCTGCTTGCTGGAAAGCTTCTGCGGTCGGGTACGTCGTGAGCAGCCTGATGGCGGTGCGCCTGTCCATGCCACACAGGCGAAGGAGGGAGAGGGCGTAGACCGCGGAGGGCTCAGTCACACAATCTCCTCCCCCGTCGACGCACGAGCCGGCAGGCTCATTGTCGGGCCATCGCCAGGATTGAGGGAGCTCCGAGCCGACGACCAGGTGGTGCCCGCAGTCCGGCAGACAGAGGTCACACGTGTCAGGGTGCAACCGGACGCGAGTACCGCGGACGGTTGAGCGGGGCCCCGCAGATCAGCGGCCGAGCGTCCGGCGCCGCTGACGTTCCCAATCACCACCGGATCATGGTGAGGGGGCTGGCATCGGGCTCGGGTGGCCCGACTGGTTCAGGCGAGATCGAGGTCCACGACGAGCGCCGCATGGTCCGTGATCCGGGGGACCCGCTCGGCCTCCGAGATGACCGCGAGCTCGCAGGCGGGGAGCCAGGCTCGGTGAGAGCAGGGCATGGTCCACGCAGAAGCCCTCGCCCCGGTTGCTGACCCAGGTGGACGCTCGCCCGTAGGGATGGAGCGCCCGCCAGGCGTCCGTCCAGCCGGCCTCGAGCAGGGCCTCGAACTCCCGTGCGGCGGAGAAGCTGGCGCCGGCCTCGTCCAGCTGGTGGCGCCCGGTGTTCCAGTCGCCCGCGAAGCAGTACGGACGGCCGATGCGGGTGGCGGCCAGGGCCAGGAACTTGTCGCGCCAGAAGGCGAGCGTGGCGCTCCCGAGGGGAAAGTAGACCGCGCCCAGGGTCAGGCTCCCCAGCTCGACCTCCAGCACGCGATGACCGTGCCGTCCGGTCAGTGGCTCGCGCACGCCACCGATCGGTTGGCGGGAGGCGACTGCCACCGTCTCGACCCCCGACGGTGGATGGCTGGTGGCCTGAGAGGTGAGCCCCCCGACCGCCAGCCGCCGCAACAGGCGGGCGCCCGCCTCGTTGACCCGAAACTCCGTCACCACGACCACATCGGGATCGTGGCGCAGCAGCGCGGTCGTGATGGCCGGGACGCGCGGGCCACCCCCATGGTCGACGTTCAGGGTGACGAGTCTCGTGGCCCGACGTCTCCGCTGGCTGGCGCAGACTAGGCCGCGCGCACCTTCACGGCGCGCGAACCCCTGGGGTTGGCCTCGATCTCGAAGGCGACGCGCTCGCCGCCCGCGAGTCGGTCGAAGTCGAGGGTGGGCTCCACGCCGCTGCGATGGAAGAAGTAGTCCTTCCGGTCGTCGCCGGTGATGAACCCGTAGCCCCGATCGGCGATGAGCTTCCTGACGATGCCGCGGGTCATGCCGGACCCCTGTATCTCACTTCCCGAACCGGACGGCAGACGCACGGTCTGTTCGAGAAGGGGGATCGACCACGCGGAGCATCGCCGCGAACGGCGGCAGTGCCTGCACTATACGCGCAGCACGGGAGCTCGGGCGCCGGCCGGTCCCCTGAGCCTAGTCGAGCGAGATGCTCTCCTGACGAGGCAGCGCGTCGGAGGGCTCCTTCTCGAGATGCTCGATCCGATGGTCCAGGAGGGCCCGGGCCGCGAGCAGCCGCTCCTTGCGCGCGGCACGCAGGTGCGTGCGCACCTCTGAGGGCACCACGTCACGCCAGAGTCCGATGAGCCCCCTGGGCGCTCGCGCGCTCCGTGCCTCCACCGCCGCCAGCCGCTGCTCCAGCTCCGCCAGCCGGTCCTCAAGATCGGTCATTGCTTCGACGCTCCTGCCTTGCCGCGCGGTCTCGCCGGACACGGACCCTGTGACTCATGCTGCGGCGGCATCGAGGCGGTCGCCAGTGCCGGACGAACCTGTCCGAGGGGCGGCGGGCAGTCAGCCCCACGCATGTGACCTCCGCCCTGTCGGCCGGCATCGAGGTGGCAGTGGCGGGGTCGCGCATTCAAAGTCGGCCGAAGACGGGACCTGTGGTAGCGGGCCGAGCGAGCGGTCCTCTTTGCCTGACGGAACCGGATGCTGTCCTAGCCGTTCCCGGTCCGCGCGGCCCCGAGGCGCGCGCGCGATGCCACCATCAAGGCGACCGCCTCGTCCACATTGTCGGTAACGGTCAGCAGGTCGACGTCGGACGGGTCGATCTTGCCCTCGGCCGCCACCCGCGCCCGCAGCCAGCGCAGCAGCCCGGCCCAGTACGCCGTGCCAATCAGCACCACCGGGAAGTGATCGATCTTGTTGGTCTGCACGAGCGTGATCGACTCGAACAGCTCGTCGAGGGTGCCGTACCCGCCAGGGAAGATCACGAACCCCTGCGCGTACTTGACGAACATCATCTTGCGCACGAAGAAGTAGCGGAAGCTGACCGACAAGTCCGTGTATTCATTGACGCGCTGCTCGTTGGGGAGCTCGATGGTGCAGCCGATCGACAGCCCGCCGCCCTGCTGGGCGCCCATGTTGGCGGCCTCCATGATGCCGGGACCGCCTCCCGTGATCACCGCGAAGCCGGCCTGGGCCAGGCCTCGCCCGAGGGCAATCGCAGCCCCGTACATGGGGTCGCTGGACCCTGTGCGCTCCGACCCGAACACGGTCACGGCGGGTCCCAGCCGCGCCAAGGCCTCGAAGCCGCTGATGAACTCGCCCAGGATCCTCAGAGACCGCCAGGCGTCCGTCTCCAGGAACGAGACATCCTGGTATGGCTTCGTCTCCAGCAGCTTGCGGTCCGCGGTGGCGTGGGGAAGGAGCTGCGACTGCCGTCCTCGTTGCTCGGTCATGCGCGGCAGGATACCCCTGTGTCCCTGGGCGGACCCTGCGCCCCCAGACGCTCACGCGAATGCGCAATCAAAGGGTCCTCCCGCTCTCGTGCAGGGGTCCTCGGGTCGCAGGCGGCACCCGCGGCTCCAGGATGTCCGGTGGAGCGGCACGTGCCCGCGTTCACCACCGGAGCCGTCAGCCCCTCACCATCGTTCCATGGTGTCGGGGTCGCGACCCGCTGTCGTCCGGTGATGATGCCTGCGGTCGCGCGGTTAGAGGTACCAGCGCCGGATCGAGGCCTGGTCCGAGGAGGCGCGGGCCTGCGCGGAGCGGGCGCGGTCGATGGCGCGACCAGCGTGCCAGGACTGCAGCGGATCGGGCCTGGACGGCAGTCGCTGACCACGTTCCGGACGGATGCTGCCCCAATCTCCTTCGTCGGACTCGCAGAGTCGGTCGGCACGCGGTCGTGCGGGGAGGAGGTCGGTGCGCGTCATGGTGGACGCGCCGATTGTGCGCCTTCCGGAGCCCGCAGCGCGTGGGATTGCGGCCCGCATTGGGGTCTCGCGCCCTGTGCGTGGACCCTCGGCACCAACGAGAGCAACCGCCGCTGCCGGCAGTACGGTGGGCGATCCGGCACTGGGCTCAACGGTCCGGCCGATCAGGCAACTCCCAGCACGCTCTGGGTGGGTTCCGAGCGGTGACCCTGTGGAGTCTTGCCCGGCCGGCGGGGTGACCGACGCCCCCGCGCTTCGGGGCGAGCGGCACTACACCACGTCCGCGGAGCCCACGATGCTGAGGAACCCTCGACGGAGGCGCTGCTTTGGACTCCGGGTTCCTGTTCCTGCTGAGCCTCGTCCTGGCCGTCGTCCTGCTGCAGGCCGCGTTCGCGGTTCGGCGCGTGTGGAGGGGGCGTCGCCCGTGAACGCACCCATGGTTTGCGACCCGCTCCGGCTCCTGGTCGTGGACGACCACGAGGTGGTGCGTCAGGGGCTAGTGGCCCTGCTGGCACGGCGGGCGCGGTTCCAGGTCGTGGCGGAGGCCGGCACCGTGACGCAGGCGCTGGAGGCGGCCCGCACGTACCACCCTGACCTGGTCGTGATGGACGCCCGGCTGCCCGATGGCTCAGGCATCGCGGCCTGCCGCCAGATCAGGCACGAACGACCGGCGACGCGCGTGGTGATACTGACTGGCTACGCCGACCAGGGGGCAGTGGTCAGCGCGATCGTGGCCGGCGCGAGCGGGTACCTCTTGAAGGACAGCCGGGGGCGCGACCTGGTGACCGCGCTCGAGGCGGTGGGGCGCGGCGAGTCGCTCCTCGACCCGGCCGTCACCGAGCTGGTGCTCGAGCGCCTTCGGTGCACCCCGGGCGGGACCTCCAGCGAGAAGCTTGCCGCGCTCACTCCCCAAGAGCAGCAGATCCTGGAGCGCATCGCCGAGGGCAAGACCAACAGACAGATCGCGGCGGAGCTGTTCCTCTCCGACAAGACCATCAAGAACTACGTCAGTACCATCTTCGCCAAGCTCCATGTGCGGCGCCGTGCCCAGGCCGCCGCGGTCGCCGCCTGCCGCTAGCTGTCCGGGGCCGCGTAACCCGATCCGCCACCACCCCGCGTTCCTGGGGGTCCCGGCGTAGTCAGGCGTACCATGACGCTCCGACCCGCGGCCGCCGGGTCCGCTTCATGATCGGTGCCCCGGGCGGAGGAGGCATCGCCATGAAGGCGTTCGTGGTCGCGGCCGAGGACCGGCCGGGCGAGCTGGCCCGGATCGGCGAGGCGATGGGGAAGGCCGGCGTCAACATCACCGCGCTGGCGGGGCTGACCGAGGCAGGGACCGGGCTCATTGGCTTCTTGGTCAGCGACGAGGCCGGGGCCCGCGGGGCACTCCGGGAAGCCGGCATCGAGGCCCGCGAGCTCGAGGTGCTCCGGATCGCCTTGGCCGACGTGCCCGGCGCGCTGGCCGCCGCGGCCCGCAAGCTCGCGGGCGCGGGGCTCAACATCGAGCTGTTCCTTCCCACTGGGGTCTCCCATGGCAAGGGAACTGGTGTGCTGGCCGTGAGCGATGCGCGCAAGGCGCGCGCGTTGCTGGGCGACCTCGTGGTGGCGGACTGAGCGCGGCGTCCCGCACGCGACACTCCACGTGTCGAACGCTGGACCGTGGCATGGACCTTTTCGAGCACTGCCACGACGCGATGCTGCCCGGCGACGCGGTCATGGCGGTGCGTGCCACGGAGTGGTCGGACCGGGCGGCGCACGGCCGGGTGCTGCGCCGCTGGCGCGCCTGCGCCGACACGCTGGTCGTGCGCTGGGAGGCCGCACCGCCCTCCCTGCGCGAGGCCGTCCTGGCGCGCACGGAGTTGCGCCACGAGGGCCGCTGCCCGGAGCCCTTCGGGTGGGGTGATCGGGTACGGGTGGCGGCGTCCGCGGCGGCGCTGGCACGCGGGACCACCGGGCGCGTGGTGGCCATCAACGCCGAGGGCTGGCTGGCCGTGGTGCCCGACGGGACCATCGACACGATCGCGCACGTGCGACGGGCAGACCTCGAGCGGGTGTGAGGGGCGGTTCTAGGTCTAGGTCGGCAGGTCCCCGAACTCCCCGTCCGCCAGGCCCTTCGGGGCGGGCCGTTTCGGGGGTGGAGGAGGTGGCGGCGTCGACCTGACACGGGAGGGCGGCGTGACGGGACCCTTCCGGTGGGGAAGCGGCGGCTGTCGCGGGGACGGCGAGGTCTTGCGCGTGCCGGCCCGAACATTCGACGCTGCGCCGCCGAAGCCCGACGCCTCGATCGGGACCGTCTCCTTAGGCACCGAACAGCACCCTGGCCGGGGCGGTCTCGACGCGGTACATCTGGCGCAGGTAGGCCAGCCCTGCGGCTTGGTCCTCCGCGCTGATCGCCTCGACCGCGTCCTCGGGCACGAGCAACCGGTAGCCGCGGAAGAAGGCGTCGGCGCTCGTGTGGCGGAGGCAGATGTTGGTGTGCTGGCCGGTGAGGACGAGCGTGTCGACCCCGAACTGACGGAGCAAGGGATCGAGCCCGGTTTCATAGAAACTCGAGTAGCTCCGCTTGGGCAGGATGAAGTCGCCCGGCGCGGCCGCCAAGGCCGGGATGATCTCCGCTCCGGGCGTGCCGGCCATGGCGTGCTCGCCCCACACCGCGAGCTCGAAGTCGCTCGGCAGGTGCGCGTCGTTGGCGTACACCACGAGCCAGTCGGAACGGTTCGCCCGAGCTTGGGCGAGGAGCGCCGCGATGGGAGGGATGATGTGTTCGGCGCGCGGGTTCGCGATCTTGCCGGTGAGAAAGTCGTTGAGCATGTCGATGACGACGAGTGCCTGCATGGCCCGCTCCTCTTGAGAGTTCCACGCTACCTCGCGGCAGCGCTGGGGTCGAGCTGATTGTTCCCACTTGATCCGGCGGGTGGCACGACGGTCACGCGACAGATCGAGCGAGGGAGCAGGCTGCAGATGCCCTCGGTTCGGCGCGGCCCGGGCGCCCACCCGCACCGGTGCAGCACAATTCGAGGGTGGTGGTGGGCCCCGTGTTCAGGCCTGCCGGGTCGCCACCTCGAGGGCGGCCAGCACGTCGGCCGTGGAGCGCACCCGACCGATGCGCGGGAAGATGAGGCGCACCGTGTGCGCATGCTCGCCGGCGTCCCGGGCGGTCATGGCATCCTCTACGAACACCTGCTGGTAGCCGCGCTCGTAGGCGTCACGGGCCGTGCTCTCCACGCCGATGTTGGTCGAGATGCCGGCGAGGAGGATGGTGTCGATGCCGCGGCGACGAAGCTGCAGGTCGAGCTCGGTGCCGTAGAAGGCGCCCCACTGGCGCTTGCCGATGAGGAGGTCACCCGGCTCGGGGCCGAGCTCGGGGACGATCTCGGTCCAGTCGGGGGGATGGGCCCCGGGCTGCCAGGCCGGCGTGTCGACCTGGGGGTGCAGCGCATCTTTGCCGTCCGCCGACTGCGTGCGATGGACCAGGACCACGGTGCCCCCGGCGGCCCGGAGCGCGACGGCCAGCGCCGCCGTATGCGCCGCCACGTCGCTGGCAGAGTGGGGGGCCGCCGGCACCTGCGCGATGCCCCGCTGCAGGTCGATCACCACGAGCGCCGTTCGCGCGGGAATGAGCGTCAGGTCCATCTCGACCCTCCTCCGTTTCACTGTTGCTCGATAATCCGCACCCAGCACCAACTGCTCGGGGTGCCGCGCCTGCGCGAGGGACGCAGGGGCTGGCCTCCGGCCGCCGATGACCCTGGTGATGGGGTCTGGGCCCGCCGCGGCCATCCCGCGTCAGCCGCCACGGCGATTGGCGGGGACGCGGGCGATCGGGGGCAGGTCAATGACACGCACCCCGGAGTTCGCGAGAGCCTCCGCGTGCTCGGGACATAGCCGTAGGACTCCTGCCAGCGCGCCCTCCACGCGGACCTCCCGGGCTGGCTCACCGCAGGCGTGGCCCGCCACCCGCTGCTCGCAGCCGAGCTCCTCGGGCGCCGCACGACTGACCTGATAGCCGGCGGCCAGCACCA
The DNA here is from genome assembly GCA_963835945.1 of uncultured Chloroflexia bacterium. Lineage (GTDB taxonomy): Bacteria > Chloroflexota > Limnocylindria > Limnocylindrales > CSP1-4 > JAJYNJ01. Next base: position 21,852 of record CAWIHR010000054.1, read on the forward strand.
GGGCGAGGTGCCGTCGGCAGAGCAGGATCAGCCGGTTCCTGCGGCCCCCGGCCGCCATGCCTGTGACGCGATACGGGCGCGCGGGCCACGCGCAGACCACGTGGCCACGGGCTGATACCAGGGGGTACTGGCACGCCGGCAGCCCCGGGCGGTCAGGCTGCGGCGCCCGAGCCACCCGCCACGGGGCCCGTGAGCGGCGCGGGCGTGCCGACGAAGCATCGCCCGTCGCGCCCCTGGTCACGGCAGACCCAGGCCGAGCGTCAGCGCTTCTTGCCTCGGTGTGTCGCAGGCCGCACGTCCGGCGCCACCACGGTCGGGGCGACCGTCGATGCCTGCGCCGTCTTCTCCTTCTTGGATTTCTTGTCTTTCTTGGCCTTCTTCTTGGCCATCGCACACTCCCCTCAAAGATCGCGCAGGTCTGCCACGCGTCAGGACATCAGTCTAGATGCGGTCCGTGAACGGCAGCGGTGTACTGCTGCCGGGACCGCTGCCCGCGAACTGCGCCTCGTGCCCGGACCGAGACGGCCGGCCGCCTGACCGACCGCCCGCAGGGGAATACCACTCACGGCGAGCGGGCGGACTCCCCCGATTGGAGTAGGGATCGCCTCGGGCGTCGAGCCCCCGCTCGCTCCCAGGGAACCTCAGGCGGGGAGGTCCCAGGTCGCCACCCGATCAACGATGGCCTGATGGAGGAGCGTCTCGAGTTCCTCGACGAAGGCGCCGTGCTCTTCGCTCAGCGGGTGCCGGACCAGCCCCTCCAGCAGACCCCGCAGGACACGATCAAGGTCGCGCTGGAGCCTCGCGGGCACAGCACCGTGTTCCGCACGCTGCCCGCTCTTGACGACGCCTTCGAGGAGCCCGGTGTAGCGATCCTCAAGGATCATGCGAGGCAGCCGCGTGGGCGACATCGGCCCGCGGGTCTCGGTATCCATCATGGGAGTCGCTCCTTTCACCGGTGCGCGAAGCGCGATCCGTGGGCCGTGCTGCACCGCCGGTCAGGCCCACGGCCCGCACGGCCCAGCCCCTGAGCCTCGGCGGGGTGGTGCGGGCTTTCCGACGTGGGCGGGCGACGACTACGGCCCGACCTCGAACCAGACGTCCGGCACCGCGTTTGGCGGCAGGCGCCGCTGGATGCGGTGCCGGAAGATGCGCCCGAGCGCCTGCTCCAGGTCGTCAACGTCGGCGGCGAGGGAGATGGCGTGGACGACCGCTGCCCGCCGCCGTGCGCTGAGCACTCCCCAGGAGAGCAGGTGGAGGCGCCGTCCGCCCGACCAAACGAAGACGGTCTCGAGGCGCCCGGGAGCGGCGGCAAGCATCAGTCGGCAGCCTCAGCGCCGGTGCCAGACGCGCCGGATCGAGACGACGACCTGCAGCAGCACGACGGCCAGGACGAGGCTCACCAGGAGCATGAACCCAGTGTCCATGGCAGCGCCTCCTTCGAAGCTGCTGCAAGCATGGCTGGTGCGGCGGGCGCTGCCTAGTGCCGCTCGCCCCCTACCCCGGCCCGTGGTGACCCGCAACCGCAGGCTGGGTCTCCGGTCCGTGCTGCCGTCACAGGTTAGCACGTCGGCACGGGCGCGAGGACGGCGCTGGTCGCAGCATCGACACCAGGCACCCATGGTGTCGGGGCATACGCGTGAGATCGGGTGTCGGTCCGCCATTGCGGGGCCGGGCGCTCATCTAGGTCGATGGGTGCTCGCGGTCCGTCCCGTTCGGCGAGGGGTCCCCCGAGGAACCCACCAGCAAGGCGCCATACACCCTAGCCAACTCGCCGACGCTCCCTGTTCGGCCACCTCCCTCGGCCCGAACCGCATCCGCTAGCTGTCGTCTGGCGACAAGGGTGACGCCACTCGCTTCCTCGTCCTCCATCCGGGCGTCGATCGCGATCACGACGGCCCGCGTGCGATTCCACGCGTGAATGTGGGCCGCGCAGGGCGTCGACGGGGCGGCCGAAGCCCGATTGACAGCCCCGGAGACAGCCACGTCAAACACACCGGGTGGACAAGCTGCAACCCGGTGGACGGGATCGCACCAAGGCCCCTCGCGCGCGGTTGCTTGGGCTCAGGCCCCAAAGATCGCATCCATGCCAGCAGCAACCTGCTGCTGGCGCTGCTCCAGAACGTGCCCGTACGTGTTCGAGGTCAGCGTGATGGAGCTATAGCCGAGCAGGTTCTTGACGTCCTGGAGCCTGAAGCCTTGAGCGAGCAGGTAGGTCGCCGCGTTGTGGCGCAGGTCGTGGAACCGGCTGTGCGGCAGCCCGGCCCGCTCCAGCGCGCGCTGGAACGCGCGCGTCACGGTGGCTGCATCGAGCGCTGATCCGAGGCTCGTCGTGAAGACGTAGGCCGTCTCCTGCCAGCGATCGTCGAAGATCGTCGGCGAGTAGGCGATGCGGTACTGATCGAGGGTCTTGCGTTTCGCCTCCGCGTGGACCGGCTCGGAATCGACGACGACCCCACCAAAGTCGAAGATGCACGTGCGAAAGGGGTTGGTCCCTGTCGTCGACATCGCCTGGAGACTAGCGGCCGTTCGCCCGTTCATCCGTCCTTTGGGCACCCGTTCGGCGCCAACACCACAGCGAGATGGTGTCGGTCCGTCGAACGGCCCCGCCTGCTGCCTTCATGACCGCGCGCAGCGGGCGCAACACGGGCGCCTCGGCTCTTGCGCGCTTGGTCGTCCAACGCGAGAGTGGACGCCGAGGCAGGGGCGACATGAAGCTCTGGATCACGACCCGTGACGACGATCTGACGTTCCTGGCCCGCCACGTGCGCTGCTTGAGCACCGGGCCGCTTCAGCAGTGCGCCTGCGGGTGGGCCGGGATCGACTGGTGCCAGCACCGGGAGGCGGCACTCGCGGGCTGGCTCGAGGCGCAGCGCCGCGCCCTGCGCGCACGGCTCCTGTCCGAGGAGGGCGTGGACCGGCCGTAGTCGACGCAGGCTGTCGCGCACGCCCGTCGTATGCGCACGCGCTCACGGCGCAGGGCGGCGTTCTTCTCCCACGGGTTGTCGCCCAGAAACCTCAGGCCTGGACCGGCGATGTGCCGATCGACGGTCCTGAGACGGATGCCAATCGTGAAGCCTGACCCCGGTCGGGCTCCACAGTGTCAGCAGCCCGCGCGAACCTTGCTGCGCCTCACGACGCCAGCCGATGCTCCAGCGTTGTCGCAGGTCCTCGTCTCGAACGCGGCATCGTACTCGTGGCGCACCTCGTCGAGATCCTCGAGGTCCCAGCCCAGCGCGCGCAGCACGGGATCGATGAGCGCGGTCTTGGTGTTCTCCTCGCCGATCGCCTGGCCGCGCTAGCGCGAAATGCGGTGCACGTTGTTGAGAGCGCTCGCCAGGTCGTCCATCGGCCCCGCACCTCCCGGGGCCAAGGGTAGGTGCGTCGGGCCGCGTGGAGGAAGTGACCTTCGTCGATCGACAGACGGTCTACCGACGCGGTGACGGGAAGGGGTCCGGTTCTCCCGTGATTTGGGCGATGTCCTGACCAAATGCGGCGAGATCGAGACCCACCGGATTGAGGCCAGCGCGTCCGAACCACTGAGGCGTCGCGGCCCACCAGCATTCATCGAGACGCGGGCCCTGACCAGTGATGTTCTGATCCCACCAGGCCCAGGTCGCCCACTGGGAGGTACCCCAGGTGCCAAGCAGGACGCCGCCGCTGGTCGCGTTGAGCACCTGTGCACGCCCCTTCAGCGGACCAGCCTGGGTGTAGCCACCGACGACGACGGAATGGCCCCCGAGGATCGCACCTGGATCGGTCGCCGCGTCCCACACCTGGCCGGCGCTGAACTGGTCTTCGTCGGATTGGGTGACGGTGAAACCGATGTCCAGGATGCCGCCGAGTTGGAACGCCGCCAGCACCTCGGCGTGTTTGGTTTCGTCCACCCGCGCGAAGCCGAGGATCTTGCTCACGCCGGAGGGCGTCTGGAGGCCCGTCTTGCGCCAGGTCGTCAGGACGGTCTCGACCACTGCGCCGCGGTCGTTCGCCCCGGTGGTCGGGTTGTAGCCGCTGACGAGGGAGTAGAACGCCACAATCTCGTCAGTGGTCGGCCGAACCATCGTCCCGCTGCCGGCCAGGGAGTCGGCTTCGAGGGCGTGCCCGATCGCGGCACAGGTGCAATCGCCAACCGTGTCGTTCCCGAACATCTCGCCACCGCCGGCCGCAAGCACCGGGGCATAGATGTCGAGCGCCGCCGGAAGCGGCGGAAGCTGGTTGGCCCTCAGGTATTTCGCCAGCAGCAGCGAGCGGCCCTCGCCGTACTTGGTCAGGGGCGGCAGCTTGCCGTAACGATGGGGAAGCGCAGCGAGCATCACTCATACCTCGCGATGACAGGGGCGAGAGCAAGAGTAGGGCGCAGACGCCCAAAATCCAGGGAAACGTTGCTGCGTCGTTGTGGCGCTCGGGGACCTCCGCGCCTGTTAGCCGCGCCCTTCACGCGTCGACGTACCTTACGTTTGCCATTCGTGCAGACGCACACCATCACCACGTCGTGTTCATTGGCGGGGGGTCAGCCCCCGGTGTTTCGCCGATCGCGGGCAGCGCTGACGGCGTGGGCCTTGAGCTGCTGGAGGATCGCAGCGCCGAGTCGGCTGGTGAGCGAGGCGGCGAACGTGGCGGTGAGATGCCCACCGTCGCGATACACGAGCAGCGTGCCGATCACCGGCGGGCACGGGCTGGAGGGACAGACCCAGGCGGTGGGATCGATGAAGCTGACCCCGGTCTGCGCGACGACCGCGCGGTCGGCAGCGAGGAAGGTCGCGTTGATCGCAACGCGCTCGGGCATGCTGCAGGCGAGGATGCTTTGGGGATGGGCCGAGAGGCAGACCGGCGGGTCCACGTCCGAGGCCGGCGTGTCGGCGAGGAAGATCACCACGCCGGCGGCGGGAATGAGCTTGGCCAAGGTGCGCACCATGCCGGCCTCCCAGGCCGCCACGAGCTCCGCACCGCTGAGGAGGTGTCCGACAGCATCGACCGGGGGTTCGATCCCGTGGGCGCTCGTCACCACGATGACCGCCGGGTGCATCTTCACCAGCTGCGCGATCGCCTGCGCCCGCCATGTGGTGCACTCGGTGTAGATCCGCTTGAAGATCGTGCTGTAGACGACGAGGTCGGCCGGCGTGCACGAGGACATCGTCAGGCTGAGCATGCGCCAGCCCTGGCGTGCGGCGAAGCCCTCCACGGCGGGGAACCAGGAGAGCGCGTGGCTGTCCCCATAGAGCGCGATCGTCGTCTTCGAAGCGAGGTTTGCGTACAGGCAGGTCGCCCGCGAGGCGTGGCCCCCTTCCTGCACGTGGCAGCCGTCGAGGTACGACTCGGGTAAGTCCTCCGGAGCTTCGGCGAGCGAGGGTCGCAAGTCCGCCGGCACCGGACGATCCGCGGTCGGGGGCAGGCTCGGCAGCGCGACGGGCTGAAGTGTTGGAGCGAGTGAGCTCCGCGCAGGCGAGGCGGGCGCCGCCGAGGCAGGGGCGGTAGCAGAGAACGCCGGGGCGGCCGACCGGCTCGCTAGGGACGGGGTAGGCGACGCCGAGGGCGCCACGATCGAGGACGGGGAGGGCGCCACTGCCACCGCGCACCCCGCGATCGTGAGCACGGCGATCAGGCCTCGAGCGAGAAGCCGTGCGGGCTGGGTCATGCTGCCATCCTGGCGATCCCGGCTTGTGCGCGCAAGCCGCGTCGTGCCGTGACGTGAACGGGGGCAGTTCACCTCCAGTGGGCTGCCGGCCGCTTTGGCCCACCCGCGGACAAAGACCCGCACCATGAGAGGGATCGTGTCAGCTAAGCCTTGAGGGCGCCCGTCACTTCGGCAGGTTGGCGCCTAGCGACGGAGGTGCAGCGCCACCTCCCGCGCCTGCTCTTCGAGGACATCGTTGAGCGGCCCGAACGGGACCTCGCCATAGCGCTGCTGGAGCGCGAGTCGAATCAAATGGTCGGCGAGCGCCGGGTTCTTGGGGAGGACCGGACCGTGCAGGTAAGTCCCGTAGGCGTGCCGGAAGATGGCCCCTTCCGTGTGATCTTTGCCGTTGTTGCCCGCGCCCACGACGACCCGACCGAGCGGCCGAGCCCCCGCCCCGAGATAGGTCCGCCCGCCGTGGTTCTCGAACCCGACGAGGGTCCGGCCCTCCCACTCCACGACCACGTTTCCGACCATCCGCCCGCGCCCCGCGCTCGTGATGTCCCGGATGGTGACCTTCTCCTCGGCCGCCCAGTGGATCGTCTCAGCATCGAAGATCCCGAGGCCCTCGAGATCGTCGCCACGGAAGGGACGGTAGCGGCGACCCCACATCTGGTAGCCGGCGCAGATGAGGAGGGCGACGGTTCCCGCCTCGATGGTTTGGCGGATGGCGTCGCCCTTCGCCACCACGAGGTCCCGGGCGATCAGGCGCTGCTGCGAATCGGCGCCCCCGCCCATGAAGAAGAGATCGACCGCGGACGGTTCGATCGGCGTGCCGACCTCGAGCGGCAGCACCTCGACGTCGATGCCCCGCCAGCGGCAGCGCTGCTGCAGACACAGCACGTTGCCCCAGTCGCCGTACTGGCTCAAGACGCTCGGGTAGAGGTAGCCGATCGTGAGCTTGACCGTGCTTGAGGGCGAGACGCTGGAGGCGCTCATGCCTGCCAGAAGGGCACGAGCTGCCCGCGCCGCACGAATCCATCGCGCAGCGCCCACATGGCCGTGTACGTCGCGATGATGGTGAGCTCCTCGTCGGGCGGGGTCCGGCGCAGTCCCTCCTCGACGGCATCCGGCAGGGCGGGGACCGTCGAGAGCGTGGGGCGGCCATCCGAGGGGCCCTCGAGGACCCCTGCGTACTTGAGCCGCAGCGCCAGGTCCGCAGCACGGTGGCCCGAGGCGATCACCCACTCCAGGCGGCCGCAGAGCTGCTCGAAGGCGACGTCCCAGATCCACGAGACGTCCCGGCTGTCCTGGCCGTTGTCGTTGAGCGCGAGGACCAGCCGCAGGGTGCTGCGGTTGCGGAGCAGGATCTCTGTGACCTGGTCGAAGCTGCTGGGGTTCTTCACCAACGCGAGCAGGACGCGGCGGCCATCGAGCTCGAACCGCTCGAGGCGGCCGAAGGCCCCCGACACAGCCCCCACCGCCTCTTTCACGAAGTTGGGCCGGACGCCCAGGCTGTACGCGGTCGCCGCCGCCGCGATCGCGTTGTAGGCGTTGAAGAGGCCGGGCAGCGGCACCTCGAGGGTCTGCGGCCCCCAGGGCGTCTGCAGCTTGAGGGTGGAGCCGTCGAGCCCCCTGATCTCAACGTGCCACGCCGAGAGGCGGGGGGTGGGCCGGCGCCAGCCGCAGGCAACGCAGGCATAGTGGCCGAGGTGTGCGTAGAACGAGCGGCTGTACTGGAGGTCGCTCGCGCAGCGTGGGCAGCGGCGCGAGTCGGCGCTGTGCTGCAGCTGCGACCGTCCCCACCGCGCATCCTCGAGGCCGTAGTAGAGCACCGGGTTCGAGACCGACTCCCCGAGATAGGCCACTAGCGGGTCGTCGGCGTTGAGGATCAGCGTCGTGGCGGGCGGCAGCCGCTGGAGCGCCGTCGCCCAGAGCGAGGCCACGAAATCGACCTCGAAATAGCGGTCGAGCTGGTCACGGAAGAGGTTCGTGATGAGGAGCATGCGGGGCGAAAGCCCGTCGATCACCCTGGGCAGGTGGCCTTCGTCCACCTCGAAGACTCCGATCAGGTTCTCGCTCGCCGGAAGCCGTCCACGCCAGCTGGCCTCGGCCAGGAGGGTGGTCGTGATGCCGCTCAGCATGTTCGACCCCTCACGGTTCGTGAGGGGGGTGAGGCCGGCGCCGCGGAGCGCTGCCACGATCATCCGCGTGCTGGTGGTCTTGCCGTTCGTCCCGGTGATGAGGAGTGAGCCGTTCGGGATGTGCTGCGTCAGCTCACCGGCGAGGCGGGGGTGGATGCGCTCGGCGACAAGCCCGGGGAGCGACGTGCCGCCGCGGCCCGAGCGGCGCAGCAGCCAGCGCGTCCCTTTGCCGGCTTCCAGGGCGACCAGCCCGGTGGCGCTGCGGGCCACGGACCCAAGGCCTCCCGCTCAGGCGCGCTTCTGCGCGAGCAGCGAGATCCAGTACGGGCGCACGATCATCTCCAGCACGCCGCATTGCTGGGCGAAGGGGAGTCGCTTGACGCGTTGGATGAACCCCGGGCTGGTCGAGTGCTCGGCCACGTCGAGCGGGATCTCTTGGTCGTAGTAGTCGGTGAGGCGCAGCACCGCTAGGCCGTTGCCCTCGAGCCACGCCACGATGTCGGCGAGCTTCAGGTGGTTCTCCCAGACGTGGAGGAACTCGTCGACCACCCAGTCGTCGTCGTGGAGGTCGACCGGCGGCGCCGTGTAGTAGTTCTTGAAGTTGCGGTCCCCGGTGGCCCATTCCCGCACGATCGTGATGCGGTGGTCAAAGTCGAGCGGATCACAGTCCCAGGCCAGGGTCCGGAGCATCTCCTGCTGGACGCGGCGTTCCCAGTTGCCGTAGAAGCCGTAGATGCCGGTGCGCAGCACGCCGCCCGGCTGGAGCGCGCGGGCCAGGATGGCCACACCCTCGGCGGGATCGGGCAGGTGGTGGATGGTGCCCCAGGAGACGATGTAGGCGAAGCGGTCCACATCCTGCATCTGCATGATGTCCTGCACCACGGCGCGCGCATTGGCAACCTGCTCCGCGGCCAGCGTCGCGTTGGCGCGCTCGACCGACACCGACGAGAGGTCGTAACCAAGGAACCGCGTGTCGGGGAACTCCTGCGCGTAGTCGAGCATCATGAGCCCGGTGCCGCAGGCGAAGTCACCGAACTCCTGTCCCCGGGCATCGATTCCCAGCTGCTCGAGGAAGCGGCGCACGTAGGCCGCGTGGTTGCGGTACGTGTGCTTGCGCTGGGCGGGCGGGAACGGATGCTGGCGGTACATCTCCCGGACGCGGGCGATGATCTCGTCACGTGTGGCCACTTGGTCGCTCGGGGGCACCGATCGCAAGCCGGCGCTCATCGGCCGCTCCCTCCCGCCGGCACCCACGGGAGCCCCCATCCTCCCTGCGCCCGGAACGCGGCGTCTGCCACCACCTACCCCTACTGCGGCACGGCCACCGTACTGAGCGACCTGAGCCATGTCAAGGTCGGCGTCACTGCCACGTAGCGCCCGCCTGCTCGGCTGGTCGCACGCGCTCATCCTCGATCACGAGACCATGGCGCGGCGTGGGATCATGGGGGCATCCCGTGCGGCGCTGCTGCTGCCGAGCGGGTCAGCCGTCGCGACTGGCCGCCGGACGGCCAGCGTGTGACGGGAAGGCCCGCGCGTCGGGGACATCGGCGCCATGTCATCGATACCGGCTTCCGACCGGGCCTCACGGGCGTTCTGGTGTGCTGAGGCCGGCATGCGCCTGCACCTGCTGAAGGACCGCCTGGCCGAGACGGTCGGCGAGCGCAGCGGCAAAGGTCGCAGTTAGGTGCCCGCCGTCTCGGTAGACGAGCAGGTTGCCGATGATGGGCGGGCAGGGGCTCGAGGGGCAGACCCAGTAGGTCGGGTCGACGAAGCCGACGCCTGTCTGCTGGACCACCTGATGCTCGGCCGCCAGCCAGGTCTCGTCGATGGCCTCATCCACCGGCGTGCTGCAGGCAAGGATGCTGTCCGGGTGCGCCGAGAGACAGACCGGCGGATCGACCTCCGAGGCCGGCGTATCGGCCATCAGGATCACCAGGCCGGCCGCCGGTATGAGTTGCTCAAGGGTGCGTGCCATGCCGGCCTTCCAGGCCTGCGTGAGCGCCTGACCCGTCAATTGGCGTCCTGACGCATCGACCGGGGCAATGCCGTGCGTGCCGGTGACTAGGATCACTGCCGGCCGGGTCGCGATCAGGCGTGCGATCGCCTGGTCCCGCCAGGCCGTGCATTCGGTGTAGATCCGCTTGAGGGTCGAGTTGTAAACGGTCGACGTCGGCCGGCGTGCAGGCGGACATCGTCAGGCTGAGCATGCGCCAGCCCTCGCGCTCGGCGAAGCCCTCCACGGCCGGGAACCAGGAGAGGGCGTGGCTGTCCCCGAAGAGGGCGATCGTCGTCTTCGAGGCGAGGTCCCCGTACAGGCACGTGCCGCGCGAGGCATGGCCACCCTCCTCTACGTGGCATCGATCGAGGTACGACTCCGGGTAGTCCTGCGAGGCAGCGGCGAGCGAGGGCTGCAGGTTCGCGGGCACGGGTCTGTCGAGGGTCGCCGGCAGGTAGGGTGCGGCGCTCGGCGTGGCCGTGGGAGCAGCGGGCGCTGGGGCGCTGGGCAGCGGAGCGCCGGACGGGGAGGCGCCGGGTGCTGGAGTGCCGGACGATGCAGCCCCGCCGATCAGCGCCGCCCCCGGCGACTGGCTTGCCAAGGTGTTGAGGGCCCGCTCGAGTGCCTGTGCGTTGGCCACCGCGTTGGAGGCGCTGCCACCGCTCTGCAGGCGCGCGCCCGCGATAACCCCACTGCCGACTGCGATGAGCGCGACGCTGAGCGCGAGAGCGCCCGCCTGCGCTAGGTTCCGTCGCGGCACGCTGCCCACCAGCCGTCCGCGCCGGACCGGGTCCTCCACGAAGCGCTGCGTCAGCGCCGCCAGGAGGACGGCGACGACGACCAGGCCAGCCCGCTCCCCCAGCGGCAAGGGCGTGCCGGCGGCCAGCGCCGGCAGCACCAGCAGCGGCCAGTGCCAGAGATAGAGCGAGTACGAGATCCGCCCGAGGTAGCGCGGCACGGCCTGCCCGAGCAGCCGCGCTGGGGCAAACGCGCTTGGCCGGGCGCCGCTAGCCACGACGAAGGCGGCGCCCGCGGTGGGTAGCAGGGCGGCCAGCCCGGGATAGGGCGTCGCGTCATTCACCACGATCCCAGCCAGCGCGATCAGCCCGAGGCCGGCCCAGCCACCCATGGCCGCCGCCCACCCAGGAACCCTCCGGAGCCAGGTCCCGGCAATCGCCAGGAGCGCGCCGAGCCCGAGCTCCCAGGCACGCGCCGGCAGCAAGTAGAAGGCCAGCGGAGCATCCGCCGACGTGAGCCACAGGGACAACCCCAGGGAGAGGGCACCGATCAGCAGGGCGGCGCTGCCGACCCGCCAGGTGGGTCTGCTGGCGCGGTGCGCCACGAGCAGCACGATCGCCGGCCAGAGAAGATAGAACTGCTCCTCGACCCCCAACGACCAGTAGTGCAGGATGGGCGAGGGCGCCTGCCCGGCCGCGAAGTAGTCGGTCGCCTGCACGGCGAAGCGGATGTTCGCCACGTACAGCGCGGCTGCCGCCGCATCACCCGCGATGCCCGGCACGAGGAGCGGCGGCAGCAGGAGGATGGAGGCGAGGAGGGTGACGAGCAGCACCAGGGCCGCGGCCGGTAACAGGCGGCGCGCCCGCCGCGCGTAGAAGGCGGGCAGCGAGATCCGGCCCGTGGTGCGGAGCTCGCGCAGGAGGATCCCGGTGATGAGGAACCCGGAGAGGACGTAGAAGACATCCACGCCGATGAAGCCGCCCGCGAACGGACCGATGGCCGCGTGGTACAGCACCACGAGCAGGATGGCGACCGCCCGCAGGCCTTCTAGGTCAGGGCGAAAGGCCCACTCGGCGGGCCGCTCGCCCGCGGGTGGCAACGCGATCGGTTCCCGAGCGTCTCGCGTGCCCATCGGACCCTGCCGCCTGAATGCTGCCGGAGGCGACTGAGGAAGTATTGGCCCAATCCTGGGTTCCTGCCCGAATGCGGTTAACGCGGCGGCGTCTTCGCGCGGAACCGTGCCAATCGGGCTCGTCGCGTTGTGGCCATGCGCGGGCGTCTGCGCACGAGGTGCCCATCATGTCAGCCTCGCACTCCGGAGCGGTCGGCCGGCGCCGAGGTCTGGACCCGCGGCTGGCTCAGGTCAGCCGAGCTCGGCGCGGCTCCCCGGTGGGTTTGTCGTCGTCTCGTAGCCGCAAGAGCGCTGCCACGACCGGGAGACCCATGGCGAACGGACCGATGACCGCTGCCGCAACGGGGAGGGCTCCTGACCAGAGGTTGGCCAGCAGCATGGAGAGGTAGGCCGCGATCGGCATCGCTGTCGCCCCGGCGGACAGTGGCCCGCCTGGCTGTGGCCGCCAGCGCCGCTCGAGCGAGCGGTACAGCGCAAAGACGACGAACGTGGTCAACACCCAACCCAGGTAGTTCTGGACCGGCACCCCGAAGTAGGGGCCACCGTGCTCCCACACCCAGGCCCGATAGATGGGGCCCGAGAGGATCGGATCGGCCAGCAGATCCCAGGCGGTCATTACGACGGCGCCCAAGAAGGCCAAGCCGAGCAGATGGGCGCGGCTGCCCGGCGTCCCGACCACTCTCCCGTCGACAATCAGGTTGGCCAGCGCGTAGCTCGGGTAGATCATCATGAACCAGGCCAGGGGGATGAGCACCGGAACGCTGCCCAGCCAGGGTCCGAGCGTGGCCGTGTAGTGGTAGGACCCGTAGATGAGCCCGCTCGCGACCCCTACCTCCTCGAAGATCCACGACGTGACCGCGGTGATGGCGAAGAAGGCAACGGTAAGTCGCGGGCCCAGTGTGTACGAGGCGTGCGACACGCTGAACAGCACGAGGATGACGGTGATGGTATTCAGGCCGCCCGGGATCACGGGCAGGGCGACCAGCGCGGCCACCAGCGGGCGCAGGACCCCTTCGTAGACGAAGAGAGCTAGGAACACCACCGCGAGGGCGAGCCGACTGCGCGGGCTGATCGATCTCCTCCTAACGGCCGCACGCCGATGCGGCGGGCTCGCCTCCGGCGTGGCTGGGCTCGTGTATGCGGCACCGTCGCTCCCTTGTCAATGGCCGGTTCGGCCCGGCACACCGTTGCACGCTGCCGGAGGCAGGACAGGACCTGCCCTTCCGTGGATCGGTGCTGGCCCATGGCCCCTGGCGGTCACATGACCGAGCTGCGCAGGGTGGCGTCGAAGTTCGGCGTCGCGGGAGGTCGCAATCGCAATCGGGTGTGAGCCGACTGGTCGATTGACAGCTGACCGCCACGGAGACAGCCACGGCGGTGACAGCCGGTCCCACCCAGTAGATTCCGTGCACGAGCACCGCGCGCCGGGTGGGCCTGATGGGGCTCCAAGCGACCCGGTGGACGGCCTCCGGCAACACTCTTAACCCTCGTGTCCTGGGTTCGAATCCCAGCCGGCTCACTCCTCGGCCCGCTCCGGCGGCACTGGCAGTCGCTTGCATCCCTCCCGCGGAGCATGCGCTCGACCCCGGGGACCTCGCTGAGCTGGCGCCGCGACCGAGCCATCTCGGCTGCCCCCAAGGGCTCAGTACGCGTCCCCCGCACCGGCGGTCGCCGAGCTCTCGGACGGGAGGTCGAGTTCCAACTGCGGGCTGCTCTCAGCGTCAGCAGAGGGCGGGCGCGCCGGCCGGGCCGCCCGCCGCCGGTGGTGACTGACGCCGTCGGCCAGCAGCGGCTCGCCGACGATCGCGGCCAGATGCTCGGCGATCGGCCACCAGTCCATGGCGTCGGTCACATCGGAGGCCCGCACCCCCACCACGCGGTCCGGGCGGAGCAGGTCGGGAAGCACGCGATCCAGGATCGCCTCGATCTCGTCACGGAATGCGTCGCTGGTGCTCCTGACGCCGTCGGCGCGCAGCGCGATGTCGGGGAGTAGGCGCACCACCAGGTCGTACGTCCCCGCCCAAGCGCGCACGAACGGCTCGATGACGAAGCGGTCCTGCATCCCGCACGCGCGGAGGTAGTAGGCGAAGTTGTCCACCACGCCGCGGTCCGTCACCAGGGCCTCGGCCTTCGGCGCCAGCTCGAGCTCCTGTCGCACCTGGGAGACAAGCACCCAGAGCTGCGCCTCCCCGCTGGCCGTCTCGTTAATGCCCAGCGGGTTGTCCCGGACGACCTCGCGGCCGTACTCGACCGACCGACCGGCGCGCTGGAGTTCGCCCACGAACGCGTGCGCCGCGGTGGTCTTGCGGATCCCATGCGATCCGACGAACGCGACCTTGGCGTGATGCACCCAGGCCGTCACGGCCGGCCTCGCTCCGCGCGCGGGCCCCTCGGCACGCACCGCTCGACAATCTGGACGCCTGGTACGTGGCGCCCAGACTCCCGAAGGACCTCGACCGCCGCCGTCGGCCGCGGCGTGAGAAAAAGGTCGAACTGCCGCATTTGTCCCGTGACCTTCGGCCAGGCGAGGGGTGCCGGCCAACCTGGCATCCTGCGGTCGCCTCAGTGCCGAGGCGGATCGTCCGGGTCGAGCCGGACGGCGTGGCCCTCGATGATCGTGCCCCGGGCGGGCCGCCGATGCCAGCGTTCCCACCAGGTTGCGACTCCACTGAACGGCGCCAGGTAGAGCAGTAGCAGGATCGGCAGGAGGTAGAGGCCGAGGTCCTCTAATTCGATCGCCGCGAGTCCGAGCACGATTAGCGTGGCGAAGTAGCCGACGCGCCACTTCAGGCGCGCGCCGGCTACTCCCAGCCGACGCGTGGGCAGCAGCGCGAGCGCGAATAGAACCGGCAGCAGGCCCAGGCTCAGGTCGCCCATCGCCTGTCATGGTACCCGCGGGAGGGGCGCTGCGGATAGCATTCTCGCCCCGCGCGCGACCGCTCAGAGTGCGTCCACGAATGGCCGTGTCTGTCGCGGTTCCCAGCACATGAGATGGACGGATGTCGAGGATCGCCCGTTCGATTCTGCCGAGACCGATGCCGCCGCGCCACGGCCCTGTCCGGGCGCTCGCAGAGGAGGGGCCGTGAGCCGCCTAAGCGCCAGGGACGCGAAGGCCTGACGTGCGCCTCCCGCAGTTCCCGGTCCTCAGCCGACGATCCTGACCGCCAGCACGACCGACCAGGTCGCCTGCTCGCCGCCCTGCCAGGGCTGGCTGTACGTGAGCGTGAGCGACGTCGTGGCGGAGCGCAGCGCGCGGAACGTCCAGGCCTCGCTGCCGGCCGCACCGATCAACCCGGACGTCGGCGCGACCACGCGATGGCTGAGCAGGGCGAGATACCGGGGATTCGCGTGGGGCGCGTCCCAGCGGTACCCAGTCGAGGCGTTGGAGCAGAGTGTGACCCGAAGCACCGCGCCCGCGCGAACCGATGCGGCCCGCCGGAGCACGGCCCTGCCGTCCGAGGTGGTCCACTGCTCGAACTCGCCGCAGCCGATGGCGATGAGCCCGTCCCCGCGCGCGGTCACGGTGGCGATGCGTCCGTGGGACGCTGAGGTAGCCGTGGTGTTGTCGCCGGCATAGCGCGCCTGGAACGCAGTCCAGGCCGTGATCCGGGTGACGTAGCGCATCGTCCCGTCGGCAGCGACTGTTCGACTGGTTGCCTCGGTCCACGCTCCCGCCCGCGTTCGTGTCCAAATCTCGAGCGTGCGGCCGGCGAGCGCCGGCGTCGCCCCGACGAAGTAGGTCACGGAGGTGCCACCCGGGACGACGATGCTGGCGGTGCCGAACGACGCGGCGCCCGAGCCGCTGCCGACGACCCCCGCCGCGATCCCGTCGGTCAGCGTCACCGGATTCGGCGCGGCGAGCGCCGGCGAGCCACCGACGAGCACCGCCACCAGCGCGAGCGCGAGGGCCAGGAACTGCGCGCGATGCACGTGACTGAACCTCCCTGGGCGCCACGGGTGTCCGCGGCGCGCATCCGGGTGCGCGATCGGCCGCGCACCCTAGGCTACGACGTCGCGACCGGGGTCCGGGTTCCCTGCACCGGTCGCGCTCGGGTACATCATCGTCATCCTCTCGCCTGCGCGACCCGATGGCTCAGCTCCTTGGCGTTTCGCGGGCGGCTACTTCACCTACTTCCCGGCGTTGACCAGCAGAGGTAGGGGGAGGTAGGCGGAGCTGGGCTGGCGGGCCGTCAACTGTGCCGTGCCCGTGCTCCGCCGGTTGCCATCTTCAAGCCGACCGTCGCCGGTTGGTTAGCTGCGGGCAGACACTTGACGACTGGCTCGGACCGGCGGTAGCGTGGTCTTGGACCGGATGGCCCGGTCATCGAGTCGTAAGGAGCTTACTGCGGACACCACCTAGCCTCAAACAGTTCAGCGCATCCGATGAGCACCGCGGCGCGGCCTCCGAGGCCGACTCCGTCGGTGCTTTGTTATTCTCCGAGCGCTCGTTGAGCGCCGAGCAGATCGCTGCCGGCTGGGCGGCCTTCGGCCTCCACGAGCCAGTTAGGTTGCCGGCTGGCGAAGGGGGCGTGCGATGAGCGCCCTGCGGCTGCACGGCCAGCTTGTCCGACGGCCGGCCCTGCCGGGCGACCCGACTGCGCGATGGCGACTTCTGCGTCTTTCACGATCCCGCACATGCCGACACGCTGGCCGAGGCCCGCCGGCGCGGCGGCCGTCACCGGCGGCACGAGCAGACACTCGCCACTACACACAACTTCCGCGGCCTGCGCGACGCCGAGGCGGTCCGCGGGTTGCTCGAGGTTGCGGCATCCGACACGCTAGGCCTCGAGGCTTCCGCCACACGGGTCCGTCTGATCGTCGCGGTGTGCGAGGCCGCGACGCGCCTGCTCGAGCCCGGCGATTTCGAGCAGCGGCTGGCCGCGCTTGAGGCGGCCCGCCGGGAGGCGGACTCGCGCCCGGTCACCGACACCGGTGAGGGGCTCGGCCTGCAGGAGCCGGCGACATGAGCCGGCGGCAGGAAGCTCGACTGGCCAAGCTCGAGGCGGCGTACGCCGCCGACCGACTGCGCCGAGCGGCAGCCAAGGATCGGCTCGCCCGACCGATGCCGCCGAACCCGACGACCACGCTGGCGTTCGCGGAGAGGTTCCGGCACTTCTCGATCACCCCGACGCCGTGGTTCCATGCCGCGTGGTTCGCGGCCATGGACGACCCCGCGCTCAGGCGCATCTTCGTCATGGGTCCGCGCCAGCACGCAAAGACGACCACGCTCATGACCCACGCCTTGCGCCGCGTCTGCGAGAACCATCACCTGCGCATCGGCATCATTAGCCAAACCGATGAGATGGCGAAGCATTTCCTCGGCGAGATCAAGCACGAGCTGGAGGCCAACGAGGAGCTGATCGAGCAGTACGCGACGCGGGACGCGTACGGACGGCCGCTCCCGTTCCGGGGTGACACTTGGACCACGCACCAGATCGTCCTCAGTGACGCCCGGGATGGCCCGGACGGCCTCAGCGGCAAAGACGTGTCGATCTTCGCCGTCGGCCGCGGGGGCCAGATCACTGGCCGTCACTGCGACTTGCTGTTCGTCGACGACCTCGAGACGAAGGAGGCGACCGACAGCGACACGGTGCGGCAGCGCACCCGGGAGTGGTGGTCGAGAGAGGTCGAGCCCGTGCTCGTGCCGGGTGGCAAGCTGATCGGCACAGGCACGCGAAAGCACTTCGACGACATCTATTCGTACTGGCTGCGACCCGGCTCAGGCTGGCACGTCGTGGACGTGGTCAAGTCTGTGTTCAAGCCCGATGGCACGCCGATCTGGCCGGAGATGTGGTCGAAGGAGGCGCTAGCCGAGCGCAAGGCCAGCATGGACCAGCAGGATCTGCTGGCGTGGCCGCAGGAGTATCTCAACGAGCCACGTCCGGCCGAAACTCAGATGTTTTATCCCGACGCGTGGCCCACGTTCGTCAAGCCGCCGTTCGGGCTGACGATCCTGCAGTACTGGGACCTCGCCATCAGCGAGCGCACTGGCGCCGACTACACGGTCGGCTGGACCATCGGCGTGGACGACAACAACAACATCTTCCTGCTCGAACGCCGCCGGGGCCACTGGGATTTCAACACGACGCTGGCCGAGATCGGCAGCATGGGCGCCGCGTGGCCGGTCGTGCAGGCCATCGGGATCGAGCAGGTCGCGTATCAGGCGGCAGCCGTGCAGGAGGCGCTGCGGCGCACGATGCTGCCGATCGTGCCGGACAAGATCACGGGCGGCGACAAGGACAAGGTGACGCGTGCGACGGCTGCTCGAGGCACGTGCCGCCGCCAAGAAGGTGGTCCGCCCAGCAGACGCGCCATGGTGGGTCGAGTTCGCGCAGGAGGCCCTGTACTTCCCGGCCGGTTCCCACGATGACCAGATCGATGCACTGTCAGGTGCCGTCAGGCTGGCTGGCTTCTCGGCGTCGTCGATCGCCTGGCAGTATGGCGTGTGGGAGTGCCTCAACCCCACCTGCAAGCACCAGTTCCGTCAGGAGAAAGGGCGCCACTGCCCGAAGTGCGGCCTGCAGGTGCCTGACACGTACGAGAACCCGGAGATGGCGGGGTAGGCGGGCTGTCGCCACCAGCCGGTGACGTGCCAGGCTGCCGATCGCTGTGCCCGGAGCGGTGTTTCTCGAACGAGCGAGGCCTGTGCGCGAATCGCCCGATGTTGCCCCCTCGGCGTACCCACATGTGCTGCACTCCTAATGATCCGATCAGATCATAAGGACGCTACACTCACGAGATGTCCGCGCTGTATACCGCCCGACAACGCGCCGCCTGGTTCCGGTGGCGGGCAGCGCATGACGCCTCGATCAGCGCCACCTGCCGCCACTTTGGGATTGCCCGCTCGACGTTCTACCGCGCGCGCCGCCGCAGGGATGAGGAGCGCCTGCGTCGGCTCCTGGCTGGCACGAAGGGGACGCCGTCACCCCGCACGCCGCAAGGACGACCCCGGGTGTACTGGACGGCGATCAATCTCGAGCTCGTTAGCCGGCTGGACCTCGAACATCCCCGTTGGGGCAAGCGTCAGGTGCACGCGGAACTCGTGGCCCACGGCTTCCCGATGTCGGAGGCCACGATTGGGCGAATGCTCCGCGAGGTCCGTCGGCGCTGCCCGGTGTGCCAGGGCGAGGGCATCCACCGCAGCCTCAGCCATACGCTCGAAGGAGGCATCCGCCGCAGTAAGGCGTACTGGTAAGCCCCGAGGCGGCTCGATGCCGTGCCGGCGCCGGACAGCTCGGGACCCCTACGACGAGGTCCAAACGATACGCCGGGGAACGCCAGCGTCTCGAGGTGTCCTCGCGCGACGCCCAGCTCATCGTGCTGCTCATCGCGGCCCCCTCGGCAGCCGCGTTCGACACGTTCGAGCCGCTCGCCGAGCAGGTCCTCAACAGCCTGACGTTCCCTCCGCGCCGGCTGAGCAGGCTGCCCGCGACCCAGGGCAACGGGCCATAGAACCGGCTATCGTCGGGGCGAGAGGGCTTGACCACGCCGTTCCCACATGCCAGATCGTGGTACCGACGTGCATCACGGACGCTCCAAGCTAAGAGGAAGATCAGGATGACCATCCGTACCGTCACGAAGGTCGTCTCCGACCCAGCGTGTTGGGCCGAGGAGCACGCGGCCGTCGAGTCGCTCGTGCACGAACTTCCTGCCGCGCATGACCACGCGCCCGGACGGTACGGGGCACGAGAGGCGGCACGGGAGCCGGAGGCCGTGGCCGGCGGCCGACAGTGACCGCGACCACTATCGCAATCGTCGGAGGACTCGGGGCGGCCATCTGCTGGACCGTCACCACCATGTCGTCGGCGGAGGCCAGCCGCCTGATCGGCGCCCGGCTCACGCTTGCCTGGGTCATGACGATCGGGCTCGTGATCGTGGCGCCGTTCGTGCTGACGGAGCCCGTGACCCTCGATCCGCGCTCGGCCTTCTGGCTCTTCCTCGTCGGTGCCGGCAACGTGGTCGGACTGCTGTTGGAGTACGCGGGGCTTCGGCTGGGCCGAGTTGGGGTTGTCGCACCCATCGCCTCTGCCGAAGGAGCCGTCGCCGCGATCCTCGCGGTCATCGCGGGGGAGGCCATCGCGCCGGCCGTGGGCGCCTCGCTCGCGCTGATCGCCGGCGGCGTTGTGCTGGCGGCAGGACTCGATCCGTCGTCGAAGCAGGAAGAGGGCGAGCGGACGGCCCGGCTGGTGCCGGCGCTGTTCGGGCTCGGCGCGGCCCTGGCGTTCGGGACCGTGCTCTTCTCGGCAGGACAGGTGAGCGCTGACCTTCCGATCGCCTGGGTCGTCCTGCCGGCGCGCTTGGTCGGGTTCGTGTTCATCGCCCTGCCCCTGCTGTTCACGAGGAACCTGCGACTGACCCGGCAGGCGGCGCCGTTCGTGACGGCGTCAGGCGTGATGGAGGTCGTGGGGTTCGCGATCTACACCGTCGCGTCCGAGCACGGGATCGCCATCGCGTCCGTGCTGAGCTCCGAGTTCGCGGCCATTGCGGCGGTGGCGGCATGGGTGCTGTTCCACGAGCGCCTCAGCCGCATTCAGGTCACGGGCGTGGGGGCGATTGCCGTGGGCGTGGCCTTGCTCGCGGCGTTTCGCGCCTGAGGATCGGTCGAGGTCGTCGCGTCAAGGTTGCTCGCGTTGCCGCCCAGTGAGCGGCGGCCTCCTTCCAGCGGCTGCCTCAGTCCACCCCGACCGGCACTTCGGCCCGCGCCAGGAGTTCGTCGAGGATCTCAGGCTCGCGCCGGGCGGTGACGAGATGACCGGCCACTTCCCAGGCGACGAGCCGGGCGTGCGGCAGACGCGCGACGAGCCGTTGCGCGGCCGAGAAGGGACAGTTGCGGTCGGCGCGGCTGTGCCACCAGGTGACGCTGCTCGTCACCGCGCCCAAGTCGACGTCCGGCCACTCGCCGTTGATCACGAGCGCCTCGTCGAGCCAGCCGTCCACCCCCGGCGCCAGCGCCTCGCACAGGCCCCGCCCGAAGCCGGCCATCCAGGCCGGGTCGGCCAGGATCGCTTGGTCCTCGGGTGGAGCGGTGGCCATCATGTCGCGGAACCCGGCCACCGGGTCGGCCAGGATCGCCGCGCGAGCCTCGCCCAGCATGGCGCGCAGCGCGTCGACCTGGCCCGCCCGCGCCAGCCCATCGCCTGTGACGTTGAAGGCGACCTGCTGGCGGACTTCGTCGTCGGTGAGGGGGGCGATGCCCTCGACCACCGTACAGGCCGATACCCGCTCGGGATGGCGCGCCGCGAAGGCGAGGATGTGGGGCGCCGCCCCGCTGCCCCCATACACGGGTACCCGAGAGATCCCGAGGTGGTCGAGGATCGCCGCCAGGTCGTCCGCGTGTTCGCTGAAGCCTCGCCCTGGCAGCCGCGTCGAGGCACCGAAGCCCTGGCGCTCGACTGTGAGCGCCCGCAGGCCGCGCTCGATCCAGGGTGTCCGGTCGGGCGGCAGCGAGAGGCGTGACCCCGGGGTGCCCGGCAGGCGCAGGACCGGCCGTCCGTGCTCCACGCCGCACTCGCTCCAGGCGACGATCCGCCCGTCGGAACGGACGAGGCGCCCTTCCCGCACGTCGCTCATCGCCGACGAGGGTACGCGCGTCCACTTGCCAGGTAACGCGCCAGGCTCCCGATCGCTGTGCCCGGAGCAGTGTTCTCGAACAAGCCAGGCCTGTGCGCGCCTTGTCTGGCCCGCCATCCCGACGCGACTGGGCCCCTCGGGCCGCGACCAACGCGGCTCCCAGGTCGTAAGCACGGCAGTGCAGATGCGCGTCACAGAGCGGACTGCGCCCGCTCGTCACGCATCCTGGCTTGCCGCACAGTTATCGACGGCGAGCATCACCTCGGTGGACTTGATGACCGCGACCACTCGCTTGCCAGGCACGAGTCCGAGCTGCGAGCGGACTCCGCCGTGATCGCGGACACGAGCTCGTGCCCGCCCTCGACATCGACCACGACCTCGGCCATCACCTGGCCTTGGGTCACCGTCCGGACCGTGCCCGGCAGCTGATTGCGTGCGCTGATCTTCATGTCGCTTGTCCTTCCCGGTTCGGGCCGATCGATGTGGTCGCGCCCGCGAGTGGGTTCCGTAGCCATCGGGCGCGGTGGCCCACGTCGGCGGGCCGCCATCCTACCCCAGCCAGCCGTGTGACGGAACGGCTCAGGCGCCGACGCGCAGGTCCAGAACGCGTCCCCAGTGAAACGCCCGCACCGCGACCAGGACGCCGAAGGCGGCCAGCACCAGGATCGCCGCAGCCGCGATCGAACTCTCCAGGTCCCCGCCTTCGAACTGGCCGTACACCAGCAGCGGAAGGGTCTGGGTCCGGCCTTCGACGTTACCCGCGAACATGATGGTGGCGCCGAACTCGCCGAGCGAGCGCGCCCAGCTCATGACCAGGCCCGCGGCCAGGGCCGGGCTCGCGAGCGGGAGCGTGATCGAGCGGAAGAGCTGCCACTCCGACGCCCCGTCGACGCGGGCCGCGTCCTCGAGGTCGCGATCGATCGCCGGCAAAGCCGGTGCGGGCCGAGCGGATGAAGAACGGGGCGGCAACGAAGGTCTGGGCGAGGATCACGGCGGCCGTCGTGAACGGCAGCTCGACCCCGAACGCCTCGAGCGCTGGACCCAGGAGCCCCTCCCGGCCGAGGGCAAGGAGTAGGGCGAGCCCTGCCACCGACGGCGGCAGGACGATGGGCAGGTCGACGACCGCTTCCAGGAGCGAGGAGCCGTAAAACGATCGCCGGGCCAGGACGAGCGCGAGGGGCAGCCCGAACACCACGGTCACGACGAGGCTGACGGCGGTGGTCAGCGAGGCTCAGGCTCAAGGCATCGAGCACGACCGCCGTGCCGAGCGCGTGGGCGAACGATCCGTCCACGACGGCGCGGACGACGAGCGTGACGACCGGCAGGGCGAGGAACAGCGCGCCGAGGCCGGTGATGGCCCAGAGGGATCGACCCCCGGGTCCGGGCGCCCGACGCGACCGGACGAGTGGTCAGGCTCGTGGCCGCCATCGACCCTCTCGGCCGTCACGGCCCGTCCGCTCAGGACGGGGCGGCAGGAAGCCGAACGAGGCGAGGATGGCCTGACCAGCAGGGCCCGGCCAACCAGGTGAGGAATGCCTGCGCCGCCGCGAGGTTCTTCGGTGCCTTCGACGACGACGCCCGCGTAGGTCGCCGGCACGTTGGCGGCGGCCGGCACCGCGATGGTCGTGACCTTCGGCGTGGTCCGGGCGTCAGTGACATACACGATCCCCGCGTCACCCTCCCCGAGCGAGACCTTGGTCGACCACGACCGAGACGTCGTCCTCTTTCGATACGACGTTGGCTTGTAGGCGGCGACGAAGTCAGCCGGGTAGGCCGGCTGCTTGGCGAGGTTGGCCACCAGCTGCGCGGCGTACACGGCGATCGGCACGCTGTCGGCTGCCGCGATGATCTTGACGCCCGGCTTGGCGAGGTCGGCCGGGGTCGTGATGCCGGCCGGGTTGGCAGTCGGCACGATGATCGCGAGCAGGTTCCCCGCGAAATTCACGGCCGGGCCGGCGGCGAGGCCCTTGGCCACGAGCTTCTGGGGGTTGGCCATGTCGGCCGAGAGGAAGACGTCGGCAGGCGCGCCCTGCTCGATCTGGGTCTCGAGGGCGGTCGAAGAGCCGGTCGAAATGGTGAGAGACACACCCGGGTACGCGGCCTCGTAGGCCGTCTTCACCTTGGCGAGCACGGCGCTAAGAGACGCCGCGCCGTAGATCGTCAGGCTGCCCGAGGCCGCCGTGCTGGCGGCGGGGGGCGGAGGTGACGGCCGGTGCTGCCGTCGCGGCGCTGGAGCAGCCCGCGAGGACAAGGGTGATGACGGCGAGCGACGCCAACAGCCGGGATCTCATGCGCGGGTCTCCTTCGATGCGGGAACCTCGATGATCACGTTGGTCGCCTTGACGACACCCACCGCCTCGTCACCTACCCGCAGCCCGAGCTCCTCGACGGCCTCCGCGGTGAGGAGGCTGACGAGCCGATGCGGTCCAGCCTGCACCTCGACCACCGCCGCGACCCCGTCTCGCTCGATGCGGGTCACGATGCCCGGGAAGCGATTGCGCGCCGACTGGGCGACGATCGGACGGTCGCTCGCAGCCTTGCGGCGCTCGTCGAGGAGGCGCGTGACCTCGTCGATGTCGACCACCCGCTGGCCGCCAGCGGAGCGCTCCATGCGGAGGCGTCCCTCGGTCTCCCAGCGTCGCAGCGTCTCGACCGAGACGCCCAGCATCTCAGCCGCCTGACCGACGCGAACCAGACACGCCGGGTGCTCGCCTTCCCCTGACGTACCGATGATCGTGCCGGGATTGACGGGCCTCATAGCGATGTATTGTGGCATACGTGGTAGGAACGGGTGAACATGCTCGGCCCGGCGGGCATGGGCAACCAACGACAAGGCCTGAATTTCCCTAAGGCCGCTGCACCTCGTGCCAGGCACCTCCCTGCCGTCGCAGTTCGTCGGCGCCGTCTTGGTGCGGGACCTGGTGGTGGACGGGGAGCGCTGGTCGAAGGGCCGCCGGCTCAGTCCGGCCGACATCGTGCATCTCGCGAGCCCTGACACGCTAATCGACGAGGGCGAGGTGCACGAGGACGAGGCGGGGCTGCGTCTGGCGGCTGCGGTCGGCGGCGCGGGCGTGTGGCTGCGGGGCCCCACCGAGAGCCGCGTTGATCTCGTGGCGACGGCCGCCGGCGGGGCTCCATGTCAGGGTGGCAGACCTGGAGCGCGTCAACCGCGTCGATCCGCTGGAGGTGTTCACCCTGCTGGATGGCCAGACGGTAAACGCCGGCGAGGTGGTCGCCAGCGTCAAGATCGGGCCTCACGCGGTGGACGCGGCCGTACTCGACCGCGGGATCGCGTTGGCCGACAGCGCGGGCCTATCGTGCGCGTGGCCCGCTTTCTGCCTCACCGGGTCGCCCTCCTCGTTAAGGACTCAGCCCGCGCACCGGCTCGCGAGGGGTTCGAGGAGGGGATGCGCGCCCGCATCGAGTCGCTCGGCTCGACGCTGACCGCTCTCTCGTACGTCCCCGCTGACCCGCAGGCTGTGGCCGCCGATCTCGGGCCGCTCGTACGCGGACGCGACAGGGTCGACCTCATGCTGATCGTGAATGGCGTCAGCACCGATCCCGGCGACGCCTGCTTCGTCGCCATCGAGGCCCTCGGCGGGCGCGTCGCGCGGCGGGGGGTACCCGCGAACCCGGGCTCGATGACCTGGCTCGCCCGCATCGGCGCCACCGACCTGTTGGGCTATGCGTCAGGCGGCGCTGCCCGCAGCCACCGCCCGGCCCACCGCGACGGCCGTACGGTGTGCCCAGGCGGTCGTGGTGATGAGCGCGAGCGCGATGACGAAGACACCCGCGCCGGCCATGACCCACCAGGCTGGATGGCTGGCCGGGGCGAGGCCTGTTTGGATTGAGCCGTGGAGGCTGGACGCAAGCAGCGCGCCCGCCACCGCGACGCCCAGGGTCATGCCCACCTGGCGGCCGGTCGAGACGATCGCGGCCGCCACCCCCGATTGCGCGCGCGGCATGCCCGAGAGCGCGGTGTTGTTGACGGGGGCACTCACCGTGCCGAAGCCCAGCCCGAAGACGACGTAGGCAGCGAGCAGCCAGCCGACCGATGTGGTCGCGGTGAGCCCGGTGAGCATCACCGCGCAGAGCGTGAACGCGGCACCCGCCCCCAACAGCGAGAGTCGCGCACCGCGGTTTGCCACGAGCCGGCCCGAGAGCGGACCCGAGATCATGGCCGCCGCCGCCACGGGCACGAAGAGGAGCCCCGCGTGCAGCGCGGAGTAGCCGCGCACCTCTTGGAGATAGAGCGTCGTGAGCAAGGCGAAGCCACCCACCGCGGCGAACGCGATAAGCGCGATGGCCGTCGCTCCCGAGAACGGCACGCTGGCGAAGAACCGCAGTTCCAGCAAGGGTTCAGCGTGGCGTGGCTCATAGACGAGGAGGCCGATCAGCGCGAGCGCCGCCAGGGCGACGCAGGCGAGGATGGCAGGCGAGGTCCAGCCCATATCCGGCCCCTCGATGATGGCGTACGTCAGGGTCGTCAGCATGCCGATGACGAGCACCTGGCCCACCGGGTCGACGCGGCGGGGGTGGGCGGCCCTGGACTCCGGGACGAAGCGCGCCGTCAGGAGCAGCGCCACGAGGGCGATGGGCACGTTGACCCAGAAGAGCGAGCGCCAGCCCAAGGAGGCCTGCAGGAGCAACCCACCGACCAGGGGCCCGAGCGCCATGCTGAGCCCGAACACCCCGGCCCACACGCCGACCGCGCGGGAGCGCTCCCGATCATCGGTGAAGACGTTGCTGATGATGGAGAGGGCTACCGGGTTCAGCATTGAGCCACCGATGCCCTGGATCGCCCGGAACGCGATGAGCCAGTTGATGTCCGGCGCCAGGCTGCACAGGAGCGAGGCGCTGCCGAACAGGGCCAGGCCGGCCAGGAAGACCCGGCGCCGGCCGAGTCGGTCCGCCAGGGAGCCCGAGAGCATGAGCAGGCTGCCGAGGACGAGGGCATAGGCGTCGATCGTCCATTGCAGTCCCGAGATCCCCGCGTGCAGGTCCTGAGCGATCGTGGGCAGGGCGATGTTCACGATCGTCGTGTCCATACCCACCATGAACAGGCTCAGGCAGCAGATGGCCAGGATGAACATCCGTCCCCGGTAGGTGCGGTCCGGCTGGGCGGTCATGCCGGTCGGGTCTCCGAGGCGGGTTGTCCTGGGGGGCTCATCCGAGGCGACTGCGGCGCGAGGTAGCTGCGAGCGAGGGCGGTGCAGGCCGCGATCCACCGCTCGCGCTCCCCGCCGGCGAGCACGGCGTCGGCCGCGGCGTGGACGGCGGCGAAGAGCAGCTGGGCGGCGGCCTCGGCATCGACCGGCCCAAAGCATCCCTCGGCGACCCCCCGCTCGATCGCCGCCGCGAGCAGCGCCGGACCGGATCGCGACGCCCCGGCAGGATCACGAGGCAGGACCGCATGGAAGATCAGGGCGTGGTGGCGGCCGAACTCGGCGACCATGTCGACGAAGCGCCCACACTGATCCTCGAGGACGGCCCACCAGTCGACGCGGTCGGGGGCGGCGAGGGCGTCTCGGATCGGTGCATTGCACTCCTCAATGAGGCGCGCGCGGACGACGGCGAGCATGTCTTCCCAGGACGGGAAGTACACGTAGAACGTGCCCTTGGCGGCGCCTGCCGCCTGCGTCACCTCCGCGACCCAGTTGCCCTCGTCCACGCCGGCGCGCAAGACCCCGATGGCGGCGTCGATCAGCTCGGCCCGGCGATCGTCGGGCGCCAGTCGCCGCCGGCGCAGCGCTGAGGCGGACGGGGCCCCCGTCACGTCGCTGCCTGCCCCGACTCTTGCCATGCCTATCTCCCCTCGGCTAGTGACCTCGGGTCATCATATCCTGACCTCAGGTCACTACGCAAGAGGGGAGGCGCAGTTAGCTCAGGAGGGAGGCTGTCGCGTCGGGACGGCGCTCCGAAATCGGCCCCGCATTTTGGCCCAGATCGAGTGGCAGCTGGCGGTCACCGGGGACGCCTCAAACTGACGTACCGGCTACCGTGGCCCAGCTCGGAGAGCGGCCCGGATGGTCGCACGGTGTGACGTAGGACCTCCTAGGGTTCGCTGCGCGAGCGTTGGGGGTTCACGTCCCGGGGTGGCCGCTGATTTAACGCGAGGTCCGCCGCCCGTATGCCCAGATGGTCAGCGGGATGATGATGGCAAGCAGGCGGAGGCACCACGCGGTCGTCTGCCAGTTGGCGGACATGTCCGGCTGCCCGAGCAGCAGTGCGCGAACCGCGTTGATGAGCAGGGTGACCGGCTGGTGCTCCACGAAGGGGCGCAGCCAGTCGGCCATCGTGCTCGGTGGCACCAGTGCGCTGCTGGCGAACATCAGCGGCAGGGCCCAGATGACGAACGCCTGTTGGATCGCTTCGACCCCGCTCAACAGCAGCCCCATGAGGGCCGAGAACCAGGCGAGCACGAGGCTGCCCAGCAGGAGGAGCCCCGTCGCCGCCAGCCAGTCCGCCAGGGTGCCGCCTGGCCGGAAGCCGACGAGGAGCCCGACGACCCAGACGAGGAGGACGATGAACGCGCTGCGCAGGAGGTCGGCCAAGATACGCCCGCTCAGCACCGCCGAGCCCGCCATGGGCAGGGAGCGAAAGCGATCGACGAGGCCGCGTTGCAGGTCTGTGGCGATGCCAATGCCAGTGAAGGCCGAACCCATGATCACCGATATCACCATGCTGCCCGGCATCAGGTAGTTGACGTAGCTCGTACCCGGGACGGCGATGGCGCCGCCGAGGATGTAGCGGAAGAGCACGACGAAGACGATCGGTTGGAGTGCCGTCGTGACCAGCTCGTCGGGCACCCGCCACATGCGCGTCAGCTGCCTTCGGGCCAGGACGAGGGCGTCCGCGAGGACCCAGTAGGGTGCGGCGCGGGGTGCTGGCGCGAGGTCGCGCCGCGTGAACGACGCCCCGGTCATGGGACGGTGCTCCTGTTCCGGCGTCGACTCGGGTTCGCTCTCGCTCGCACCGCGTCCGGTAAGGGCGAAGAAGACGTCGTCTAGGGTCGGGCGGCGAACCGCGAACTCGCCCACGTCGACCCCCGCAGCCTCGAGATCGCGGACGACCGCGGCGAGCCGCTGTGTCCCGGGCGCGATGGGCACCGTCAGGTGGCGGTGCTCACCGTCGAGTGCGATCTCACCCAAAGCGTGTGCGGCCAGCGCGCGCCGCGCCGCCGGCAGGTCTGTATCTGGCGCCAGCGTCAGATCGAGCCGCTCCCCGCCGATGCGCGCCTTCAGATCGTCGGCGCTGCCGGCGGCGATCACGCGGCCATGATCGATGACCGCGATGCGGTGGGCGAGGTGGTCTGCCTCCTCGAGGTATTGCGTGGTGAGCAGGACGGTCGTGCCCTCCGTCACCAGGCCCCCGATCACGTCCCAGACCGCGAGCCTGCCTCTTGGGTCGAGACCTGTCGTCGGCTCGTCGAGAAACATGATGGGGGGCGCCACGATCAGGCTGGCGGCGAGGTCGAGCCGGTGGCGCATGCCACCCGAGTACGTCTTGACGAGCCTGCCAGCGGCCTCGGCCAGATCAAAGCCCGCCAGCAGCTCGTCCGCCCGTCGCGAGGCGCTGGCCCGGGAGAGGTGATAGAGCTGCCCGAACATGCGCAGGTTCTCGAAGCCGGTGAGCTCCTCGTCGAGCGCGGCGTATTGGCCGCCCAGTCCAATGCGCCGGCGCACCTCAGCGGCCTGCGTCACCACGTCGAGGCCCCCGACCTCGGCGTGCCCGCCATCCGGACGCAGCAGCGTGGCCAGGATGCGCACCGCGGTCGTCTTGCCAGCGCCGTTAGGGCCGAGCACGCCCAGCACGGTCCCTTCCTCCGCGGAGAGATCGAGTCCGTCGAGCGCTCGGACCGTGCCGTACGACTTGCGCAGGCCCTCGGCCCGGATCGCAAGAGAAGTCATCAGCGCTGATATTAGGTCCGGGAACGACGCATTGTCAACAACGTTGACTTAGCCTAGACTTCCGCCGTGGCAGTCAGCCCTCCGCGACCTCGCCGCCGCACGGGACGGCCGGCCGGTTCCCCGCCGAACCGGGCAGCCATCCTCGCCGCGGCGCGCGAGCAGTTCATCGCGCATGGCTACGACGCCACGGTCCGCGACATCGCGGCCGGAGCTGGGGTCGACCCGGCCCTCCTGTATCACTACTTCGACTCCAAGGATCGGCTCCTGCTCGCCGCCATCCAGGAAGGGGCAGCGGGTGAGGTCTCGATCGAGTCAGTCGTCCCCCAACTCCTCGAGGGCGATCCGGATCGGCTCGGCGAGCGACTCATGCGGGCCGTCTTTGCCGCCTACGAGACTCCTTTCTATCGCGCCGCCTGGGGCTCGCTCGTCGAGCTGTTTCGCCTGGCGACCGCACAGCCGGACGCCGCCGGGATGCTGCGGGAGGGCCTGACGGGGGGCGGACTGATCCGGCTGGTGGAGGCGCTCGGGGTGCCCCACGCCCAGACACGGGCGGCCCTGATCGGAACGGAGCTCGTCGGCCTCGCGCTGGCGCGGTTCGTGCTCAGCATCGAACCGATCGCCAGCGCCCACCTCGAGACGCTCGTCGCCTGGTATGGCCCGACGCTGCAGCGCTACCTCACCGCGCCGCTGACGGTGGACATCGACTGAGCACCAGGCGACGCGGCTCCCTTGCTACCTCGGCTTCAGGCCAGTCGCCCCGACCATAACTCCACCTTCTGGCGCGCCCGGCCCGGGCTCGCCGACACTCCCATCAGGAGCCAATCCGAAGCTCCCGTTTCCGGATGGGCTCTTGCGCCATGGCAGGTCGCACGTCCGGCGCGGAGATCTCCGGGCTCAGGTCCGTCCCCTAACCCGGCCCGAAGCGCCAGGCAGTAGGCGATCCCCTGCTACCCTGGGCCGAGCGATGCTGCCGAGGATGCCGACCGTGGCGGACACGTCTGACGCCGACCTACGGACGACGCTGCGCGCGCACCGCGGCGACTACGGGGTCGATGGGTCGCTCTGGGGCGTCTCCTCCATCCTTGCTGCCGGCGCCGCGCTCGCCGGCCTCGCTGTCCGGCATCGCCGAGCCGGCCGCGGACGTCTGGCGTTCCTCGAGTTTGGGGGCAGCCTGGCCGTGCTCGCGTTGGTAGCGTGCGACCTGCATGCGACCCGCCGGGGCAAGTTCGCCGTGTGGGCCGAGCTGCTGGCGGCCCTCCCGCTGCGGGGCGACGACCAGGTGCTCGACATGGGCTGCGGGCGAGGGGTCGTCCTCGCCATGGTCGCCAAACGCCTGCCCCAGGGGAAGGCCGTCGGGCTCGACCTCTGGACTGCCGATCAATCCGGCAATCGCCCGGAGGCCACGCGGCGGAACCTCGCCGCCGAAGGCGTGGCCGAGCGTTGCGAGCTCGTCACGGCGGACATGCGGTACCTGCCCTTCCCCGATGCCACCTTCGATCTTGTCCTCAGCAACTTGGCCATCCACAACATCGACCGGTCCCGCCCGCGCGCCCACACCGAGCGTCTGCGGGCGGTCGAGGAAGCCGTGCGCGTCCTGCGGCCCGGGGGCCGCCTGCTGATCGCCGACCCGCGCTGGACGCCGCGCTACGCCCAGCGCCTGCGCGAACTCGGGATGCGGGACGTGCAGCAGCGCTCGCTCGGGTGGCGCGTCTGGTATGGCCCGGGGAACGGCGCCGCGCTGGTCAGCGCGACTAAACCCTGACCGCACGGGGCGAGGACAACTAGCGCGTAGCCGGGGCGCCACACGATTGGATGGCCCGTGGCCGACCTGGTGCACAGCCCGCCAGGCGGACCGACGGGCAAGCGTCAGAACCCGCCGCGGCGCGATGCGCAACGTTCACCCGCAGGTTCGGCACTACTCCTCCCGCCGCGACCAGAACCACGTCGTCGGTCCCGCTCGCTTGAGTACGCGCTCCCGGGCAACGCAGCGGTGGCTCGTCACCCTTGCGAAAGGATTGCTTGCACAAGGTGACGATGCTGGCAAGATGTGCCCGGAGCCGACGCGCGCCCGTTTCGTCGAGTCCGAGCCAGTAGCTGTCCTGCGGGACAAGGAGTGACGGTCGTGCATCGCGAACGACTGCCGATCCGACTGGGCATCGCGACGATAGGGATGGCCGCCCTCGTGGCCGGCTGCGCCAGGACGACCTCGAGCCAGGGCGCGTCGCAGCGGGCGTCGAGCGGGACAAGCGTCTCTCCGGCGGCGAGCGGCTCACTCGTCTTTCCGAAGGACACTTACACGACCGAGACCAAGACGGTCACGACCTCGACGGGCTCGGTGACGGTCACGGATCACCTCTACTCCGCGATCCCCTACGTCGCGAAGCCGGTGGACACGAGGTACGAGAGCCTGAACGTCGAGGTACCGGTCGCGATCGACGGACAGACCATCGACGCGACCGGCGCCCCCATCGTGCTCAACATCCCCGTCGGCGGGTACCTCGCTTCGGCGGTCGGGGGCGGCTCCGGCGGCGCTCCGAGCGGAGGCGTACCAGGCGGGGCGATGCCTAGCGGCGGGCCTGGCGGCGCTCCGAGCGGAGGCGTACCAGGCGGGGCGATGCCTAGCGGCGGCCAGAGCGGAGTCGCGGGCCAGGGCGGATCCGGAGACGCCGACCTCGCGCTCGCGGCCGGCTACGTCGTCGTCACGCCTGGCGTCCGCGGTCGCGACAACAAGGCCTCCGACGGCACGTACTATGGCAAGGCCCCGGCCGCAATCGTCGACCTCAAGGCAGCCGTCCGGTACATCCACGCCAACAAGGGCGTGTTCCCGGGCAACACCGACTGGATCATCTCGACCGGCACGAGCGCTGGCGGCGCGCTCTCGGCGATCCTCGGCGCGTCGGGCAACAGCAGCCTCTACGACGCTGCCCTAGCGAAGATCGGTGCGGCTAACGCCTCCGACGCGATCTTCGCGGCTGCGGCCTATTGCCCGATCACCGACCTTGACCACGCCGATGCGATCTACGAGTGGACGTTCGGCTCTTCGACGCTCAAGAACGGCGGCACCGTCGATCAGACGATCTCGACGGCGCTTGCCGCCGAGTTCGCCCCGTACGTCGCGTCGCTCAAGCTGACCGCCGACGACGGAACGGCGATCACCGCCGACACCGAGGCGAACTACCTGCTCACGACCTTCCTCGAGCCGGCGGCGAAGACGTACCTTGCGTCGCTCTCCGACACCGCCCGCGCGAGCTACCTCGCCTCGAATGCCTGGATCACATGGGTAAACGACAAGGCGACGTTCTCCTGGTCGGATTTCCTGGCCCACATCGGACGGTCCAAGACCGCCCCCGCCTTCGACGCCCTTGACCTCTCGGCCGCCGAGAACATCGAGTTCGGCAGCTCGACGACGAACGCCCGACACTTTACGGAGTTCAGCCTGCGGAAGGCGACCGGGAACCCGAACGCCAAGATCGACGCCGACCTGCCGGCGGTCCTCGACGAGATGAACCCGATGTACTTCATCGGGCAGGAGAACGCAGGCCTGGCGAAGCATTGGTTCCTGCGGGTGGGTACAAGCGACACCGACACCTCGCCGGTGATCGTCGGCAACTTGGCGGCCTCGCTGCTGAACCACGGCAGCGATGTGGACGCCCTCATGTACTGGGACGCCGGGCACGGTGCCAACCAGGACCCGGCCGCGTTCATCGCCTGGATCGCCAAGGAGACGGCCTACACGAAGTAGTGGCCTGAGCGGGCCAGCGAGCGACCACTCGACCGGATCGCCAGCTGGGAGTCGCTCGTGCGCGTGACGCGATCCCCGGGTCATCGCGGGCCCCTCGGGCAGTCCGAAGCTCAAGGTCGGCCCGCGTGTCCCACCGTCGCTCGCGGTACCCATTGCGGCGGGTGAGTCTCCGCTCCGGGTCGCGCTCTCCATGCGGCACCCCGGTGAGCTCGGTGACCTCGGCCTCCATCACCGCCTGGGCGAGCACGCGCACCCTCTCGCGCAGGAAGTCGACGCCGCCTGTGGCGATCGCCTTGCGCACCGTGTCGAGCACGGCCATCCTGTCCTCGGCCATCGCGGCCTCCCTTCGTGTCGTCGGTTCCTACTCCAACGACGCGAGGATGACGCGGTGGCCGCTCTCGTTCACGGCCTGCTTCTCTGTGACACCACGCTATGGGACACGACCCCGTGAGCAGGATGTCGGCGTCTGTGCTGGTCGTGTCGACCGGGCAGTGATCAGAGGGTGGCGGGGGCTCCCCGACCTGGCCGGGGACGACGCACGCTCGATGTACGATCGCTGCTCGCAGACCCAGCGGTCGGTGGTAGGCGATCGTGACAGGGAGCAGGGCGTGCGGCTCGCGGTGGTCGGTGTTGGCGGCCTCGGTGGGTACTTCGGGGCGCGCCTGGCGCAGGCCCAGAACGACGTTCGCTTCTTGGCTCGTGGGCGGCACTTGGAGGCCCTGCGGATCCGCGGCCTGCGCGTCCAGAGCGTCCTCGGCGACTTTGCCCTGGCGCCTGCACAGGTCCCGGCGGCCGACGACCCGTACCAGATCGGCCCGGTCGATGTCGTCCTCTTCACCGTCAAGTCCTTCGACACGCAAGCGGCCGCCCGCCTGCTGCCACCCCTGCTTCGACCGGACACGGCCGTGATTTCCCTACAGAACGGCATCGACAACGAGGAGAAGCTCGGCGCCGAGATCGGCGCCCAGCACGTCGTCGGAGGGGCGGCCTACATCTTCACTGAGCTCGTCGAGCCGGGCGTGGTGCGTCACTCCGGCGGCCCCACGCGGCTCGTGTTCGGGGAGCTCGACGGGCGCCGATCGGCGCGGCTCGAGGCGTTCCGTGCCGCCTGCCTGCGGGCTGGCTTCGGCGCCGAGATCGTGGCTGACATTCGCGCCGCCCTGTGGACCAAGTACGCCTTCATCTGCGCCCAGGCGGGCACGACCGCCGCGGTGCGGCAGCCCATCGGGGTGATCCGCGAGACACCCGCCACCTGGGCGCTCTTCGGGCACATCGTCGAGGAGGCCTGGCGCGTCGGGCGCGCGGAGGGAGTCCGGCTCCCGGACGACCTAGTGCAACGGCAGTTAGACCTCGCCACGAGGATCGAGCCGGCGAACTACTCCTCCCTCTACGACGACCTCATCGCTGGGCGCCGGATGGAGCTCGATGCCTTGCTTGGCGAGCTCGTTCGGCGCGGTGGACGAGCTGGCGTGCCCACGCCGGCAGCGGAGACCCTCTATGCCGTGCTTCGCCCGTGGGCGGATCGATGAGCCGAGCCGGCTAACCAATGAACGGATGTCTGGTGCGCTCCGGTCGACTCACGGGGCATGACCGGATATCGAGGTCTGGGCCATCGATATCGCCCGCGAGCTCCGGCCGGTGTCAACCGGCGAGCGCTGTGGAAGAGCCCGAACGAGCGACCTGCGTTGGGAGGATGAGCCCGACGAGCACGACTGCCTTTATTGGTCGACCACGCGTGCGAGTTGTGCCGTGGAGCTGACGTTGGCCTACGGCTCAGTCGGCCTGCGGGCCGAGGTGCCTGTCAACCGCACGACCGTCGTTCGCCCTCGCCATCGCGCTGCGGTCGCGCAACCGCTCGAGACGATCCAGGATGCGCTCCGACGGCCCGTTGCGGGCGCACCTCTCCGGGATCTTGCGAGGCCTGGCCAGCGGGTCGCGGTCTCTGTCTGCGACATCACCCGGCCGCAACCCCGCCGGCTGATGCTGGAGGCCATCCTCGCCGAGCTCGATGGGGTCGTGCGCCCGAAGGACGTGACGGTGATCATCGCGACGGGGACGCATCGGTTGAACACCCAGGACGAGTTGGACGAGATGCTTGGGCCGACGGTCCGCGGCTCCTGTCGCGTGGTGAACCACGATGCTCGGGATGCCAGCACCCATGTGGATCTCGGGATGGTCGACGACGTGCCGGTGCTCCTCAGCCGGGAATGGGTGGACGCGGACCTCCGGATCACCACGGGGTTCGTTGAGCCGCATTTCTTCGCGGGCTTCAGCGGCGGTCCGAAGATGGTGGCGCCCGGACTCGCTGGCCTCGAGACCACGCTCCAGCTGCATAACGCGCGTCGGATCGGCGATCGGCGGGCAACCTGGGGCATCTGCGAAGGCAATCCGGTCCACGATGCCATCCGTGCGGTGGCCGCCGCCGCCCCTCCGGCGTTCGCGCTGGACGTGCTCCTAAACCGCGAGCAGCGCATCACGGCGGCGTTCGGTGGCCCCCTGTTCGAGATGCATCGCCTCGCGCGAGAGCGCGCCAGGGCGGAGGCGATGGTGCCCGTCGATGGGCCGTTTGACATCGTCGTGACGACGAACAGCGGGTATCCCTTGGACCAGAACCTCTATCAGGCCGTCAAGGGGATCTCGGCGGCCGCGGAGATTGTGCGAGACGGCGGCACGATCATCTGCGCCGCCGAATGCCGCGACGGGCTGCCCGAGCATGGCTCTTACGCTGCCCTCCTGGCCAGCCGCAACACGCCCCAAGAGCTGCTGCGCATGATCGAGGCGGCGCCGGTCACGATCCCCGACCAGTGGCAGGTCCAGATCCAGGCTAGGGTCCAGTGCCGGGCGCGCGTGCTTGTCCACACGGATGGGCTTACCGACCGTGAGATCGCGGCGGCTCACTTCGAGCCGGCTGGCGACGTCTCGCGCGCCCTTGCGGGCCTCCTGCGGAAGGATCCCGACGCACGAGTCTGCGTGCTGCCGGAAGGCCCACAGACCATCGCGTACATCGCGTGACCGGCCCGGAGTGGGATCGACCTAGTCAAGGTTGTGCCGGCAACCACCGTGACCCTCCCTGGAGGCGTAGACCCGCAACGCGGGGCTCATTCGCCCACGGGCGCGAGAGCACGTCCCCGGCGCTCTCGCGCAGAGGCTGTCCCAAGTGTGGCCTGTCACCACTCCCCGATGACGACGCCGGCGCGCCGGGGCCCATGCACGCCCACCGCCACGTCGCCCTCGATGTCGGCACTCCGGCTAGGACCGCTCACGAGGTTCACCGCCGACGGAAGGCCACCCTGCTGAGCCCTGTGATTGGCCATGACGCGCAGCCCGTCGGGGACGCTCCGCACGATCTGCGAGGGGCGCACGAGGGCGACGTGCGCCGTTGGCAGCAGGCTCGGCAAGCGCCCCGTGGAGGGTGTGGCGTAGAGCGCGATCGTGCCGGTGTCGGCCACCGCCCAGGCGCAGGTCGTGATGCCGAGATCGCTCGCGGCAGCCAGGTTCCGACGTCGAGACAAGGCGGCGCCGGGTGTCGCCGGCTCGTCCGCGGGCCCGCCAGGAGGGGAGTCCTGATGATCTCCTGCCACATCTGCGCCGCCGGGATGGTCGGTCCACCACACGCACTCGCAGCCTAGCGAGGCGAGTAAGCCGGGCAGGTCCAACGGGGCGAGCTCGTCGGTTGCCCAGGCGATCACACGGCGGGGGGCGGGACCACGTTCCGAGACCATCGCGCTGACGGCCTCGGCGAGGGCGCGACGGACGTCGTCGACTCCGCCCAGGGCGAGCCAGGCGTCGCCGGACAGGGCCACCCAATGGTCCATGAACTCCTGGACGAGTTCGCCGTCGCTCTGGTGACCGAGGGGAACCGTCGTGCCCGTTCGACTCATGTCCGCGACCCCGGTCTGGCCCGCTGCCACCACTCGTGGAATGTCTCCTTGGCCACGGGGGGCGAATCGCGGGTCGCAGTCCAGCCCCCCACGAGACCGGGCGCCCGCGTCAGCCGGCCGTTCTGCATGAATGCCCACTGCCCGAGTCGAACCAGGCGAGCCGTCAAGCGGTAGCCAGCCGGGTTGGCCCAGAAGCGCCCCCAGAGCTCGAAGGTGAGGCGCATCGTCGTGGGCTCCATCGAGGCGTCGATCTCGGTCCGCCGCAGCGCCAGGATGTGGTGCGGCAGCTCGATCTCCATGGGGCAGGCGTCGCGGCAGGCGTAGCACATCGCACAGGCCGACTTGGGCAGTTCCGGCGCGTGATCGAGGCCCCCCAGCAGTGGCGTCAGGACTACACCGATCGGGCCGCTGTACATGCTTCCGTAGGCTTGGCCCCCGATTGTGCGGAACACGGGGCAGACATTGAGGCAGGCCCCGCAGCGGATGCAGGTGAGGATGTCCTCGTACTCGGTTCGCAGCAGCTCGTGACGCCCGTTGTCGAGCAGCACGACGTGGAACTCCTCTGGCCCATCAAGCTCGCCAGACCGTCGCGGGCCCGTGATGAAGCTGGTGTAGGTGGAGAGGAGCTGGCCGGTTCCGCTCATCGGCGGCTGCTGGAGCAGCCCGGCTAAGTCGTCCCACGTCGCCACGACCTTGTCGATGCCCACCACGGCGATGTGCACGGGCGGCAGCGAGGTCGTCATGCGCCCGTTGCCCTCGTTGGTGATCAGCACGAGCGTGCCCGTCTCGGCGATGAGGAAGTTGCCTCCCGTGATGCCGATGTCGGCGGCGAGGAACTCCTCCCGCAACTGTCGCCGGGCGAACGCCGTCAGCTCAGGCGTGGCGTCGCCAGTGGGTGGCGTGACCTTGCTGCGCTCGGCCTCATCGTCGAAGAGCGCCCGGATCTGCTGTCGCGTCTTGTGCGAGGCGGGCACCAGGATATGAGCTGGGCGCTCCCCTGCGAGCTGGATGATGTACTCGCCCAAGTCGGTCTCGCGGACGTGTAGGCCGGCCGCCTCAAGCTGCTCGTTGAGCGCGACCTCCTCAGTGGCCATGGACTTTGATTTCACCACGCGCTGGGCGCCGCGCCGCCGAGCGACGCCGAGCACGTAGCGGCCGACATCGGCCGGACCGGCGGCCCGCGTGACGTGCCCCCCGTGGGCCTCCACGTGGCGGGTGAATTCCTCGAGCAGCGCATCTGTGTGTGCCAGCGCGCTCCGGCGGGCCGCGACCGCTCGCGCCCGCATCGCTTCGCCGGGGGGTAGGAGGCGTAGGCGGCCGCCTTCTTCTCGGCGAGGCTGCGGGTGCTCTTCGCGACGGCCGCGCGCATCGTCGGGTCGCCGAGGGCGCGCCGCCGCCGCTCGGGCCAGGTTGCCCCAGCCGGGGGCAGGACACCCGGCATCAGGCGTCGCCTCCCTGACTGCGCGCCGCTCGCCCGATCTCGGCGGCCGTCAGCTGGCCTTGGTCGGCCAAGTCCACCATCTCAGCGAGGTGCAGCATGGGGAACTCGTCGCCGCTCCGGGTGAGCCGTCCGCCGAGCTGCATGAGGCAGCCGAGGTCGGCGCTTACGAGACAGGTCGCTCCTTCGACCCGGGCCGCCGCCAGGTGGGCTAGCTTGGCGTCGCTCATGGCGGCCGAGATCTCGGGCTCGATGAGCCCGAAGCTCCCCCCAAAGCCGCAGCACTGGTCAGCGTCCGCAAGCTCGTGCGGCTCGGCGCCGGCGCGGCGCAGCGCGCGGAGCGGCGGTTCGGTGAGACCCAGCAGCCGGCGCATATGACAGCCGGTGTGGCAGGCGACAATCAGGGGCCCGGGTGCCCCGGGTTCCGAAGCGGCCACGTCGGATGGCGCAGGCGCGTCGTGCCCGTCGAGCCATTCGCTGAGCTCGACCACTCGGCCGCCGAGCGCCTCCGCCCGCTGCCGCCACTGTGTCGCCGTCGCCGGCGTCCGTCCCCGTCGCAGGGCGTCGCGCTCAAGGAGCTCGGGAATCTCGTGCTTGACCATGGCGGCGCAGGAGCCCGAGAGGGCGATCACGGGGATGGAGTCGGCCGCCGAGCCGTCGACGCCGTCGCCTTCGAAGGCCCGCACCAACTGTCGACCCATCGCGGCCGCCTCGCGGTGGTGGCCGGCGTTGTACGCGAACTGCCCGCAGCACGTCTGACCTGCGGGAAACTTCAACTCGACCCCTCGCCGTTCGAGGACGTGCACAGCGGCGATTCCGACCCGAGGGCGGAAGAGGTCCACCATGCAGCTTACGAACAGCTGCGCCCGCGTCATCGTGTGCGCCTCTTTGCCGCTTGCACGTCTACGCCTCGATCGAGCCCAACCAACCCACCCCCCGGATCAGAAAGCCCGGCCTGCACGGTGCGCTGACCGACAAACGCCTCGCTATCCCTGGGCGAACGGGCACCGGCAGCATGAACGCTGGCTTCGGGAAGAGGCAACTCTGGATGCAAGTGCGCGCCCTCGGGTCTCGGACGACCGAAACCCGAGGGCGGCTGCTGTGTCCGGCTACTTGTTGCCGGCCGAGGTGTCGTACTGGATGTAGACCATGTGGGTACGAGTGTTCTCGTACAGGCCGTGCTTGCCGTCGGCGCCCCCGATGCCCGACTTGCGCCAGCCTGCGTGGAACCCCTGCATGGCCTCGAAGTTCTCGCGGTTGATGTACGTCTCGCCGAACTTGATCTCCTTGCAGGCCCGCATGGCTACGTCGAGGTTCTTGGTGTAGATCGACGACGTGAGGCCATAGACGGAGTCGTTGGCGTAGGCGATCGCCTCGTCCAGGTCATCGAACGTGACGATCGGCATGACGGGCCCGAAGATCTCCTCGCGCACGATCGCCATATCCTGCCGGCAGTTGCCGAGCACCGTGGCCGGGTAGAAGTAGCCCTCCGGCTTGGCCGCGTCCCGCTTGCCGCCGGTGAGGACGGTGGCGCCGTCGGCGACGGCCTTCTTCACCCGCCCCTCGACCAGGCTGAGCTGCTCCCCGCTCACGAACGGCCCCATCTCGAGCGTTTCGTCGACGAGGGGGTCGCCGTACGTCGTCTCGCTCATGGCCTTGACGAACCGCTCGGTGAACTCGTCGGCGACGCGCTTGTCCACATAGACGCGATCGGCGCAGTTGCACACCTGCCCGGTGTTGATGACGCGGGAGGCCTTGATCGAATTGACGGCGAGATCCATGTCGGCGTCGGCCATGACGATGGCCGGAGCGCTGCCGCCGAGCTCGAGGTTGACCTTGATGATGTTTTTCGCGGCCGCTTCCATGACCCGGACGCCCGTGTCGACGCTGCCGGTCACGCTGACCATGCCGATGGCCGGGTTGGAGGCGAGCTCCTGGCCTACGACGGCGCCAGACCCGCACACGAGATTGAAGACGCCGGCAGGGAGCCCGGCCTCTTCCACAGCCTTGGCAAATTCCCCGGCGTTGTTCGGCGTGATCGAGCTCGGCTTGATGACGATGGTGTTGCCCGTCAGCAGCGCCGGCGCCACCTTGCGCGCGATGACGAAGAAGGGGAAGTTCCAGGGCACGATGCCACCGATGACGCCGATGGCGTGCCGGAACAGGAGGATCTGCTCGTTGGGCCGATCGCTCGTGACGACCTCCCCCTCGAGCCGGCGGGCCCACTCGGCCATGTAATCGATGTAGTCCGCTGTGAAGCTCGCCTCA
This sequence comes from uncultured Chloroflexia bacterium, assembly GCA_963835945.1. Lineage (GTDB taxonomy): Bacteria > Chloroflexota > Limnocylindria > Limnocylindrales > CSP1-4 > JAJYNJ01. Next base: position 62,282 of record CAWIHR010000054.1, read on the forward strand.
ACCCGAGACAGGCCAAGCACCTTGCCCTGCTCCTCGGAGATCACCCGCGCGAGGTGCTCGGGATCCTTCCGGAGCGCGGTCGCGATCTTGCGCAGGTACCCGGCTCGTTCGATGGGCGCCAGCTTCTCCCAGGCGGGCTGCGCCCGCTCCGCACTGCGGATCGCCTCTCGCGTGTCGTCGAGCGACGAGTCCGGGACCTCCGAGATCACCTGCCCGGTGGACGGATTCTCCACCGGGATCGTCTTGCCTTCCTGGGCGTCCACGAACCGCCCGTCGACGTAGTTCTGATACCGGCGAAGCGCAACTTGCACCGCCACAGTGAACCTCCACTAATGCGATGGACGCGCCAATTCAACAGTGCGCGCCCACGGGCCGCCTGGCTAGGTCCGGACGGCCCGACTTGGGTGGCGGGTGCGACGCCGCTTCAGCCGTTGGTCGGCCCCGCGCCCGCCAGCGACAATTGGATGACACCTCCCCCTGTGTCCGGAACCCGGGACGTTTTCGCCGATCTCGTGCTCACGACCACGCTCGGCCCGCCGCTGGATGGGATCGCGTGACACCCGCTTTCTAGCGCATGCTGTCTGCATCCAGACTCCCCCACTAGCGCTTCCACGACCTGCGCCATGCGTGCGTCTCGCTCCTGCTTGCCCAAGGGTGCCGGCACGCGTACCGATGGAGATGCTCGGGCACTCGGAGATCGGCCTGACGCTCAACACGTACAGACACATGCTGCCCACGCTCGGGCATGAGGCGGCAGCGGATGGATCAGGTGCTCGGGGCGCGATCGTGAGCGGGGCCGGCCGCGTCGACCCGCCTTAGCACCTGCCTGCCCCGTTGCGGCCGGGCGATCCGCGCGTGACGGCGCGAACGAGTTAGGTCAGTGCAGCGTGCTCACAAGAAGGGCGATCGCAGGCGGGCCCAACGAGCCAGCCTGGCGTCCCACACCACCAGTGCACCGTGGCAGGGCTGCAGCCGTCTGCAAAAGCCCGCGCCAGGACGAGGGCTCGATCAGGTCGACTGCACTGCAGTACACCGCCGTGTTGTCGGACGAGATGGTCGCCGCGGTCAGTCTCGCCTATCTCAGCGTCGAGCTGACCAAGTACCAGGTTGACGCGCTCGCCGCCCGGTTAATCTCCACATCCGACTCTCTCACGTGATCGTGCGAGCAACTTGTTCGGCGATATCCTGACCGACCTCGGCGGCGCACTCCAAGGCTCGCTCGGCCTGCCCGCGGGCGCCGACCTCAACCCTGAGCGCCGGTTCCCGAGCATCTTCGAGCCCGTCCATGGCTCGGCGCGGGACCTCGCGGGGTCAGGGGTTTGCAAACCCGATGGCGGCAATATGGGCTGGGGCGCTGAAGCTCGAACACTTGGGAGAGCAGCCAATGGACGCGACAGGACGGCGCTTCGAAATGACCCCCTGGGTTTCGGAGTGGCCACCGATCGGAGTCCTCCCGATCGGTGGCCACCATTCGCAAGCCTACGGCCTCCCAGCCGCCATGTCGTACTGGAGATAGATCACGTGGGTCCGGGTGTACTCGAGCACGCCGTGCTTGCCGTCGGCGCCGCCGATGCCGGACTTGCGCCAGCCCGCATGGAAGCCCTGCATGTTCTCCATGTTCTCGCGGTTGATGTACGTCTCGCCGAAGCGCAGCTCGTTGCACGCCCGCATGATGACGCTGACGTCGTTCGTGAAGATTGAGGACGCGAGCCCGTAGATGGAGTCGTTCGCATAGGCGATCGCTTCGTCGAGATCGTGGAACGTCACGACCGGCATCACCGGCCCGAAGATCTCCTCCCGGACGATGGCCATGTCCTGGCGGCAGTTGGCAATGACGGTGGCGGGGTAGAAGTTGCCCTCGGGTCGGTCCGCCGCCCGCTTGCCGCCGACCACGATCTGACCTCCGTCGGCGACGGCCCGCTCGACCCGTCCGCTGACTGCCTCGAGCTGGCGTGCGCTCACGAGCGGACCCAGGTCGTGGCCCTCGTCGACGAGCGCGTTCCCGTACGTGGCCTGACCCATGGCCTCGGCCAGCCGGTCGGTGAACTCGTCCCCGACGCCCTGGTGCACGTAGGTCCGGTCGGCCGCACCACACACCTGGCCCGTGTTGAGGAGGCGACATGCCTTGATGGACTTGACGGCCAGATCCAGGTCAGCGTCCGGCATCACGATCACCGGCGCACTGCCACCGAGCTCGAGGCTCACCTTCGTGATGTTCTGGGCGGCGAGTTCCATGACCCGGGAGCCCGTCCGGATGGAACCCGTGACGCTCACCATGCCAATGAGCGGGTTCGAGGCCAGCTCCTCGCCGACGATCGGCCCGTAGCCACAGACGAGGTTGACGACGCCCGCTGGGACCTCCGCCGCGTCGAAGATCCGACCGAGCTCGAGCGTGCTGTTCGGGGTGATCTCGCTCGGCTTCACGACGATCGCGTTGCCCGTCAGGAGGGCCGGCGCCACCTTTCGCGCGAGCACGTAGAGCGGGAAGTTCCAGGGCACGATCCCGCCGACGACGCCGATGGGCTGCCGCAAGAGCAGCTCCATTTCATTGGGCCGGTCGCTCGGGATGACCTCGCCCTCCACCCGGCGGGCCCATTCAGCCGTGTAGTCGAAGTAGTCCGCCGTGCCGTTGACCTCGCCCCTGGCTTGGTCCAGCGGCTTGCCCTGCTCCTCGGACAACACCCGCGCGAGGTGCTCAGCATCTGTACGAATGCCTGTTGCGATGCGGTGCAGGTACCCGGCTCGCTCGATCGGCGCTCGCTTCTCCCAGACGCGCTGGGCCTTGTCGGCTAAGGCGATTGCCTCGCGGGCATCCTCGGCCGATGAGTCCGGGACGTCGGACACAATTTGTCCGGTGGCCGGATTCTCGACCGTCAGGGTCTTGCTCCCCTGGGCGTCTACGAACCGACCGTCGACATAGTTCTGGTAGCGGTGAGTGGCGACAGCCATCGTGATCCTCCGCGTTGACCGACCGCACCCCGAGGCGCGAAAAGACGATGAGGCGGGCGCGACGCCGCTTCAGCCGTTGGTCGGCCCCGCGCCCGCCAGCAACACCGGGATGGACCTAGCCGAGGACCAGCGCAGCCACGCTCAGGTCCGCGTGGGTAGGGATGCCGGGCACCGAGCAACCCTGCTCGCCGAACGCGAGATAGCCGATCCAGGGCACGTGGCCGATGGTGTGCTCGAGCTCGCCTGGGATTTCCCTGATCCGCTCACCGAGGGCGATGGCGCGGCCACCGCAGTAGGCGAGCACGACGGCCTGCGGCTCCTTCACCCCCTGGGCCGCCTTGTGCACGGCATTGCCCGCCTCGGCGATCAGCCCATTCACGGTGTTCTCGCCCAGCTCCAGCACCATGCCGGGACTCATGGCTGCCCCGAAATCAATGGAGCCGTCCAGGTTGCTGTTCATCGGGTGGGCGGAGTAGGTGATCCCATCCTTGTGGAAGAGCAGCGGGTACTGCACGCTGAACGACAGAAGCGCCCCGCCGCCGATCTCGGATGCGGGTCGCCCCACCCATTCTGTGTAGACGTCCATGGCCGGGCGGCCGTCGAGCTCATACGCCGTCCGCCCAGTGGCCTTGGTGATCGTGCCCTTCTTGCCCGTCAGGCGGTACCCATTCGAGAAGGCGTAGCCGATCTGGCCTCCCAGGGCCGCGATGGCGAAGTGGTTCTTGTAGGCATGGCCGTTCGCGAACTGCTGGAACTTGCCGTCGGGAGAGTGGTCCGAAGAACTACCGCCCACCACCGGCACGCCCGGGGCCACCTCGGCAATCCCTCGCAGGATCTCCTCTTCTGGTCCCATGTACGCGATGGTCAGCAGGACGCTGGCCTTGCCGCCCAGCTGCTTGAGAGCCTCCCGGGCCGCCTCCTTGCCGGCCGCGAAACCGTCGCCCTCGGCGACGGCGGCCACGCCCACGCCGGCCGGCCGGTCGGCGATCAACATCAGGCTGGCCGCGCCGCCATCACTAGTGACCCAGCCCGTGTCCTGGAAGACGCCCGCGGACGACGATCCGCCCCAGAGGGGGACGTCACCCAGCAGCCCGGAGACGCGCGCGACGAGGCTCTCCGTGTCGTACTGCGTCGTCGCAAACAGGATCGCCAGCGTGGGTGCACCCTGCAACTCGATCTTGGCTCGCTCCACGAGCTCGGCAGCCGCAGCTGCCGCGTCCGTGTTCGTGGTGTAACCGGTGCCAATTGCGCTCATGAGACCGCCTCCTTGTCCCTGCTACGAGTGACCTGATCGTGACCCGGTATCCGTCCCGACTGATAGATCTGGCCGAGCATGGCTCCCCCGAGCAACGAGGACTGGTCCTGGTAGACGTACTCGAACGCGCCGGTCCAGCGGCGCCGTGCTTCAAGCATCCCGCGCACCTTGGCCCCGCCACCGGAGATCCCGACCGTGCCGCGCAGGCTCACAAGCTTCGCGACGGCGTCCAGGTGCGCACCGAGATACGCTGCATTGCCTCGAATGAGACTCAGCAAGAGATCGTCGCGCGTGGTCTCGAGCGTCAGACCGGTGAACCCAGCCGTGAGTGGTTCGAGGGAGTAGCGACTGCCACCGAGGTACGGCTCGTACGCCGGGAGCAGGGCCTCCCGCTCAGCAGCACCCGGGTCCGTGAGGAACGCTGTGAGTGCGCCCGGGACGTACTCGTCATAGAACTGGTCATCGCTGAGCTCACGACAGAACGACGCGTGGAACCAATCCAGGGCTGCGCCTCCGGTGTTGAGGACAAAGAACGTGAGCCACCGCCCGGGGATGGCGTGGCAGCGCACGTTGAAGTCGGGCGAGGCGACCGGTGCGTCGGTGCAGACGCTCGCGATGTCGCACGTCCCGCTGATGAGGTTGATGTCGCCGGGCTCGGTGAGGCCGCCCGACAGCGCGGCGAGGACGGCGTCGTTGCCCCCGCAGAGCACCGTACAGTCGCTGGGCAGACCGAGCTCGTCGGCGACCGCCGGGAGGATCTCGCCGGCAGGGTCGTAGGACTGCAGGAGTGGTGGCAGTTTGTGCTCGGGGATGCCGGCTAGGCGGAGGACGGTGTCGTTCCAGGTGAGGTCGTTGCGTGCCGTGTTGTAGAGGCCGGTGATCGAGACGGTGGAAGGATCGATCGCCCAGCTGCCCGTCAGGCGTTTGACCAGGTACGTGTTGCAGTGGCCGAACTTGGCCGCCTCCGCCCAGACCGTCGGTCGCTCGTCACGGAACCAGAGGATCGACGACAGTGACGAGCCACCCGACACCGGCAGGTTGCACGCCTCGGAGAGGAACCGTTCCTCGCCCACGATCCGGCGGATGGCCGCCGACTGCGCGCGCGAGCGCCCATCAAGGAACAACACCGCGGGGCTGAGCGCCCTCCCGTCCGCAGTCATGGGGGTGAGCCCGGGCGTGGTGACCGACAGCGAGACCACGCCGACGTCGCGCAGGCTCGCCGGCATTTCCGCGCAGCACTCGCGCAGCGCTCGCCACCACACCTCCGGGTCAATGTCCGCCTTCCCCCGGTCGTACAGGTGGGGCTCGTAACCCCGCTGCGTCTCGCAGCGTTTCTCGAGGTCCGGACCGAAGACGCCGAGCTTGAGCGCGCTGGTGCCCACGTCGACGGCCAGAATGTCGCGCGTCACGACACCAACCCCTCGTCCGTGAGCAGCGCCCGGAGCGCGACGAGGTAGGTGTCCTCTAGCGGCAGGAGGGGCCGGCGCGGAACGCCCCCCACGAAGCCCGCCAGGTCCATGGCCGCCTTGACGCCGGCGACCCCGTAGGCGCCGGAAATCGCATGATTGATGCGACTCACGCGGGCCTGCAGGGGAAGGCCCGTGACCTTGTCCCTCGCCCGCCCGGCCTCGAACAGCTCCAGTGCGAGCTGCGGGAACGCGTTCGCGAGGGAGACGGTGCCACCGGGCGACCCGCCCATCATGGCGGGGAAGAGGAAGTTGGCCGAGCCCGCCAGCACATGGAAGGACTGGCTCTCCAAGGGGAGGAAGTTCTCGATGCCGCTCGTTGCACTGTCTTTCATCCCGACGATGTTGGGATGCGCGGCGAGGCGTCCGACGAGCTCGGGACTCAGCGTGATCCCGCAGAACCCCGGCGCGTTGTAGAGGAGCAGCGGGACTCGCGCGCCGTCGGCAAGGGAGGAGAAGTAACGGAACAGGACGTCGTCGGTCATCTGCCGCCGGTAGTAGCCTGGGGACAGCACGAGCCCGAAGTCGGCGCCTAGGTCCGCGGCCGCGGCGAGGAAGCGTTCGGTGTCACGCTGTGCGTCATATGTCGCCCCGGCCATGACGATCTGCCCCGGGCCCTTGTGGCGCACGACCACGTCGAGCACGCGCAGCCGTTCGTCCTCCGAGAGACTGCGGTTCTCGCCGTTGGAACCGAGTGCGAGGTAGCCGAAAATCCCGCTCTCCGCGTAGCGGCCGACGTTGAATCCCAGGGCCCCGTAGTCGACGTCCTCGTTGTCGGCGAACGGCGTGCAGATTGGCGCGAACACCCCCGCGAAAGTTGCCTGGAGGGGGTTGGATCGCGTGGAGCACCCCTTGCGGCGAGTGGCGCTCGAGCCTCCGTCGAGCGCCTGCAACGGACCTTGGCGGACTGCAGGCCGGTCGTGCATATTCGTCCGGCCCGCGGGCTACTCACGCTACGGCAGCTGGCCCCACGCGATCAGTGCCGTTCGTCGCCACTTGTCGAGGATGCCTTGGCGAAACTGAGGCGCGGGTTCCTGATGCGCTGCCCTGCCCATCACCCCTCACGGGCCGGCCCGACCTCGGCCAGGGCCGCGATGATGGCCTCGGCGGCGCGGCGCTTCATCTCGACCAGCAATTCGCGGCTGTAGAAAGCGGCGTGCGGCGTGAGCGCGACATTCGGCAGTGCCAGGAGCGGATCGTCGGGAGCGATCGGTTCCCGCTCGAGGACGTCGAGCGCAGCGCCGCCGAGGCGGCCCGATCGAAGCGCTTCGACGAGCGCCCCCTGATCCACCACGCCACCCCGAGATGTATTGACGAGGTACGCTCCGGGCTTCATACGGGCCAGCGCGGCGGCGTCCAGCAGGTGACGCGTCGACGGATCGAGCCGGGTGTTCACACTCACGAGGTCGCTTGTGGCGAGGAGCTCCTCGAGCTCAACCAGGCGAACGCCCTCGACGGCCGGCTGACGCGGATCGGCGGCCACGACCTGAAAGCGCAGCGCGAGCGCCCGACGGGCGACCGCGGACCCGATGCGTCCCAAGCCTATGATCCCGATCTGCAGCCCGCTGCTGCGGCGCAGCTCGCCGCCATTGCGGAAATCCCAGGTCCCGGCGTGGACCGCGCGGTCGAGCCGCACGATGCCGCGGGTCAGGGCGAGGATCAGCCCGATGGTGTGATCGGCCACCTCGTCGACGCCATAGTCGGGCACGTTCACGATCCGAAGTCCGCGTCGCGCGGCGGCCGGCAACTCGACGTTGTCAAGGCTAGCGCCGTAGATGCCAACGACCCGGACTGATGGGAGCGCTGCCAAGACCGCCTCGGTGATCGGGGCGTACTGGGTGAGCAATGCGACTGCCCCAGTGCCCGCCGCGATCACTTCGTTAGCCGTGTGGCACTGGGCGAGCACCACCTCATAGCCGGCCTGAGCGAAGATCGTCCGCTCGATATCGATCGTCTGGTGGTCGCAGTCGGTGATGACAATTCGGCTCATTCGCGCCCTCGCCAAGGTTACTCGCGCGAAGCCGAGCCGCCAGCCGCGCTCCGACCCACACACCAGGCGCGGTCCCCAATCGCCAGGCGTGCCTGGCCACATAGTCGGCTGCCCTCTGCGTCGGCCAGTCGCTGTAAGGTTGGCTGGTGCGTGCCGCTAGGGGGTACGGTTCGAGCAGCCCCGGGATGTCCCACGCCGATCGAGTCGCATCGGCGAGGCGAGCTGGCCTTGGGTTTGGATCACGTGAGCGGCGCTGCCGCGATAGGCACCGAGGTCGCCCCAAGGCCCGGCTGGTAAATCGCGGCCTCGGGACGCACCGAGCTACGGCCGCCCAGTTCGGTCCATGACCGCCTCTCCCGCTGTTATTCGCCTCGCCCGCGAGGACAACGTCGGGGTGGCCGCACTGCCGCTTGCGGCCGGGGATCGGATCAGCCTTGGCGACTGCCAGGTCACCGTGCTCGACCCGATCCCGGCGGGGCACAAGGTCAGCCTGGTTCGGATACCAGTCGGCGCGCCGATCCGTAAGTACGGTGAGCCGATTGGCATCGCGACGCGGGATATTCAGGCGGGGAGCCACGTGCACAGCCATAACTGCGCCGTCGGCGGGTTCGATCGGACGTATGCCTTTGCGACTGCCGGAGATCCACTACCGAAGACCGCGAACGTGGACGCCGACCAACGCACCTTCCTCGGCTATCTGCGCGCCGACGGTCGCGTGGGCACGCGCAACTACGTGGCCGTCGTCAGCATGGCCAACTGCTCGGCATCGGTCAGTCGTCTCATTGCGGATGGGATGACTTCCGACGAGCTCTCCGCATATCCGTCGGTGGACGGCGTGCTCGCCCTGACGCACAAGGGCGGATGCAGCATGCCGACGGACGGGCCGGAGCACTTGCAGCTCGAGCGCGTCCTGGCGGGGTTCGCACGGCACCCCAACGTGGGCGGCTACCTCGTCGTGGGCCTGGGCTGCGAGGTCGCCCAGGCGCGTCGATTGATCGAGCGCCAGGAACTGCGGCGCCCCGGCGATGGGGACGGGCCGCCCGTGCTCATCATCCAGGAGGAAGGCGGGGTCCGTCGCACGGTGGAGGCTGGCCTCGCGGTGCTCCGCGAACTTCTGCCGACCGCGGCCACGGCCCAGCGTGTTGAGGTCCCGGCGTCTCGCCTCGTGCTGGGTCTTCAATGCGGCGGCTCCGACGGGTACAGTGGCATCACCGCCAACCCGGCGCTCGGGGTCGCCGTCGACCTGCTCGTCGCCCAGGGTGGGACCGCGGTGCTGGGTGAGACGCCCGAGATCTACGGGGCGGAGCACCTGCTGGCGCGACGGGCGGCGAGCCGCGAGGTTGGCGAGGCGCTGATCGAGCGAATTCGATGGTGGGAGGCGTACGCCGCGGATCACGGGGCGACCATCGACAACAACCCCACGCCGGGGAACAAGGCAGGCGGCTTGACAACGATCTTCGAGAAATCGCTCGGCGCGGTCGCGAAGGCGGGATCGACCCGGCTCACCGCCGTGTACCGCTACGCCGAGCAGGTGTCGGGTCGCGGCCTCGTGCTGATGGACACGCCGGGAAACGACCCTGTCTCCCTTACCGGGATCGTGGCCGGCGGCGCGACGATCTGCGCGTTCACCACGGGCCGCGGCTCCGTCTATGGGTGCAAGCCTGCGCCGTGCATCAAGATCGCCACCACGTCGTCGTTGTATCGCCGGATGGAAGAGGACATGGATCTTGATGCCGGCGTCGTCCTCGACGGCACCTCTGTCGAAGAGGTGGGGCGCGCGATCTTCGACGAGGTGCTCGCGGTTGCGAGCGGCAAGCACACGAAGAGCGAGGCGCAGGGCCTGGGCGACGAGGAGTTCGCGCCCTGGACGCTCGGGCCGATCCTGTGATCGTGGCGCGCGGCTCCACCAGGAGGGCGGACCGTCCCAGGGCGGCGCACGTGCCCCGAACGCGAACCCGGTGGACGGTCAAGGCGGCCCATCGAAGATAGACCACCGCGACGCGTGGTCGGATCCGCGGTGACAGGGAGTGAGGCGAAGATGACGAACCTGCGAAGCCAGGCGTGGGCGTTCCCGGCGCATGACATGGCCCCGCGGACCTTGCTCGGGCCGGGACCCGACATGGTCCACCGCCGCGTGATGGCCGCTATGTCGGCTCCCCTGCTGGGTCATCTCGACCCGGACTTCCTGGCCCTCATGGAGCGCACGCAACACCTGCTGCGGTACGTGTTTCAGACGGAGAACCGCCTCACGCTGCCCGTGTCGGGCAGCGGCTCGGCGGGCATGGAGGCCGCCGTCGCCTCGCTCGTCGAGCCCGGAGACCATGTGCTCGTCTGCGTCAACGGCTACTTCGGCGGCCGGATCGCAGAGATGGCGCGGCGCCATGGTGGCGAGGTCGAGACGATCGAGCGGCCCTGGGGTGAGGTCTTCTCGGCCGACGAAGTCCGGGAGGCCCTGCACCGGCGGCCTGCCCGCGTGGTCGCGATCGTCCACGCGGAGACCTCGACCGGTGCCCTTCAACCGCTCGAGGACATCGTGCGGGTCGTGCACGAGCACGACGCCCTACTCATCGTCGACGCCGTGACCTCGTTGGCAGGGGCGCCGCTGCGTGTCGATGAATGGGGGCTCGACGTCGTCTATAGCGGGACACAGAAGTGTCTCGGATGTCCACCCGGCCTGTCACCGCTGACGGTCGGGCAGCGTGGGGAGGAGAAGATCGCGGCGCGGAGCACCGCCATCGACACCTGGTATCTGGACCTGTCGCTCCTGCAGCGGTACTGGGGTCCCGAGCACACCTACCATCACACGGCGCCGATCAGCCTCAACTTCGCGCTGTACGAGGCTCTGCGCATGGTGGCGGAGGAAGGGCTGGAAGCCCGCTGGGAGCGCCACAGCCAGAACGCGGCCCTGCTCTGGGAGGGGCTCGAGGAGCTCGGCTTGCGCCTCCATGTCCCGCTTGAACACCGGCTGCCGTCTCTTACCACGGTCCGCATTCCTGAGGGCGTCGATGACGCAGGGGTCCGTGCCCGTCTCCTGCGCGACTACCGGATCGAGATCGGTGGGGGTCTCGGTACGCTCAAGGGGCGCGTCTGGCGGATCGGGCTCATGGGCGACTCATCCCACAGAGAGAACGTCGAACTGCTGCTGGGAGCACTGCGGCGCATCCTCCATGAGCCATGATCCTCGGGCGCGGGTGGACGTGCCCGGCGGCTTGGCGCACGCGATCTACAGCGGGGACCTGGAGTCCCACCGGCTCAGCGTGCCCCGCGCCTATAGTGGCGAGCGCACAGCCCGCGAGACAGTGAACGGGGCCGTTGGCGGCGCTCGATCATCCAGCCTCTAACGTCTCCCGCCAGTGGCCGTTACAGCGGCGGCAGCTGCTGAGCCTGGTCGAGCACGCCGCGGAAGAGGTCGCCGCGATCTCGTAATCGTTCGACGATGGTCGCGATGGTCCATCGGTCGGCGCGCAGGTGCGGGTCGTCGAGCTCGTCCCACGAGATCGGCGCCGACACGCTCGCATTGGGGCTCGCGCGCACGACGTACGGGCCCACCAGCGTCTTGTGCATCGCGTTCTGCGTGTAGTCGAGCCGGGCCAGGCCGCGGCGCTCGGCCTTCCCCCATGCCCAGCTCACGAGATCCGGCACGGTCGCGCCGACGGCGCGCGACACCGCCTCCACCCACGCGCGCGTCTGTTCGAACGTGTAGAGCGGTCCGACGGGGATCCACACGTGGATGCCCCGCTTGCCCGTGACCTTCGGATATCCCGTCACGCGCAGGTGCCGGAGGGCGTCCCTGTAGAGGCGGGCCAGCAGCACGGTCTCCTCCCAGGTCGTGCCTTCGCCGGGGTCGATGTCGATCAGCGCATACGTCGGCCGGTCGGGCGTGTCGGTCAGCGACGTCCAAGGGTGGAGCTCGATGGCGGCCATATTCGCCAGCCAGGCCAGGGTCGCCACGTTGTCGGCCACGATGTAAGTGTGGGCCTCCTTCTCGAGCGAACCCGCAATGGACCCGCGCGCGACCCATCCCGGCGCCCAGTGCGGCAGCTCCCGCTGCCAGAAGTGCGGCCCATCCACGCCGTCGGGCCAGCGGCACAGGGTGAGGGCCCGCCCCGCGAGATACGGCAGGAGCACCGGGCCGGTCGTGACGTAGTAGCGGATGAGGTCGCGCTTGGTGAGCCCGGCGTCGGGGAAGAGGACCCGGCCGAGGTTGGTGAGCGGCAGGTCTCGCCCGTCGACGTGCCACCGCCCACCCTTCGGCGGCAGGCGCTCGAGCGCCTCGAGTTCGTCGGGCGTCGCTGCCGCGAACGCCTGACCTGTCGCGGCTGGTGGCGGGGCCGTCGAGGCCAGAGCCTCTGAATATCGTGCCGCCACGAGGGACGACGCAGGCCCGTCTTCCCCGCGTCGCTCCGCCGCGTGCACCTTCAGGGCGCGCGCCACGCGCGCTCCCTGCTCCGGCCGCTCGTGGATCACCGTGTGGGGATCGTGGTCGAGTTCCAGCCCCTTGAAAGCGGCCTGCCGTAACAATCCGTCGGTCGTCCATTCGGCAAACTGCGCACGGATCACCAGCTGTGGCTCGACCCAACGAGAGTGCGCGACCCGGGGCGAGTCCGAGAACGGGGCGTCGGGCCGGCGCAGCGCTTCGAGCCGGTCGAGCAGCTGCCGCCGTGCGCTCGCGTTCAGCCCGCTGCCGACCCTGCCCGCGTACCGGAGGCTCCCGTCCGCGTACACGCCCACCAGAAGGGCGCCGAGATCTGCGGCGCGGCCCGCGCCGGGTACATACCCGCCCACGACGAGCTCCTGCTCCAAGCGCACCTTGACCTTCAGCCACGCCTGCGAGCGCCGCCCGGGCTCGTACCGGCTCCAGCGCAGCTTCGCCATCATGCCCTCGACGCCGCGCTCGCTGGCAGCGCGAAAGAACGCCTCGCCGTCTTCCTCGACGTGGCGCGTGTACCGCACCATCGCGTGCTCACGCAGGACGCCGCGCAGCAATCGCTTGCGGGCCTCGAGGGGGACGTTGAGCAGGGACCGGCCGTCGAGATAGAGCAGGTCGAAGACCTGGTACACAAGAGGATTGGCGGCGCGCTGCCCGGGTGAGACGTCGGCCCACGCAAGCCTGCCCGAGCCCGGCCCCCGCACGCCGCTCAGGTCCTGCAGGAGGCTGAAGTCCGCCGTGCCGTCGGGCCGCAGCGCGACGACCTCGCCGTCTACGATCGCCTCCTGTGCGGCAATCCAATCAGGCGGCCCGGTGAGCGCAGGGAAGTAGCGGGCGGCGTCAACTCGAATTCCGCGTCCACAGCCGCACCCGTCCCTCGCGGACCACTGCCTCCACGCGGTACCCGTCCCACTTCACCTCGAAGAGCCATTCGGGGTCCGAGAACGGACGCGCGGCCAGCGTCGCCCTCATCGGCGGGATGAACTCCGGCAGCTGCTCCTCTCGGGCACCCGGGATGTCCACTGCCAAGGTCGCCGCATGCACGCCGGGTGTCGGGTCCCCAGCTGCCGCTGAAACGCCCGAGGTCCACGCCGCGCGCGCGCCGGCTGCCACCTCGTCGTTCGTGCGTCCGGTCTTGACCGACCGGGGATGAGCCTCCGGATCCCAGCCGGGCACAGCCGCCTCATCGTGCTTCTTGATCAGCAGCCAGTTCTCCTCGCGGTGCTCGCCGCCCCTCGGCCCACGTCCCGTACGCACGATGGTGAAACGACCGGCCAACTTGACGCCATGCAGGCGGAACTTCAGCTCGCCGTCGCGCACCGCCTTGCCCGGATCGCACGTCAGTTCCGGCTCGAACGTCCCCCAGTCCCAGACGATCACGTCCCCCGTGCCGTACTGACCGGCGGGGATCGTCCCCTCGAAGTTGAAGTACTCGAGCGGGTGATCTTCGACATGGACCGCCAGCCGCCGCGCCGACGCGTCGAGGGTGGGCCCTCTGGGCACCGCCCAACTGACGAGGACGCCGTCGATCTCGAGGCGCAGGTCGTAATGGAGCCTCCGCGCACGGTGACGTTGCACCACGAACCGGTGGCTCGGCTCGGGTGCGGGAGCCGGGGCCGCGACATCGCCCAGCACCCCGGACGGCTCCGACGTCTGCGCGAAGTCGCGCTTGCGCCGGTATCGCTCGAGCGACATCTGATCTGACCCCCGCGTGCCGTGACTCACCGTCCAAGGACGCGTGGTGCGGCAGTCCGACGCAGTGACGATACCTCGGCAAGACTGGAGTTGGCGTGCGAGCGCATCCGCCCGAGCGGCAAGAGCACCGCGCGTTGGCGGTGCGATCCGAAGCTGCATCGCCACTCGCCGAACCAGCGTGCGGTAGCGCAACCGTGTCGAGGACCCGCCGGTTCTGCGACGCGTGCCTCCCGAAGGAGCTGGCCGTGGGTGCCAAGATGCTGGCCATGGCCGGTCCGAGTGCCCTGGCTGAGATGGGGATCGCTGGGCGGGACCCGCCCACGCCGGGGAGGTTGAGCGGAAGCGTTCGGAGGCGCTGCGCCGGCGGCGCGATAGGGAAGCGGCCTGGGATTGTTTGATAGGGTAAAGGGGTAAGGGGTTTGCCAAAGCCGCGCAGGCCATCTCCCCGTCCTGTCCGCAGTGACCTCGACGCAGCGCCACACGCCAGGTCCCAACTGGGATACGCTCCCGACGATGGACTTGGTCGATATCGATGCGCCGAGGGAGCTGACGCTGGCGCAATTGGCGAGGCGGCTGGCGTCGGACCATGCCGCCTACCAGGTCCCGAGGGCGCGCAACGACGACGAGGTCCGGCAGTATTAGCGGCGACGAGCCGGCGATTGCAGGAGGGGCGCTGACGCAGGTTCCCGCGAACTCGTCCAACCCCGGCGCGACGTAGATCTAAGGAGATCGCCTGGTGATCCGACTCACTCAACTGGCCGTCGCGAAGCGCAGTGTGACGCTGCTTGTTGCGGCCGGTCTGTTCCTGGCCGGCATCTTTGCCTGGGGCCAGCTCGACCAGGAGCTGCTGCCGAACATCGCGCTGCCGTACGTCGTGGTCGTCACGCCGGTTCCGGGCGCCAGCGCCCAGGACGTCGCGACGCAAGTAACCGAACCAATCGAGCGTGCCATCGGCAGCGTGCCCCGTCTCGAGCACATCAACTCAAGCTCGGTCAACAGCATCTCGATCGTGGTCGCGGAGTTCTCGTACGGAACGGACGTCAAGGCGACGACGGACACGGTCAACCAGGCCGTCGCGGCCCTGCAACTGCCCTCCGGCAGCACGCCGCAGATACAGTCGCTCGACATCAACGCGCTGCCGCCGGTCACTCTCTCGATCCAGGCCGCCGGGACGACGACCCAGGCCCAGTTGAACGCGCTCGCAGCGGGCACCATCGTCCCGTCTCTGCAGGGCATTGACGGCGTGAGCAAGGTCGATCTGAGCGGCGCCGTCCAGCAACGCGTGCTCATCTCACTCGATCCGGCCAGGCTCGCGGCGACGAAAATCAGCCTGAGCCAGGTAGAGGGCGTCCTGCAGGCGAATAACCTGGTCCTCCCTGCCGGGTCACTGCCGGTCGGCTCCGTCTCGATCCCGGTTTCCGCACAGCACCAGTTTGGCTCAGTGGACGAGATCAGGTCGCTCTTGGTCGGCGTCAGCGAGCCCGCTGCGGGCACCGGCGCCGGCAGCGGTGCTGGGGCCGGCACGGTCACGGGGACGGGGCAGTCGGCGGGCCTGCCGACCCCGGTGACGCTCGGCGACCTCGGCACGGTTCAGCTCGTCGATGTGCAGCCGACCGGCTACTCGGAGCTGAGCGGTAAGCCTGCGCTGGTTCTGACCATCTCGAAGACCTCCGACGCGAACACGGTGAACGTGGTCACCGCGGTTCAGGACCGCCTCGCGCAGCTCCAGCGTCAGAGCGGCTCGGCGTTCCACGTCGCAACAGTCCAGGATCTCTCTAGCTACATCACGGAGTCGCGCAACAGCCTGGTGCGCGAGGGCGGACTCGGCGCCCTCTTCGCCATCGTCACGATCTTCTTCTTCCTGCTGAGCCTGCGCTCAACGCTGGTTGCCGCCATGAGCATTCCGCTGTCGATCATGACCGCGCTGGCGCTCATGCTCGTGACCGGCATCAGCATCAACATCATGACCCTGGGCGGACTGGCGGTCGCCGTGGGACGGGTGGTGGATGACGCGATCGTGGTCCTCGAGAACATCTACCGCCACCGGAGCCGTGGGGACCCCATGCGCGACGCCGTCATCTCCGGTACGCGCGAGGTGGCGAGCGCGATCACCAGCTCGACGCTCACGACAGTCGCCGTCTTCCTGCCCCTCGGCTTTGTGGGCGGGCTGGTCAGCCAGTTCTTCCTCCCGTTCGCGCTCACGGTCACGTTTGCACTGCTCTCGTCACTCGTGTGCGCCCTGACGGTCGTGCCCGTGCTCGCGTCGCTGTTCATCGACCGCATCAAGCTCAACCCAGACGCCGGTCCCGCGCACCACGACACGCTCGTCCAGCGCCTGTACACGCCGCTTCTCAAGACTGCCCTGCGCAGCCGCTCGACGTGCTGGGGCGTGATCGGCATCGCCGCGGTGCTCGTGGCCGCCACGGGCCTCCTCATCCCGCATATTCCCACACAGTTCCTCAACGCTGGTTCGGAGAAGTACCTCCAGATCACGGTCGCCCCGCCGCCCGGTACGTCGTCGGCCGATGTCCTCACACGGGCGCAGGCGGTCGAGTCGCGGCTCCTTCAGAACAGCGAAGTGACGCTTACCGAGGCAACGGTCCCGGGAGAGGGCGACACCGGCCTCGCCACACTCACCGCGGCGTTCACGGGACAGGCTGCGAACAGCGCCACTGTCGTTGCGCAGCTCGATCCGAGCGTGGATCTCGACACGGAGCAGGTCAAGCTGACCGGACAGCTGAAGGACCTCCAAGGGCCCGGCTGGCAGTTGCAGGTCGCCCAGCAGAGCATGACGGGCGGCAGCTCGATAAGCGTGGTCGTGAGCGGTGCCGACCCGCAGGCGGTCGCCGCCGGCACAAACCAGGTGCTTGCTGCGCTCCGGACGATGCCCGATCTCATCAACCTGAAATCGGACCTTGCCTCCGACACGGCCGAGGTCCAAGTGACGGTGGACCCCAACAAGGCCCTGCTGGCGGGGACCTCAACCGCGCAGGTCCAGGCTGAGATCCACGACGCGCTCGCGGGCGAGGCGCTGTCAACAGTCTCACTCCCGACCGGCGCCGCCCAGGTCTACCTGCAGGTGCAGGCGACGGGGTTGAACTCGGTGGCGGCGCTGACACGGATGCCGGTGGGGCAGACCGGCGTGCCGCTCGGCTCCATCGCGACGGTCGCGCAGGTCCAGACCCAGGCGCGTATCACCCGGGTCGACCAGGCGCCGGCCTCGACGATCAGCGCGGACTCCACGAACCAGGACACGGGAGGCGTGTCACGCGACATACAGACGAAGATCGACGCGCTCGCCTCGGCGGGCAAGCTTGAGGGTGTCAGCGTGACCCTCTCGGGCGTGACCGAGCAGATGAACACGGCCTTCGGCGGCCTGTTCGCCTCGATGGCGATTGCGATCCTCCTCGTCTACATCGTCATGGTGCTCGTCTTCGATTCGCTCATCGACCCGTTTGTCATCCTGTTCAGCCTGCCCCTCGCCACAGTTGGGGCCTTCCCGGCGCTCTTCCTCACCGGGCGCGCGCTCGGCGTAAGTGCCCTCATCGGGTTCCTCATGCTTATCGGTATCGTGGTCACCAACGCGATCGTCCTGCTCGACCTCGTCGAGCAACACCGCCGGCGCGGCCTGCCGATGTACGAGGCGCTTATCGAGGGCGGACGGACAAGGGTCCGCCCCATCCTGATGACCGCGATCGCCACCATCCTGGCTTTGATCCCGCTGGGCCTCGGCCTCTCCGAGGGCGAGATCATCGCCTCCCAGCTGGCCACGGTGGTCATAGGCGGGCTCTTCTCCTCGACCTTCCTGACCCTCATCGTGGTTCCAGTTGTGTACGCGCTCGTCGAGGGCGGCAAGGACCGCGTGGGGCGTCGCCTGGCGCCCTCGCACGAGAAAGCCATCGAGCGCGCATAAGGCCTGGCGGGGGGGACTCCTCGGGAGTCTCATCGGGTAGTGCCGCACCTTTATGCCGGGCCTGACGATCGGTCACAGCGTCGCCCTGGCGCGAGCCAGTCCCGCCAGGTGCCGAGGCCGGGCCGCGAGGCCTTGTACCAGGTCGCCGCTCCTCTCCTCGCCGGCTTCGGCGCCACCATCATCGCTATCCTGGTGGGCAACCCCACTGGCAGAACAGCTACCTCGCCCAGGACCCTAATCGAAGCGCGGAACGATCGGAACGCTGGGTTGAGTTCTACAACCGCGTGCTCCAGAACCTCGTCCTCTACACAGTCCCGGTCATCGTCCTGACCAAGGAAACGCCCAAAGAGGCAGTCTGCAACATCTTTGAAAAGGTCAACACGGGCGGCGTCCCACTCAATGTGTTTGAACTGCTGACCGCCACGTTCGCGGCCGACAACTTCCGATTGAAGGATGACTGGGCAGCTCGCAAGGCACGGTTCAAGGCTAAGCCCGCTCTGCGCTCAGTCGAGGACACGGACTTCCTCCAGGCCATCGCGCTCCTGACGACGCGCGCGCGACGGATGGCTTGGGAGGCGCCCGCCGACGGCTCGGGCAAGCCGCCCGCGATCGGCTGCAAGCGCAAGGACATCCTGGCCCTCAGCCTGGACGACTACCAGGCCTGGGCCGAACCGGTCACCGAGGCCTTCGAGTGGGCCGCGTCGTTCCTGGGGCAGGAGTTCGTGTTCGACGCCGACGACGTGCCCTATCGGACGCAGCTTGTGCCGCTGGCGGCGATTCGGGTCGCCCTCGGTGCGAAAGCAGATCAGCACGGCATCAGCGCGCTCCTCAGGCAGTGGTTCTGGTGCGGCGTGCTGGGCGAGCTCTATGGGGGAACCACGGAGACGCGCTTCGCCCGAGATGTCGAGCAGGTCCCGGATTGGGCCGGCGGTGGGACGACTCCGAACTCCGTCACCGAGGCCAACTTCCACGAACAGCGCCTCATGACCCTCCGTACGAGGAACAGTGCCGCCTACAAAGGGATCTACGCCCTGCTGATGCGCAACGGCTCACTTGACTGGATGAAGCACCAGCCGATGAGCATGGCTACGTTCTTCGATTACCAAGTGGACATCCACCACATCTTCCCG
>CAWIHR010000055.1:0-71988 GCA_963835945.1 uncultured Chloroflexia bacterium
CGCGGGCTCGAAGCTCACATTGCCGCCGTCCTTCGCCGGGCGTTCGTGCCCGACCGGGCGGCCCTTTTCGTTTCCGGGGCCGTCGCGGCCACCCTCGCGCGGCAGGTCGCCCCCCACCGTTCCGGCACGACAGGCGTCCGTGCTTCGCGCTGCCTGCCACTGGGAGTGGCGGTTCATGGCGGGTAGTGGCAGGCGGAACGCCGATCCGGCGCTCCTCGCGGCGTTCCTGGGCGGCGCGAGTCCCGCCGACGCGGCGAAGCTCGCTGGCGTGAGCGAGCGCACGGCCCAGCGGCGTTCGCCGACAAGGACTTCCTCGACGAGCTCGACGCCGGGGGCAAAGAGGTCGTCGCCTCAGCGGGCCGAGCGCTCACCGATGCGACCACCGAGGCCGTCGCCACGCTGCGCGACCTACTGCATGACGGGCCGCCCGCTGTCCGGCTCAACGCCGCGAAGGCGATCATCGATAACGCCGTGCGGGTGCGCCGGGAGAACGCCCTCGAGGAGCGGGTCGCGGCGCTGGAGCGCTCCGAGGCCGAGCGCCAGAAGGGAGGCTGACCAGTGTCGCGGCTAGAGGACCGCGTGGCCAGGCTCGAGGCGGCGGACGCCGCCGAGACTGCGCCGATCGTCGGCAAAGGATCGAAGCGCCCTCCCGAAGTCGCCAATCCGAAGAGCACGCTCGAGTTCGCCGAGCGGTACCGGCGCTTCCCGCTCGCCACGCCCTGGTTCCACAAGCTCTGGTACGAGGCGATGGACGACCCGACGAACGGGCGCGTGTTCATCATGGGCCCCGCGGTCATGCAAAGCGAGCTGCGCCCTGACGTATGCGCTCAGGAGGCTCTGCGAGGATCACACCTCCGGATCGGGATCATCTCCCAGACCGAAGAACTCGCGAAGCACTTCCTCGCCGAGATCAAGCACGAGCTCGAGGCGAACGAGGACCTGATCCGCCAGTACGGCGCCGATGGCGGCGCGGCTTCAAGGGTGACACCTGGGCGGCCCACGAGATCGTCCTCTCCGACGCTCGGGAGGGCCCGAACACCGATCTCCGGCAAGGACGTTAGCGTGTTCAGCGTCGGCCGGGGTGGCCAGATCACCGGCTATCACTGCGACCTACTCATCGTCGACGACCTGGAGACGAAGGAGGGAACCGACTAGCCCGACAGTCCGTCAGGGCACCCGCGAGTGGTGGTCGCGCGAGGCTGAGCCTGTCGTGGCGGCAGGCGGCAAGATCATCGCGACCGGCACGCGGAAGCACTGGGACGACATCTACGCCTACTGGCTCGCGCCGAAGTCGGGCTGGAACGTCGTCGACGTCGCGAAGAGCGTGTACCGCGAGGACGGCTCGCCGATCTGGCCCGAGATGTGGCCGGCCGAGGTCCTCAGGTCCGCAAGGCGTCGATGGACCAGCAGGACCTGCTCGCCTGGCCGCAGGAGTACTTCAACGAGCCGCGTCCCAGTGAGACCCAGATGTTCCATCCCGAGAAGTGGCCGCAGTTACGAGGGCGAGCCGCACGAGGTCGCGGCCCAGATGAGCTGACCGTGCTCCAGTACTGGGACCTCGCGATCAGCGAGAAGACGACGGCCGACTACACGGTCGGCTGGACGATCGGCGTGTCCGACGAAAACGACATCTACATCCTCGAACGTCGACGAGGGCACTTCGACTTCAACAGGACGCTGAACGAGATCGCCGACATGGGGCAGGCCTGGCCCGGCGTCCAGCGGATCGGGATCGAGCAGGTCTCCTACCAGGCGGCGGCTGTGCAGGAGCCGCTCCGGCGGAACATGTTGCCGATCGTTCCGGTCAAGCCGGACAACGACAAGGTCACCCGAGCCCGCCTCCTGGAAGCACGCGCGGGGCGGGGAAGGTCTACCGCCCGGCCGACTGCCTGTGGTGGCCGGAGTTCGCCCAGGAGTCGCTGTTCTTCCCGGCCGGCGCACATGACGACCAGGTGGACGCCCTCTCCGGCGCGATCGGGATGGCCGGGTTCGACGCGCAGTCGATCAGTTGGATTTACGGCGGCTGGACCTGCCGGAACCCGGCGTGCAAGTGGATATACACGTTCGAGCCGCATCGGCCCTGCCCGAAGTGCGGCAGGCCAGCGCCGGAGACGTACCAGAACCCGGAGCTCCTGGCCTACGCGCCCAAGCCGAAGCCGGACATCAACCCGAAAGTCAGCAAGCCTGACGATGACGTGCCCATCGAGTGGCAGTAAGCGAGCAAAGCACCATCCGGCCAAGCATCGTTAGCCGACGCCGCGTCTCGCGGTATCGACGCGGCCACCCAAGATCCATCACGATCCGGCCGTCATCACGGCGCGGGCGGCCTTGGCGAGTGTTCGTGAATGTCCCTAGAGCTGGCCGAGTTGCGCTGTCTCGGACGCTATGGGATCCAGGCGATGTCGCGCGGGGGGATCACCTCGTGTCGCCAATCGGTCACGCCGCTGAGCAGGAGCGCAAGACCATACGACAAGACTTTGCGTGCCTCAAGCCGGGACACGTGACCGTCGACTGTCCGCTCTTCAATGTAGTCGGCAACTGTGTACGACTCAACGCTGGTGGTCACGAGGCCGGTGACCATTTGCGGGGCGCCGCGACGGAAGAGTGGCGAACCGCTCATCCCGGCCGGTGCCGGGATGCTCAGTTCAACGGCTTGGTAGCGGTAACCGGCGGGAGTGGTGATGCGGAAGAACCGTTGGTAATAACCGACGAGGAGCCTGGGCGGTGCTGGGTCATCTTCGAAGCTCGCGGGTTCAGCCGGATACCCGTAGGTCATGAACTCCTCGCCAAGTGCCCAATTGGAGACGCGATCCCAGAATGCAGCGGGGGCATAGCCGGTGCCGGGGTCGGTGGGCTGATTGTCCGTGATGAGGACAGCAACGTCGGCCGTGGCGTGGCGTCTGACGTCCTCCACGATCTGCGTGCGGCGAGACCTAGGGAATCGCAGTGTTAGGTCGCCCGATTCTGGCACGCAGTGTGCTGCAGTTAGTGCCACTCGCTCGTGGCGGAACCGGAAACACGTACCAAGAGGCTGGCGCTGGGATGTGTCGGAGTTGCGCGGCTCGATGAGGCCGACGGCTTCGAGGGGATGAAACGGCATGCTCGAGATTATCGACCCACAGGGCTCGACTGCTGGCATTGGCGAGACGTCGAGAACGTCACTCAGTCGGCGCCGAGGGCCCCGGGCACTCCGTGCCGTTACCACGAGTGGTGGTGGAATGCCCAGGATCGGAGGTCGCGCGAATTCGCGATACTAGGACGCTGGGCCGCTATCAGAGGTGACGCACGACGACGGTGCGGACGCGCTTGGGTGCAGCGAGGTACAGGCTCCGACTTCGGTCCCCGACGCGCCTAGACATGGGAACCGCGCTGTTGGCGCTGCTTGCGGCGGTATCGGTTGTCGTCTAGTGGTCGAGTCCCCATGCCGTGTGGGCGTCATGGCCGGGCTGAGCGACAAGCGCCTGCGCGAGCTGGCCCCGCGGTGTGGGTGGAGCGCACGTGCGCGGCGCAGGGGGTGCCGGTGCAGGTCACGGACCCGGTGGTGCTGCGTCGGGTGGCCGACCTTCTCGGTCAGACTCGCCAGACCGGCGCGAGGCGGTCGGAGTCGAAGCGGGGGCCGGCCGCGGGGCCCACCGTGACATGATCGAGCAGGGCGGCGACGATGGCTCGCTGGCGGGAGAGGGACAGCTCGTCCCAGCGGTCGCGCAGATCGGCGGCGTTGCCCACGTACTCGGCGGCGGCGGTGGTGTGGTTCTGGCGGGAGAGGACGCGCCTGGCTGCCTCGATACGTGCCTCGATGGGCTTCCGCGCGGCGAGGAGCTCGGCGAACGTGATCTGCCGCTGGCCGTACCCCTTGGCGAGCTCTTCGAGCTGGGCGCCGCTGGCCTCCAGCTCGGCCGCGGCTGCGATGCCGACCTCGTTCGGCGCATTGGCGCCGTCGAGGGCGGCGCGCAGCGCGGGCGTGTCGAGGCGGTCCCCATGACCATCGGCAAGCGGGGAGAGTAGCTGGGCTCGCCTCGGCTCCGAGCCGGGCACAAGGGGCCCCGGCTGCGGGCCAGACGGGACATACGGGACGCGCACCCCATGGGCCGCGCGGCGCGTCCGGCCACGCGGTGCGGCCGGCGCTCGACTTAGGGCTTGTAGCTCAATTCGCTCCACCGACAGGCGCCGCCGGTGATGACGGGGCCGCTCGGTGTCGACGACACGGGATGCGGCGCGAGTCCGCTCGCCTGGCGGATGGGCGACCGGCCGCTCGGGGGGCGAGAAGGGATGCCGGGATCGGTCGGACGACGGGGCTGCGCCGGAGCCCCGGCACAGCTGATCTGCCGAAGGACCGGGTCAGGCCGAGGCGCGCCAGGCGAGGTAGCCGACCGAGGCGACTTCGAGCCACGCGCGGGCGGAGGCGACGCTGCCCTCGTAGCAGCGCGACAGGCGTCGCCAGCGCCCAAGCTGGGCAAACGCGTGCTCGATCCTGACCAGCGGCCGGATGGGGACGAACCCGCTCGTGCCGGCCGGTGGCGCCTTGATGTCGAGCGCGACGTGCTTGCGCTCCGCGAGCTTGGCCAGGCCGCGATAGGCACGGTCGCCGACGATCGCCGCCAGGCGCGGGAGCTCGTCGATCCGGTTGCGCAGCAAGTCTCGCGGCCGCGACCACGTCGTGGGGCCGGGCCGAGCAGGCCGCCGCAGCCACGGGCAGACCCAGGATCTCGACCAGGAGCGTGCGCTTGGTGCCGATCGTGCGGCCGCCCCGCCCGCCGGCCTGGTGGAACGTCGGCCCATAGCGGGCTCCCTTCACGGTCTGGGCGTCGACCATCACCATGCTGGGCGCGGGCTCACGGTCGTGGAGCCAGCGGACGATCGCCGCCAAGCGGGCCATCGCGGCCGTCCACACCCCGTTCGCCCGCCAGCGCCGCCACTGGGACCAGACCGCGGTCCACGGCGGGTAGCGGTCCGGCAGGTAGCGGTCCGGCAGGTAGCGCCACTGGATCCCGGTCCGCCCGATGAACAGCATCGCGTCGACCATCGCCCGGCGCGGGATCAGCGCCGGCGCGCCGCGGCGTCCGGGCGGGTCGAACAGGTCGGCGACCAGCTCCCACTGCATGTCGGACAGGGCGATCGCGAAGCTCATGCCCGCCATCCTCGGCGGTGGCCGTGTCAGCTTTAGTGTCACACACCCAACGATCTGACCGGGAGAATTCGGCTACAAGCCCTTACTGCGGCTGCGCCATCACCATGATCCGCAGCTCGGTCATGTCTTCGATCGACCAGCGGAGCCCCTCGCGACCCAGCCCGGAGTCCTTCACCCCGCCGTACGGCATGTGGTCGATCCGGTAGGTCGGCACGTCGTTGACGATGACCCCGCCGACCTCGATCTCGCCGAACGCGGACCACGCGTTGGCGAGATCGTTGGTGAAGACGCCGGCCTGGAGCCCGAAGAAGCTCTGGTTGACCTGCCGCACCGCGTCCCCGAAGTCGGTGAAGGGGAACGCGACGACGAGCGGGGCGAACGCCTCGTTCGCGCACACCTTCGCCTCGACCGGCGTGTCCACGAGGATCGTCGGGCTGAAGAACGATCCGTCGGCCTTGCCGCCCAGAAGCACGCGGCCGCCCATCGACACGGCCTCGTCCACCCAGACCTGCGTCCGCCGCGCCGCTTGCTCGTCCACCATGGGCCCGATGTCGGTGGCCGGGTCGATCGGGTCGCCGAGCTTCAGGCCGCGCGCGCCGGCGATCAACTTCTCGAGGAACGCGTCCATCACGTCGGCGTGGACGAAGAGCCGCTGCACGCTGATGCAGATCTGGCCCGCGTAGGCGAAGGCCCCGACCAGGATCCGCCGGGCCGCCCAGTCCAGGTCGGCCGACCGGTCGACGATGACGCCGGCGTTGCCGCCCAGCTCGAGGACGACCCGCTTCTTGCCTGCCCTAGCCTTCATGGCCCAGCCCACCGCCGGTGATCCGGTGAACGTCAACACCTTGAAACGATCGTCGGCCACCATCCGGTCGCCGAGCTCCCGCGTCATCGGCAGGATGCTCACCGAGCCCTCCGGCGCGCCCGACTGCTCGATGATCTCGCCGATCGCGAGCATCACGAGGGGGTCCTTGGACGGGGGCTTGAGCACCACAGGGCAGCCTGCGGCAATCGCGGGCGCGACCTTGTGGGCGGCCAGGTTCAGCGGGAAATTGAAGGGGCTGATCGCCGCCACGGGGCCGACAGGGAAGCGGCGGGTGATGCCAACGCGGCTCCTCGACGAGGCCATCAAGTCGAGCGGGATCGTCTCGCCATACATGCGCTCGGCCTCCTCGGCGCCCAGCCGGAAGGTGAGCGACCCGCGGTCGACCTCGACGAGGGCGTCTCTGATGGGTTTGCCCGCCTCGAGCGCGATCAGCCGTCCCAGTTCCTCACGCCGCTCGCGGATGCCCGCCGAGATCGCGCGAAGGATGGCACCCCGTTCGTAGGCCGGCATGCGGCGTGTGACCTCGAAGGCGCGGACGGCCGCCTGCACCGCCTCTTCGTACTGCTCGGGGGTGGCCTGGTACGTCGAACCGACGGGTGTCGTGGGGTCGGCGGGATTGGCGACCTCGAGAACGTCTGGCGACTCCACCCAGCGTCCGGCAAGGAAGATGGGATGGGGCCGGGTAGCGCTGACGGTGACCATGATCGCCTCCTGAGCGCTCGCCTGGCGGGCATCGGGCGAAGATCAAACGCTCGCGCGCCGCTTCGACCTGCCGTTCGCTCGAGCAATTCTACCCACGCAGCCGGCGGGCGCCCGACCAGGCG
Source organism: uncultured Chloroflexia bacterium (assembly GCA_963835945.1). Lineage (GTDB taxonomy): Bacteria > Chloroflexota > Limnocylindria > Limnocylindrales > CSP1-4 > JAJYNJ01. The sequence continues at coordinate 6,779 of CAWIHR010000055.1, forward strand.
TGCAGGCCGGCCGTCAGGCGGAGACGGGGAGCCGCGACGCCCGTGATTCGTCCGAAACGGTGCTACCCGCCGTTCGCGCGAGGGTACGTTCCGAGGATCCGCACCATCGAGGCGTCTGGCTTGAGCTCGGCCGCGGCCTCCCGTGCCTGCACGGCGTCCGCGTCGAGGTCGACCCAGAAGACGTACTCCCAGGCGCGATCCCGGCTGGGTCGCGACTCGAGCTTGCTCATGTTGAGGCCGGCGCGCGCGAAGACACCGAGGCACTGGTGCAGGGACCCCGGCTCGTTCCGGACGGCGACCACCATCGTCGTCCGCATGGCAGCACCGCCGCCGTGCCGCTGCTCGACACCGGGCGCGGGCGGGCCGTCCGACCGCGGCATGCGTGGCGCCAATCGCCCGCTCGACGGAGGCGTGCCTGCCGCGCGCGGTCCGTCCCCCGGTGAACCGCCCTGCAGGACTGCGTCGACCCCACGGGCGGCGGCGCGGGCGACCTCCACCTCGACTGCCGTCGCCGACTCGGGCCGCGCGATCACGAGGAACCGCGTCCGGTTGTCCGGCACCTGCTGGATCTCTTCCGCCAGGATTTCGAGCCCGAACACAGCGGCCGCCCGCGGGGAGAGGACTGCCCCGGCTGCGCGCTCGCCGCGGTCGACGATCATCTTCGCCGCCCCCGCCGTGTTGTAGGTCGTCAGCAGCGTCCACGGCCGGAGGCGCAGGAAGTCCTCCGCCTGGCCGAGTGCCTGGATGTGCGAGTACACGCGGTCGATGTCGGCCAACGACTGGCCGGGCAGCGCCGCGAGGCACAGTCGAACGGGGACCACGACTTCGCCGGCGACCACCAGGTCGTGCTCCAGCAGCAGGTCGTAGTTCTCCCGGACCGTGCCGCTCACGAGATTCTCGATCGGCACCACGCCGGCAGCGACGGGCTGCCCGCCCGGCGGGTCCCTAGGAGCGCGGCCAGCGGTGACTGCCTCGAAGACCTCGCGGAATCCGGGCACCGGCACCGGTGCGGGGCCGTCGAACGCGACGATCACGGCGTCCTCGGCGAACGCGCCCGGTTCCCCGGAGTACGCGACCCGCGTGGGGCTCACTGAGCCTGCGACCGAAGCACCGGTCGCAGGGGGGCCGGGAGGTGTCCCGGGCAAATGGAAACGCCCGTCCGAGTGCTGCTCAACGGAAGGCCGGGCGGCTGGTGCGCGTCACAGGAAGGCGCCATCTGGCGAGGACCGCCGCGACGAGAGACGGCGGACACGTCGTGCCGGCAGGGCGGCGATCTTCCTCCTGCGAGCGACCCGGCAGAGCCGGCCGGTCGGTCGGACGACGCGAGCGAAACAAACGGGCCGCCGGCCCGCGGGCCCGATCCCGGCCCCTCACCGTTCGAACCAGCGCGACGGCTCGTGGTCGATATCGTCGTACTCCACTGACCGCGCGGGGACCTCGTCCGCGCGTCTGCCGGCGTCGGCCGCACCCATTGCGTCCGTCGCCCCCGCCCAGTGAGCTTCGGCGAGCATCGCGTTGATCGCCTCGACGTACGCCTCGACCGAACACGCGACAGTGTTGGTCCCCTGGCAGGCACCCAGGTAGCGTCCCTGGCCGCGCGGCCCCTCGACGCCGGCCGGGGGCGCTACCTCGACCTCGACCCGGCCCTGCGCGTCGGGCCCTTCGCCGAGCGAGACGACCCGGTACGCGAGCAGGCGCGGGTGCCCCGCGAGGACCCCGGTCAAGGCGCGATCGACGGCCTCGAACAGCGCGTCAACGGCCCCGTTGCCCTCGGCCGACGCGCTCAAGACGTGCTCGCCGGCCTGGACCACGACCGCCGCGCGACTCTGCACGTTCGAGCCGGTCGAACACGTCCAGCGAGCCAGGCGGATCGCGTCCTCGGTGGTGGTGGGGATCACGGGGTGCCTCCTTCGGGGGCCGGAGCGGGCGCCACGGCGGCCTCGACGGGAGCCCCCGCTGCCGCGGGCGTCGTGGCATGCGGCGCGGTCGTCGTGAAGTGGCGCTCGTCACGGAAGCGCAGTTCCGCGCCTCCTTTCCAGAGCGCGTACTCCAACGAGTCCCCTAGCGCCTGGAAGGATGCGGCGATGATGTTGGTGTCCGACCCCACCGTGGACCACGTGTCGCTCTCGCTGCTGGATTCGATGAGGACCCGCGTGCGTGCGGCCGTCGCCGACCCGCCGTCGAGGATCCGCACTTTGTAGTCGACGAGGTGGACCCCGTCGAGCTGCGGGTAGAACGCCCGCAGCGCCTTGCGCAAGGCCGCGTCCAGCGCGTTCACCGGGCCGTTCCCGTCGGCCGCTGTGTGGAGGACCTCACCTTCGACCTCCACCTTGACCGTGGCCTCCGCCCTCAGCTCTCCCCCTTCCCGATGCTCGACGAGCACCGTGTAGTCGATGAGCCGGAAAGGCGGTCGGTAGTCTGAGTGGAGCCGCCGGATCAGCAACTCGAACGAGGCCTCGGCCCCCTCGAAGCTGGCGCCCTCCGCCTCCAGCCGCTTGATAGTGCGACTGAGCTCGCGCGGGTCGACGACCCCTTCGAGCCGGTGGCCCAGCTCCTCGGCGCGCCACTGCGTATTGACGCGGCCGCCAAGCTCGCTGACGACCAACCGCGTCTGGTTGCCGACCAAGCCGGGGTCGATGTGCTGGTAGGCGTGGCGGACGCGTGCGGTCGCCGCCCCGTGGACGCCACCCTTGTGCGCGAACGCGCTCTGGCCGACGTAAGGCTGATGGTCGTCAGGTGCGAGGTTCGCCACTTCGGCCACGTAGTGCGACAGCTCCGCCAGCCCGTGCAGGTCGGTGCCGGACGGCACGGTCTCGACGCCCGCCTTGAGGGCGAGGTCGGCCCAGATCGTCACGATATTCGCGTTCCCGCAGCGCTCGCCATAGCCGTTGATTGTGCCCTGCACATGCCTGACGCCAGCCTGCACCGCGGCCAGCGAATTCGCCACCGCCAGACCCGCGTCGTCGTGGACGTGGATCCCCCAAGTGGCCGGAAATACCAGCGTGGCGAGCACGTCCCGCACAATCACTCCGACTTCGTTGGTAAGGCAGCCACCGTTCGTGTCGCACAGGACGAGGCTCGTGGCGCCGGCCTCGTGGGCCGACCGGAGCGTCGCGAGCGCATAGTCGCGGTCGGCCTTGTACCCGTCGAAGAAATGCTCGGCGTCGTAAACGACCTCACGGCCGGCCGCGGCGCAGAACGCCACCGAGTCGCCGATCATCGCCAGGTTCTCCGCGGCGGTTGCGCCGAGCACGTCCGTGACGTGGAGCAGCCAACTCTTGCCGAATATCGTGACGACGGGCGTCCTAGCTTCTACAAGCGCCCGCAGGTTGGGATCCTCGTCGGGCCTGTTCGAGCGATGGCGGGTCGACCCAAAGGCCGCCAGTCTGGCGTTGTGCCAGGTGAGCCCACGAGCGACCTCGAAGAACTCCTCGTCCTTCGGGTTCGAGCCCGGCCAGCCGCCCTCGACGTACGGGAAACCCGCCTCGTCGAGCCGGCGCGCGATCTTGACCTTGTCGGAGAGCGAGAGGACCAGCCCTTCGCGCTGTGTCCCGTCGCGAAGGGTCGTGTCGTAGAGCAGCACGCAATCGTTCATCGCCTAACCTCCGCGGGAACCGCCACTCGCGCCACGACCTCGTCCGTGAACGCCCGTGTCCCGAGCACGCGCACGGCCCGTTCGCCCGCCCCCGCGCGCGCCAGGTCGGTCGTGCGCAATCCCTCGCGGAGCGCCGCTCGCACGGCCGACTCGACGGCCTCGGCCGCTTCCGTCCGGCCGAGCGACCAGCGCAGCAGCATCGCGCCCGACAGGATCGCCGCGATCGGGTTGGCCTTGTCCTGCCCGGCGATGTCCGGCGCCGACCCGTGGATCGGCTCGTACAGCCCGTGCAGCCCGTGGGCCGTCCGCCGCGCCCCGACCGACGCCGAGGGCAGCATCCCCAGCGAGCCCGTCAGCATCGCCGCCTCGTCGGACAGGATGTCTCCGAACAGGTTCTCCGTGACCAGCACGTCGAACGAGCCTGGGTCGCGGATCAGCATCATCGCCGCCGCGTCCACGAGGCGGTGCTCGACGCGCACGTCCGGAAAGCCGGGCGCGACCTCATCGACGACTTTCCGCCAGAGCCGGCTGGATGCCAGCACGTTCGCCTTGTCGACGCTGGTGAGCCGGCGGCGCCGCCCGCGCGCGAGCTCGAAGGCGAGCCGCACCACGCGCCGGATCTCGTGCTCCGTGTACCAGAGCGTGTCGACCGCGACACGCCCCTCGGGCGTGTGCCGCTCCTCCGACGGCCGCCCGAAGTAGATGCCGCCCGTCAACTCGCGCACGATCAGGATGTCGACGCCGACGAGCACCTCCGGTCGCAGCGTGGAGGCATCCACCAGCGCCGGCTCCACAGCGACGGGACGCAGATTGGCGAACAGCTCCAGACCGCCGCGTAGCGCAAACAGCGCCTGCTCCGGCCGGGCCGCAGCGTTCGGATCGTTCCAGCGCGGACCGCCCACCGCCCCCAGGTAGACCGCGTCCGCCTGCCGGCAGATGTCCAGGTCGCCCTCGCGGATCGGCACGCCGTACGCGTCGATCGCCGCCCCGCCCACCGTCAGCTCCTGCCAGTCGAGCGCAAAGCCGAACCCTGCTGCCGTCGTGTCGAGGACGCGCCGACCGGCGGCGACGACCTCCGGCCCGATACCGTCGCCCGGGATCGCGGCGATGCGGTACCGGGGGTTCGTGCCCTCCGGCCGTCCGTGGGTGTCGGTCACGGCAAGCGCCCGGCCGCAACGCTTGCGGCGTCCTGCCCCCGCCCCTCCCCGCCGGGGCCGGCCGCCAGGGTCGCCGCGCGGAGCTTGTTGGCCGCGGTGAGATACGCTTCCAGCGAGGACTCGATGATGTTGGTCGACAGACCGTGGCCGGTCACGACGAACGGGGGCTGCGCGGCGTCGGTCGACCGGTGGCACCGCACGAGCGCGCTCCCCTGGGCGTCCTCGCCCGCCGTGACCGCCCGGATCTCGTACTCGTCGAGCACCAGGCGCCAGCCCGCGATCGGTTCGAGCGCCTCGTCGACAGCGCGGTAAAGCGCGTCCACCGGGCCGTTCCCCGTGGCCTCGGCCGACCGCGTCTCGTCGCCGACGCAGAGTGTCACGCTACCGGTCGAGCGCCCGCCGTGGGCGCTCGTCACGCTCCACCCGTCCAGCGCGATCCCGTCGGAGACCTCCGAGGCCTGCTGACCCACCAGGGCGAGCAGGTCGGCGTCCGTGACCTCCTTCTTGGCGTCCGCCAGCGCGATCGCCTCGCGGTACACGGCGTCCAGCGCGTCACCCTCCAGGTCGAAGCCCAGGCTGCGGAGCTTGGTCTGGAGCCCGCGCCGGCCGGACAGCTTGCCGATCGACAGCGTGCTGCCGGAGAGCCCGACCGACTGGGGCGTCATGATCTCGTACGTCAACGGGTTCTTGATCACGCCGTCCTGATGAATCCCAGACTCGTGCGCGAAGGCGTTGCCGCCCACGATCGCCTTGTTGGGCTGGACCACGAAGCCGGTGAGGTAGCTGACCAGGCGGCTGGCGTTCGTCAGCTGCTCTGTCTGGACGCGGCTCCCCAGTCCCGGGAACTGCGTGGGGCGGGTTCGCAGCGCCATCACCACCTCCTCCAGGGAGGCGTTGCCGGCACGCTCGCCCAGCCCGTTGATCGTCACCTCGAGCTGCCGGGCACCGGCCTGCACCGCGGCGAGCGTGTTCGCGGTGGCGAGGCCGAGGTCGTTGTGGCAATGCACGCTGACGACAGCGCCCGACCCGACCCGCTCGACGACGCGGCCGACGAGCGAACCGAACTCGGACGGGATGGCGTACCCGACGGTGTCCGGGATGTTGACCGTGGTCGCGCCGGCGTCCACGACCGCCTCGTAGACGCGGAGCAGGAACTCCGGGTCCGTGCGGCTCGCGTCCTCGGCGCTGAACTCGATCTCGACGTCGCGGCCGAGCGCCTCCCTGCCGTAGCGCACCCAGTGGACGGCTGCCGCGAGCATCTCCTCGCGGGACATGCGGAGCTTGTGCTTCAGGTGGATGTCGCTCGTGGCGATGAAGACGTGCAGGTGGGGACGCTCGGCGACCCGGATCGCCTCGACCGCCCGCTGCGGGTCGCCGTCGCGGCAGCGAGCCAACGCGGCGACCGCCACGCCCCTCGTCTCCTTCGCGATCCGGTTGACCGCCTCGAAGTCCCCCGGCGACGACGCCGGGAAGCCGGCCTCGATGACGTCGACGTCCAGCCGCACCAAGGCGCGCGCGACCTCGAGCTTCTCGGCCGCCGTGAGCCCGGCGCCCGGGGCCTGCTCGCCATCGCGCAGGGTCGTGTCGAAGATGCGCACGCGTCCCGGCTCCACGCCGGGACCGCCTACCGGAACCGTCATCAGGCTCCTCCCTTCCCGCGCGACCGCTCGGCCGACGCCTGGGCCTGCTCCGGCCGAACCTCCACGGGGTTGAGCCAGCGCATCTTCGAGCGAAGCTCCGCACCCACCTGCTCGATGAGGTGGTCCTGGTCCTGCCGCCGCAGCCGGTTGAACTCCGGCCGGCCGGCCTCGTTCTCCGCGATCCACCTCCGGGCGAAGGTGCCGTCCTGGATCTCGGCCAGGACCTGCTGCATGGTCTCCCGGACGTGGCTGTCCACGATCCGCGGCCCTGACACGTAGTCGCCGTACTCGGCGGTGTCGCTGACGCTGAAGCGCATGAAGTTGAGGCCGCCGCGGTACATCAGGTCCACGATGAGCTTCAGCTCGTGCATCACCTCGAAGTAGGCGAGCTCGGGCTGGTATCCGGCCGCCACGAGCGTCTCGAAGCCGTTCTTGACCAGGTTCGAGACGCCACCGCAGAGGACTGCCTGCTCGCCGAACAGGTCGGTTTCGGTCTCCTCGGCGAATGTCGTCTCAAGGACCCCGGCGCGCGTCGCTCCGAGGGCGCGCGCGTAGGCGAGGACGCGGGCGCGGGCGGTGCCGGTGTCCTCGCGGTGCACGGCGAAGAGCGCGGGCACGCCGCCTCCCTCCACATACACGGAGCGGACCAGGTGCCCGGGGCCCTTGGGCGCGACCATGCCGACGTCGACGCCGCTGGGCGGGTCGATCAGCCCGAAGTGGATGTTGAAGCCGTGGGCGAACAGGAGCAGCCGGCCCGGCCGGAGGTTCGGGGCGATCTCCGCATCGTAGACGGCTTTCTGGGCAGTGTCGGGGACGAGGATCATGATCGAGTCCGCCTTCTGGACGGCCTCGCCGACGTCAGCGACGCGCAGCCCGGCCTCGGCGGCGATCGGGCGGCTCTTGCTGTCCGCGGCAAGGCCGACCACCACGTCGACGCCCGAGTCGCGCAGGTTCAACGCGTGCGCGTGTCCCTGGCTTCCGTAGCCGATGATCGCGACGGTCCGGTCCCGCAGCGCGCCCGGGTCCGCGTCCGCGTCGTAGTACATGCGCGCCGTCACTTGGTCACTCCCTCGTACTCCACGATCTGCGGGCCGCGCACCATGACGGTCGTGCCGGTGCGGACCATCTCCCTGATCCCGAAGCCACCCACGAGCGAGACGAGCGCGTCGATCTCGTCCTCGGTGCCCGTCGCCTCGACGATCACCGAGTCCGCAGCAACATCGACCACGCGACCCTTGTATAGCTCGACGATCTTGAGGATCTCCGCGCGCGTGCTGTTCGTGGCGCGGACCTTGACCAGCGCCAGCTCGTGCTCGATGCGCGGCTCGGCGGTCATGTCCTGCACCTTCAGGACGTCGATGAGCTTGTAGAGCTGCTTGGCGGCTTGCTCCACGTGCCACGTCGTCGCCGTGCAGCGTGATCGTCATGCGGCTCACCTCGGGCCGCTCCGTGTGGCCGACGGCGAGCGAGTCAATGTTGAAGTTGCGGGCGCGCATGAGGCTCGCCACGCGGTTGAGGACACCAGGCCGGTTGTTGACCACGGCGACCAGGACGTGGCGGCGGCCGGCGCCCGTGCCGGGCACGTCACGCACGGCCAGCGCCGCCTGCACTGCGGCCACGGGCTCCGGGACGGCCGCCGGCGCGGCGGCGTCGGGCCGACGCGTCATCGGGTCGGTCATTCGTCGGCCCCTCCCCAGCTCCTCGATCAGGTCGGACAATCCCTTGCCTGCCGGCATCATGGGGAAGACGTTCTGCTCGTCGGCGATCTCGAAGCGGACCAGCGTCGGGCCGTCGATCGCTCGTGCCGCGGCGATCGCGGCGGGCGACCTCGTCCGGCGTCGTGGCCCGGAAGCGCGGGAATGCCGTACGCGTCGGCGAGCTTCAGGAAGTCCGGCCCGAGCAGGTGCGAGGAGTGGTAGTTGCCGGCGTAGATGAGCTCCTGCCACTGCCGGATCATGCCCAGCTTGTTGTTGTCGAGGATGGCGATCCGCACCGGGAATCGTGGTCCTGGACAAGCGTCGCCAGCTCCTGCAGCGTCATCTGGAACCCGCCGTCACCGCAGATCGCCCAGGTCTCCTTGTCCGGTCGGCCCAGCGGCCGCCCCCATCGCCGCCGGCAGCGCGTAGCCCATCGTGCCGAGGCCGCCGGAGCTGAGGTGCGAGTTCGGGCGTCGGTAGCCGGCATAGCGCGCCATCCACATCTGGTTCTGTCCCACGTCTGCGACGAGCGTGGCATCGTGGTCGGTGGCCGCGCCGATCTGCTCGATCACGTAGTCGGCGGAGAGCAGCCCGTCGCGCCAAGCGCCGGACCCGTGCCAGCTGCGCGACTCGGACTCGCGGCGCCACTCGGCCAGCTCCGCGAAGTAGCTGGCGCGATCCTCGGGGCGCCGCTGGGCAACGAGCGGGGTTAGAGCTGCGAGGACGCGCCCGACATCGCCGACGATGGGCACGTCCACCGACACGTTCTTCCCGATCTCGGCGGGGTCGATGTCGACGTGCACGATCTTCGCGCCCGTGGCGTACGTACTCACCTTGCCGGTGACGCGGTCGTCGAAGCGCATGCCGAGCGCGATCAGCAAGTCCGACGACTGGATCGCCCGGTTGACGTGCTTCCAGCCGTGCATCCCCATGTAGCCGTACGAGAGCGGATGCGTCTCGTCCATGGCACCCACGCCGAGGAGCGTGTGGGCGACCGGGATCTGCGTTTTCTCGGCGAACGCGCGCAACTGGTCCCATGCCTGCGCGAGGAGGATGCCGTGGCCGGCCAGGATCACGGGGCGGGCTGCCTCGTCGATGAGCTTCGCGGCCAGCCGGAGCTGGCGGGAGTGGCCCTCGAAGTTGGGCCGGAAGCCGGGGATGGCGGCGAGGACAGCCTCGTCGTCGGGATGCGCAGCCTGCGTCTCCTGCTGCAGCGCGTCCTTCGTGATGTCGATGTGCACTGGCCCGGGGCGCCCGGTGCGGGCGATGTGGAACGCCTCGGCGAAGACATGCGGGAGCTCGTCCGCGTCCCGGACTAGGTAGTTGTGCTTGGTCATGGGTAGCGTGATGCCGGTGATGTCGATCTCCTGGAACGCGTCCTTGCCGAGCAGCGCAGCGGCCACGTTCCCCGTGATAGCGACCATCGGGATGGAGTCGAGCATGGCAGTCCCGATGCCCGTGACGAGGTTAGTCGCGCCGGGGCCGGAGGTGGCCAGGCAGACGCCTACCTTGCCGGTCGCGCGGGCATAGCCGTCGGCGGCATGGGCCGCGCCCTGCTCGTGACGGACCAGCACGTGGCGGAGCTCAGGGTAGTCGCCCAGCACGTCGTACAGGGGCAGGAGGACGCCGCCCGGAAAGCCGAAGACGACGTCGACACCCTGGCGGAGGAGCGCCTCGCACACGACGTCCGCGCCGATGCGAGTGCGGCCGCGGGGCTTCGCCTCGTGGAGCATCTCAGTACGTGCGTGCTCGACTGCCATCGCGCCCTCGGTTCCGGCTCCGGGCAGGTGCCGAGCGGTAGTTAGCCCGGACGCTGCGGCCGTGCCCCCCGCGGTCTCTCGTCCCATCATCGTCATCCCGGCTCTCCCGCTGCACAAACGAAAGACCCCCGCCGTCCGGCGGGGGTCCCTGATCGGTCCGGTTCTCTGCGCCTAGCGGCGCACGCTCCCTCTCCCGTCAGGCTCCCGCCGGGAGCCGGTAATAAGGGAGAGCACCCCCTGGCCGAGGAGCCGGAGGATGCCGAGGAGCGTTACGTCGACGCTGGAGTCATCGGGCAGGCGGACGTGCACCCGCCGACCATCCGCCGTGACGGCGATGGCGACGCGCTCCCCGTTTGTGTCTGCCTGGCCCAACGGGCACTCCAACCTGCGGTTGAGGCGCGAGTGTACCCGTGCACCCCTGTCTTGTCCACACCCGAACGATCGTCTCCTTGTGGCCGGCGATTACGTCGGCCCGATGCGCGGCCTGGGCCCCATACATGACCGGCCAGCGGGGCAGCAGAGGGGCCGGACCCTGGTCTGGTAGGCTGGGCTGCACTTCCTCCACCGCACGAGATCGAGTCATGGCCGACACGCACCGCGCGAGAACCCTAGTCGAGAAGATCTGGGATCAGCACGTTGTCCTCCAGGAAGCGGGGGCTCCGGCCATCCTCGCAATCGACCTCCACCTCGTGCACGAGGTGACGAGCCCCCAGGCGTTCAGTGGGCTCCGCGAGCGCGGCCTGCCCGTGCGCCATCCCGAGCGCACCGTGGCCACGGAGGATCACTCGATCCCGACACTGCCATGGAGACGCGGCCTGCCGATCGTGGACAGCCAGGCGGCGTTCCAGGTCGCGCAGCTCGAGCGCAACTGCCGCGACTTTGGGATTCCGTTGCACGGCATGGAATTGGAGACGCGCGGAATTGTCCACGTGATTGGACCGGAACTGGGCCTTAGCCAGCCGGGCATGACGATTGTGTGCGGCGACTCCCACACGGCCACGCACGGGGCCGTGGGAGCGCTGGCGTTCGGCATCGGCACGACCGAGGTCGAGATGGTGCTCGCCACCCAGGTCTTGCTGCAGCGGCGCCCGCACACATACGAAGTGCGCGTCGAGGGGCGGCTCTCGCCGGGAGTGTCGGCAAAGGACGTCATCCTCGCGCTGATTGCGCGCATCGGCGTAGGCGGGGGCACCGGGCACGTGTTCGAATACTCGGGCCAGGCGATCAGCGCGCTCGGCATGGAACAGCGCATGACGATTTGCAACATGTCGATCGAAGGCGGCGCGCGCGCCGGGCTGATCGCACCCGACGACACCACGTTCGAGTACCTGCACGGGCGCCGGCACGTGCCGCAGGGCGCGGCGTGGGACGAGGCAGTGGCGCGCTGGCGGAACCTCCCGTCCGACCCGGGAGCGACCTACGACCGGACGATCACCCTCGACGCCTCTGCCCTCGAACCGATGGTCACATATGGCACCAACCCGGGCATGGGCGTGGCCGTGACCGGCCGCGTGCCGTCTCCCCAAGATGCGCCGGACGACGCAGGCCTCCGTGCGCTTGACAAGGCACTGGAGTACATGGACCTTGCGCCCGGCGAGCCGATCGCGGGTCACCGGGTCGACGTCGTCTTCATCGGGTCGTGTACGAACAGCCGGATCGGGGACCTGCGCGCTGCGGCGGCGATCCTGCGCGGGCACCGCGTGGCGGCCGGCGTGCGACTGCTCGTCGTGCCCGGCTCGCAGCAGGTCAAGGTGCAGGCAGAGCAAGAGGGCCTCGACGAGGTCTTCCGGGCAGCCGGCGCGGAGTGGCGCGAGTCGGGCTGCTCGATGTGCATCGCCATGAACGGCGACCAACTGGAGCCCGGGCAGTACGCGATCAGCACGAGCAACCGCAACTTCGAGGGACGTCAGGGCACCGGCGGACGCACGTTCCTCGCCTCACCGCTGACCGCCGCCGCGAGCGCCATCGCGGGTGTCGTCGCCGACCCCCGGCCGTTCGTCGACCGCGGTCCGGTCGTCGTGGGGGGTCGCTGACATGACTCAGCCTGGGCTCACCTCAATCAGCTCCGTTAGGTCGCTCGCCTGCGAGGGAGGCCGTCGACATGGCTAAGCCGCTCGCCGCCTTCACCAGCCGCGTGATCCCGCTGCCCGCCGAGAACGTCGACACCGACCAGATCATCCCGGCGCGGTATCTCAAGACGACCGAGAAGTCCGGCCTGGCGGAGGGCCTCTTCTACAACTGGCGCTATCTGCCTGACGGCACGCCACGCGCCGACTTCGTGCTGAACCGCCCGGAAATGCAGGGGCGGGCCATCCTGCTGGCCGGCGCCAACTTCGGGTCCGGTTCGTCCCGCGAGCACGCGCCCTGGGCGCTGCTCTCGTGGGGCATCCGCGCCGTGATCTCCACTGGCTTCGCCGACATTTTCCGTGCGAACTCGCTGAAGAACGGGCTGCTGCCGATCGTGGTCTCGCCACAGCGCTACGCCGCCCTGTTCGAGCGGTTCGCGAACGACCCTGCCATCGAGCTCACGGTCGACCTCGAGACGCAGGAGGTGCGGATCGGGGCGCGCGTCGGAGTGCCCGGCTCGGCCGGCCAGGGCTCCGACGCCGATGCGTTCACCTTCGAGATCGACCCGTTCGCCCGGAGGATGCTGCTCGAGGGGACGGACGAGATCGGCTACGTGCTCGCGCGTTTGCCGGCGATCAAGGACTGGGAGTCCGCTCACCCAGCCCGAGTGAACACGCTGGCATAGGTCGGCAACGGCCTCGCCCGGGTCGGACGATCGAGCGCCCGCCGCCGTCCCGCTTCGGCGTGCCGCACGCCGAGGGGTCCCCGGGGCCGGACGGTGCGGCCGGCCCGGCGCCGCGGGTTCCGCCGCACGGCTACCTCTTACGCCGCCGGCGCGGACCCGTCGCGCTCGTCACCGCCGCCCGGCAGCTCGGTGGCAGCGTCGCGCTCGTGCCGCACGCGCGACGGCCACCACGCCCGGTCGCCGACCAGCGTCGTCAGCGCCGGCACCAAGATCGATCGCACAAGGAACGTATCAATCAGGACGCCCACCGCGACCGCCACGCCGATCTGGAACAGCACGACGAGCGGCGCGCTTGCCATCGACCCGAACGTGCCGGCGAGGATCAAGCCGGCCGACGTGATGACTGCCCCGGTCCGGCCCGATGCGATGCGGATTCCCTCGCGGATCGGGCGGTGCTCGCTCTCCTCTCGAACCCTGCTCATCAGGAAGATGTTGTAGTCGGAACCGAGGGCGACCAGCAGCACGAAGACCATCAGCGGAAGGAAGAAGTTGACCCCCGGCTGCCCGAGAACCGACTGGTACAGCCAGGACGTGAGGCCCAGCGTACTCAGGTACGAGAGCAGGACCGTCAGCACCAGGTAAATGGGCGCCACGACCGCTCGCAGCAGCAGCACCAGCACCAAGAGCACACCTAGGACCGTGATCGCCGCGACGTGCTGGAAGTCCGTGTCGAGAGCCGTCTGGGTGTCCGCAAGCTCTGCGGTCGGGCCGCCCACATACGCGTGTGCACCGGCCCCGAATTGCCCGGCGACCGGGTCGAGCACACCACGGGCGCGCCGCACGGTGTCGAACGCGGCGATGGAATACGGGTCGTCCGTGGTAACAAGGAAGAGCCTCGTGACCGTCTGGTCGCCCGAGAGATAGGCGGCGACGGCCGACCGCACCTGCGCCCCGCTCGGGCCGCCCAGCGTGGTGGGAATCGAGCACGTCGTCGGGGAGCGCCGCGTATTGCTGGGCGAGCGTGCGCAGGTCGCCGGGGAGCCGTCCGAATACGGTGGCGATTTGGGCCTGCAGTGCGGTCGACTGGTCGTTCACAGGAAGACTCGTCGGGAACAGCACGGCATTCGGCTGCGCGTCAAACGTGGCGGCCAGGGAACCGAGGGCGGCCGCGAGGTCGGCCACGGTCGCGGATGTGGGGGCCTGCTGCAGGGATACCAGGTCAGACTGGGCCCGCGTGAACGCCGCGGCGCTCGCCGAGGCCGGGTACGCTGTCACCAGCTCCTGGAGGTAGGTAGCCACTGTCAGCAGCGCGGCCCGCGGGTTGGCGTCCGGCGCGACGGGCGCCTGCAGCGCGGCGCTGAGCGAGCGGAGCTGCGTCGAGACACGTGCGCTCTCTCGGAGCTGCGATAGCAGCGTGGGGGCCGTGCTCAGGTCCGTCTGCACCGCCGCATACGCCGAGGTGGACGCCACGCCCGGGAACGGCGGGCCGAGCGCGCCGACATACGCCGCCGCCGACTGGAGCGCGGTGGTCACCTTGGGCTCGAGAAGCGCCTGTGCGCCACCCCCGGAGGACTTGAACCCGGAGGCGATCGACTCAAGCTGGCGGGAAGGGACATACGCGTCGGGGACGCTGCCGTCTCCGCTCGGCGCGACAAGGCTGGTCACGCTCTGCACGCCCGGCGTCCTCGCCAGCGCCCGGGTCACGTCGCGCAGCCTGGCAAGCGACGTGGGTGCGAGCAGGTCTGTCCCGTGGCCCGCCTCGATCACGCCGTTGACCGGCATGATCTTGCCCTTTCCAAGGTGCTGCGCAACGAGGTCGAACCCCACCCGCGCGTCCGAGGTGCTCGGGAGATCGCTGACCGCGTCGAAGTTCGAACGCATCGCCGTGATCCCGCTCACCGGAACCAGCAGTACGACGAGCAGTACCGCGCCCACGATAGCCGGCCGACGTGTTACGCCGCCTGCGAGCCGCACGAAGAAGCTGCGGGGGTTGACTATCGACTCGTCACGCTGATGCATCGGCCAGAAGAGGTAGTGCCCGAAGATGCCGAGCAGTGCCGGCGTGAACGTGAGCCCGGCGAGGAGCGTCACGAAGATGGCGATGGCGAGCGCCGGACCGGTCGTCTGGATCATCTGGAACTGCCCGAACGCCATCGAGCCGAGACCCACGATCACCGTTGCGGCGCTGGCGGTAATGACGGCCCCGATCCGTCTCACGGTGGCCTGCGACGCGGCATGCCAGTCGCCGCGACTGACCTCCTCCCGGAAGCGCGAGATGAGGAAGATCGTGTAATCCGTGCCGACCCCGAATACGAGCACTACGACGAAGGTGTCGAGCAGTGAGGAGATCTTCCAGCCCGCGTTGGCCAGGTATCCGAGCACACCTCGCGACACCAGGTACGCCACCCCGATGGTGGCCAGCGGCACCATCGCCGCCAGCGGCGCCCGATACACGAGCAACAGGATGACCACCACGAGCGCGATCGTGACCAGCAGCGTGCTGTCGGTCCCCCTCACTATCGCGTTCATGTAGTCGAGGCTGATGCCAGCCGACCCGGTGACGTTCGCTTGCAGCCCCGACGGCGCCGTCTGCGCGAGGTGCGCCCGCAGCGCATCGACCGCGTTGCCCGCGCCACCGGCCAGCGAGGCCACCGTCAGGTTGACGTTCATGAGCTCGAGCTGGCCATCGGGGCTCCGCATCATCGATCCCAGCTGCGGGTCAGATTCGGGCGTCTGGACGCTAGAGACGATGCCCCGCAGGTCGTGGGGAGCACTGGGACTCGTGATCCAAGAGGCGACTGTGGCGATGTACAAGCGGTCCCCGGCGGTGAGCCCCCCCTGGCGAGAGAAGGAGATGGTCGTGGATCCCGCCGACACCTCGCTGGGAAACGCCCGTTCTAGCGCCGTACGCGCCTGGATGGACTCTGCGCTTGCGGGAAGGAAGGAGCTCTGGTCGGTCGATCCCACCTGCGCCAGGGACGGTGCCAGCGCCAGTGCTGCCCCGGCCGCGACGATCCAGACCACCAGGATGGCGAAGCGGTAGCGGAAGGCGAACGAGCCCAGCTGTTGGAACATCACGTGCCCCCGCGGCGTGTCCCGCCCGCCGGGCACGCACAGTATCGTCCATCACCCCCACGGGCGCGCCCCACGCTAGGAGCTCGCGGCCATGTTGGCCACCGCCGGGCGGCACCCACTCCGCGGGCAAGACGGCACGACCGGGCTCGGTCCCCCGGCGACCCGGGTGAACCGGGCCAAGACGCCCATCGGCAACGGACACGGCCACGTTCGTCGGAGCCGCTGCGCGCCCACGTCCGTAGAATGACCCGACCGAACCGAGGAGGGATGAGATGCCCGACCGATCACTGCCGTATGACCAGCCGTCCGACCCAGCGAAGCGGCATTCCGCGGCACTGACCGACGGCCCGGACCGCGCCCCCGCGCGCGCCATGCTCAAGGCCGTGGGCTTCACCGACGAGGATCTCGCCCGCCCTCTCATCGGGGTCGCGTCCACGTGGATCGAAACCATGCCCTGCAACTGGAACCAACGCGAGCTCGCCGAGCGGGTCAAGTCCGGCATCCGTGCGGCCGGCGGCACGCCCATGGAGTTCGACACCATCGCCATCAGCGACGGCGTGTCGATGGGCACCGAGGGCATGCGGGCGAGCCTCGTCAGCCGCGAGGTGATCGCCGACTCTATCGAGCTCGTCGCCCGCGGCCACCTCTTCGACGGCCTCGTCTGCCTCGTCGGTTGCGACAAGACGATCCCGGCAGCAGTGATGGCCCTGGGCCGCCTCGACATCCCTGGCGTCGTCCTCTACAACGGCACCATCCTCCCCGGGAGCTTCCGCGGCCACGACGTGACGGTCCAGACCGTGTTCGAGGCCGTCGGCGCGTACGAGGCCGGCACGATGAGCGGCAGTGACCTCTGGGAGCTGGAGAACGTGGCGTGCCCCGGCGCGGGCGCCTGCGGCGGCCAGTTCACGGCCAACACCATGAGCACTGCGCTCGAGTTCCTGGGCATCTCACCAGCCGGCCTCAATGGCATCCCTGCGCCATTTCCCGAGAAGCTCGAGGCGGCGCGCTCGACCGGCGAGCTGGCCGTCCGCCTCGTGCGCGACGACGTTCGCCCGCGCTCGATTGTGACCCGCGCGGCGCTCGAGAACGCCGTCGCCTCGGTCGCAGCGACCGGCGGCTCCACCAACGGCGTCCTCCACCTCCTCGCGATCGCTCGCGAGTTTGGCGTCTCTCTCACCATCGATGAGTTCGGCGAGATCGCCGACCGCACCCCGCTACCTCGCCGACCTCGTCCCCGGCGGCCGTTTCGTCGCCCTCGACATCTACCGCGCCGGCGGCGTCGGCGCTGGTCATGCGCGAGCTCCTGAAGCGCGGCCTGCTGCACGGCGACGCCCGGACCATCGACGGTCGGACCATCGCCGAGATCGCGAGCGCCGTCCGGGAAACGCCGGGCCAGGAAGTCGTTCGGCCCATCGAGCGGGCGCTCAAGGAGAGCGGCGGCCTCGCGGTCCTGCACGGCACCCTCGCCCCGGATGGGTGCGTTATCAAGCTCGCAGGCCACGAGCGCCGCCAGTTCCGCGGCCCGGCGCGCGTCTTCGACTCCGAAGAGGCGAGCTTCGCGGCCGTCAGAGCCCGCGAGATCCGGCCCGGGGACTGCGTCGTGATCCGCTACGAAGGCCCGGCCGGTGGCCCCGGCATGCGCGAGATGCTGCACGTCACTGCGGCGCTCGTCGGCGAAGGCCTGGGTGACGACATCGCCCTGCTCACGGACGGCCGCTTCAGCGGCGCCACCCACGGCCTCATGATCGGCCACGTCGCTCCCGAGGCCGCCCTCGGCGGGCCCATCGCGCTCGTCCGGGACGGCGACCCGATCGTGATCGACGTCGACCGGCACGCGCTCGACCTGAGCGTCCCGGCCGCCGAGCTGGACCGGCGGCGATCGGCGTGGCGGCCGCCCGCACCCAACTACACGGGCGGCGTGTTCGCCAAGTACGCCGCGCTGGTCACGTCGGCGAGCGAGGGCGCCGTGACCGACCCGGGCGCGAGACGGGTCGGGGGCCCGGCTGCGAATTCTGGGGGCGACTGACCCGCAGCCGACCCGCGGCTTCAGCGGCCGCGCCCGATCCACCCGCTGCGCTCTATTCCGCGGGGCCCGCCTTGATCAGCTTTCCGCGCCGCGTGATCGCGCGGTCCGCCAGGGCCGCGACGCCCATCGCGACGAGCGCACGCTCGGCGGCGGGAAGCGGCCGCACGACTGCGAGGAACTGCTCGGCGCGCGCCCGGTCCACCTGGCCGAGCAGCGTCAGTCCCGCCTCCGTCAGGGCCAGCGTCCGCTCCCGTCGATCGGCCTGCTCCTCCTGCCGGACCAGCAGTCCGCGGCGCTCGAGGCCGGACACGACCCGGCTCGTCGCGGACGGCGAGCGGCCCAGGTAGCCCGCCAGCTCCCCCACCGTCAGCGTTACAGCGCCGGCCACGGCGTACAGGGCGGCGAGCTGCGTGAAACCCAGACCAAGCTCCGCGAGCTGGCCGGCGAACCCGATCACCAGCTCGCGCCAGAGCGCCCTGCCCATGACGATCCGATCAGACAGCTGTCGCGGGTTCTGCAGCTCAGCCCCGGCCGCCTCGACGACCCGGCTCATCAGCTCGCCGGACCCTGGCCCGCGAGGCCGTGCTGCATCTCGGGCCGCGGCTGGCGTGCCCCGGCCGCCGGTGGTTCCGCCCTGGCGGCCGGGCCGACCCACGGGAACAGGTCCTGTCATCGCGGCAAGCATACCGAGCACCCACACCCGTGCAGGGATGCACGCGAATGCGGCCCTGGGGGTGCTCGGGCTGGTACGGTCAGCGCCGCACGTGGTTCCAATCGCGCCGTGTCCCAACGCGCGACGGACCTGCGCCATAGGAGGAGCATGGGCGGGCTCGCATTGGTGTTCCCGGGGCAGGGATCGCAGTACGTCGGGATGGGCCAGGCACTGGCCGAACTGTCACCTGCCGCGGCGGCCGCCTTTGCGGAAGCCGACGCAGCACTCGGGGAGCCGATCTCCGCGCTCGCCTGGTCCGGGAACGCCGACGAGCTGGACCTGACCACGAACGCGCAGCCGGCCCTGGTGGCCACGTCGATCGCGTACCTCCGGGCGCTGCAGGAACGACGCTCGGCTGCCGGTGACCCTCCGCTCGCTCCAGCGTTTCTTGCCGGCCACTCGATGGGCCAGTACAGCGCCATGGTCGCCGCCGGCGTCATCTCGCTGGCGGAGGGTGTGCGGCTCGTCCGGGAGCGAGGCCGCCTGATGCAGTCGTCCGGGTCGGGGCGGGACGGGGCCATGGCCGCCGTGATCGGCCTGGACGATGGGCGGCTCGAAGACCTCGAGGCCGCGGGAGCCGCGGCCGGCATCTTCACGATCGCGAACCGGAACTCACCTGGCCAGGTCGTGGTCAGCGGCGAGCGGACCGCCGTCGAGGCCGCGGTCACAGCCGCGAGAGCGCTGGGCGCCAGACGCGCGGTGACGCTCCCCGTCAGCGTGGCGGCGCACTCCCCG
Source organism: uncultured Chloroflexia bacterium (assembly GCA_963835945.1). Classification (GTDB taxonomy): domain Bacteria; phylum Chloroflexota; class Limnocylindria; order Limnocylindrales; family CSP1-4; genus JAJYNJ01. Next base: position 25,928 of record CAWIHR010000055.1, read on the forward strand.
CTGATGGCGGAGGCAGCCAGTGGCATGCGGACGCTGCTCGCGAGCGTGATGTTCCGCGACCCGATCGCGCCGCTGCTTGCCAACGCCGACGCGCATCTCCTCACGACCGGGGAGGCGTGTCGCGCCGAGCTGGTGGAGCACCTCACCGCCGGCGTGGACTGGGTTCGTGTCGTCCTTGCCATGACCGCGGCCGGCTGCGACACCTTCGTCGAGGTCGGACCGGGGCGGGTGCTGACCGGGCTCGTCAGGCGCGACGCTCCCGAAGCCACGGCCGTCGCCCTCGACGAGGCGGACGCGCCCGGCAGGCTCGCCGTCCCCGTCGTTGCGTGGGCGGCAGCGGCCCCGGCCACCACGACATGATCGACATCACCCTCACGACCGCCCACCGAAACGCGAGGAGAGCCGCGCACCATGCGTCGACCTGACTACAACCGCCGCATCGTCGTGACCGGACTTGGGACCGTGAGTCCGATCGGCAACGACGTGGACACCGTCTGGAACAACCTGGTGGCCGGCTGCAGCGGGCTCGGCCCGATCACACGCTTCGACGCTTCCGGGTACGAGTCCAACGTCGCGGGCGAGCTCAAGGGCTTCGAGGCCAGGGACTGGATGGACTTCAAGGCAGCCCGGAGGACGGGCCTCAACGTCCAGTTCGGGGTGGCGGCGGCAAAGCAGGCGCTCGCGGACTCGGGCATCGAGGTGACCACGGCGAACCGGGACGAGATCGGGATCATCTTCGCGTCGGGCGCCGGCGAACCCAAGCTGATGATGGACAACAAGGAGACCTGGGACACCAAGGGCGCCCGGCTGGTCAGCCCCTTCTTCATCGCGAACATGCTCGTCGACACCGCCTCGGGCCAGATCGCGATCGAGACTGGGATCCGCGGCCACAACATGGCGGTCGTGACCGCGTGCTCGACTGGCACGCACTCTATCGGCGAGGCTGCCGAAGCCATCCGCCGTGGCGACTGCACGGCCATCATCGCCGGATCGACCGAGTCGCCCATCTACGAGATGGTGTGGATCGGGTTCGGCAACATGCGTGGGATCGGCACTCCTCGGCCTGGCGAGCCGCTCCAGACGGTCTCGCGGCCGTTCGACCTCACCCGCAACGGCTTCATCCTCGGCGAAGGAGCGGCCGCGCTGATGCTCGAGGACCTCGAACTCGCACAGGCGCGCGGCGCCAGGATCTACGCGGAAGTCGTGGGCTACGGTTCCACGAACGACGCTTGGGACCTCATCCAGCCCATCGAGGGCGGCGATGGCGTCGCACGCGCGATGCAGATGGCGCTCGACCGGCGCGGGGTGCCGGCCGACGAGATCGACATGATTAACCCGCACGGGACGTCCACCCCGCTGGGGGATCTCGCGGAGGCACAGGCGATCCACCGTGTCTTCGGGGAGCGCGCAGGCAGCATCGCGATCAGCGCGACGAAGTCGATGACGGGCCACATGATGGGAGCGGCCGGATCGTTCGAGGGGCTCGCCACGGTACTCAGCGTGTTCCACCAGGTCGTGCCGCCCACCGTCAACTACCGAGATCCCGATCCCGAGATCGGTCTCGACGTCTCGCCGGTGGCGCGGCCGATGCCGATCCGGTACGCCATGTCCGACAACGTGGGGCTCGGCGGCCACAACGGCGCCGTGATCTTCAAGCGCTACGACGGCGACTGACGCGCGATGGCGGCGACGGACACGATTCCGCCGAACACACTGGCGGGCGGACCCGGTCCCGACGAACGTGGGCGGGTCCCATCGGCCATCGCGGGGCTGTACGGCCCGGGAAGCGAGGCCTGGCGCCTGAACCGCGAGGCGTTCCTCCTGCTCGCTGCGGGTCCGCGTGCGTTGCTGCTCCAGCTGGCTCATCCGCTCGTGGCGGAGGGCGTCGACCAGCACAGCACCTTCCGCGTCGACCCGTGGGGCCGCCTGCATGGCACGCTCACCAGCTACCTGCGGATCGTGTACGGGACCGGTGCAGCAGCGACGAGCGAGATCCGCCGGCTCAACCGGCTGCACGTGTCGGTCACGGGTCCCATCCGCGACCGCCTGGCGCGGGACGTCACCGGCGCCGAGACGTACCGGGCGCGGGACCCGGAGCTGTCGCTGTGGGTGCACGCCACGCTGGTCGAGTCGACCATGGCAGCATACGACGCGTGGTACGAACCGCTGCTGCCGCAGCGGCGCGACGCGTTCTACCGCGAGACGCTGCCGATCGGCCACGCCTTCGGCATCCCGGACGGGCTGCTCCCCGCGGGCATCGCCGCGTTCGATGCCTACTGGCGCGCCATGCTCGCGCCGGACGGACCGGTCCGCGTGACTCCGACTGCACGCTCGCTGATCCCGACGATCCTGCACCCGCCGGTGGGCGCGCTCCCACCGGTCCTCTATGACTGGCTGATGTGGCCCGCGGCCGAGCTGCTTCCGGAGCGCCTGCGCGATGAGTACGGCATCGCCTGGGGTCCTGGCCATGCCGCGGCTGCCGCGTGGCTCCGGGCCGCGTATCGCCTCTGGGGTCACCGGCTCCCGCGCGCCTGGCGGAGCATGCCGCAGGCGAGGGCCGCTGACCGACGGATGCGCATGGCTACAATCGACCCGACCTGACCCGAGGAGGACAGATCGTGCCCCCGAGCTCCGATCCCGCGCGCCGCGCCGTTGTCACGGGCCTCGGCGCCGTCACGCCCATCGGCAACGACTACCCGACGTACTGGCGCAACCTGCTGGCGGGTGTCAACGGCGGCGGGCCGATCACCTCATTCGACGCCACGGGGTTCGACGTACGGATCGCGGCCGAAGTCAAGGGGTTCGACCCGACAGTGGCGATGGACCGCAAGATGGCGCGCCGGATGAGCCGGTTCATCCATTTCGGGATGGCGGCCGCCCAGGAAGCCGTGACGGATGCCGGGCTCGACTTCTCGGGTTGGTCGCCGGAGCGGCGCGACCGAGTCGGAGTCGCCATCAATACCGGGGGGGGTGGGCTGGAGCAGGTCGTCGACGGGACGCATGCGCTCGAGCAGAAGGGCCCGGGCCAGGTGAGCCCGTTCGCCATTCCGGGACTGTCGGGGTCCATGGCCGCCTGCCTGGTCTCTATGAAGTACGGACTGACTGGACCGGTGATCACGCAGGTCGCCGCCTGCGCCAGCTCGGTGATCGCGTTCCTCGACGGGCTGCGGCTGATTTAGGACGGTGACTGCGACGTGGTACTGGTCGGCGGCGCGGAGGCGCCGCTGCTGCCGATCGCGTTCGCGGCGCTGGGGAACATGGGCGCCCTGTCGAAGCGCAACGACGACCCGGAACACGCGTCGCGGCCGTTCGATCGGACGCGCGACGGGTTCCTGTTCGGCGAGGGCGCCGGCGTCATGGTGCTCGAGTCGGTCGCGCACGCGACGGCGCGCGGGGCGCGCATTTACGCCGAGGTCCTGGGTGGCGCCCTGACCGCGGATGCCTACCATGTGAGCGCGCCCGAGCCGACGGGCCGCGGCGCGGCGCGCGCGATGAGCCTGGCGCTGCGGCATGCGGGAGTCGCCCCCGACGAAGTCGACCTGATCGTGGCGCATGGCACGTCGACGCCGCTCAACGACGTGACAGAGACGCGCGCGATCAAGACCGCCTTCGGCGACCATGCCCGTCGGGTGGCGATCACCGCGCCGAAGTCGATGATCGGCCACCTGCTGGGCGCCGCCGGCGTGGCCAACGCGCTCGTGGCGCTGTCGGCCATCCGCGAGGGGATCATCCCGCCGACGACGAACCTCCACGACCCCGATCCCGAGTGCGACCTGGACTACACACCGCTGGTGCCCCGCCGGCAGCGCGTCGACACCGCCATCGCGAACGGCTTCGGGTTCGGCGGCCAGAACGCCGTGGCGGTCTTCCGGCGTTTCGAGGCCTGATGTCGCGTCGGCGCGCGCGCCTCGTCGCGCTGTCGCTCGCCATTGCGCTGGCCGCATCCGGCTGCGCCTCGGCCGTCCCCCACGGTTCGACCTTCTCGGCAGCTGGGAGTCTCGCGCCTACAAGAGCGTCGGGGGCAGCGGACGGGTTGGCCGACCTTTCGACCGCGATACCTCCGAGCCCGGCGCCTACGGGGCCCGCCGCTCCGCCGTCAGGGACGGGATCGCCAGTGCCAACGGTTCCGCTGGCCGTCGTGACCGGGTTCTCGAACTACCTCGTGGATTTCGGTGACGCTCACGGGACTCGCCAGGCTGTTTGAGGCCCGATCGCTGATCCTGCCCTGTGGGGCCCAGCAGAGCATCGGCGCGGCACTCGGTGTGGCGCTGCCTGCCGGCCAGGCGTCCGTGCCGTGCGTGGTCGCCGACGCGATCCCCGCGCGCCTCCCCGCCCCCGCCGCGTCCATCGCACTCCTGCCGCCTGGCCTCGTCACGCCGGCCATGCGCGTGGTCCCCATCGGATCCGCGGATCTCTTCGGCGAGACGCCGGCCAGGACCGCGCCGTATCCACTGGCCATCCCCGTGCCCCTCGGCTGGCCAGCCTCGTGGACCGCCTACGACGCGGGGAACGTGCGGGTGGTGCTGACGACCGGCGTCAACTGCCCGGACCGCGGCGTGAGCTACCAGACGAACGTGCTGAAGCACGGCTGGGACTGGCTGCTGCAGGCGGGAACCGCGCGTTACACGGGCCGGCACTGGGACCCCGCGTTCGGCTGGTCGGGTCGTGGACGCTGTTCGCACGGATCACGCCGGCGCCGTCTGGGACCTCGTGCGCAACGCGGACGTCGCGGTCAGCGATTTCGAATGTTCGATGACGAGCCGCTTCACGCAGCACGACAGTGGGACGGTCTTCTCAATCGATCCGCGAGTCGCGCCGCTCATGGCGAAAGCCGGCTTCGACGTCGCGACGATCGCCGCCGACCACAACACCAACCCGGGCCTGGGCGCGATCGGCGAAACCGTCGACCTGTTCCGCGCAAACGGGATCGCCGCGGTGGGCGGTGGCCGCACGCTTACCGAAGCTCTGCGGCCCGCCGTCCTCGACGTGCGCGGGGTGCGCTTTGGGTTCGTCGGGTTCGACGCCATCGGTGGTTCGGCTTCGGCCACTGCAACGAGCCCCGGCGTTGCGCCCCTCACGGCCGCCAATGCGCGCACCGCCATCGCAGAGGCGCGAGCGCAAGGCGCGCAGGTCGTGTTCGCCCTCCCGCAGTGGAGCTCGGTCGAGTATCGTGCCGCGTTCACGGGCTTCCAGGAGAGCCTCATCGCCGAGCTCGTGGCGGCCGGCGCGGACCACATCATCGGCGCCGACTTCCACTGGGCGGGCGCGATCTCAATCACGCCCGGGAGCCGCTCGGGCTTTCGATTCGTGACATCCAGCCAGGGCAACTTCTGGTTTGGGCAGGACTGGAGCCGCCAGACCCAAGAGGGCGTGATGACGATGCTGACGTTCGTCGGCAAGCGCTTGGTCCAGGTCCGGCTTATCCCGACCGTGGTGCTGAACGACGCGCAGCCCAACCTGACGGACCCCGCCACGGACGGGCAGTTCGTTCTGCACCAGGTCCTGTCGGTCTCCCGTTTGCTTCGGCCCTAGGGGACCCGGGGACGACCGCGCCCCGCTCGCGACCCACCGCCAGGCGGGACACAGCGGCTGAAAGGGCCATGTTGCTCCTTCGGACGGGAACTTGGGCTATTGTGGGCATGAGCGGGATCGATCGACGGCGCCGGGCCGCGAGGGCCACGCCTCCCGACCGCGGAGAGATGCATGGCAAACCCCGTGATCGTCGCCGTCGACGACGACCCGCAGGTCCTGCGGGCCGTCGAGCGTGACCTCAGGCGACGCTTCGGGCACGAGTACCGCATCGTGGCAGCCGAGAGCGGGCCGAGCGCGCTTGAGGCCGTAAGGCGCCTCAGGCTGCGCGGGTCGCCCGTGGCGCTGTACCTCGCCGACCAGCGCATGCCCGGCATGACCGGGACGGAGTTCCTGGAGGCGGCGCGGGACATCTTCCCGGACGCGAAGCGGGTGCTGCTGACCGCGTACGCCGATACGGAGGTCGCCATCCAGGCGATCAACACGATCCGCCTCGACCACTACCTGCTGAAGCCGTGGGACCCGCCCGAGGAGAAGCTCTACCCGGCGCTCGAGGATCTCCTCGCCGACTGGCAGGCGGCATACGTGCCGCCGTTCGAAGGTCTCCGCCTAGTGAGCCACCGCTGGGTCGCCCGCGCCCACGAGATCAAGGACTACCTGGCCCGCAACCAGATCCCGTACCGCTGGCTCGACGTCGAAACGGACGCCGAGGCGCTTGTCGCTCGCAGCCAGCGCCGGGGAGGGCGAGGGGCGTGAACCTCTGCTGGTCTTCCCCGACGGCTCCCACCTTGTCGAGCCGACCAACCTGCAGATCGCGGAGAAGGTGGGGCTTCGTACCCAGGCTGCATTGCCCTTCTACGACCTGGTGATCGTCGGCGGCGGTCCGGCCGGCCTGGCTGCCGCGGTCTATGGGGCGTCAGAGGGGCTCCGCACGCTGCTGGTCGAGCAGGAGGCCCCCGGTGGCCAGGCCGGGACGACGTCGAGGATCGAGAACTACCTGGGGTTTCCCTCCGGGCTGTCGGGCTCCGACCTGGCGCGACGGGCGCTGGCCCAGGCGAGCCGGCTCGGCGCCGAGATCCTGACGCCGCAGGCCGTGGTCGGCATGAGCGTGAACGACCCGTACAAGATGGTGCAGCTGTCGGACGGGTCGGCGTTGAGTTGCCACGCGTTGCTTGTCGCGACCGGCGTCGAGTACCGACGTCTCGACGTGCCCGGGCTCGACATGCTCACGGGGGCCGGCGTCTTCTACGGCGCCGCGACGACGGAGGCACCGTTCTACCGCGGTCAGCACGTCGCCGTGGTCGGCGGCGGCAACTCCGCCGGGCAGGCGGCGGTCTACCTCGCACGCCACGCCGAGGACGTCCTGCTGGTCGTCCGCGGCGGCGCGATCGAGGCGGGCATGTCGCAGTACCTCGTGGACCGGATCGGCGCGACGCCGAAGATCCGGGTGCTGTTGCGGTCGAGCGTGGCGGCCGTCCACGGCAACCAGGCCCTCGAGGCCGTCGAGATCGCCACCGCCGACCAGGACCGGCAGACGTTCGAGGCCGCCGCCATGTTCGTCTTCATCGGGCAGCAGCCCCGGACGGACTGGCTCGGCGACACCGTGGAGCGGGATCAAGCCGGGTTCGTCCTGTCGGGCCCGGCGCTCTCACGGACCGGGAACCGGTCGGTCGGATGGCCGCTGCGGCGGGAGCCATTCCTTCTCGAAACGAGCGTGCCCGGGGTCTTCGTCGCCGGGGACGTCCGCTCCGGATCGATCAAGCGGATCGCGTCGTCGGTGGGCGAGGGCTCCATGGCTGTCCAGTTCATCCACCAGTACCTGGCGACGCTGTGACCCCGGACGGAGCGCCCGCGTCTAACGGCGCGCGCGGCACCGGCGGCGTGCCGGATGGCATCGTCGCGGCTCGGCGCGATGGCCGGCGCCTCGGACCAGCGGGACTTCCTTCGACGGATCCCCTTGCTGGAGGGGCTCTCGGACGAGGACATCGAGTGGGTGGCCTCCTTCGCCGTACCGGAAGATCTGCCCATCGGCGGGCTCCTGACGACCGAAGGCGAGCCCGGCGATGCCCTCTACCTGGTCATCTCGGGCGACCTGGAGGTGGTCAAGCGTTCCGGAAGCGGGGACGTCCCGATCGCACGGCTCGGGCCCGGCGAGATCGTCGGCGAGATGGCCGTCCTGGAGTCCGCGGCCCCGGACGGCCTCGGTCCGGGCGATCTCACCGGTGCGCGTGCTGTGCATCCCCGGGCCCACGCTCCTCGAGTTGCTCCGCACACGTCCGGGCGCGTCGATCTCGATGATCCGGACCGTCATGGCGCGGCTGCGGAACACCCAGGCGATGCTGCGTGAGCGGGAGAAGCTGGCTGCACTCGGCACCCTTTCGGCCGGCCTCGCACACGAGCTCAACAACCCGGCCGCGGCCGTGCAGCGGAGCTCGGGGCTCTTGCGCGAAGCCCTCGACCGGCTGGCGGACGCGTCCCGCTCCCTCGGAGGCGTGATCGAGACGCGCGTCCAGGCGGAGTTCATCGCGTCGCTCGGGAGCGACCTCGCTGGGCAGCCGACCGGCGCTGCGGAGGACCCCCTGGAGCTGAGCGACCGCAGCGCCGACCTGGAGCTGTTCCTGGGCGACCACGGCGTAGTCGATGCAGGTCGATCGTCGCCTCGGCCCTGGCTTCACAGGGGTGGAACAGTAGCCCGCCTGGAGCAGGTCGAGGCTGCGTTTCCCGGGCCCGCCTTCGCGGCCGTCGCGTCCTGGCTTGGGGCGAGCGGCCTTGCGCACGCGCTCGTGGAGGAGGTATCGACGGGGGCTCGCAGGATCTCCGAGATCGTGCGCGCGATCAAGGAGTACGTCTACCTTGACCAGGCCCCGGTCCAGCGGGTCGACGTGCGTGCCGGGATCCAGAGCACGCTGGTGATCCTTCGGCCAAAGCTCAAGGACGGCATCCGCGTCGTGCAGGAGTACGCCCCCGACCTCCCGCCGATTGAGGCATACGGCAGCGAGCTCAGCCAAGTATGGACGAACATCCTCGACAACGCGATCGACGCGCTCGGTGGGCGTGGCGAGATCCGGATCCATGCCTACCCGCGCGACGAGGAGGTCGTGGTGGAGTTGTGCGACAACGGTCCGGGGATGCCGCCCGAGTTGCGAGAGCGCATCTTCGAGCCGTTCTTCACCACCAAGCCGCCCGGGCTCGGAACCGGGCTGGGCCTGCACATCTCCCACAACGTGATCCTGCGTCACGGAGGACGGGTCAACGTGCGGTCGCGACCGGGCGAGACCTGCTTCGAAGTCGTGCTGCCGCGCGAGCGACCGTCCAGCTAGACCAGCGGTCGGCACTACCCGCGCAGATCGGGCAACGCGGCGGCACGACGCCAGTGCGTCCCGTCGGGCGCAGGCTACGTCCCGGGATCGACCACGAGCGTTCCGTGCACCGCCGCGCTTGCGCCGACACCTCCCAGCATCAACGCGTAACGCCCGGGCGCGGGGGCCATGAAACGCATCGCCGTGGTCTGTCCAGGGCGGGCCGGCAATTCTACGTACGGGATCCCGGCGAACTGTCAGGTCCTCGAAATGCCGAACCGTCGTTGGCGAAGCGCAGGTAGACGAACCGGCCCGAACGGATGTGGATGTCGGCCGGCGACGCTCCGGCAGACCGTGCCTCGATCGACACCTGCTGGGCGGACGAATCCAGCCACAGGTTGCCGGCGAGCACGGCCGCCGCCAGGGCGAGTCCGGCGACCGCGATCGCGACGAGGTAGCCGGCGTCGCGCACGCGCGCCGCCAGCGGCCGGCGTTCGAAGCCGCCCCCGCCCGGGACGTGCGTCGAAGCCGCGCAGCCGAAGCGAGTTCGTGACCACGCTGACCGAGCTGAGCGCCATGGCACCCGCGGCGAGCGCCGGGCTGAGCGTCGTGCCGGTGAACGGGTACAGCAGCCCCATGGCGACCGGGATCAGGACCACGTTGTAGCCGAACGCCCAGGCCAGGTTCTGCCGGATTACGGCGATCGTCCGGCGGGACAGCGCGATGGCCGAAGCGATCCCGCGCGGGTCGCCGCCGACCAGCGTCACGTCGGAAGCCTCGATCGCCACGTCGGCGCCCGTGCCGATCGCGATCCCGACGTCGGCCTGAGCCAGCGCCGGTGCGTCGTTGATCCCGTCGCCAACCATCGCAACGCGGCGCCCGCGCGACTGGAGCTCGGCTACCTTGGCGGCCTTGTCGCCAGGCAGCACCTCCGCCATCACTCGCTCAGGGGGAATCCCCACCTGGCGAGCGACCGCCTCGGCAGTGGCCCGGCGGTCGCCCGTGACCATCCAGGTCTCGATCTTCTCGTCGGCGAGCGCGCGCACGCGGCGGCCGCCTCGGCCTTCACGGGGTCCGAGACCACGACGAGCCCCAGCAGGCGGAGTGGCTCGGCCGCGGCATCGACGCGTCATGTGTGCCTCCGGCGCCGCCGTCGGGCCGCCGTTCGGCTGCATCCGGGACGCGGCGGCGGCGAGGTAGATCGGGATGCGGCCGCTCGCAGCTTCCTGCACTGCGACCGCCTCCAGCGGAGCCACGTCGACGCCGCGAGCGCCCATCAGGCGGGCGTTGCCCGCCACCACGCGCCGTCCGTCGACCAGCCGCGTCCACGCCGTGGCCCGCCGACCGCCTCGAATCCGGCGACGCTCCTTCGCCCCAAGTCCGTCTGCGTCGCGCGGCTGCCACGATCGCCGCCGCGAGCGGGTGCTCGGACTGACGCTCCACCGACGCCGGCGAGGTCGAGCAGGTCGCGCTCGGTGGCGCCGCGCGGCCGGAACGACCGAGGTGACCGCCGGCCGGCCGAGCGTCAGCGTGCCGGTCTTGTCGAGCACGATCGTGTCGACGCGGTGAGCCCGCTCGAGAGCTTCGCCGCCGCGGAACAGCACGCCCACCTCGGCGCCCTTGCCGGTGCCGACCATGATCGCCGTCGGCGTGGCCAGACCCATCGCGCAGGGGCAGGCGATGACGACCACGGAGATGAACGCCGTGAGTGCCAGCGTCAGTTTCGGCTCCGGGCCCAGCACCATCCAGGTCGCGAACGTCAGCGCGCCAGTGCCGAGCACGAACGGCACGAAGTACGCGCTGACCCGGTCAGCCAGTCGCTGGATCGGCGCCTTGGATCCCTGGGCGGCCTGCACCAGCTCGCACGATCTGGGCCAGCGCCGTGTCGCGGCCCACCCGGGTCGCCCGGAACACGAACGATCCCGTCGTGTTGAGCGTCGCGCCGATGACCTCGTCCCCGGCGCGCTTGTCGGCCGGGATCGCCTCGCCCGTCAACATCGATTCGTCGACCGCCGACGCCCCCGACACGAGCACGCCGTCGACGGGGACCTTCTCGCCGGGCCGCACGCGCAGCAGGTCGCCCGCCTGCACCTGCTCCAACGGGACGTCGACCTCCGCGTCGCCCCGGACGACGTGCGCGGCCTTCGCCTGCAGGCCGATGAGGCCCTGACCGCGCCGATCGGTCTGCCCCTTGGCCCGCGCCTCCAGCCAGCGCCCAGCAGGATCAGGCCCACGATGATCGTCGAGCTGTCGAAGTAGGTGTCAGGCCGGATGCCGGCGCGCAGAACGACGTCCGGATACATGGTCACGAAGACGCTGTAGGCCCAAGCCGCGCTGGTGCCCACGGCGACGAGCGTGTCCATCGTGGCGCCGCCGTGTCGGAGCGCGCGCCACGCGGCGCGGTAGAAGCGGCCGCCCGCCCAGAACTGGATCGCCGTCGCCGGCCAGAGGACGACCTTGTTGAGGTCCTCCATGGTCCAGGGCAGGCCCGGCCAGAACATCAGCAGCATGATCGAGCCAGCGACCGCGAGGCTCGCCAAGGACTGGATGGCGAGTTCGCGGCGCTCGCGTACACGCTCCAAGTCCTCCGCGGTCGGCTCGTCGACCAGCGCGCCGCGTGCCGTGGCGGCGTCGGCGTCGGCGTCGGCGAAAGTGCCCACTGCGCGGCCGCGCACCTCGTACCCGGCGGCCTCGATCGCGCCGACCAGCTCGGCCCGGCCTGTGACGCTGGGCAGGAAGAGAATTGTCGCCCGCTCGGTGGCAAGGTTGACGCTAGCTTCCTGCACCCCAGCAGTCCGAGTCAGGAACCGCTCGATCCGGTTGACGCACGACGCGCAGGTCATCCCCTCGATCGGCAGGGTGACCTCGGCGAGCTCAGCGCCACCAGGGTGGGCGAGCGGGGCGACGGACGAATGCGACGGCAAAGACTAGCTCCCCAGCCGGCGAGTACGGGACGGAAGGCGTCGCCAGTCTCGCCAGCTTCATACTCCCCCAGAGTATACGTCAGGGCGGGACCAGCACGAGCTTTGCGAGCTTCAAGCCGCCGTGAACGAACCTTCACCCGTTCACGAACCTCGAGCCGGCGCGTCACACTTAACGTGATGACCGCTGTGCCGACACCGGAGCGCGACGACGAGGGGTCCAGGCGAGGCGACACTGGGTCGGCGCGAGCCGACGACAAATCCCTGTGGGCCGACGCTGTCCCGCCGCCGTTCGAGGATCTCGTGACCTCGCACGGGGTGGAGTTGTACCGATACCTCCGCCGGTTGGCTCCGTCTGCCGACGACGCGGCCGACCTGCACCAGGACACCTTCCTGCGCGCGTTTCGCGCCTACCCGCGTCTCGCCGCCGGGGCGAACGTGCGGGCGTGGCTGTACCGGATCGCCGGGAACCTGGCACGCGACGCGCATCGACGGCGAGCGGTGCGCTCGGCGATCGGTTCAGGATCGCTGGACCTGCTGGTAGAGGTGGCGGGCGACTCGACGCGGGACCCGGGGAGGCACGCCGCGGCCGCGGAGACGCGACGTGCTGTGCAGGAGGCCCTGCTCGAGCTGACGGCACGGCAGCGGGTGGCAGTGATCCGCCGCGTGTTGGAGGGCGACGACTACGCGGACGTCGCCGACGCCCTTGGATGCACGGAGCCGACCGCACGACAACACGTCAGCCAGGGATTGCACCGCCTTCGGCAGCTCCTGGCGCAGCGGATGGAGCTGGACCCGTGAACACGACTCGCGGCGAGAGGAGGGCCAAGATGGAGCGCTGGCTGCGCTCGGCGGATCCCCTGCCAGAGAGGATGGCGCTCGAGGCCGAACTCGACGCGGCGCTTCGCGCCACGCGGGCAGCGGTCGGGACGATCGGGGCGGCATTTGTGCTGGAGCCCGCGCCATGGGGAGTCCTGCACATAGCGGCCACGACCCGCGGCATCGTGGCCATTGAGCTGATCTCGGAGACTGGCGAGTTCATGGCGAACCTGTCCAGGCGGCTCGGCAGCACCGTCGTGCCAGACGGCCCGGGTGTGCCCCAATTGACACGCGAGGCGCTTGCCGCGGCCCGGCGTGAGCTCGGCGAGTACTTCGCCGGTCGCCGCACGACGTTCGACCTGGCGATTGACCTGAACGCGGTGACCCCGTGGGATCGCCTCGTGCTGGACGGCGCGCGGCGACTCTCCTACGGGGAAACGACCAGCTACGGAGCGCTCGCCCGATCCATTGGGCGTCCGCGGGCGGCGCGTGCCGTGGGCGGCGCACTCGGCCGCAACCCCGTGCCCGTCGTGATCCCCTGCCACCGCATCCTGGCCGCGAACGGCACGCTGGGCGGCTACGGCGGCGGCGGTCACACGCCGCGCGCAGAAATGCTGGACGTCAAGCGCCGGCTGCTCGCGCTCGAAGGAGCGCCGGTGGGGGCCCGCTGACGGTGGCTACCAGTCGAACTCGCCCTCTTCGATCCGACCGCGCTGCTCCACGCTAAGGGCAGGCCAGATGCTGTCCATGAGCTCCCGGATTTGGACGGCCGCCTCCCGTTCCCCGGCCTGGTCCGCGGCCCTCAGCAGGCGAGCCAGCTCCGCATAGTCCGCGAGGGCTGTGTCTTGGTCGATCCGGCGGGCCGCCTCGGCCGCGACCTCGGGTTCGTTGTCGGTCACTTCCTGCACCAAGTGAGACAGGAGAGGCTTCTCGGTTGCCGGCATGCTGCACCTCCGGTCGGGGTGGGGGCTTGCGCGGACACAGAGTACGCGGCCCGACGCGGGGAAGACAAGGCTTGTCGGCCCGCTCGTTCGGACTCGTCCACGTGAGAATCCCGGCGGGCGCGACGACTGACCGGCTCCGCGAGCGAAGCAATGGGCCGAGTTGTGCCTGCGCCGCACGTTCGATGCTGCGCTGCACGTCACGGAGAGGCAGGACTCGCGTTCGAGCCGCGCGCCGCGGCGCATGTCAGGTGCGCGGCACCGGTCGAATGGGGTAGATGCCGACGACGACGCGAACGTCCGGGTCCGTGCAGAGCTGCACCCCGATCTCCCGCTGGCGGATGAGCTCCTGGAGCAGAGCGCACTCGCGCCGCGGCACGCCCACGTACGACCGACCCTCCGCCGTCTCGATGGGCCATACGTCGTCAGTCTCTCCGCCGAGCTCGAACCGACGCCGCAACTCGTGCATGGGCACGTACGGGCGCGACTTTATGAACCGTCGAAGCTGCGCCGCAGTACACCCGCGCGGCATGGCTTCCGTTTCCGGCGCACCGCCCGGCTCCGGCTGCGCATCCAACGGCCCGGCCTGCGCGGCTGCAGACGGCGTGGCGTTGTCGGAATCGGCGGGCCACTTTCGCGCCGCCGCTCCGTCGTCGAGATCGCTCACAGGCTCATGTCCGACGCGGGCCGCGGCGGATCGGGATCCGGGCGCTGGCGGCCTGGCGCATTTCCGGATGATAGCAGTGGGCCTGCGCCTTCTCGGTCACCCGGCGTGATGGCCAGGTCGTTCTGCCCCCAACGCGTCGCCCTGGATCGGGACGCTCCACGCGGATTTCCGGCGTCCACGCCCCGCTCGGGGACCGACGAGGCCCGCCCTCCGACCGCGGGAACCTGCCCACCGGCGTGCCGGGCACGCCCGGCACGCCGGTGGGCGTCAGACGCCACGGACCGAGAGCAGCTCGCGGGTGACCTCGTTGAGGACGTCCGGCCCCTCCTGCGCACAGACGACGATGTCCTCAATCCGCGCGCCGTAGCGACCCTCGAGGTAGATGCCAGGCTCCACACTGAATGCACACCCCTGCCGCAGCGGCTCGCCGTTTCCGGACACCAGGTACGGATCCTCGTGCTCGTCGAGCCCGATGCCGTGTCCGATGCGGTGGATGAACGCGGGGCCGAACCCGCCGCGCTCGATAATGCCCCGGCCCACTCCGTCGATCCGCTCCGCCGGCACCCCGGGCCTGACCGCGGCCGTCGCAGCGGCTTGCGCCTCGCGCAGGACGCCGTACAGCCGTTCGAACTCGGCGTCCGGCTGGACCTCGTCAACACCAGCCACCCAGATCGTCCGAGTGGTATCGGAGCCATACCCGTGGTACGCACCCCCGATGTCGAGCACAACTGGCTCTCCCGCCACGATCCGGCGGTCCGACGCCGCGTGGTGCGGGGACGCGGAGTTCGGCCCGCTCCCCACGATGGCGAACGCGGCGGTCTCGTGGCCCTCGTCCAAGAGCCGCTCCCGTACCTCGCGAGCAACGTCCGCCTCCGCACGCCCGACCAGCCGTCCGGCGGCGACGGCGAGCACGACGCGGTCCGCGGCGTGAGCCGCGGACCGCAGCAGCGCGACCTCGTCGGCGTCCTTCGTGATCCGCAGCTGCCGGAGCACCTCCGACGCGAGACCGAACGGGACGGCCGGGAACGCCTCCTGCAGGCGCAGGACGAACGAGGCCCACAGCCGATCCGACACGAGCAGGGTGTCGTGCGCCTCCCGCCCCGCGCCGGGCAACAGCCCGGACACGAGTGCGATAGGGTCCTCCGTCTCCTCCCACGTGACTATCCGCACGATGCCGGCCGCGGCAGCGGGGGCAAGCGACGCGCGTGGCGCCTCGAGCTGTGGCACGAGCAGGGCGGGCTCCCCGTCGCGAGGCAGCACCAGCATCGTCAGTCGCTCGAGGTTCATGGCGTCGTAGCCAGTCAGCCAACGGAGGTCAGCACCGACGCCGACAAGGAGGGCCCGGCCGCCTGCCCTGCGCAGGCCTGCCCGCGCCGCCTGGAGGCGCGCACGATGTCGCTCGGCGGGAATCCCGGAATCGCCGGGGGCGCCTTCGGCAGCCGACACGCCCGTCGCGGCCCGCGCGGGTCCTGCCTGAGCCGGGGCCGGCGAAACGGCCGCCCCCGACAAGCCGCGCACCCACGCTCCCATGACGCGCGGCCCGCTCGCGAAGAGGCGCCCGTACGCGTAGACATCGCCGGCGCCGGCGGCGCGTGCAGCCTCCCGGCCAACCCGGTCATCGTGCTGGCCCACCGCGACCACCGGGACCCCAGCGGCGGCGGCCCGCCGGATAGCCTCCAGCCCCGGATACGTCCGGCTCGTTAGGTCGACGATCAGGCCCGACGGCCGCGAGCCGGTCGCCAGCGCGACATCGAGGGCGTCAAGGCTGCGGAGCGGGGCTGAGTGAGCGCCCGCGTCGCGGACGAGCCGGTCCAGCCGCGCGGCCCAGATCAGGTCGTCGGCGAGGATCGCGACAGAGGGGCCATCGATCACGGGGCTGTCAGGACGCCAGGTGCTGTCCGGCCAGTTCCATGGCCTGGTTGGGCTCCACGCCCGCGAGCACGGCATCCGCGTATCGCTCGGCGAACCGACCGGCGGCCTCCTCGGGCACGATCTGGCGGATTTGGTCGGCATCCAGCTCGTATCCGTACCGCACGGCGCCGATGTTCTCCTCGCGGTACTTCGAGGGGAGCGCGGCGACTAGAGCGGCCTCGTCGAACGACACGTTCGAGAGCCTGAGCAGCCGGCCCAGCGCGATCATGTTGCCGAACAGGTCGCGCCCGAAATGCCTGACGCCGAGCTCGAGGAAGGGAATCTCCTCGGCCCGTTCGCCCGGCTTCGCGAGACCGATGTCGCACACTACGTAGCCGCTCTCGAGATGGGTGGGGCCATGGTCCGCGAGCCGAAGGGTCACGTTCGCGTGCTCCACCACCGGGTTCGAGATGGGCTCCTCGGCGTATTTCAGGAACGCCTCGCTCATGCCGCCACGCACGCTCGAGTCGTAGTCGTAGAGGAGGGTGACTTCGTAACCCATGGCTCCCAGCAACGACGCCATCGTGTTGCCGATGACGCGGACGCCCTGGCCCCCCACGCCGTCGATGACGATCGCGCGCTCGGTCATGCCTCGCCGCTCCCCTTTCCCGCGCCCGCCCCGACGGTGGCGGGTTCGGGCCCGGCCGGCCGTCCCTTGACAATCCCGAGCTGGCGGTTCGCCAGCTGTGTCGACCCGGGCGGTGCCTGGCGGTACTCCTTCTTGTAGAAGTTGAGCATCTCGTTCGCGCTTGGGAAGCCGATCCGCCGGCCGTTGTTCTCGATGCACTGGCTGGCGATGTCGACGAAGGCGAAGCCGGGCCACTCGACGGCTTCCTTGATCGCCTTTCGCAGCTGGCCCTGGTGGTAGACCGTGGTCTTCGCGTAGAACGCGTTCGGGTTCGTATTGACCAGCCCCTGGAGGTTGATCGGGCTGTACGTGGCACCCGCCGGCGACGACACGGTCTTAGTGCCGATCGGCGTCGTGGGGCCTGTCTGACCGCCAGTCAGGCCGTAGATTTCGTTGTTGTTGCAGAGCACCGTGATGCGCGGGTTCCGCCGGATCGCGTGCAGCAGATGATTGCCACCGATCGATGAGATGTCGCCGTCTCCGGACGCCACGATCACGTTGAGCTCGGGGCGCACGGTGGCGATCGCCTCGGCGACGGGCAGCGTCCTGCCGTGCAACGCATAGACGGAATCGAACTGCATGTAGGCACCCATCCGACCCGTGCATCCGATCCCGGTCACGATGACCGTGTTGGTCTTGTCTAGGCCGAGGTCGTCCATCACCATGGCCAGCTGCGTCATGATCAGGCCGATCCCGCAGCCCGGGCACCAGATCGTTGGGAAGAGCTCGGTCTTGACCTTGTTCTTGTACGACATTGGTGATGGGGACCTCGGTTCTTGGGCTTGTGGGTCAGACCGCCGCTTCGGCGAGCTCGGGCGGGAGCAGGCCGATCCGATCGAGCCCTTCGCGGACCGCCTCAAGGCTCATGCGACCACCCAAAAGCGGGACGCGATGGACGTCACGGTACAGGACTCGCTCGACGACGCTGGCGTACTGGCCGTCGCTGCCCTCGATGACGACCAGCCGCCTGTAACGCTGCGCGATTTCGCGCAGATGGTCCTGCAGGACCGGCCAGATCCGGATGGGCCGGAACAGCGCGAAGTGCGGAGCGAGCGGCTGCGCGATACGGCGCGTGATCCCAAACGCGATCACGAGCGTCTCGGCGTCGGTGTTCCAGCCGTACTCGTAGAACGCGTAGCGGTCAGCGACTTCGAGCCGGTGCGCCTTGGCCTCCTCGTACTGGCGGATGAACTCGTCCGCGTCGGCCGTCGCCGGCTCGCCGTCGGGATAGGTCGCCACGCCGCTGAACAGCCGGGTACTTCCCGAGGCCAGCGGCTCGAGGGTGCGCGACACAACGGGGACCTCGATTGCGTCGAGGTCGACCACCTCGTTGAGGTGGCCGAGGAACGCATCGGACAGCACGACGACGGGCGAGCGGCTCTCCTCAGCGCAGTTGAAGGCACGGATCGTGTACTCGTAGCACTCGGCCACGCTCGAGGGGTAGAAGACGATGCTCGTGTAGTCGCCGGACGAGCCGTAGCGCGTCTGTAGGATGTCGCCCTGGCCCGGCATAGTGGGCATGCCGGTCGCCGGTCCCACCCGCTGGACGTCGATGATGACCGTAGGAACCCGGAGCTTGTGGGCGTACCCGATCGCCTCCTGCATCAGGCTGAACCCTGGCCCCGACGTCGCAGTGAAGGACTTGGCGCCGGCGAGGCTCGCGCCGATGATCGCGTTGGCGCTGGCGATTTCGTCCTCCGCCTGAAGAAACCGGAGCTCGGGATGAGAGGCAGCGTAGACGGACGCGGCCATCAGGATTTCGCTGCTGGGGCTAATCGGGTAGCCAGCGAAGTAGCCGGCGCCTGCCCGGACCGCCCCGAGCAGCATCGCCTCGTTTCCCTGGAGAAGTCGCTTGGCCATCTCTCGTGCCGCCCTTCTACGTCGGGTTCGCGCGATCGACGTCCGGGCCGCTCTCGACGTCGGTGATGCCTCGCCTGGGATCTGTGCCGGCGACGGCGGGGCCGCGCGCCGTGTCGGGCAGCCCGGACCGCTGCGGCAGGCGGCCCCGTGCGCCGCCCACCGGCGCCGCGGGCTCGGGGCGCGAGCCGGCGCCGGCGACGGTCCGCGCGGGAATCATTTCGATAGCGAGGTCCGGGCAATAGCGCTCACAGAGGCCACATCGGATGCAATTCTCAACCTCGATGATGGCGTCGTGCGTCAGGACCAGGGATTCCTTGGGGCAGATCTCGACGCAGATGTTGCAGCGCTTGCACCAGTCATCGACCCATCGGATGTTGACGAAATCGACGACGGTCGGGGCCCGTCGGACCCGCTGCGTCGCGGGAGCATACAGCGTAGCCGTCGCAGCTTCCTCGTTCGGGTTCGCCGGTCGCACGCGCGGGCCGGTCGGCACGAGGAAGTCTACCTACTTCGGTTCGGAACGGTGCGTCCCATCGGCCGGCCCGGCGCCGTCGGTGGGTGGCGTGGCGCGCGGCGCGTTCGGACCGGGCACCCGCATGGGTCCGGGGACGCGGTCCAGAGCCGTCCGCAGAGGCCCGCGCGGCCGTCGAGAAGTGCTATCGGGCGCCTGCTAGCCTCCGCCGGATGCATCGTCGCCAGCTGATCGGCGTCCTGCTCGTCGCCCTATCCGCCTGCGGATACGGGTCAGGACCGCTCTTGGCGAAGGGTGTCTACGCGACCGGTACAGACTGGCTGACGCTGCTTGCATGGCGGTTTACGTTCGGAGCGCTCCTCACCTGGGGCTGGCTGCTCGCATGGCCCGGGGGCCGCCTCGCACTCCGACGGTTGACGGCACGGCAGGCGGCAGTCATGGTCGGGCTCGGGGTGGTCTTCGCGGGCAATGCCGCCACCTACTACGCCGCGGTGGAGCGGGCTCCCGTCAGCCTCGTGGCGCTGCTGCTTTACGTGTACCCGACGCTCGTGGCCGTCGGCGCCATGCGGTTCGGGCGATCGTTCGAGGGACGCCGGGCATGGCTGGCCCTAGGGATCGCCACTGCCGGGGCCGTGTGCATGGTCGGAGGGATCCAGGCCGGCACTGACCCGCTGGGGGTGGTGCTGGCGGTCGCCTCTCCCATCATCTACAGCGGCTACATCCTCCTCGCCGCGCGCGTCGCCGGGGAGCGCAAGGGCGCCATCGCGCAGGCGCCACGGTCGGACGCGCCGTCACAGGTGCCACCGCTCCTCGCGGCGGCACTGATGATGCTGGGGACGTGGCTCGTTATCGTCGTCATCGCCGCGGCCGTCGGCGAGCCGGCGCTGCCCTGGCAGGTGCCCGGCGATGCATGGCCCGGGCTGCTCGCCATCGGCGTGCTGGCCACCGCCGTCGCGATCCAGGCGTTCTACGCGGGCGTCGGCCGGATCGGTGCCGCCCAGGCGGCGCTGGTCAGCATGCTGGAACCCGTCTTCGCCGTCACGCTCGCGGTGCTGCTGCTCGGCGAGCGGCTGGACGCCCTCCAGATGCTCGGCGCCGCGTTCGTCGCGACCGGGGTGGTGCTGGCGCAGACGGGCCGCGCTGCGGCAACGGAGGCTGTCGTGGCGCGGGAGGCGTAGGCGCCACGGCCCCCAGGAGCCACGCGGGACACAGCGCCGTCGAGACAGGGTACGGCGTCGCGCGGGCCTCAGTCCGAGTCGCGACCCCGGCCCCGCTCAAGCAGCACGCTGCGCGCCATGAAGAGCACGTTTGCCGGCCGTTCCGCTAGCCGCCGCATGTAGTACGGGTACCACTCTGTCCCGAACGGCACGTACACCCGGACTGTGTAGCCGGCGCGCGCGAGCCGCTCTTGGAGGTCCCGCCGGATGCCGTAGAGCATCTGGAACTCGAAGCGAGAGGGGTCGATCCCCTCGCGCTCGGCGAACCCGCGCACCCAGGAGATCAGCACCTCGTCGTGCGTCGCCAGCGCCGGGTACTCGCCGTCTCGAAGGAGCGCCTCGGCGAGGCGCCGGAAGCTGTCGTCGACGTCGCGCTTATGTGGGAACGCGACTGCCGCGGGCTCGTCGTAGGCTCCTTTGCACAATCGGACGCGGATCCGGTCGCGGTCGAGAGACGCGACGTCGTCCGCGCTGCGCCGGAGGTAGGCCTGAATGACGACGCCCACGCCCGAGTGCCGGACGTGGGCCTCGCGGACGAGCTCGAGCGTGCGTTCGGTGTGTGCGTGGTCCTCCATGTCGACGCGGACGAACGCGTCGAGCTCCGCCGCGCGAGCGACGATGCGGAACAGGTTCTCGCGGCAGGCGTCCCGGTCGACGTCGAGGCCGAGCTGCGTCAGCTTGACGCTCACGTTCCGGTCGAGCCGACGACCGGCTAGCGCGTCCAGTACCTCGAGGTACCGGTCGGCCGCCAGCCGCGCCGCATCGGCGGTCGTGACCGACTCACCGAGCACGTCGACGGTCGTGGCCAGCCCACGATCACGGAGCCGCTCGAGCGCGCGGAGAGCGTCCGGGAGTGTCTCCCCGGCCACGAACCGGCGCACTGTGCCCCTCGTCAACGAGCTCCGGGCGGCGAGCCGGGCGAGGCGCTGCCTGTGGGCCGCCCACAGGAACGCGACCCGAAGAGCTCTTGCCGTGCCGTCCTGTGCCGCACTGCGGAGCCTCCCGGTCGGCAGTGTCGCGTTCACTTCTGCGCACCTCCGTCGGTCTTCTGCACTTCGCCTATTTCGGCCTCACGCTGACCCTCAGCGACCAGGTCGTCCCCGGCCGCCTCGAGCGCCGCGGCGGCCACTTTCCTCAATTCCTCGCGCTGGAACGCCTCGAGGCGGCCCAGCCGGTGCAACCGCACCGCCTCGCTCAGCACCTGTTCTGGGATGCGGCCGGACAATGAGCCGTCCGGCTGCACGTATGTGCGGCAGCCGGTGTTCACGGTGGAGCCGGCCGGGGGCGGCACGACGTCGGTGCCGTTGAGGCGCACGCTCGGAGACCCGACGAACCCCAGGAACTCTGCGTCGTCCTGGTCGCCGACCAGCACAAGCTCGATGGGCGTCTCGATTGCGCCAGCCGACAAGGCGCGGTGCAAGTCGGCCCGCACGGGCTCCCAGTGCGGGCAGTCGAGCGTGTAGAGCAGCTCGACGCGAAGGTCGGACACCTCAGGAGTCGGCTCCGGCCGGTGGCCGGGCGCCCAAGTTAAAATCCTCTGGCACCTCCAGCGGCGCAGGGTGCCCGGGGGTTCCGGCGCCAGTCGGCAACACGGTTGAACCGGTTCCGGCGGAGAGACGAATACGACGGACCGCCTCCTCGCCGATCAGCGACTGCGCCTCGACCCGGATCCGCCGCGTGGCCTCGGAATAACCGTCGGTCTCGGCGCGGGCATCTCCCAGGAAGGCTCCGGACGTGCGGCCGAGCGCCTCGCTGTCGCCGAGCATCGACGTCGCCCGTACGGATGCGGCGACGTCCGCCGGCAGCAGAACTCGCACCTCGCCAATCGCGGTGCTGACGTGGATTGGCGTCTCCCCGTCGGGGAACGTCGCCTGCGTAAGATCCAGGCGGACCTCGCCAATGAACGTCTCGATCTGCATCGGCCCGGCCTGCATGGGCCCCGCCATCTCGATCTCGCCGATGACCCGTCGATCGCGCCGCACCCCGGGGTCCCGTGCCCAGACCGCCGCACTCCTGCCTGACTGGTCCGCCGAGCCCGGCGCTGCGGGGCCGGGATGAGCCCCCGGCAGCGGGCCGGCGGCCGATCCCCACCCATCTGGAACGTGGGCCGGCACGGCATGACCCCACGCGGACGACCTCACAGGCGCAGACGAGTGCCTCCTGTTGCCGGCGTCCCACACCAGCCAGAGGCCCAACCCTACGATCAGGAGCGGCCAAAGCCAGCCGAGCGCATCGCCGAGACCTGCGTCCGCGCCGAGCGAGCCGAGCAGGGCGGTGACGCCGGCGACCATCAGGATGAGCCCGATGACCTCTCCCGCCGACCGCATGCAGCCATGCTACCCGGCCGGGTCTTCCGCGACAGAGCCGAACCGCACCCGCCGGTGGCCACCCAGGCCAGGCGCGACGCCGGCGCCAGAGTTGCTGGAATCGCGCCTGGAAGAACCGCGGGTACGTCGGCTCGTGGACCATGCGCAGGTCGCCGACCTAGTCGCGCTGCGCGTCCAACCCCGCGACCGACTCCGATGTGGCTCCAAATGCGCCTGCGCGTAGACGCGACGCGGCAACGCCAGCGCGCCAGTCCTAGCTTCGGGAAGCTGTGTTTGCCCGTCCGCGGGTTCCGTCCAACCGTGACGAGGTGGGCTCCTTCGCGCACGCCCGAGTCGATCTGCAGCCCGCTGCAGCCCGCAGGCACCGTCTACCGCGAGCCACAGCTCCGCACCCTTTGTTCGGGGCCGGCTGTCCGGCTACCGGGGGCTGGCCGCCTCCGCCTGCCGCTCGAGCTGCTCGCCCAGTTCCTCCGTGCGCCGGAACGCGGCCCACACCGCCTCTGACAGTACGGTCCGGAGTCGGCCGGACTCGAGCTCATGAAGGGCGGCCGCGCTCGTGCCGCCCGGCGACGTCACCATGTTGCGCAGCTCCGCGGGATGCATGCCGCTCGACTTGGCGAAGAGCGTGCTGCCCTCGAGGGTTTCGATGACGAGGTCGTGCGCGATGTGGCGCGGGAACCCGAGATGGACGGCCGAGTCGATCAACGCCTCCATGACGAGGAAAACGTACGTCGGGCCGGTGCCGCTGACCGCCGTCGCCATCGCCACCATGCGTTCGTCGTCGACCGCAAGCTCCGCCCCCAGTGCCTTAAGTAGGGTGGACGTCTGCTCCCTCTGCGCTGCCGTGACCTCTTGTGTCGCGAACCAGACTGTCATCCCTTTGCCAAGCCGCGCCGGTGTGTTGGGCATGCTCCGCACGATCGCGCGGTGCCGCAGGACGGTTGCGAGCGCCGTGGTCGTCGCGCCGGCGATGATGCTGAGGACAAGTTGGCTCTCTCGGAGCTGGCCGGAGAGCTCCCGCCCGACGCGCACGAGCATCTGAGGTTTGATGCCGAGGACGACGATATCGGCCTGCTGCACCGCCTCGAGGTTGGAGGGACACACGCGGATCGCGTAGTCGCGCTCAAGCTGCGCGCGCCGGTCAGCGCGCGGGTGGCTGGCGACGATCTGCGCGGGTTCGACCTGGTGGCCGCGGAGAAGACCGGCGATCATCGCCTCGGCCATAACGCCCGAGCCTACGGTTGCGATCGTGCGATCGCGCAAGGGAGCCATCCCGCGGAGTATCGCAGATCGCCCGAGCACAGCGCTCACGCGAAGTCGGTCAGTCAGGTTCCGAGTCCTTGGGGAACCGTCGGCCAGGCCTGCGTGCAGCCGAACCTCGGGTGCGGGCAATTTGGCAGGCCGCCCCGGCGGCCCCGGCGGACTCTCCGAAGGCCCGGCCCGACGTGCCTCTCCGGAACGTTCAGCCAGTTCCCTCCTCAGTCGCAACCGAAGGAACTCGTTCTCGCCGGCGCGACCCAAGCAGTCAGGGCACAGCATCGCCCACCCCTCGAAGTCGGCACGGTCCGCAAACCGCGCAGGCGCCCGGCACCACGGGCACTGGCACGTCCCACGGAAGGGCACCACCGAAACAGCGCCGTATGGCGCTCGGAGCACACGACGGTCCATCCGTCTGCGCCGCTATGCAGAGTCCCAGGTCTGGTCACGCGTCCGTGACCGGAAACCATGCCTCCGCCGGCGCCTCGTCCACGAAGCCGAGGGGGTCGAAGAGCTCCGCGAGCAGGGCGATCCCCTCGATTACCCGCGGACCAGGGCGCGTGAAATAGGCGTGAGAGTCCAGGGCGAAGACCTCTCCGTCACGAACCGCTCGCAGATCCGCCCACCCCGCCGGGCGCGTGAGCCGCGACCAGTCGACGACAGCCCTGGCGGCGTCGAACCCGCACGGCACGAGCAGTACTTGCTCCGGGTCCACCTCCAAGAGGGCTGCCCAGGTCGTTTGTGCAGGCCGCTGGCCCTCGCGGCCGAGCACGTCCCAGCCGCCGGCGCGGCGCACCTGCTCAGGCAGCCAGTGTCCACTGGTACAAGGCGGGTCCAGCCATTCGAGCGCGACCACCCGCCTAGCGCGCACCCCGGCCGACCGCCGCCGCTGCACTTGCGCCTCGATCGCTCCAAGGCGTTCACGCAGGAGCTCGACCAGCCCGATCGCCTCATCCTCGGCCGACGTCATCGCGCCGATGGTCGTGATCGTGTGGAGAATTCCCTCGATCGACGCGGGCTCGAGCGAGACGATCTCCGCGTCGGGGGCCAACGGGCGGAGCGCGTCCAGGACGTGCTGCCGGGCAGTCCCGCAGGCCTGGCAGACATTCTGCGTGAGCACGAGGTCGGGCTCCGCCGAACGCAGCGCCTCGACGTCGAGCTCGTAGGGCACTGCGCCCGCATGCAACAAGTGGCGGAGATGCATGTCGATGCGACGGCTGGAGAGGTCCGGCGGAGGCAACAAGCGCGTGACCGTCGGCACGGCCGCCGCCTCCGCGGGATAGTCGCACGCGTGCGTGCGCCCCACGAGGTCCTCCCCGAGGCCGAGGGCGAACACGACCTCCGTGGCCGACGGGAGCAGGGAGACAATTCGCACCAATCGAGTGTAGGGCCGCGCCGACCGGACGCGGCTTCGTGGGACATGCCTCTTCGTGCCCGTTGACTCCGCGGCTCGCGCGGTTGGAGGCCCCGCCCGCCGACCTGCGCGAGGGGCGACACCGGATAACGCGAGGCCCCGGCCACGGGAGCGCCGGGCCCAGCCGCGCCCGGGCGACCCGGGCGTGGATTAGATCAGGAGCAGGTCAGGCGGGCTTCAAGACCTCGAGCTGCGCGCGCGCCGCCGCCTTGTCCGTGAACCAGAGCGCATTCAGTGGCGTGTACGCCGCCCACTCGGCGGGAACGGCATCCTCCGCGAAGATCGCGGCGACGGGGCACTCAGGCTCGCACGCTCCGCAGTCGATGCACTCGACGGGGTCGATGTACAGGGTGCGATCGACTCCCTCGTCGAAGTGGATGCAATCCACGGGGCAGACCGAGACGCAGGCCTGGTCCATCACATCGACGCACGGTTCGGCGATCGTGTAGGTCATCGGGAACTCTCCTCAGTCTCCAGGTCAGAAGCGCGGCCACGCGCCATCTTACGACGAAAAAGATGGTCCCGAGGGCGCACCGACACGCTGCGCGGCGCCGGGCGCTGGGGCCGAAATGGCCAGGTTGGCATACATCAGCCTCGGTGCACGTCCGCGACCTCCAGCCAAGCCACGGGACTGCCCAGCCAGGGGTGACCGACCACCTGTGCTGCGGCCACCAAGACGACTCTCCAGCGCCTGCCGGCCATCTCAGGGGTCAGGTCACTGGATGGGCCATCGTGACGGCGCAATGCTCCGCCGGCCTTGCGGGTGGCGTGGAGCCGACCAGCAAGACGATGGCGAGCCGGGCCACCCACCCATTTGAGGCGAGCGCGACGAGGCGCTCCGTGTCGTTAGGGCGGGCGTGCAGGGCCTGTGCGAGCGCATCCGCATCCCTATCCCGTGGCCAGCGGCGGTCCTGGCCGCCCGGAACTGCGCAGGGAACGACTCGCGGCGCACTTCTCGCAGACTCCATCTCGACTCATCTCGGCGGCACCGACGAGCGTACGGCGGACCCCGGCCCGCAACCCGCGACCGGCCGGCGTGCTGGCGCGTCCACCCCGCTCTGGACGGACAGGGGCACGGACCGCGCCGACCCGTGCTACATCCCGTGTGGCGTGTAGCCGGTATCCAGGTACTTCGCCGGGTCGTCGCGGAACTCCAGCATGCAGCCCTTGCCGCAAAAGTAGTACGTGATCCCGTCGTGCTCGTATGTCCACCGTGCCGTGGCCGTGTCGACCTGCATCCCGCAGACGGGGTCCACTGCCGTTGCCATGATGCCTCCGCGATTCAGGGGTGACCAGATACTCCCATACAGTATATGAGCCGGCACGTGCTTCGAGCGGTCGCCCCGGCGTCTCCCGAGTCTCCGCGCAGGCCGGGGCGAGCGCGTAGGCCGCCTCGGCATGCCGGCGCGCAGCGCTCCGGTTGGGGAGTGGTGCCTCGAGGTAGCATCGAGGCATGGCGGTCGACACAGTCGTCATGCGCGAGCGACTCGAGGCGGAGCGGACGCGGCTGCTCAACGGGATCACCGAGATGCCGATCGAACCTCCCGAGCCGATGACCTACGGATCCCAAGCGGCCGCAGCGTCACAGGTCTTCGATCAGAACCGGGCACGTGCGTTGCGGGAGCGTGCGCAGCGGGAGCTCGAGCAGGTCAATGCGGCGCTGGCACGCCTCGAGAACGGGACGTACGGTCTCTGCGCTGCATGCAGCCAGCCGATCGACCCGGAGCGCCTGGAGGCGCTGCCGTGGGCGCTGTACGACCTTGACTGTCAGCGCAAGGTCCGCTGAACCAGCCAGCGTTATGCTCCCTCGAATGACGGGGTGGCGCGAATGACTGAGCAGCGCGGATGGGAGAGGCAGGTCCCACCGCACGCGACGGCGGACCGGAAGCTGTTGCAGACAAGGCCGTACCAGGATGTCTCGTTCCTGGAGACGGACGCGTGGCGGTCGCTGAGGATCCTGGGCGAGTTCATCAGCGGCTTCGAGACCCTCGCCCGGCTCGGCCCCGCCGTGACCGTGTTCGGGTCGGCCAGGACACCGCCTACAGATCCGATGTACCAGTCGGCGACGGTGCTGGCCAGAGGCCTGGCCCAAGCTGGCTTCACGGTCATCACAGGAGGCGGTCCCGGGATCATGGAGGCCGCCAACCGGGGCGCACAAGAGGGGGGCGGCCTGTCGGTCGGCTGCACGATCGAGCTGCCCAACGAGCAGCGCGTCAATAAATACACGGACCTGTCGGTCAGCTTTCGCTACTTTTTCGTGCGCAAGATGATGTTCGTCAAGTACGCGCAAGGATTCGTGATCTTCCCGGGCGGGTTCGGCACACTCGACGAGCTGTTCGAGTCGATCACGCTCGTGCAGACAAACAAGATCGAGCACTTCCCGGTGGTGCTTATCGGCACGGCGTACTGGTCCGGGCTGCTGGGCTGGCTGCGGGACCGCGCGGCTGCGGAAGGGAAACTCGACCGCACAGACCTGGACCTGCTGCGCGTGACGGACGACGTCGGCGAGGCCATCTCGTTGATGGTGGAATCTCGTGCCCATCGTGCCAGCGCCCACGCGGGCGACGACCCGCCCGATGCGAGCGAGGCGGAAGACGCCCGGGCCTCGCGGGCACGTGCGAGGTCGAAGCGGCCGACCGCCGACTGAGGCTCCGCACCGGGCCGGGGCCCGGCTCAGGGCGCGCAGGCGCCGGTGCTGACGGCCACGTCTTCCCCGATGGCGGGGCCGAGGTCGGAGAGAACCTCGCCGATGTCCAGCGCGTAGCCGACCGCGCTGCTCGTCTCAGCCCGCGCGAAGACGACCCCGGCAACGCGGTCGTCCGCCGTGACGAAGGGTCCGCCGCTGTCTCCCGCCTGGACGTCTGCGGCCAGCTCGATCACCACGCGGGTCACCGTGGACCGCCCGTAGATGTCGAAGCCGGTCGCGCTGAAGACATCGCGCACGGCTGCCGGGACGACCGCCAGAGCACCGCCACCGGGGTGCCCCATCGTGACCCCGATGGCGCCGGTCACCGGATCGCCCTGAGCGAGGGGCAGTGCGGGAAGCGAGAGTCCGGGAGAGTACAGCAGGGCGACGTCCATCGCCGGATCGTAGAACACCACCCGGGCACGAACTGACTCGCCGGCTTCCGCGACGACTGACGTCCGGCGCTCGCCGGCCACGACGTGTGCATTCGTAACGATGTACCCAGGAGCAATCGAAAAACCGGTGCCGGTCAACCGCAGGCCGCAGGCATCGCCGACCACGGCAACAATGGACGGCGCGACGTGCGCGCCCAGTGCCGAGACGCTCGCCCCCGTTGGTGTCGCGACGGACGGTCCCATCGGGTTCTCCAGGAACTGGAACACTTGCGGCAGGCCAACCGGGTCGAGGAACGCGCGTACGCGGCCGAGCACCGGCGCGGGGGAGGGCAGCTCGGCGCGGACCAGGCCGACCACCCTCGAACGGTCGATTTGCTGGGCCAGTGTCGGCGACGGTCCGGCAGCAAGGATTGGCGAGAGGAACCAGATGGCGAGGATCACCTGGGCCGCGCCGACAGCAAGGCCGGCCAGTCGATCCACGCTCTCCAGCGGTCCCCGCCCCAAGCGACGGAGGATCGCAAGGGCGGTCGCGCCGCCGACGGCCTGTCCGCCGGCGAGCGCGAGGAGCAGGAGGCCGAGTACCAGCAGGGCCCGCAGGAACCGGTCGAGCGTCGGGAGCGCGGCCGCGACCCCGGGCAACACCGCGACGGCGGCAACGGCGCCAAGGCCCGCTCCGATGAGTCCGAGTGTCTGTACGACCGCGCCCTGCCGGAAGCCGCTCAGCGCGCCGATCGCGATCAGCAGGAGCAGCAGCACGTCGAGCGGTTCGAGGCTCACAACCCTATCGTACCGAGCGGCCCGTCATCGCCTGCTCGGACCGTCCGCCTCCGAGCTCGCTACTCCCTGCCGGCGGCGAACGAGCGGCAGACACCCCACGAGGCTCACGTCGTCGCCGAGCGCTGCCGACACGACCGACACGCGCCGGCCAGGCGTGCGGAACGCGGTGGCTCTCACAGCGTCCCGTGCGGGCCGGAGGAGTCGATCGCCCTGTGCACGGGCGATCGATCCACCGACAACCACCAGGGTCGGGTTGAAGACGTCGACGATGACGACCATCGCGGCAGCAAAGGCCCGGCGCGCGCGCTCCATGATCGCCGCCGCCCAGGGGTCTCCGGCCTCTTCCGCAGCGGCCACGTCGGCCGCGGACACGTGCTCCGGGCCGGTTCGATCCGCCACCGCGCGCAACAGGGGGACTCGCCGGAGCACACCGCCTCGCGCGCAGCCCGCGCGATCGCAGCCCCGGAGGCGATTGCCTCCAGGTGGCCGCGCGCACCGCACCCGCACGGGGGCCCGTCGAGGTCCACCAGTAGGTGCCCAAGCTCCCCCGCTGTGCCGTCGGGCCCGTGGAGCAGCACGCCGTCCGACAGGACGGCCCCGCCGATCCCAGTCGAGACCGTGAGGTAGACGACGTCCGCGACGCCCTGTGCCGCGCCGTACGCGAGTTCACCGAGCAGAGCAACGTTCGTGTCGCGATCCAGGAACGCCGGCAGTCCGAGGCGTCGCCCGAGCTCCTCGGCGATTGGCACGTCCCGGAAGGTCGGGTGAGCGTTGGGGGGGTCGACGATCAGCCCGGTCCGCGGATCGACGGGTCCGATGGCCGAGATCCCGATCGCGATCGGACGCGGTGCGATGGAAGTCGGCCGCAGGGCGAACGAGCCCGTGCCGGGAGCGTCGCCGCGCATGGTGTCGCCGCGCGTCGTGCGGCCAGTCTCGACCTCCCCGGGCTCGACGCCCCCGGGCCCGACGCCGCCGCGCATGACGTGGTCCGATCCGCCGTCACTTGGCACGCCCGCTCCAAGCGAGGTCAGCAGTTGCTCGGCCGAAGCGATCACGGCGGCGGGTCCGCGCTCGGTCGCGGAAGGCGCCTCCGCCCGCGACAGGATTGTTCCGTCCGGTCCGACCAGGGCGGCGCGCAGGCGGCTCGCGCCGAGGTCGAGCGCCAGCACGGGCGCGTCGAGCGCGCTGCCCGGCACGAGGTTCCCGCTACCCCAATCTCCCGCGTCGCCCACTCGCGCGATTCTAGGGCGGCGATCCTCAGGCTGCGGCGGAGTGCCCACGCACGTCGGCACCTCGGGGCGACACGCGTGGACGCGGCCCCCGGAGCCGCCCCGGCCTCCCGGCTGGCTCCGGCAGCTGTGGCGAAGTTCTGCGCTTTCCGGCCGGGATCTCGTTCGCGCTCCCCGCGATGCCGTGTGGTACAAGAGGCCCAATGGCACTTGGGGCGCACGGCGGCCTGTGCGACAAGGTGCCAATCATGTCAGATGACTAACGTCTGACACCTGGAGTAGCGGTTCGTGATCTGGAGTGGCGGCTCGTGATCCAGCGCCTCCCGCTGTCGTCAGTCTCGTGCGCGAAACCGGGCCGCCAGGACCGGCTTTACCAAGGACGGGCATGACCGGGCTGACACCCGACGAGCAGGCGCGGCCGGCGGCCGTGGACGACCGCATGCATCGGGGCCGGTTTCTGCTGACCTGGTTCGCTATCCCGTCGGCGCTGCTCGGTGCCCTACTGCTGGGCGCCGCCATGATGCTCGCGCTCGGCGCGAACCCGCTCACCGGTTACTCCGCACTGCTCACCGGAGCGTTCGGCGGGAGCTACGCTCTCAGCAGCACAGCTGTCCAGGCGGTTCCCCTCCTCCTGGTCGGAGTGGGGATCTGCATCTCGTTCCGGGCCAACGTCTTCAACATCGGCGGCGAGGGACAGATCGCGATGGGCGGACTGGCTGGCGCGGCGACCGCGATCGCCCTGCCAGGTCTGCCGGCCCCCGTCCTGATCCCGCTCGTGCTGCTTGCCGGTGCCGTCGGCGGCGCGGCCTGGGGCGCCATCCCGGGCGTGTTCAAGGCCCAGTACAACGTCAACGAGATCCTGAGCACCATCATGCTCAACCTCGTGGCAGTCCAAGTCATGAACTACCTTCTCGCCGGGCCCATGGTCGACCACTCGCAGGCGTCGGTCGGCGGCCTGATCCCCGAGACCGAGCTCCTGTCGCCGAACTCCTGGCTGCCCATCCTCGTCGCGGGCACGCAACTGCACCTGGGCGTCCTGATCGCCGTGATCGTCGCGGTCGGCGCCTACTTCCTGCTGTGGCGCACGAGCTTCGGGTTCCGGATCCGCAGCCGTTGGCCTGTCCAGGGATGCGTCGGCCTACGCAGGCATGCCGGTCAAGCGAACGATCGTCGCCGCGATGACACTGAGCGGGGCGATGTGCGGCCTCGCCGGCTCGATACTCGTGTTCGGGAGCATCTCGCACCGGATGGTGACGGACGGCAGCCTGACCGGGTTCACCGGCTCGGCCGGGTTCAACGGCATCGTCGTCGCGCTCTTCGGCGGCCTCAACCCCCTGTGGACCATCGCCTCTGCGTTCTTCTTCGGCGGGCTCATCGTCGGCGGCTCCTCGCTGCAGGTGGCAACCGGCGTGCCCTCGGACCTCGTGACGGCGCTCAGCGGGATCGTGGTCGTTCTGGTGGTGTCGCTCGAGTACCTGCGGCGGCGCGCTCGGGCACAGTCCACCGCGTTCGCCGGGACCCGCGACGCCAGCCCTCCGCGCCTGCCCGGCCGCGAACCTCCGATGGCCGTCACCGGCGAGACCGGACAGATGAGCCAGTTCTTCACGGTCGCGGTGCTGACCACCACGGTCGCCGCCGGCGTGGCGCTCGCGGCTCCGTTCCTGCTGGCCGCGCTCGGCGAGACCATCGGCCAGCGCAGCGGGGTGATCAACCTCGGAGTCGACGGCATCATGCTGCTCGCCGCATTCGTCACCTACTACGTCGCGCTGCGGACCAGCAATCTGCTCCTCGCCGTGCTGGCAGGAACGGCCACCGGGTGGGTGATGGGGATAGTCACGGCCCTGGTCAGCGTGACCCTCAAGGCAGAACAGGGTATCAGCGGAATCGGCGTCTATCTCTTCGGCCTCGGGTTCAGCGACCTGCTGTTCGAGAAGCTGGTCGGCACCCCGCTCCCCATCGCCACGCTTCAGCCGTGGGCATCCCCGTGCTGCGACCAGATCCCGGTAGTCGGCGGCATGTTCTTCGACCAGAGCGTCCTCGTCTACCTGGCGTTCCTGCTGGTCCCTGTGGTGGCGTTCGTGCTGAACCGCACGACATACGGACTGAAGATCAAGGCGGCCGGCGAGAACCCGGCCGCGGCCGACAGCCTCGGGCGTCAGCGTGGTGCGCATCCGGTGGTCGACCGTGATGCTGGGATGCACGTTTGCTGGTCTCGCCGGCGCGAGCCTGCTGCTCTACGACGGCATCTTCCAGAGAACCTCACCCAGAGCGAGGGCTTCATCGCCGTCGCGCTGGTGTACTTCGGAGCTTGGCGTCCCGTCGGGGTGATGGGTGGATCGCTGCTGTACGGGCTGGTGGGCGCGCTCATCCTGACGTGGAAAGCCTCGGGATCATTCCCCTGAGCGCGTCCGACCTCGCCGCCACGGCGCCGGCCGTCATCACGGTGCTGGCGCTGCTGTTCATCGCTCGCCGGTTCCGGCAGCCCGCCGTCCTCGGCCGGCCGTACGAAAGAGAGGGGTGACGCGCCGAACGTCAGCCGCCAGGACCGAACGACCGACCGTCGACAAACCACAGTCAGACTCGGGAACCGAGGAGGACTAACGATGCACAAACAGGCAAACCGGGTAGTGACACCCATGGTGATCGCCGCAGTCGTGGCGCTACTGGCCGGCGCGTGCGGAGCCAGCAGCACGGCGGCCCCCGCCAGCGTGGCAGCACCCGCCAGCGCGGCTGCACCCGCCAGCGTGGCAGCACCCGCCAGCGTGGCAGCACCCGCCAGCGCGGCTGCACCGGCAAGCGCGGCCCCTGCGAGCGCCGCAGCGACCACCACATTGAAGGTGGCAGTGGTCGCGCCCAGCGCCGTGAACGACCTGGCCTTCTCCGAGTCGATGGTGGATGCCGTCAACTCGCTGAAGTCCACGGAGAACCTGCAGATCGCTATCTCGGACAACCAGTTCGTGGTGTCCACCGCCGCCAACGTGATCCGCAGCTACGCGGCCCAGGGTTACAACCTCATCATCGCCCACGGGTCGCAGTACGGGTCGATTGTCGAGCAACTGGCGCCCCAGTTCCCGAAAGTCGCGTTCGCGTGGGGCACGGCCGGATCCACGTACAACCTGCCGAACGTGTTCGCCTACCAGGCCAACTCCAACGAGGGCGGCTACGTGCAGGGCTATATGGCGGCCCTGCTCAGCAAGACCAAGGTGCTCGGAGTCATCGGCCCAATCGCGGTCGGGGACGCCAAGCTGTACGTCGACGGATTCTGCGCCGGGGCCAAGTCCGTCGACCCCTCGATCAAGTGCAACGAGGTCTACACGGGCAATTTCAGCGACGTCAGCCTGATGGCCACGGCCGCCAAGACCTTCGTGTCAAACGGGGCCGACGTGTTGACCGGCACGGCGCAGGCCGTGGTCGGGGCCATCGGAGTCGCCAGGGCCGACAACCTGCCGTGGTTCGGCACGCAGTGGACGCAGGCGTCGCTCGCGCCCAGCAACGTGGTCTCCAGCCAGGTCTACAACTGGGGCCCGACTCTCGAGCAGATCTTCACCGAGATCCGGGGAGGCACGCTCGGCGGTGCCACCTACACGCTGACCCTGGGCAACGGCGGCGAGCAGATCCAGTTCAACCCGGGCTACAACCTCCCCGCCAACGTGAAGGCCAAGGCCGACGCGCTGATCAAGGGGATCACCGACGGCACGATCAACGTACCCCAGTGACCCTCGCGAGCTGAGTCGCACCCGATGATCGAACCGGTGACCATCCCGGGGGACGTGGGCGCCGGCCCCGCGGCCCCGGTCCTGGAGATGCGCGGCATCACGAAGCGTTTCCCCGGGGTGGTCGCCAACGATCGCGTCGACTTCGACGTCCGAGCCGGAGAGGTCCATACACTCTTCGGCGAGAACGGCGCTGGGAAGAGCACGCTCATGCGCGTGCTGTACGGTCTGTACCGGCCCGACGAGGGCGAGATCCGGATCAACGGCCGGCCGGTGGCCATCCGCTCACCGGCCGTCGCGATCCACAACGGGATCGGGATGATCCACCAGCACTTCATGTTGGTGGACACCCTGACCGTGGCCGAGAACGTCGCGCTGGGGGCCAGGTCGGCACGTGGCCCCCTGCTCAGTCTGGAGCTGGTGTCGGCGCGCATCCGCGAGCTCTCGGAGACCTACGGGCTGCGAGGTCGACCCGGGGGCGCTCGTCTGGCAGCTCTCCGTCGGCGAGCGGCAGCGTGTTGAGATCATCAAGGCGCTCTATCGCGACGTCGCGATCCTCGTGCTCGACGAGCCCACGGCCGTCCTGACGCCCCAGGAGGTCGACGACCTCTTCAAGGTTCTCCGCCGGATGACCGCCGGCGGCCGAGGGCTTGTCTTCATCTCCCACAAGGTTCGCGAGGTGCTCGAGCTCTCGGACCGGATCACCGTCCTGCGCAACGGCCGGGTGGTCGGCACGGTGCCCGCGGCCGAGGCGTCGCGAAGCCGACTCGTGGAGATGATGGTTGGTCACCAGGTCGCGACCGAGGAGCCCCCGGTTCCCGGTGCCGGCGGGGCTCCGCGGCTCGACGGTCACCGACCTTCACGTCGCGAGCGACCGCGGAACCGAAGCCGTCCGCGGCGTCAGCTTCGAGGTCCGATCGGGCGAACTCGTGGGCATCGCAGGGGTGGCTGGGAACGGCCAGCGCGAGCTCGCCGAGGCTATCGCCGGACTGCGCGTGCCCACAGGCGGGACGGTCCAGAATCGGCGACACCCACGTGGCGGGCCGCGGCCCGGCCGCGGTTCGTGCCGCAGGCCTCGGCTACGTGCCGGAGGAGCGCATGCGTGACGGCGTGGTCACGGATTTCAGCGTGTCAGAGAACCTTCTTCTGGTGGACTATCGGGACAGCGCGTTCGCACGGTTCGGGTTCCTGCGAACGGGGGCGATCCGCCGCCATTGCAGGGACCTGGTCGACGCGTTCAACGTGAAGACGCCGAGCCTCGAGACGCCTGTGCGGAACCTGTCCGGCGGAAACATCCAGAAACTGATCATGGCTCGCGAGCTGTCGGCCCAGCCCGACGCCCTGCTGGTCGCCCAGCCCACGCGGGGGATCGACGTCTCGGCGTCCCTCTACATCCACCAGCGGCTGATCGAGCAGCGCGAGAGCGGCACCGGGATCCTGATCATTTCGGAAGACCTCGACGAGGTCATGATCCTGTCCGACCGCGTCCTGGTGATGTACGAGGGCACGATCATAGGGTCGGCGGACCCGCGGACCACGAGCCGCGAGGAGATCGGCATGCTGATGGCCGGCGTCCACCCGGCGGCCCAGGTGGGCGGCGGCGACCAGCCATCCGTCGTCGGATGAACGCATGCGGTGAGTGGCGGTGAGACGGGCCGGTCCAACCGGCCGGGAGGTGACTGCATGACCGAACTCGAAGCCGGCGTTACGCCGGGTCTCGTCTGCGCACACCACCACCTCTACTCGGCCCTCGCTCGGGGAATGCCGGCGCCGCCGAAAGTGCCTACGGACTTCCAGGGGATCCTCGAGCAGGTCTGGTGGCGCCTGGACACGGCCCTCGACCTCGAGATGATCCGCTGGTCGGCGATGCTGGGCGCCCTGGAGGCCCTCGAGAATGGCACCACCGCGATCATCGACCACCACGAGTCCCCTAACGCCATCGAGGGCAGCCTCGACGTGATCGCAGAGGCGTGCGCCGCGGTGGGGGTCCGATCGCTGCTCGCGTACGGGATCACGGATCGGCACGGCCCCGACGGCGCCCGGCGCGGCCTCGCCGAGAACGAGCGCTTTATCAAGGCCGGGGGACGGGGCCTAGTCGGCATCCATGCCGCGTTCACGTGCTCGGACGCGTCCCTGCGCGCCGCCGCAGACCTGGCCGAAGACCTCGGAGTGGGCGTCCACATCCACGTGTGCGAGGGCGTCGGCGACATCGACGCCCCTCGCCGGCTCGCGGGCCTCACGCGTGACGAGCTGGCTGCTGAGCCACTGCGTCCACCTGCCGACGAACCACACGCTGCGCGGAACGATCCTGCACAACCCGGCGTCCAACCTGAACAATGCGGTGGGCTACGCTGATCCGGCCCGGTTCTCGAACCCGGTGGCGCTCGGCACCGACGGGATCGGCGGCAACGTCCTAGAGACGTTCCGGCTGGCCTATCTGATGCAGCGCTCGGTCGACGTCACCTGCGGGCCAGACACGGCCTGGGGGTGGCTCGAGACCGGCTGGAACCTCGTGCCCGAGGCGCGCACCGACGAGGTCGCCTGGACCTACGAGCCGATGGACCCGTGGCACATCGCCTTCACCCCGGGAATCATGCCGAGACGAATTACGATCGACGGCCGGGTTGTGTTCGCCGACGGCAGGCCGACCCTGGTCGATGCCGACGAGATTCGCGCGAAGGCCCGGGAACAGGCCGCCCGCCTGCACGCCCGCCTCTGAAACAGCCCCGGAGGGTCGAAGCGCCCGACCTTGCCCACCCTGCGCATGCTGACGAGGAGCCACCGATGTCCGACCGATTCCATCCCATCTCGATGGAGCAGCTGACCGACTGGGTCTTCACCGAGCTGCAGCAGAGGGGCTCACTGTTCAACGTGCCGCGGTCGGCGTTCTTCGTGCCCCGGCCGGACCACCGCTTCCGGCGTCGCGAGTGGGAGGTGGAGCTGGAGACCCCGTTCGGGGTCGCGGCGGGACCCCACACGCAGATGGCCCAGAACATCATCACGGCATGGCTGGTGGGTGCCCGGCTGATCGAGCTCAAGACCGTCCAGACGCTCGACGAGCTCGACGTCAACAAGCCCTGCATCGACGCCCAGGACGAGGGGTACAACGTCGAGTGGTCGCAGGAGCTCAAGGTCCACCAGTCGTTCGACGAGTACCTGCGCGCCTGGGTGCTCATCCACGCCCTCCACCGCGAGCTCGGCTGGCCCGGCGAGCGCCCCGGCATGGTCTTCAACATGAGCGTCGGGTACAACCTCGAGGGAATCCGGAAGCCCAACGTCCAGTGGTACCTCGACGCCATGGCCGACGCGTCGGCGTACCTCCCGGCCTACGTGGACATCGTCGCCCGGCGCTTCCCGGCGGTCCGCCAGATCGACATCCCGGCGCGCCTGTCCGACTCGGTCACGCTCTCGACGATGCACGGCTGCCCGCCCGACGAGATCGAGCGGATCTCGCAGTACCTGCTCGAGGAGCGCGGCCTCCACACCTCGGTCAAGTGCAACCCGACGCTGCTCGGCGCCGACCGGGTCCGCGGCATCATCACCGGCGACCTGGGCTTCGGCGACGTCCCCATCCCCGACGAGGCGTTCGGCCACGACCTGCAGTGGGTCGACGCCGTCCCGATGTTCCACAACCTCCGTCAGGCCGCCGCGGCGCGGGGGCGCACCTTCGGCCTGAAGCTGACGAACACGCTCGAGGTGGAGAACTGGCGCACCGTCTTCGAGCGCGACGCGACCATGTACATGTCGGGTCGCCCGCTCCACGCCGTCACGACCAACCTGGCCGCGGCGATCACCGAGGAGTTCGGCGCCGAAGTGCCGATCTCGTTCGCCGGAGGGGCGGACTGCTTCAACGTCGCGCGCCTGCTCTCGTCCGGCATCCGCACGGTCACCGTCTGCTCGGACCTGCTCAAGTCGGGCGGATACCTGCGGATGCTCCAGTACCCGGAGCACGTCGACGCCGCCTTCGACGCCGTGGACGCGAAGGACACGGACGACTTCATCCGCCGGACGGCGCGGGCGGACGGGTTCGACGGCGACGGCGCCGACGTGGCCGCGTGCGCGCGGTTCAACCTCCGCCGATACGCCGACGCGGTCCGCCACGACTGGCGCTACCAGAAGCAGTCGTTCCGGACGGACCGGTCGAAGACGCCCCGCCAGCTCGGCCCGTTCGACTGCATCGCGGCACCCTGCCTCGACGAGTGCCCGGTCGACCAGCAGGTGCCGCAATACATGGCCGCGGTGCGCTCCGGCGATTTCCGCGGAGGCCGTCCGGATCACCCGCCTGGACAACCCGCTGCCGGCCGTGCTGGGTCGCGTCTGCGACCACCTGTGCGAGAACACCTGCATCCGCACGCACCTCGACCAGCCGCTGGCGATCCGGCAGATCAAGCGATTCATCATGGAGCACGAAGCGGCAGTCCACGCCGCTCGCCGGCTCTTCCCGCGACGGCCGGCCGCGTCGCGGTCATCGGTGCCGGGCCGGCCGGTCTGGCGGCCGCCGAGTGGCTGGCCCGTGCCGGCATCGGCGTCACGATCTTCGAGGCGCACCCCTACGCCGGCGGCATGGTCGGCGGGGCCATCCCCTCCTACCGCCTGCCGCAGGCGCAGATCGACCAGGACCTCGCGGTCCTCGAGCGCCTGGGCGTCGAGATCCGCTACAGCCAGCGGGCCGGCGTCGACTTCACGATCGACGAGCTGCGCGGCGAGGGCTTCGCTGCGATCTTCATCGCCGTCGGAGCCCAGCGGGCGAAGCGCCTAGGCCTGCCCGGGGAGGACGCCGAAGGGGTGATCGACGGCGTGACCTTCCTGCGAAGCGTCCGGGAGGGCCGCCCCGTAGCGATCGGGAGCCGCGTGGCCGTCGTCGGCGCGGGGGACACGGCCATGGACTGCGTGCGATCCGCCCGCCGCGCGGGCGCGTCGTCCGTGTCGCTGATCTACCGGCGCACCGTGGACCAGATGCCCGCCGACCCGGAGGAGATCCACGCCAGCCGCGAGGAGGGCATCTCGATCGTGGAGCTGGCGCGGCCGACCGCCCTCCGCGTCGAGGACGGCAGGCTGGCGGGACTGGTGTGCACACGGACCGCGTACCGCGGGGTCCGGGACGCTGCCGGTCGCAAGGTTCCCGAGGACGTGCCGGGCACGGACTTCGAGATCGGCGTGGACACGCTGATCCTCGCAATCAGCCAGCACGCGGTGCTCGACTTCTTCGGCGACCGCGCACCGGACCTGACGCCCGCCGGTTACATCGCGGTGGACCCCGTCACCTTCGAGACGTCCGTGCCCGGCGTGTACGCCGGCGGCGACGTCGCGGCTCACGGACCGGCCTCGATCGTGAAGGCCGCAGCGGACGGGAAGCGGGTCGCCGCCGCCATCGCCGCCGCCCTGGGCGTGCCGCCCCAGCACCCTGCGGCCGAACCGTCAGGTGCGAGCACCCGGTCGGAGCTGCAGGCGCTC
The DNA here is from genome assembly GCA_963835945.1 of uncultured Chloroflexia bacterium. GTDB lineage: Bacteria > Chloroflexota > Limnocylindria > Limnocylindrales > CSP1-4 > JAJYNJ01. The sequence continues at coordinate 65,444 of CAWIHR010000055.1, forward strand.
GTCGTGCGGCGCGCCCGCCGGGAGTACCGGGTGCCGATCCGTACCAGCGGTCTGGACCGCCGCGACGGGTTCGAAGAGACGGTGCTGGGCTACTCGGCCGACGAGGCGATGAAGGAGGCGAGTCGCTGCCTCGACTGCGACAAGATCTGCAGCCTGTGCGTCGGCGTCTGTCCCAACCTGGCGCTGATGACGTACGAGATGGCGCCGGTGCGCGCCGACCTTCCCGTCCTGGCCGTCGCGAACGGCGCGGTGGTGGCGGACGGCTCGACACCCTTCGTCGCCGACCAGCGGCTCCAGATCGCGGTGCTGACCGACTTCTGCAACGAGTGCGGCAACTGCGTGACGGCCTGCCCGACCTCGGGCAAGCCGTACGTCGACAAGCCGCGGCTGTACCTGGACCGGGCGGACTTCGAGGCGCAGGCCTCGAACGCGTTCATGCTCCTCGGCGACGGCGTGATGGAGGCGCGCTTCGACGGCAGGACCCACCGGATCTCCGTCAACGGCCGGATCGAGTACACGGCGCCCGGCTTCCGGGCGGTCCTGGAGCGCGACACGTTCGCGCTGGTGGAGGCGACGCCGACGGGGGCCGCCGACGGCGAGGCTGCTGTCACTCCAGCCGGCGGCCGTCATGGCGACCCTGCTGGCCGGCGTGACCGGCTCGCTGCCGCACATCCCGACGGCCGCGGCGGCGGGCTCGAGGGTGATGCCTCCCGCCACGGCGCAGCAGGCCGGCACGGCCGAGTAAGCCACCGCGGCCGGCGTCGGCCGGGAGGACCGAGCAGGCCGGGCCCGGCCGTCCCTCGGCGGTGTTCGCGAGCCCGGAGGCTAGCGGCGGATGCCGGTGAAGAGCACGGCGACCCGCTCGTGGTCGCCGATCTCCCCCTGCTCGCGCTGGGCAAGCAGGCCAGCCAGGCCGGACGACCCCGTCTCGTCCACGTCGATGCCGGTCGTGCCGGTGGCGAGCGCATTGGCGCGCACCAGCTGCTCCTCAGTCGCCACGACCGGGCGTCCGCCTGTCTCGAGCATGCCCTCCACGACGGCTAGCCAGTCGTACGTCTCGTCGTCGAGGATGCCGTGCGCGACGCTGTGGGGTTCCTCCTCCCACGGCCACATGAACTCCGACCTGTGCGTCGCGGCGTACGCCAGCGCCGCGACTGGCGCTCGGAGCTTGCCCGCGCCCGATGGGAATGCGCGCCGCGACGCGCTCGAACGCGCGGCGCAGCGGCCACGCGCCAAGGGTCTGCACGGTGTCAACGCGGGGCGGCTGCGGCAGCGCGTCGAGGGCGACCGCCTCCCCGATCCCCTCAATGCACGCGCTGGCCAGGGCCCCGCCACCCACCTGGATCATGAGCCGATGCATGGGCGGCTCCCCCGCCATGTCCTCAGCGAGTTCGTAGCCGAGCGTGAACCCGCTCTCCACCGCGAGCCCGTTCTCGTTGCCCTGGCAGGTGAAGGGCAGGGCGCCTTCGGTAATCGCCCGGCGGAGGCGGTGGTACGTGGGGTCGCCGCGGCACGCCCGGCTCACGCGGGCAGACCGTGATCCGCGCGTCGAGATGCTCCAGGCGCTCCACGACCGCACGGTCCGCGTCCACGGGCACGAACACGTCGAGCACACGGTGGCCGGCCGCCGCAACCACCGCCGCCGCCAGCGCCGCGTTCCCGCAGCTGGCGATCGCCAGATGACGCCGATGCGCCGGGTCCGCACGGCCGAGGCGCTCCACGACCTCCAGGAACACCAGCAGCCCGATGAGATGGCGGGCCTTGTGGGAACCGGACACGTTTCCGGTCTCGTTCTTGACCCACACGCCCCCGTCCCTGGCGAACCCGAGCCGATCGCTGAGCGCGTCCGCTCGCGCAAACGGCGTGCGGACGAACCCGTGGCCGTCGACCCGGGCGATCTCGTCGTCGAGGCGCGAGACCAGCGCGCAGTAGTCCTCGTCCCCCATCCCTCCGGCACGGGCCACGCTGTATGCATGTGCCAGACGCCGATAGCGCAGGTAGGGGTTGGTCGGCACTGTCATGTCGGTGGCCGACGGGAAGTCGACCGCCGATGCGTCCAGGCGCCGGCGCAGGACATGGTCGGTGTCGTCGCCCGGGCGGGCGTTCGGGCAGTGGAAGGGATACGGATCGTCCGGGCGAGGCGTCGCCCCGCAGCCCGAGCACACCAGCGTGCTCGGGAGCGTGGCCTCAGGCGCGGTCACAGCGCGCCCAGCACGCCCGTTCGCGCGTTGAACTCCTCGATCAGGCGGTCCCAGTCGCCAACGATGGCGCGCGTCTCGGTCCAGAACTTCGGATCCTTGCGCACCCGGAACTCCTCGATCGAGATGCCCTGCTGCTCGACCCAGGTGTAGTACCCGAGGTTAAAGATCCGCTCGCGCTCTTCCCGGGTGAGCTCAAGCAGGTGGTCGGTGGTGGCCCCGAGGAGATGCTCGCCGAAGACCTCTCCCGCGGCCACGTCGTCGAACGTGCCGGCGAAGTACTTCGTGAGCGCCAGCTCCCGCTCGCTGCGGTACATGGCCGCGCCGTCGGTCGCCACGGTGACGATCACGTCGTCCGGTCCCATGTCGTAGTACTTCGCCGTCTTGATGGCGGCCAGCACGTTCGCAATGCTCGAGAGCCCGAGCGACGACAGCGCCGCGACCGTGTCGCTCGGCACCCCGCGCCGACGTGCCAGGTACGAGCGGCCGGTGTCGGTGTTGAAGAGCACGCCCAGCCGGTCCGTCGCCCGGTCGGAAATGGCAAGCGCCACGTCCGTTGCCATCACGTTGTGGATGAGCGGGATGTGTTTGTCGCCGATCCCCTGGATGTTGTGCTCGCCGAACCCATTGCGGATCAGCGTGGGGCACTCGAGCGCCTCGACCGCCACGGTGAGGGAGCCGTAGCGCTCCTTCAGATAGTCACCCGCCGCGATGGTGCCGGCCGATCCGGTCGCCGAGGTGAACGCCCGCAGCCGCAGGCCCGGCTCCCGCTCGCGCATGGCATCGAACACGCGCTGCAGCGCCGTTCCCGTGGCGAGGTAGTGGACGATGTGGTTACCGAACTCGGAGAACTGGTTGAAGATCACGTTCTCCGGGTCGGCGGAGAGCTCGTTGCACTTGTCGTAGATCTCCTTGACGTTGCTCTCGGTGCCCGGCGTCCGGATGATGTCAGAGGACTCGACCACCCAGTTCTCGAGCCAGTCAAACCGCTCCTGGCTCATGCCTTCGGGCAGGACCGCCACGCCACGGCAGCCCATGATCCGGGAGATGGCGACGCCGCCGCGACAGTAGTTGCCGGTCGATGGCCAGATCGCGCGGTGGCGAGTCGGGTCGAACTGGCCCGTGATCACGCGCGGGGCCAGGCACCCGTAGGCCGCCAGGACCTTGTGGGCCGTGATCATGGGGAACCGGTCGCCGAACGCCACCACGATCCGGGCATCCACGCCGGTCAGCGCGCTCGGAAGCACGACGTGCTGGGGCACCGGTACAGTCCCGGTCCGGGCGGCGTCGTTGTACCAGTTCACGCGGAAGAGGTTCAGCGGGTGCGCGTCGTCGGGCCCCACGCCCTTGAGAGCGGACCTCACCTTTACCGGGACCAGCGAAGGGTCGGCGAGTTGCGCGAATGTGGGAAGGCCGATGTGGGCCTCCCGGAAGCGGACGACCGTGTTCTCGTACACCGTCGCGTCGACGAGTTCCCGCTCGAGTCCAAGGCGCTGCATGGGGTACCCCGCTATCTGAACTGGATGTGCCCGTGAGGGCAGAGACGATGAGCCGTGGTCAATGTCCGCAGGAAACGTGCCATCTGTTGCTCGCCCTATCTCCCAGGCGCGTCCGCTGCATCCAGCGCCTCGCGCATCCGGCGGAGGCGAGCGGCGCGGTCGCGGACGAAACGCTCGATGCCGGCCAAGAGGTAGGGCGGCGTCAGGTGCGCCTCGTCCATCACCTCGTCGACGCTGCCCCCGGTGCGCCAGCGATCGTCCCAGTCGGAGCCCATCGAGTACTCGAGGGCGAGGGGGCCGTCCACCCAGTCGCGCATGAAGCGGGCCGCCCGGTTCGTGATCGCCATGCCGTCCATCCGGTCGGCGGGGGTCACGGTCACGGCGCGGTAGTCGGCCGGCTGAAGGTGGAACAGCTGCGGGCTGATGGCCGCCACCACCTTGACGTTGAGCCGCTCGCGGTCGAGGTCGGGCAGGATCTTCACCAGGTTGGCCGTGCTCGTCGTGCCCTGGACGAACACCGTGCCCATGGCCGGCAGGTCCGGCTGGAACGGACGTAGCACATACGCGCCGCGGGCGGCCTCGAAGTGCGACGGCATGCCCAGCGCCGCGCGATCGGGCAGCTCGATGGCCGGACGCGTGAGGTGCAGCGCCACGATGGGCGCCGCTTGCGCGAGGGCGGCTCCCAGCACCACCGGCACCTCGTTGTACTCCCAGGGGTGCAGGTCAATGACGTGCCCCTCGGGGAAGAGCTGGGTCACCGCGGGCGCGAAGATGCCAAAGTGCGTGCGCGAGTCCTCGGCCGTCTCTGGTCCCGAGTGGCCGGCCACCCAGATGACCTTGCCGAGCTTCAGCTGCGTGTCCTGGGCCAGCTGACTGAAGAGGCGCATGGGGCCGTACTTGAGGTAGCTGAACGAGCCATAGGTCGAGCAGGCGCCCCAGAAGCCGTTGAAGGTGGCCATGGGGTCGTCGGCGAAGTTAACCGTGGCCAAGCCGACCATCATCCCCGCGTTGGTGAACTCGGTGATCTCGGTGGGCAGCAGGGTGCCGCGCGGGTTGGCATCGCGCTCGTACCAGCCGTAGCCCTCGACGCCGCCGAACCCCTTCGCAAACCCGGCCAGGTTGGTGGACTCGGCGAGGTCCGCCGACGCGGCGATGACGAGGGGTCGGCCGTACTCGGCCTTCGCGAAGGCGTTGATCCACGCCCCCCAGGCGCCCAGCGCCGCGCGGTTGGGGACCTTCTCGCCGGGCTGCTTCCAGATCTCGGGCGGATACGCGCGGTAGTCCGTGAGGCGCCGGTCCTCGAAGATGCGCGCGCCGCTCCCGCCGAGGTTGAAGGTCGGGATGCGCTCGGGCACGCGGCCGGCGAGCTCGACGAGCCGATCGGACACCGCCTCGACCACGCCGCGCCGCTCACGGAGCGCGCCGATGGCGATGCGCAGGTTCGTCTCGGCCTGCCGGGCGCGCTCTGCCGGATCAGCCGGCGCCGGCTCGTCGACGCCCTCATAGCTCACGCCGTACTTCGCCATGAAGTCATGGCGCACGGCCCAGAACTCGGGCGCGTTCATGGGGTGCGGCGTGCCGTGGCTCCGGAAGTCGTACTTACCGTACCCGCGGCCCTTGCGCGTGCGGAACCACGCCATCGACGGGCGCCTGCCAGGGTTGTCGCCGCGCGCCGCCTCGAGCACCGCTCGCGTGACAGGCGCCCACGCCATCCCGTCCTGCGTGCCCGTCACGCGCCAGTCGTACGCGCCGAACCACGTCTCCGGCGTGCCCGGCACCACCGAAGAGGCGCGGAACTCGTCGATGCCGAAGTCGTTCCAGTCGACCAGGAAGACGAGGTTGGAGAGCCCGAGGCCCCAGGCCGCGTTGCGCGTCTCGTGGCTGGCGCCGGGCGTCAGGCCGCCCTCGCCCTCCACGGCGAAGACGCGGACCTCCTCGCATCCGGCAAGCTTGAGCGCCAGCGCCTCACCCGCGGCGGCCGGCATGCCGTGGCCCGAGGGCCCCGTGTTGAACTTCAGGAAAAGGGTCTTGCCCTCCATCTCGGCGTGCCCCGCGAGACCGCCCCGGTGCCGCAGGCGCAGCAGGTCCTCCCAGGTCAGCGCCCAGCGCCCCTCGTCAGGGAAGGCAAAGCGCTCGTCGCCCGTCCATTCGTGGCGCGCGCGAAGCGTCTCGTCGAGGACGGCAAGCGTCGCATAGACGAGCGGGATCGTGTGCCCGGCGGACAGGACGAAGCGGTCGGCGTAGGTGCGCCAAGGGCGGCGGATGTCCCAGCGCATGGCGCCCGAGAGGAGCAGCGCGAGGAACAGGTGCAGCTTCGAGCGGCTGCCGCCGGGATGGCCGGACTGGCGGTAGTTGAGGGACAGGTCGAGCATCTCGTCGACCAGGTCCTTCACGACCTCCCAGTCACCGAATTGGCGCTCGGCCTCGGCGTACAGCTCGTCGACCCTGGCGCTGCCGTCGGACGCCGCCACTGGACCTGTCACTGGCTCGTTCCTCCCACATCGACCGCAACCGTCACGCCGGGACCGCCACCTTCCCCACGAACGTCGCGATCCGCTCGAGCGCCTTCCTGATGTTGGCCTGGGAATCGCGTAGGACAGGCGGATGTGACCGGTGCTCACGCCGCCGAAGGCCGTGCCGGCCGGGCCGGACGCCCGCCTCGTCGAGCAGGCGATTAGCGAAGTCGGCGCCGCTCGGCCGGTGCCCGAGACGTCGGGGAAGACGTAGAAGGCACCGAGGGGCGCGGCAGCGGATGCCGGGATAGCGTTCGAGGCCGTCGACCACGGGTCGCGGCGGCGCGAAACTCGGCCGCCATCGCGTCCACCGCGTCCTGCCGGGCCTGCAGCGC
>CAWIHR010000056.1:0-96018 GCA_963835945.1 uncultured Chloroflexia bacterium
CGCCTGGACCGCCGCGCAGCACCTCGGGCCGTCCCGCAGGCGACCGTGCCCGAACCACTGGGTCGACTGAAACCCCAGGCCGGCCTGAGCGGGCGGATAGGTGCGGTAGTCGGCCAGCACGATAAGGTCTCCTCGGGCCATCGTGTCCGGAGGGTGACGCGCCGCGCAAGTTCCGGACGGGTGCGCTGCCGCGGCCCTGTACGGCTATGCTCCACTGCAGTCGCCGAGTTCCCCGAGGTGCGAGCATGACTGACACTGCCGAGATCGTCGTCAACGGCGCGGCGCGCTCGCTCGCTCTCGACCCTGACCGAAGCCTGCTCTACGCCTTCCGCGAGGAGCTCGGACTGACCGGCGCGAAGCCTGGCTGCGGCGAAGGCGCCTGCGGCGCCTGCACCGTGCTGCTCGATGGTGTGCCCGTGCACGCCTGCCAGGCGCGGGTCTCGGACGCTGCCGGCCACGCCGTCACGACGGTGGAGGGGCTGGCCCACAACGGGCGGCTGCACCCGGTGCAACAGGCATTCCTGGAGGTTGGGGCCCTGCAGTGCGGCTACTGCACCGCGGGCATGCTCATGCGCACGGTCGCGTTGCTGCAGGATGACGTTGATCCGGACGACGCGCAGGTCCGGACGGCCCTGGCCGGCAACATCTGCCGCTGCGGGACGTATCCGCGAGTCCTGCGCGCGGTGCGCCGGGCGGCGGAGTTGGCGGCACGCCCGGAGGGCGGGATCGGGGTCGCGCCCGGAACCGGCCCGGTCGGGCCAGCGAGCGAGCTGGCGCGGCCGCAGCGACCCTGGGACCTGACCCGCGCGGCGGAGCGCGACTACTTTGCCGTCCTCCCTGAGGGGCTCGTCGTCGTCCGGGAGCCGGCGCCGTCGGGCGGCTGGACGACCAGCTCGGGCGCCTGGCTCCACGTCGGTGCCGACGGCGTCGTGACGGCCTTCACGGGCAAGATCGACGTCGGCCAGGACAACCGAACGGCGCTCTCCCTGCGCGTGGCCGAGGAGCTGCGGGTGCCCCTCGCCGCCGTGCGCCTGGTGATGGGCGACACGGACGTGTGCCCATTCGACGTGGGCACCTTCGGCAGCCGGTCGATGCCCGACGCGGGCGAGCAGCTGCGGCGGGTCGGCCGCGAGCGCGCGCGAGTGCCTGGTCGGCATGGCTGCCGCGATGTGGGACGTGGAGGCCGCGGCCCTCGGCGCAGCCGATGGCGGCGTCCGTCAGGCGCACGGGGCCGATCTCCGCGACCTACGGCGAGATCGTGCGCGGCCTGCGCGCAGGTCGAGGTCGCCCCCCGCGACCCGCCCTGACCCCGGGCGCGTCCGAGCGAGTCGTCGGGCGCCCGGCGCCCGCCTGTCACCGCGCTTGACATCGTGACGGGAACCCGGCGATACGGGTCCGACTTGTCCCGGCCTGGCATGCTTCAAGGCCGGGTCCTGCGGGCTCCGGCACACGGCGCGACCCTACGCTCAGTCGATGTGACGCGGGCCTCGGCAGTACCGGGCGTAACTGTGGTGCAGGACGGCTCGTTCGTGGGGGTGGTCGCCCCCGACCCGTTCCGTGCCGGACGCGCGCTCAAGGCCATCGAGGCGCAGTGGGAGCTGGCGCCTCAACCGACCGAGGCCGGGCTCGGCGAGCATCTGCGCGCCCACCCCGTGGACGAGGAGGGCTGGGAGGGCGCGTTCCACCACGAAACGGGGGACGTTGAGGGGCGCCCTCGCCGCCGCGCCGATCACGCTGGCGGCCACGTATATGACCGCGTACATCGCCCACGTCCCCCTTGAGACGCACGTGGCGCTGGCCGAGTGGGGAAGCGACGGCCGGCTCACGGTGTGGTGCGGGACGCAGGTGCCCTTCGGTCTGCGACGCACGCTTGCCGAGGCGCTGCAGGTGCCCGAGGCGGACGTGCGGGTGATCGTGCCCGACACGGGGGGCGGGTTCGGCGGCAAGCATGCGGAGGCGATCGCGACCGACGCGGCGCGGTTGGCGCGCGCCGTCGGCCGCCCGGTCAAGGTGCGCTGGAGCCGCGAGGAGGAGTTCAGCGCGGGACACCTGCGGCCCGCCGCGCTAATCGATGTCCGCAGCGGCGCGCAGCGCGATGGGACCATCACGGCCTGGGAGATGCGCAACACGAACTCGGGCATGTTCGGCCTCGTCGGCCCGTACGACGTGCCCAGCCAGCGCCTCGACTACCAGCCCGCCGACTCTCCGCTTGCGCAGGGCTCCTACCGGGCCCTGGCCGCGACGGCGAACCATTTCGCCCGCGAGTCCCACATGGACGAGCTGGCGCACGCGCTCGGCGTCGACCCCCTCGAGTTTCGCCTCGCGCACCTGCGCGACGAGCGGCTCGTGGCGGCCTTCCGCGCCGCGGCGGAGCGCATCGGCTGGGCCGGCCGGGCCAGGGAGCCCGGTCTCGGCGTGGGCATCGCCGGCGGCGTGGAGAAGGGTGCCCGTGTCGCCACGGCGGTGGAGGTGCGCGTCGGCGACGACCGGCGCCTCGAGGTCGTACGGATCGTGACCGCCTTCGAGTGCGGCGCGATCGTCAATCCCGACGGCCTGACGAACCAGATCGAGGGGGCCACTGTCATGGGCCTCGGCGGGGCGCTGTTCGAGGCGGTCCATTTCGCCGACGGAGCATCCGGAACGCGTCGCTGACGGACTACCGTGTCCCCCGCATCACCGATGTGCCGCCCGATCGAGGTCGTGCTGCTCGACCGACGCGACCTACCCTCGGCCGGCGGGGGCGAGACGCCCATCATCGCGATCGCGCCAGCGCTCGCGAACGCGATCTTCGCCGCGGCAGGCGTCCGGCTGCGCTCGCTGCCGCTCGTTCCGGACGGTGTGGTCTCCTGACGGGATCACTTGCCCGGAAAGGACGGCTCCGTTCCTAGCCTGCTTGTTTGCGTTAGCGAACGACCCTCCCTTCGGGTGGAGTAGCCGCAAGTCCTGGCCGGACGCCATTCGGGGCGCGCGCAGCAACGCCAGCGTCCGCTCGTTGCAGGCCACGACGTTCTCCCAGATCGCGGCGCGCGCCCAGGCTTTGAAGGCACGCACCTCACTGCACTCGATCGTCGGGAGAGCTAGCTCGAAACGGTGGAGCCGGCAGGAGCTGGTCGAACCGGACGCGCGGACCAGGCCCGCTCCCGCGACGCATGGCCGTTGCCCACAGCTGTCTCTAGCACAACACTCCAGTTGCCAACCGAACCGGACCCAACTAAGTATACTGAGCATACCTACTGGAGGCGAGGGTGGCGCGGACTCCGCCGTTTGACATGACGTACGGGAACCGCCTGCCGCGCTCGCGTTCGCTCTTCGAACAGGCTCGACACGTCATCCCGGCGGGCGCGGGCAGTAGTGCCCGGACGGTCCGCTTCGGCTGGGCCCCCTACCCGCCGTTCATCGCCTCCGGGACCGGCTCACGGGTGCGCGACGTGGACGGCAACGAGTACGTCGACTACCTCCTTGGGCTCGGCCCGATGATCCTTGGACACCGGCATCCCGTCGTGACCGAGGCCGTGACCAGCGCGATCTCGCGGATCGGGACGTGCCTGGGTCTGCCCTACGAGCTGGAGCTCGAGGCGGCGCGCAAGGTCGTTGAAGCGGTTCCCGGCGTGGAGATGGTGCGGTTCACGAACTCAGGCAGCGAGGCCGTCGGCACGGCCGTCCGGCTGGCCCGGGCTCACACGGGACGCCGGATCTTGGTGCGCTTCGAGGGCCAGTACCACGGCTGGCAGGACGTCGTCTACTGGAGCAACCACGTCGATCCGGCCGATGCAGGGCCCGCTGAGTGTCCGCGTCCGGTTCCGTCCGGCGCCGGCGTGCCGGCGGAGCTCGCCGACACGCTCGCCGTTCTCACGTGGAACGACGCCGACAGTTTCACCCGCCTGATGGATGAACGGGGCGACGAGGTGGCGGCTGTGATCACCGAGCCGGTCATGCTCAACACCGGCGCCATCCTGCCCGAACCGGGCTGGCTTGAATTGCTCCGCGAGCGCACCCGACAGCACGGCAGCCTGCTCATCTTCGACGAAGTCATCACCGGCTTCAGGTTCTGCCGCGGCGGAGCGCAGGAGTGGTACGGCGTGCTGCCCGACCTGACGACGCTCGCCAAGGGCCTTGGCGGCGGCTTCCCGGTGGCCGCCATCGGCGGCGCGCGCGAGGCCATGGCAATGATCGCCGACGGCCGCTATTCGCATTCGGGGACGTACAACGCCAACACGATCCAATGCGCAGCCGTTTCGGCGACGATGGACGTGCTCGCCGAGCGAGGACTCTACGAGCGCCAGGTTGCCGTCGGGGAGCGCCTGATGGACGGGTTGCGCGCCGCGGCCGCGCGGGCGGGTATCGCGGTCCAAGTCGTCGGATTCGGCACCGCTTTCCAGGTCTGGTTCAGCGCACGCCCAATCCGCAACTGGCGCGATGCGCGGGCCTACGCGGATGAGAGGCGGTTCACGCGCTGGTGGCAGGAGATGTTGCTGAGGGGCGTGTTGTTTCATCCGAGCCAGTTTGAGAACCTCTTCGTTTCGCTGGTCCACACCGACAGCGACGTCGATGCGACGCTCGCCGCGGCGGACGAGGCGTTCGCGGTGCTGGCCGGCGAGACGCCGGGGGGGTGAAGCGATCGTCACCATGCACCGATACGAGCGAGTAATCGAGCTGGTGGAACGCCTCATCGCCGAGTCAGGCTCGTCACCGGGCGCCAGGCTCCCGTCACGGCAGCAACTCGCACGGATGTCGGGTGTGAGCATGATCACAGTCCGTCGGGCCCTCGACGAGCTCGAGCGCGCGGGACGCGTGACGAGCCACCAGGGTGTTGGCACGTTCGTGTCGCGGCCGCGGATCGTCGCGGAACCGGGGCGAACGGGACCCCTACTGGACACCCTGCAGGGCAACCAGGCGCCTCCCCCGCTCACCACCCGCGTCTTGGACGTGCGCGAGGGGCTTCCGGGTGCGAGCATCGCGAGTGCGCTGAACCTCAGGCCGGGCGCGCGGGTCTGGCTCGTGCGTCGTCTGCGCGAGTTCGGAGGCGTTCCGGCGATCGTCGAGCAGGCCGTGATACCCGTGGCCCTCGCGCCCGACCTCGGGCGGCACCGGGCCGAGCTGAGCACCTCTCTGTACGGCCTTCTGTCGCGTGAGTACGGGCTCGATGACGACAGCGAGGAGCAGTACCTGGAAGTGGCCCTGCCGACCGCCGACGAGCAGCGGAACTTGGGGCTGGCGCACGGCGCGCGAGTCGTGCGCCTGCGCGGGATAAGCGCCGATTCGGCGGGCGTTCCGTTCGACTGTTTCGAGCAGGTCTACCCGGCCGACGACTTCGTGTTCTATGCAGCCGGGCGCACTGCGCGCCGCGTCTTCAGGGGCGCGGACGTTCGGGAGTGGGACGTCGCCCCGGTCGACGCCGGCGCGGCCGATCCGGCCGGCGGTTCGGGAGCGGAGGCCCCGACGACCACCGCGTCGCTCCGTCCGCCGAGCGCCGGGCCCTCCGGCACGACGCGCCGGCTGACAGCGCAGAAGCGCCAGGTGGGCCACGTTGTCCGCTAGGGCCGCGAGTCGCTCGGTGTACGTTGGGCTCGATCTTGGGACTTCGAGCCTGAAAGGCGTGGCGTTGACGACCTCGGGGCAGATCGTCTCTCGCGCCTCTGGTCGCTACCTGACCCGTCGCGCCGGAGCCGGTCGGGCCGAGCAGGATCCGGCCAGCTGGCTTGGCGCGGCGCGCTCCGTGATAGGGCAGCTGACGGCGGGCGTGCCCGGTTCTCGCTGGGCTGGCATCGGCTTGGCGGGGATGATCCCAACGCTCGTGACCGTGGACGACGTTGGCAACCCGACGGGACCGGCCATCACCTGGGAGGACTCGCGCGCGGAGGCACAGGGCCGGCGCCTGCGCACGGATGTGGGGGAGGCGCGCCTGTACGCCGCCACAGGTCAATGGGTCGACGGGCGCTACCTCCTGCCCATGCTTGCCTGGCTCGGTGAGCACGAGCCGGTGCGCGTGGCCGCCACGCGGAAGGTGCTCGGGGCGAAGGATTACCTCTTCTGGTGGCTGACCGGACGGTACGCGACGGATCCGAGCACGGCCACCGGCTTCGGCTGCTACGACCTGGAGGCCGGTGCGTGGAACCCCGAGTTTGCCCACGCCGCGGGGCTGCGCGACGCCGGCATGCTGCCCGATGTGCTCGCATCCTCGACCGCACTGCCGCTCGACGTCGAAACGGGGGCCGCACTCGGGCTCAACGCCGGGATCCCAGTCGTCCTCGGGGCAGCCGACTCGGCGCTTGGCCTGCTCGGGATGGGTGCGACCGACCAGGGCAGCGTAGCGTGCATCTGGGGCAGCAGCTGCGTCATCCTGGGCGTCAGCGCGCAGCCCGTCCCCGATCCGCTGCATCGCTACCTCGTCATGCCGCTGGCCGGGATCTCCGGCTGGGGTCTCGAGATGGACCTCGTCAGCGCCGGGAGCGCTATGGGCTGGCTCGCCGCGACCCTCAACCTTGACAAGCACGCGGCGGGAGAGCCGGTGGAGGACCTGCTGGCCCTCGCTGCAGAGGCCCCCGTCGGCGCGCATGGCGTCTCCTTCCTGCCCTTCCTCGCGGTGGGCGAGCAGGGCGCCCGGTGGGACCCGGTGCTCCGCGGTTCGGTGCTCGGGCTCTCTCTGGCGAACGGCCCGGCTGACCTCGCCCGTGCGCTCGTTGAGGGCCTCGTCCTCGAAAGCCGCCGGTGCCTCGTGGTGCTCGACGAGGCCGGCCTCCCCCCGTCACCGATCGGAATCGCCGCCGGGTCCCGTTCAGCGCCACTGCTCGCCCGACTGCTTGCCGACTCCACCGGGCGGGACGCGGTGTGGAGTCCAGGCGAACCCCCTTACTCGGCGATCGGGGCAGCCCTCCTAGCGGCGGCCGGCACGGGTGCTCGCGTTCGCCCAGCTTGGCGCAGCGAACGGATCACGCCCGACAGCGCGGCGGTGCGGGGGTGGGCGGCCCTGGCGGCGCGGCACGAATTGCTCGTGCGATGGGCGCACGACATCTACGGCCCACCCGGTGCATAGAGGAGCGGCGGTGTGCATCCGTCGACCTGTCACCACGATGGACGCGGCCCTCGCTCGCGTCCTGCACGAGCGCGGCGTCCGCGTGCAGCTGTCGAGTGTCGAGCTGTGAATCGTCTCGACGGTCGAAACCGACGCCGGCATCGAGGAGACCCTCGATGCCTTCGAGCATGCGCCAACGTGGCGGCCCCGGTGCTGACACGCCGCGTCAAAGCCAACCGGCTGTCCCGGTGATGGGAGGAGGACCTGCAATGAACCGCTGGCGGATGACGTGGACCTTGGCGGTCACGGTCACCCTGGTCTTCGCGGCCTGTTCCGGGAGTGCGACAACCGCGCCAAGAGCGCCCGTGTCGACCACGAGCGGGCAGGTGGCGGCCACACCGTCGTCGCAGCCGCTGCGCGTGGGCTGGCTCTCCGAGCCTGACACGATGAATCCCCTGACAACCTACAGCACCGAGGGAGTCGAGGTAACGCAGCTCATCTACGACAAGCTCCTCGACTACGACCTCAACCTTAAGCCCGAGCCGGAGTTGGCCACGAGCTACGCGTACTCGACCGACGGCAAGTCCATCACCTTCCATCTCCGCAGCGGCGTTACGTGGCAAGATGGCCAGCCGCTCACCGCGGACGACGTCGCGTACACATACAACTTGATCCACGACAACAACCTCGGCCAGTACGCTCAGTTCCTCACCGACCTCACCTCGGTCCAGACGCCCGACCCGGCAACCGTTGTGCTGAACTTCTCGGCGCCCCAAGCCTTCGACCCGGCGCTCGTGGTCCCGATCGTTCCAAAGCACATCTGGTCGAAGATGGATATCAAGACGATCGAGAACTTCCCGAACGACACGCCCGTCGGTTCTGGTCCGTACAAGTTCGTGCAATGGCAGAAGGGTGCATCACTAACGCTGGCGCGCTACGACGCCTGGTGGCGGCGGCCGCTGCCCGGGCCCGCCACCATCACTTGGATTCTCTACGACAACAGCGACGTGATGGGCCAGGCGCTCCGCTCCGGTGAGATCGACGTCATCCCGCAGGTCCCGCCGACCGTCTTCGATGGCCTGGCCGGCGCACCCAATGTCAAGACCATCTCGCTGCCGTCGTTCTCCTTCCACCACATCGGCTTCAACGTCTCGACCAATCCGAAGTCAGGCGGCAACCCACTCCTACGCCAGCTTGTCGTCCGCCAAGCGCTCGAGCTCTCGGTCGATCGCAACCAGCTCGTCCAGCTTTGCCTCGCCGGCCACGGCGAGCCCGGCGACACCATCGTGCCGGCCGGCTTGACCGACTGGCACCTCGCCATCCCGCCAAGCCAGCAGCTCAATAACGATCCGGCCAAGGCCAAGCAGATGCTCGATGCCGCTGGCTACACCATTCGTGACAACTCCGGTGTTCGCGAGGCGCCCGACGGCGCGAAGCTCGAGTTCCGCCTGATTGCCATCGACACCACCGACGAGGACGTCTGTGCGGCGCACCTCTTCCAAGATGCCGCGGCGGCCATTGGCATCAAGCTCGACTTCCAGACCCTTGATACGAACACGCTAGGCAATACGGTTTACAACTCGAGCGCCCCCAACTGGGATATTTTCGTGTGGGGCTGGGATTCCGGCACACCAGATCCCAGCTACATGCTGGGCGTTCCGCTGTGCAGCCAGATTGGCGGCAACAATGACGTCTACTACTGCGATAAGCGGTACGACGCGCTCTACAACCAGCAGGCAACGACGCTCGACACGACCGCCCGCAAGGCGATCACGGGCCAGATGCAGCAGATGTACTACCAGAACGCGGCCTACCTCATCATGTGGTACCAGGACAAGCTGCAGGCCTACCGCACCGACACCTGGGCGAACTGGACGCCGGTTCCGGGCGGCATGATCTTCAACTTCACCCGAGAAAACTACCTCCAGATCCGGCCCGCCCACTGACGGCGCGCTTCACGAGCACCTGAGGCAACAATGCCGCGCCTGCGCTATCTGCTGACCAAGCTGGCCCAGGTGCTCGTGACGCTTCTCGCGGTGATCACGTTCAACTTCTACCTGTTCCACATCCTGCCGGGCGATCCTATCCGGCTGCTGGCGCGGGCGGGCAACCTCCAGCCTGAGGATATCGCCCGTCTGCGTCAGCTCTTCGGCCTTGACCAGTCCCTGCCCGTGCAGTATCTGGTGTATCTGCGGGACCTTGCGACCGGCAATCTGGGGATGTCACTCACCTACCGGCAGCCGGTTTCTGAGATCCTCGTACAGCGCATCGTCAACACAGTCGAGCTCCTAGCGGTCGCCACCGTGCTCGTGGTCGTGATCGGGATCGTCGCAGGGGTCCTGGCGGCGGCGCGCCGCGGCTCGCGGACCGACGCCGGGACGGTCGTCGTGTCGCTCTTCTTCTGGAGCCTGCCCACGTTCTGGACGGGTCTCATGCTCATCTTCATTCTCGGGGTGTACTTTCACGCCTTCCCGATCTCGGGCAGCGGCACGCCGGGCGTCTTCTACACGTCCCCTCTCGCCCAGCTTGAGGATTTTCTGCCCCACCTTATCTTGCCCTCTCTCACCCTCGTGCTCGTGGACATTGGACAGTTCGTGTTGATCACCCGCAGCTCGCTCATCGACGTTCTCACCGAAGACTTCATCCTGACGGCTAAAGCGAAGGGCTTGAGCGCGCGACAGGTGCTGTGGCGCCATGGGGTGCCCAATGCGATGCTGCCCGTTGTGACCACGAGCGCGCTGTACGTGAGCCTCGTGGTAGGCGGCGCGATCCAGGTGGAGACGGTCTTCTCCTGGCCCGGCATGGGCTTGCTGATCTACGACGCCGTGCTGCGACGGGACTATCCGCTAATTGAGGCGAGTTTCCTCCTCTTCGCCGTCACCGTCATCCTCGTGAACTTCGTGAGCGACCTCCTCTACCTCTGGATCGATCCCCGAGTCAGGAACGCCTGATGGCCGCGGCCACGATCGTCGCAGAGCAGGATCGCGGAAGCTTGGCCGCGATCCGCGCAAACCTCGGCCTTGCGTGGGACGACCCCATTGGGAAGGTGGGGTTCTTCCTGCTGGCCCTGACCTTCGTGGTGGCGCTGGCCGGACCTGTGCTCTTTCCGTTCAATCCGGCCAACGTTGGGACGAACGCAGCGAGCATTCTGCAGCCCCCGACCGCGCAGCACTGGCTGGGCACCGACGAACTCGGGCGCGACGTCTTCCGCGAAACTATCTCCGGGTCGCAGATCTCGCTCCTGGTCGGTCTGCTCGCCACCGCCATCTCGATGCTCGCCGGCACCGTGGTCGGCCTGGGCGCGGGCTACAGCCGGGGACCGATCGGCGCCCTCATGATGCGGATCACCGACTTCTTCCTGGTGCTCCCCACGTTGCCCCTCATCATCGTTCTCGCTGCCATTATCGGGCAGAGCCTAGGGGTAATCATCCTGGTCATCGGTCTGACGAGCTGGCCGTCGACGGCGCGCATCGTGCGATCGCAGGTTCTGAGCCTGCGCGAACGCGTCTTCATCGACAGGGTTCGCGCCCTCGGGGCGACCGACCTGCGGATCACGGTCGTCCACATCCTGCCCAACGTGCTGCCGCTGATCTTCGCCAACACGGTGCTGGTCATCGCGGGCTCGATCCTTTCGGAGGCGACCCTGGCCTTTCTGGGGTTGGGCGATCCGGTTCATGTGTCCTGGGGCACGATGCTCCATTACGCCTTCGAGGTGGGTGCCGCTGGTCGTGGCGCTTGGTGGTACCTGCTGCCGCCAGGCGTCGGCATCGTGGTGGTGGTGCTCGGGTTCACCCTGATCGGCTACACGCTCGATCGCATCCTGAATCCCCGCCTGAGGAACCGCTAGCCGTGCCTCTACTCGAACTCGAGGCGCTGCGCGTCCGGTACGCTACCAGTGAGGGCGACATCTGGGCCGTGGACGACGTAAGTCTGTCGCTCGAGCCCGGCGAGGCGCTCGGGCTCGCGGGTGAGTCGGGGTGCGGCAAGACGACCGCCGCGCTCGCTATCCCGCGCCTCCTTCCGGCGTCGGCCACCGTGGAAGGAACGATCCGCTTCGAAGGCGCGGATCTCGTCGCGCTGCCTGAACCCGAGATGGAACGGGTTCGCTGGCGCGGCATCTCGGTGGTGTTCCAAGGCGCGATGAACGCGTTGAACCCGGTCCAGTCGGTGGCCGCGCAGATCGGGGAGCCGATCCGCCGTCACGAGCCCGCCGCGCCAGAGTCCGAGGTGCGCCGCCGGGTCGACGAGCTGCTCGACATGGTCGGCATCGCTCCTTCGAGGGGGCGTGGCTATCCGCATGAGTTCAGCGGGGGCATGCGCCAGCGTGTGATGATCGCGATGGCCTTGGCGTGCCGCCCGCGGCTGGTCATCGCCGACGAGCCCGTGACGGCGCTCGATGTCATGATCCAGGCCCAGATCCTTGAGCTGCTCCGCGAACTGCGCCAGCGCCTCGGACTGGCCATGATTCTGATCTCGCATGACCTCTCGGTGATCGCCGAGACCTGCGATCGGATCGCCGTCATGTATGGCGCGCGACTCTCCGAGGTGGGCAGCGTCGAGCGCGTGTACGGCCGCGCAGCACACCCCTACACCCGGGCGCTGCTGCGGGCCTTCCCCAATATTCATGCGGAACGTCAGTTCGTGGCTGGAATCCCGGGGTACCCGCCGAGCCTCCTCCAGCCGCCAGTTGGCTGTCGGTTCGCAGACCGGTGCACGCTGGCCATCGAGCGCTGTCGCCTGGAGTCGCCCGCCCTGCGACTTGTCGGCGAGGGCCAGCTAGCGGCCTGTCATCGCGCTGAGGAGGTCCTCGAGATGGGGTCGGGGATTGAGTTGCCGGGGCTGCCACCGGAGGTCCGGCCGTATGACTGAGGTGGTGAATCAGGGGCTGGTGGCTGCCGACAGGGTCCCGCCGACCTCACGGGAACCGATCCTGCGTGTGGAGGATCTGCGTGTCCATTTCCCGGTGCGCGCGGGCCTCGGTAGCCTCAGGGGTCCACGGCGCGTGGTGCGCGCCGTGGACGGGGTCTCCTTCGAGGTCTACCCCGGCGAGATCCTCGCCTTGGTCGGCGAATCCGGCTGCGGCAAGACGACCATCGCCCGGACCGTTTGCCGCCTCGAGCGGCCCACCACGGGCCGGGTCCTCTACCGAGCCCAGAATCTCGCGCAGGTGCGCGGGGGGGCACTCCGGCGCCTGCGCCAGAAGATCCAGCTCGTGTTCCAGGATCCGTACGAGTCGCTCGATCCACGCCAGACGGTGTACGAGATCGTGGCCGAACCGCTCCTCATCCACGGGCTCGCGCGCGGGGAGGGGGAGCGGCGTCGCACCATCTACGACGCCTTGACGGCTGCCGGGCTCCACCCCCCGGAGCAGATCGCGCGCCGGTACCCGCACCATCTGTCCGGTGGCCAGCGCCAGCGGGTCGCGGTGGCCGCGTCCCTCGTGTTGGATCCCGAGTTTATCGTGGCCGACGAGCCCGTCTCGATGCTCGATGTGTCGGTGCGCGCCGAGATCCTAAAGCTGCTGCTTGAATTACGAGCCTCGCGAGGGCTCTCGTTCCTCTTCATTACGCACGACCTCTCGTTGGCTTGGGTCATAGCCGACCGGATCGCGGTGGTGTACCTCGGACGAATGGTCGAGATCGGGCCCGCCGATGCCGTGATCGGGAGTCCGAAGCACCCGTACACGAAGTCCCTTGTGTCGGTCATTCCGGTTCCCGAACCGGGCCAGCACTCGACACGCCTGCTCTTGTCGGGGGAGACCCCGTCGCCCATCGATGTTCCGTCCGGGTGCCGGTTCCACAGTCGCTGTTGGCTGCGACGTCGGCTCGGCAACCCGGATGCCTGCATGACCCTCGACCCCGCGCTCGGTGGCGAGGGTGATCACTTCGTGGCCTGCCATTTCGCCTGATCGGAGGGAACCCGCGGTGACTACCACAGTGGCCCAGGTCGAGGGACTCCTGTCGGAGCTGGTCCGAATCGAATCGGTCACCCCGTGGCTGATCCCGGACGGTGCAGGCGAGGCAGCCGCGGCCCGTTTCATGGCGGCGTGGCTGGCGAACGTCGACGGCGTGGACGTCACCCTTGAGGAGGTCGCCGCTGGGCGGCCGAATCTGCTGGCGCGCCTGCCGGGCAGTGGCGGCGGCCCAACGCTCTATCTCAACGCTCACTCGGACACCGTCGGCTACGCGAACTGGCGCGATCGGGCGCTGACGCCGGTGCGCGACGGCGATCACCTCGTCGGTCTCGGCGCGGCCGATGACAAGAGCTCCTGCTCCATGGGGATGCTTGCGCTCCGCTCTCTCGCTCAGCGGCACGTCCGCCTGCGCGGCGACCTCGTGCTGGCCTGCACTATCGACGAGGAGGGCGCCTCGATCGGCACCGAGGACCTGCTCCGGCGCCACTCGATGGACGCCGTGCTGGTGCTCGAGCCCGAGGGGATCGACCGCATTGTGGTGGAACACCAGGGGTTCGGCTGGATCGACGTCGTCGTCCATGGCCGCGCCGCACACGGCTGCGACCCCGACATCGGGATCGACGCCATCGTCCACATGGCAGAGGTCATTGGTCGGCTCAAGGCGCTGGACGAAACCGGATTCGGACACGGGCTGGGCGGCATGAACGGGCGCACTGTGTTCCACACGGGGACCATCCGCGGCGGCACCGACTACGCGACCTACCCGAACAGCTGCGTGCTGGGCATCGAGATTGGTACGCAACCGGGGGAGCACCTTTCCGATCGCGTGCGCGAGATCGAGGCGATCTTTGCGGACGTGGCGCGCGCACATCCGGACTTCCGCGGCGAGGTCGTGGTGCAGATCGACCGCGACCCATTCCGTGCCCAGGGTCACGAGGCTCTCTACGATGCCCTTGCGCGGGCCACGGAGCGCGTGCTCGGACGAACGGCGACCCCTGTTGGGCTGAACGGCTGGGGAGATTCCGGACTCACCCAGGCTGCAGGGATCCCGACGCTCTCGTACGGCGCCCTTGGGGGCAACTTCCACGCCCCGGACGAGTGGGTGTCAATCAGCGAGATCGTGCAGGGCGTCGAGATCGTCGAGGAGACGATCATGACCTTCTGCCGAGCCGAGTAGTCCGCCCGGCGCCTCGGGAACACGCGTGTTCTCGCGGTGGTCCGGGAGGTCGGCCCGACCGAGAGGATCCATGCGCGCGAACGACTCTTCGCGGCTCCGGTGCTGGCCTCAGACGACGCCGGCCACCACACCGGACGACCGAAATCAGGATCGAGTCGCCCCACCTCCGCTGACCAGGGCGTCGAGGAGTCGACGGGAAGACGTCGCGATCTCGTCGACACACGCGTCGAACGCGACGCGGTTTGTCCGTGAGGGCACGCGGTATCCACTCACCTTGCGGACGAACTGAAGCGCTGCCGCCCGGACCTCGTCGTCGGTGACGGCCGCATCCGGGCGGCGCAACGTCCTAATGCTGCGACACATGGACGGCACCGTGCCCCTGGACTCGGGTCTGCACAAGGGGTGCGGACACCATCCGTTTCGCCCCAGGCTCCGAAGAAGTGGTGTCAACGCACCGTGCCGTCGGCGGGCGCCTCCTGGGAGGGCGCCGAACTCTCAACGGCTCGCATGGCTCATGTGTCGCCGGTGGCTGATCCACGAATTAGGTGCTACGCTCCCTTATAGCAAGCCGTTGCGATAAGTCCCCTGACGGAGGTCGGACCGACCCAGGAGCAGCAGGATGCACATCCCCGACGGGTACCTCAGCCCCATCGTGTCGGTCGGCCTGGGCGTGATCACGGTGCCGACCTGGGCGATGGCGACGCGGCGCATCAAGCAGGTCCTCAACAATCGCACGGTGCCGCTCCTCGCCATTTTCGCGGCCATGAGCTTCACGATCATGATGTTCAACGTCCCGGTGCCCGGTGGTACGACCGCGCACGGCGTGGGTGGGACGCTCATCGCGATCGTGCTGGGACCGTGGGCCGCCGTCATCGCAGTCAGCGTGGCCCTCGTCATCCAGGCGCTCTTCTTCGGCGACGGCGGCGTGCTAGCGATCTTCACCAACTGCCTCAACATGGCCATCATTCTTCCGTTCGTCGGCTACTTCACCTACCGCCTGATCAGCGGACGGGCGCCCATCCTCTCCACGCGCCGGGTGTGGGCGGCAGCCATCGGGAGCTACGTGGGCATCACGGTGGCGGCCTTCTGCGTGGGCGTCGAGTTGGGCATTGAGCCCATCTTCTTCACCCAGAGCGGCCACCCGCTGTATAGCCCGTACACGCTGCAGCAGGCGATCCCCGCCATGGTGGCGGCGCACGCCTTCGGGGCGTCCATCGTCGAGGCGCTCATCACGGGGCTTGGGGTGGCCTACTTCCAGCAGCGCCATCCCGAGTACCTGACCGCCCTGCGCTCGGTCTTCGCACCGGACGCCGTCGCGGCGGGCGAGGCCTCATCCCGGCCGCTCTGGCAGGTCATCCTAGGGGCCGGCATCGCGGCCATCGTGGCCGTGGCCGCCTTGGGGTTGATCATCGGGGGTGGCAACCCGTCCCACTTCTACGGCGCCGACTGGTCGACGGTCCGCTGGCCGGACGTGGCCACCATGCTGCTTATTACGGCCGTCCTCGGGATCGTGCTGGTGCCGCTCGCTCACTTCGTGCTGCCCCGCCGGCTCAAGGGCATGGGGGCCGGCTTCACGCTGATCGCGGTCATCGCCCCGCTCGGGCTCATCGCCCCCGGCTTCGCCTACGCCGAGGGCAGCCCCGGGGACATCAAGGCGGCCTTCGGCTATGTTCCCCACGGTCTGCAGCAGCTGTCGGGCATCTTCAGTGCGCCCTTCGCCGGCTACAACGTGCCGCTGCCGTTCTTCAATAGCGCCAGCGCTCCCCTGTGGCACGCGGGCATCGGCTACGAGATCGCGGGCATCGTGGGCATCCTTGTGATCGGCGGCGTCGTCCTGGGCCTCTCGCGGCTGCTCGGCGCCGGCGCCAGCCTTGGCCCTGACGCGGTGCCCGACCGGACCAGCGGGAGCCCCGTGTGACGCAGGCGACGGCGGCCCCGCAGCCGGCCGCCAAGCTGGGCAAGCGCGAAAGGCGCATCGGCTGGCTGGAGCAGACGCTGGGGGGGATCACCGAGTCGATCGAGCACGCCGTCTTCAATGAACAGCATGCGCGAGGGGCCGGCTTCCTCCAGGCGCGCGACCCGCGCGCCAAGCTCGGCATGTTTCTGGCCGTCATCCTGGCCGCCAGCCTGACTGGCTCGCTGATCGTCCTGGCGGCGCTCTATGCGGTCATCCTCGCGGCTGCCCGGGCCAGCCACGTGCCGTTCGCGTTCTTCGTCAAGCGCGTCTGGCTCGGTATCCCCTTCTTCGCTGGGATCGTGGTCATACCGGCGCTCTTCCTGGTGCCCGGGCCCCGCCTGTTCGTGCTGCCCGTGGGCCCGGTCCAGGTTGCCCCGTCGGTCCCGGGCATCATCGGCGCGGTCATCTTCGTGGCCCGCGTTGGGGTCAGCGTGTCCCTGGCCGTGCTCCTCGTGATGTCCACGCCATGGGCCGACATCCTTAAGAGCCTGCGGCTGCTGCGCGTGCCCCAGATCTTCGTGCTGGTGCTGTCGATGACCTACCGCTACATCTTCCTGTTCCTGCACACGGCCAACGGCGTCCTGCTGGCGCGCAAGAGCCGCATGGTGGCCCGCACGAGCGGCGCCGAGCAGCGGCGCTTCATCGGGGGCACGATGGGCAACCTCGTGAGCCGGGCCTTCATGATGAGCAACGACGTCTACGCGGCGATGATGGCGCGCGGTTTCACGGGCGAGGTGCGAGTCTACACAACGTACCGCCTGACTGCGCGTGACGTGGCCGTGCTGACGGCCGCGCTCGCCGTCGCCACCGCGGCGGTCTTGGCTGGCCGCTTCGTGCCGTGAGCGAGCCCGAGCGGCCTATTGTTTTCTCCCTGCGCGGCGTGCGCTACGTGTACAGCGGGCGACACGTCGCGCTCGACGGCATCGACTTGGACATCCACGAGGGGGAGCAGGTCGTGCTGCTCGGCGCCAACGGCAGCGGCAAGTCGACCCTGCTGAAGCTGCTCGACGGGATCATCGGCCCGACCGCCGGCACGATGCGCGCACTCGGCCGGGATATCAGCGCGGTCGCCGCGGGGGAGGACGCGTTCCGCTTCCACCGCCAGGTTGGCCTGGTCTTCCAGGACCCCGACATCCAGCTCTTCAGCGCGACCGTGCTCGACGACGTCGCCTTCGGGCCGCTCCAACTGGGCCTGCCGCCCGAGGAGGTGTCCCGCTGCTGCACGCAGGCGTTGGCGGCCATGGAGATCGAGGGCCTGGCCCACCGCGCGCCGTTCGAGCTGTCGGGCGGGGAGAAGAAGCGGGCGGCGATCGCGAGCGTGCTGTCGCTGGAGCCATCGGTGGTGCTGCTCGACGAGCCGACGGCCTCTCTCGACCCGCGCACCAAGTGGGTGCTCGTCAACCTCATCCGCGGCCTGGCCGCCGAGGGGCGCACGCTCGTCACGGCGACCCACGAGCTAGACATCGTACCGATCATCGCCGATCGGGTGGTGGTGCTCGGAGAGGAGCGAAGCGTCCTGGCCGACGGCACCCCGGATGCTGTGCTCAACGACCGCGACCTGCTGATCCGCGCCAACCTGATCCACGAGCACCTCCACGAGCACGGCCGCATCCGTCACGCGCACGAGCACGAGACGGGGGACGAGCACCATCCTGCGGGAGCGCCGGCTCTACTGCGGGAGGTCGTCTGACCCGATGGGCCTCGACGGACTGGTCGGCCTGGCGCCGACCATCGTCAGCGGGGTGCGTCGGCTGATTGGCCGTGACCGCGGTCGCCCCGACCATGACCGACCGGCCCTCTGACCGCGCGCCGGCGGGCCGCGTCCGTCTCATCCTCACCGACCCGGAAGCGAGCCTGCACCGACCCGCGGAGGCGGTCCGCTCCCGCGACGCGGCCGTGGGCGCCCTGGTGGCTGACCTTCGCGCGACCACGGCCGCCCACGCTGGGATGGGCCTGGCGGCGCCTCAGATCGGGATACCGTGGTGCGTGGCGGTGGTGCGGGTCGCGATCGTCGAGATCGTGCTCATCGACCCCATCATCGTGACGCAGCGAGGCCGCCAGGCGGGCTGGGAAGGCTGTCTGTCCATCCCGGACCGCGTGGCGTGGGTGGTCCGGTCGGCCGAGGTCGTGGTGAGCACCCTCGACTTGGAGGGGCGCCGCACCCGCGTACGAGCCACGGACCTGGTGGCTAGGGCCGTGGTGCACGAGATCGATCATCTGCGCGGTCGGCTGTACTCCGATCTCGTCGCACCCGATGCGCTCGTCGACACGCGCGAACATCCCACACCGCCGCCCCGATCACATCGATAGGCTATGACCGCGCCGACGGCAGTTCGCGATGACGACGTCCGGTCAGGCTTTGCTCGTGCGCGCCGTGATACTGCCCGCAGGTCCCGTCAGCGCGTCCCGTCGGTTCGTCCGGCTGCCGACCCGCTGGCACTCGGCACACAACCCGACCACAGTAAGATGGGAGAGATCGACCGCAAACCCGTTCGCTCGCCAGAACGACTGGATAGTCGCTGCGGCAGCCGCTTGGTCGATCTCCCAACTCAGGCCGCAGCGCCGACAGTACAAGTGCCCATGCTCGCTTGCCGGCCGAACGTGAAACTCCTCACGTCCGTCGGCTCCGTGAGCGTGGCACACGACGCCGATCTCCTCGAGCACCCGCAGCGTCCGGTAGACGGTCGACGGGGTCGTCAGCGGATCGCGGGCCCTGCAGCGCTCCACCAGTTCGCCGCCGGTGATGTGGCCGTCGGTGTGATCGAGGACGTCGAGGATCTGGCGGCGCTGCGGCGTCCAGCGCATCCCTCGCGATCGGAACCGGTCGCGGACCGCTTCCATCGTCGCGAGCGGCGTGGGCGGCCCTGTCGGTTCGGTCATCTCGGCTCGGAGCATACCTCCTCGCGCAGGTGCAAGCGCTGGCAGCAGACGTGTATCCCAGGCCGGGCCGAGGCGTCTAGCGCCAGGCCGGACGCGGGTCACCTGTCCCACAGGGCCTCTTGGACAAGCGTGACCGCCTCGCCCCCAGAGCGGATCACCTCGATGATCTTCTTGGTTGCCCGGGTGAGCCTGTCACCAAGGGGTGGAGACTTGCCATCGGGCGCCTGGGCGCGCACCGCGGATCCGGCGCGCGGCTGCTCGATCGGGAGTACCGTCATCCTGTACGTGTGAGAGGTTCCCCTGATGTCATCCCGACGTTCCGGTGGCGGCAACTTCGACTTCGACGACCTCCAGGCTTGGCTCGCTCGCCAAGCTGCTGCTGCGCGCTCCCGTGGAGGGGACGCGGCGCCGCCGCGACGGGTGCGTCCGGGGTCCCCCAATGGCCACCCGGTTCTGCGCCTCGTGGTCGGCCTGATCGTGGCGGTGCTCATCGTGGGGTTCGTGTTAGGCGCCGTCTCGGACCCGTTGGCTGACTATCTGTGGTTCTCGAGCATCGGCTTCGGGGCCGTATGGACCACCCAGTTCGCCTACGGCATCGGCTTGTTCGTCCTGGGCCTGGCCGGAGGTCTCGTCTTCCTGATCGGAAACCTCCTTTTGGCTTGGCGCCTCGGAGGCGAGCCCAGCGATAAGGAGCTCGCGGCCCAGGCCCGTGCGCGCAGCGTCGGTGAGGAGCAGGTCGACTGGCTCGCGCTCGCGGCCGCGCTGCCGCGCCGGACTCTCCGCACGATCCTTCTCGGGGTCGGGCTGCTCTTCGTGCTGCTCTTCGCGATGCAGCTCCCGAGCTCCTGGCAGACCGTGGCCTTATGGCTGCACCGTGTGCCCTACGCGCCTTCGGGCACACCCACGCCCGATCCCATCTTCGGTTTCGACCTCGGCTGGTGGCTCTTCAGCCTTCCCTTCCTGCACCTGGTAGTCGACACGGCGGCTGTGCTGCTGACCCTCGCCCTGCTCCTGGCGGGCGCCGCCTACGGCGTGATCGCCCTGCGCGGCGGCGACGTCACCGGCCGACGGCCCGTGCTGCATCTCGCCGTCCTGGGCGCCCTGTTCCTCCTCACGATCGCCGCCATCCAGTGGCTCGGCCGCTACGACCTTTCGTATGCAGGGAACGGCGTGGTTACTGGCGTCACCGCCACCGACGCGGCGGTGCGCCTCCCCCTGGCCGTCGTGACGGCGGTCACCTCGGTGTTGGTCGCCGTCGCGCTCCTGCTCTGTGCCCTCGTGCGCCGCGATCGGGCGATCCGCCTCGTCGCACTCGTCGGCGGCGCCTGGTACGCCCTCTTGCTGATTGCCGGCGCCGTCCTCCCTGCGGCGTACCAGCAGCTTGTCGTGACACCCAACCAGAACTCGGCGGAGGCCCCTTACATCGCCAACAACATCGCGCTCACCAGGAAAGGCTTCGCCCTCGACACCTGGCAGGTGCGGTCCTACACGGGCAAGGCCACGTTGACGGCCGCCGACGTCGCCAACGATGAGACGACCTTCAACAATGCCCGCCTGTGGGACCCTCGGCCCTTGGCCGCCACCCTCGACCAGCTCCAGACCGTGCGCCAGTACTACGACTTCACGTCGGTCAACATCGACCGCTACGTCATCAACGGCCAGCCCACCGAGGTGATGCTCTCGGCGCGGGAGATGGCCCTCGACAAGAGCCAGGCGAGCCCGAGCTGGATCGCAGAGCACATCCTCTATACGCACGGGTATGGCTTGGCGATGGTGCCGGTGAACGGAGTTGCGGCCAACGGCCTGCCGCAGCTGATCATCCAGAACCTGCCGGTCACGTCAACGGCCGGGGCGCCGCTCGTGACGCAGCCGCGCATCTACTTCGGCCAGCGGCCCTCTGACTGGGTCTTGGTGGACGCCAAGAGCCCGGAGTTCGATTATCCCTCGAGCATCGGCAACGGCAGCGACGTCGACACGCATTACGCGGGGACCGCCGGGATCAACGTGGGTTCCCCGGCCGCGCGGCTCTTCTGGGCCTGGAACCTGGGTGATCTCAACCTGCTCATCAGCGACCAGATCACCGCCCAGACGAAGCTGCTGCTGCACCGCAGCCTGGCAGATCGCCTCGGCACGCTCGCCCCCTTCCTCGCCCTCGACGCGGATCCCTACCTCGTCGTCGAGCCCAACGGGCACCTCGTCTGGGTGCAAGACGCGTACCTGACGAGCGCCGCGGTGCCCGACGCGACAACGGTGAACGACTCAACGCTGGGACAGACCTACAACTACATCCGGAACAGCGTGAAGATCACCGTCGACACCTACAACGGCACCACGCAGCTCTACGTGGCCGACCCCTCCGATCCGCTGATCCGCGCCTGGGAAGGCGTGTTCCCGAGCATGTTCCAGCCGCTCTCGGCGATGCCGGCGGGGCTCGTGGCGCACCTGCGCACGCCCGAGGCGATGTTCAACGCCCAGACGCAGATGTTCGCGAGTTATCACGTCACCGACGTGGCGAGCTTCTACAAGAGCGACAACCTCTGGACTATCCCGAGCGTGAGCGAGGGCAACACGCAGGTCCTGGCACCCCAGGCCTACTACGTGGAGATGCGCCTGCCTGACCAGAGCGCCCCGGAGTTCGTGCTCATCCAGCCCATGGTGCCGGCCTCGCGGCCCAACATGATCGCCTGGGTGGCGGCCCGCAACGATGGGGCGGCCCGCGGCCAGGTCGTCGTCTATCAGCTCCCCGCCAACACCACGATCCAGGGCCCCACGCAGATTGAGGCGCGCATCGACCAGGACCCGGTCATCAGCGCCCAGCTCAGCCTATGGAACCAGAGCGGCTCGCAGGTCGTCCGGGGGAACCTGCTCGTCATCCCGGTTGGTACGTCGTTCCTCTACCTCGAGCCGATCTACCTGCAGTCCACGAGCTCAGCCTTCCCGGAGCTGACCAAGGTGGTGGTCACCTCGTCGACGGGCGTGGCCTGGGGCGACACGCTCGCGGACGCCCTGCTGGGCGTGACGAGCGGCGCGGGGACCGGAGGTGGCACGACCGCATCAGGTGGCACGACCGCGGCGGCCGGGGCGCCGGGCGCGAGCCCGGGCGCGAGCAGCGGGCCGACCGGGGTACAGACTGTCACAGGTGCTAGCGGTGGGGGCGGGTTGCCGACCGACGTGAGCGGGCTCCTTCTCTATGCCAACCAGCACTTCGCGGCGGCTGAGGCGGCGCAGGCTAGGGGCGACTCCGTCACGTACGGCCAGGATATGCAGCAGCTCCAGAACGCCCTGAATGCGCTGAACAGGCTGATCGGAGGCACGCTCGTCTCGTCCCCGTCGCCGGCTGCCAGCCAGGCGCCGTAGACGCACCCACGCACCTGCGCATGCCCACGGGCAGGCGGTCGGCTCCGAGCCGCGGCCTCGAGCGGGCGGCGGCGACGGGCCCTGATAAGGCTGCGTCGTGGCGTTGGCCGGTCAGCTTCCCGCTGCCTGCGTTGGCCGATGGCAGGATCGAGCGGCGGACGCGACTGTCAGCAGCGGGCAGGTCGCACGCGGGCGCCAACCTCAATGCTCGGCACTGCTGACGATGGCGTTTGGACGGTGCCGGCAGTACGATCGGGCTTTGCGCCTGTTCTCGCGACTGGTGCCGGAGGTTCCGATGCGAGTGGTCGTCGTCGAGTTCGCTGACCGTGCGTCGGCGAAGCTCGCGGTGCGCGCGATCCGTCCGGTGCTCACGAGCACGGCCGGCACCTGGTGGCTCGAGCAGCGCGACGAGCGCTGGCTGATCGGTGGCCCGGTCCCCACCGAATGGGAGGACTTCGTGGCCGACACGGTCAGCGCGCTGGGCGGCTACGAGGTGCCAGACGACCGCCTCTCGCGACGCGCCGACGACGAGCGGCTCGCGCGTCGCTAGAACTTCGACCGACTGCTGTAGCGCCACGGTCTTCGCCGCCCCGATCGACTTGACGGCGGATTGGTGGTCGCGCCTCGGACCAGGAACACTGAAGCGCCGCGGCAGCGATGCTTCCCACGAGCCGGCGAGAGCAGACGACGTGAGCGTCCCGAGGCAAACTGCAGGGTGATGTCGGTAGTCGATCATGCCCCGCACGTGGCCGCCGAGGATCCGGCGTCCTGGCGCGCGTGGCTCGAAGCTAATCACGCGACCGCGACCGGCGCCTGGCTGGTGACGTGGCGCGCCGGGACGGGACACCCCGTGCTGGACTACGAGTCCGCGGTCGAGGAGGCCGTCTGCTTCGGGTGGATCGACAGCCGCACCGGCAGGGTCGATCACGAGCGGACGAAGCTGTATTTCGCGCCGCGCCAACCGCGGAGCCCATGGTCGGCCTCGAACAAGGCCCGCGTCGAGCGGCTGACGGCAGCCGGCCGGATGGCTTCGGCCGGGCTAGCAGCGGTGCAACGCGCGAAGGCGAGTGGGACCTGGCAGCATCTCCACGCGGTCGAGCGGCTCGACATCCCGGCGGACCTCGAGGTCGCGATAGCAGCGCAACCGGGTGCCGCTGGGCACTTCGCCGCCTTCCCGCCGTCCACGCGCCGCGCCATCCTCGAGTGGATCGCCGCCGCGCGCCGTCCCGCGACGCGAGCGGCGCGGATCACGGAGACGGCGGTGTTGGCAGGTCGGAACGAGCGCGCCAACCAGCGGCGTCCGAAGCCCTGACGGAACCGCCCGCGTGGGCCTCCTCGCACCCGGCTGGGGCATGGGAAGGCGAGTCCTTGCGCCACCCCCGGCGAGCTCGCGGTGGGGCGCCATGCCGCCCGGGCGCCCGCATGACCGCCGGTGCCTACCGCGACTGTCCGTCGCCGCGCCGCGGAACGCAGCGCACACGGAGTATTCTGGTGTCCGGTGGGGAGGGGCCAGCGCACCGCCATCGTCGGGCTTGCCCGCGCCGTGCAGGCGCGGGAGGTCCCAGAGCTTCCATCGCGAGATGGGGCCACGGGTTCGCGGCGGACGATCACTCGATCGCCGTCTTCTGCCTGACGCGTACGGTGGGGTTCCTCCAGGCCGCTGACTGGGACCGGGGATCTCGGCCGCGCACGGCACCGATCCTGCGCACGAAATCGGCGGGGGCGACGACAATCGGAGCAGGGCGTACTGGGGACGCGTGACGTCCCTGGGTGCGACCGAGCCGCTGCGGCTGGCGCTTCGGGGTGATCAGCGCAGGTGGCCCGAGAACAGCCTGCCGGTCCTGCAGGTTGCGCTGGTCGTCCCCGGGTGTGACGGCGTCGAATTCGACGTCCGGCTGCTCCGCGACGGCGTCCCGGTCGTGCTGCATGACGGCACCCTCGCGCGCGTGCAGGGCCGGCCCGAGCGGGCTGCGGCGCTTCCGGCCGAGACTCTCGAGGCCCTTGGCGTGCCGACGCTCGCGTCCGTGCTGGCGGCGCTGCCGCGGTGGCCTTCCTCGACGTGGAGCTTACGGAGAACGCCACGCAGGCCGTCGTGGACGTCCTGCGGTCCGCGCGCGGCCCCGAGCTCGCCAACACCGTGGTGTCGTCATTCGACGCTGGCGCTCTGGCGCAGCGGGCCGAACGCGCGTTGAGATGGCCTCGCCGGTTCAACGCAGACGAACTCGACGACGAGACCCTCGGGCTCGCCGCCCGCCTCGGATGCTCGGCAGTCGCCGCCCCATGGACGGCCATCGACCACAGGAGCGCGAAGCGGGCGAGGGCGGCAGGCCTCGGCGTTGTAGCGTGGACGGTGCAGCGTCGCGCGACGTTCGACCACCTCGCCAGTCTCGGCGTCGTCGCCGAGTGTATAGGGGGGGACGGCCTTCGCGGGGCAGGGCACGATGCGGTGCCGGCGGTCGGCTTCGGCCGACGAGAGCGCCGACGCGCGACGGAGACGCCGCCGGACCGGGACGGTCAGACAGGACCGGGGAGGGGCTGACCGAACGCGCTCCCGGTCCGTGGAACTCGCCACGCGGCTTCTGGGGGTAGGATCGGACGCACGCGTGCTGGATGCACCACCCACGAGGCCTGACTTTTACGCGGATCATCGTGTACACGGGCAAGGGCGGCGTCGGCAAGACGAGTGTCGCCGCCGCCACTGGGCTGCTCGCCGCGTCGCGCGGCTACAAAACTATCGTCCTGTCCACCGACGCGGCCCACAGCCTCGCCGACTCTTTCGACGTGGCGCTCGGGCCTGAGCCCGTTCCCGTCGCGCCCAACCTGTGGGGCCAGGAATCCGAGGTCTCTCACAACATCGAGAAGTACTGGGGCACGATCCAGGCCTACGTCGCGAGCGTGTTCCAGTGGCGCGGGCTCGACGAGGTCATGGCCGAGGAGATGAGCGTGCTCCCCGGCATGGACGAGCTCGCCAGCCTGCTGTGGATCGCCGAGCACCACGATCGTGGCAGCTTCGACGTCATCATCGTTGATGCCGCACCCACCGGCGAGACGCTGCGCCTGCTGTCGCTGCCCGAGGCCGGGAAGTGGTGGATCGAGAAGATCTATCCCCTGCAGCGGAAGATCGCGCAGGTCACCAGCCCCATCGTGGGACGCGTCATCGGCATGCCCATGCCGGGCGATGCCGTCTACCGCGCGGGTGAGGAGTTGTTCGGGCGGCTCGAGCACATGCACGACCTCCTGGCAGATCCGGGGCTCACCTCGATCCGGCTCGTCCTGAACCTCGAGAGGATGGTGATCAAGGAAGCCCAGCGGGCCTTCACGTACTTCCACCTCTACGGCTACCCCACCGACCTGGTGGTGTGCAATCGCGTCGTGCCCGAAGACGCAGGACCGTACTTCGAGGCCTGGCGCCGGGCGCAGGCACGCTACTGGCCGGAGGTCCAGGCGGACTTCGACCCTATCCCGATCCGCCGGGCGCCGTTCTTCGAGCACGAAGTCGTGGGCATGCCGATGCTGCGCGAGCTGGGTGAGGCCGTGTTCGGGGACGAGGATCCCACCGCCTTCTTTTATCGGGGGAATCCGTACCGCGTGCTCCGCGAGGACGGGACATTCGTGCTGGCACTCGAGCTGCCGTTCACTTCGAAGGAAGAGGTGCGGCTCCACCGCAATGGCGACGAGCTCGTGGTGCAGGTCGGATGGTGGCGCCGGAACCTCATCCTGCCCCGCGTGCTCGTCGACCTCCCCACCGACGGCGCGGGATTCGACGATCATGTGCTCAAGGTCAGGTTCGCGGCGAAGCCGCACAGTCAAGCAGGAGCGTCGAAGCGATGACCGATCTCGAAGACAGGCTAGCGGAGCTGGAAAAGCGTTTGGCGGCCATGGAGGGGCACGGCGAGCACGCGCCGATGGGCCTTCTCGGAGCTTGGCGCGACGTGTTCCCCTCGGAAGTCCGTGCGCACATGCGCGCCGCGCGCAAGGAGCAGCTACTGGCGGCACGCGCGTTCCTCGATCACTGGATCGAGCGTCTCGACCGCAACCCCGCCGAGGAGCTGCCGCGCCGCGAGAGTATCTCCCTCGACTAACCGGCAGCGCCTGGCTTTCGCAGTCGGACCTGGTGGGCATGAAGAACATCGATCGGGCCGGCATCGCCGGGTCGTGGGTTCGGCTGCGTGCGGGGGACGCGTCGGCGACTGTAGCGCCGTCCCCCGGAGGCCGCCTCGCGTCGCTCGTCGTGAACGAACACGAGCTTCTCGTGACATCGTCCGAGGGGCCGTACGGCTGGGGTGCGTTCCCGATGGTGCCGTACGCGGGCCGCATCCGCGACGGTACGTTGCGCTTCCGCGGGCGGACGTACCGTCTGCCAATCACGATGCCGCCGCACGCCATCCACGGCACGCTCACGGGCGCGGCGTGGGAAGTAGTGGACATGCCCTCCGAACAGCAACTCGTG
This sequence comes from uncultured Chloroflexia bacterium, assembly GCA_963835945.1. Classification (GTDB taxonomy): domain Bacteria; phylum Chloroflexota; class Limnocylindria; order Limnocylindrales; family CSP1-4; genus JAJYNJ01. Next base: position 26,748 of record CAWIHR010000056.1, read on the forward strand.
CTGGCCGCATCTCTGGCGCCTCCATGGCCGTTCCGCGGCCGCGTGATCCAGCGGTTCACGATCGAGCCGTCAGCGCTTCACCTCGCGCTCGAGCTCGACGCGGACGAGCCGATGCCCGCCTGGATCGGCTGGCATCCGTGGTTCCGCCGACACGTCGCGGACGCGTCAGGAGTCCTCGAGCTGTCCGTCGATCCCGTGTCGATGCTCGTCCGCGACGGCGACGGCATCCCGTCTGGGAAGCGGATCCCCCCGACGCCGCGACCATGGGATGATGCGTTCACCGACCTGCGCGGCGTGCCGCGGCTTCGGTGGCCGGGGCTGCTCCGTCTGGACGTGGAGTCGGACTGCCGGTACTGGGTGATCTACGACAGCAGCCGCACGGTCTCTGCGTCGAGCCGCAGACTGCGCCACCGGACGCGGGAAACTGGATGCCCGAGGACGAGGTGCTCGCCGCGCCGGGACGGCCGCTGAGCGCGACCATGACCCTGCGTTGGGAGCCGGAGGCGGGCGCGCCGAGGGCTCGCGCCGTCGGCTGTCGAGGACGCGAGTCGGCCGCGGCGCAGAGGTTCGCCCGCCGGGCGGATCAGATGGACGAACGGACGGCTGCGAACGCGACGGCGGCGTAGCCAACCGTGTGATCCGCGTCTCCGCCGGGCACGTCGGCAGACGTGGCGGCGGCGAGGAGGCTACCGGGCGCGAGCCCCATCGCCTCGAAGGCGCCTAGGGAGAAAAGCACGGGCTCGATGCCGCACATGCCGCAGGCGAGCCCGGGCATGTCGGAACGCCGCAGGGCAGCTTCCCGCCGCGCGAGCTCGGGACCGTTGATCGCCAGCAGCGGCGGCAAGAGCGTCTGGGTGACAGCTTCCGCCTCGGCCGCCGGCGGGTAATGTGCGAAGTCCGAGCTAGCCACGAGGATGACGTCGAGTCCCTCAGCGCGCAAGGCGGCGAGCAGCTCGCCAAGGGTCTTGCCGGCAGCGAGGGCGTCGCGCGTCGAGTCGAACGACACGAGCAGCGGCACGATCGGGGTCGCTGGGCAAGCCCGCGCGATGAAGGGGAGCTGGACCTCGATCGAATGCTCTCGGCCGTGGGCGGCGTCAAAGGCTCGGAACGGGTCGCCGAGCGCGACGACGCGGGAGGCCAGCTCCCCGTCCACCGGGACGTCGCCCAGCGGGATCCGCCAGGCGCCCGCAGTCCAGGCCGCGACGCCGATGAGCCCTGCCTGGTAGTGGTTGGTGCCCGCGATCACGATCGCGTCGGGAGGGGCCGTGGCAAGCAGCGACCACGCAGCCGCCGCGACGCGCCCCGAATAGATCAGCCCGGCGTGCGGGACAACCAGCCCGACCGGCCGCCCCGGCAGCGCCGGGGCGGGAGCAACTCTCCGGGGATCGGACAGCTGGTCGTCGACCAGCCGGCGCAGCGCCACGGGTGAGGCCGGGTAGAACGTGCCGGCGTGGGCCGGTCCCCGTAAGTCGCTCGTCATCTCACGCCGTCCCTCCGAGTCCTACGCCGGCCAATGGCAGCCTGCAGCCGGCGCAGGCGCCGTCACGGAGTGCCACCACCGTCGCACGGTACCCGTCGCGCCGGATCAGAAGGTGCCCGCAGCCTGGGCAGTGCGTGTCGGTGTCGCCGCCCCCGGGGAGGTTCCCTACATAGACGTGCCGCAGGCCCGCCTGGCGTCCGATCTCCGCCGCTGCCCGCAGTGTCGCGGCAGGAGTCACGGGGACGTCTGGCATGCGGTATGCAGGGTAGAAGCGGCTGAGGTGCCAGGGCGTGTCAGGCCCGACTTCGCGTGCGATCCAGTTGGCCGCCGCCGCGAGTTCGGCAGGGTCGTCGTTCTTGCCGGGGATCACGAGAGTCGTGATCTCGACCCAGATCCCTAGCCGGCGCATGCCGACGATTGTCTCCTTGACCGGCTCCAGCTTCGCCCCGCAGATCCGGCGGTAGAACGTGTCGTCGAACGACTTGAGATCCACGTTTGCCCCGTCGAGCACGGGGGCCAGCAATTCCAACGCTTCGGGCGTCTCGTAACCATTGGTGACGAACAGGTTGACGAGTCCCGCGGCCCGGGCCAGCCGTGCCGTGTCGAGCGCGTACTCCAGGAAGATCGTCGGCTCGACGTATGTGTAGGCCACCGACCGGGCGCGTGCCGCCAGCGCCTCGCGCACGATCTGGGCCGGCGGCAGGGTCCGCGCCGGCAGCCGCAAGCCCTCCCGTGGCGCCTGCGCGATCTCCCAGTTCTGGCAGTGCCGGCAGTGAAAGTTGCAGCCCTGTGTTGAAAACGAGTACGCCATGCTGCCCGGCAGCACGTGGAAGAACGGCTTCTTCTCGATCGGCTCCACGTGGCTGGCAACCGCCTCCCCGTAGACCAGGCTGACGAGTGTCCCGCCGCGGTTCTCGCGAACGCCGCAGATCCCAGAGCGCCCCTCGCGGATCAGGCAGCGGTGCGCGCACGCGTCACAGCGGATCGTGGGCGCGGACGTGTGGCCCGAGAGCGGCGCGAGCGGGTCGTCGACCGGGCTCGAGAGGAGCGCCAGAGCAATTCCCGGGCCGGTGAGGTCGGGATCGCGCGGGCGACGGGGATCGAACGGCGCGCCTACGAGGACGCCCGCCACGGGCGGGGCGTTGGTGTAGGCATCCCGGTCCTGCTCGCGCAGTCGCATGCCACGAAGTATGGACGCCGAGCCGGCCGGCGGACACGGCGCACCGGACCGACCGCCGGGGCCGTCTGGCCCAGGATCTTGACAGGGCCCGGTGATGCCACTGGGTCGCGCTTCGACCGGCCAAAGCCCGCGATTGAACCGAGCTGCCGCAGATCGCGCCGGGGACCACCGCGGATCAGCCCAACGCGATTGCTCCGATCCCAGCCGCGACGACGACGGCGCCCAGCAGCCTCCGGGGGCCGACCGGCTCGGACAAGAACACGCCGCCCATGATCGCCGCCAACACGACGCTGGTTTCACGCACGGCTGCCACGGACGCGGCCGGCGCCAGTGTCAGCGCCGTGAGCACGAGCGAGTATGCGGCGAACATGCCCAGCCCCGCGATCACTGTTGAAGTGTGGAGTTCGAGACGGACGGTCTGTGGGCCGCGCGTGCCCAACATCGCGCCGAGGTACAGGATCGCGGGGCCGGCCATCACGAGCTCGTAGTATGCGAGCGGGCTCGCGTGCGTGACGCCGACCTTGTCGATGGTGGTGTAGCCGGCAATGCAGCCGGCAACCGCCAGGACCGGCAGCAGGTCGTGCCACGAGGGCCCGGCCCCGACACCGCGCACGAGGATCACGCCGGCCCCGACCATCGCCACGCCTGCGACTGCCGACGGAGCATGTGGCGCCCCGCCGACGAGTACGCCCAGGCCGAGCACGAGGACGGGCGCGAGGCCACGCGCAAGCGGGTACACCACGCTCAGCTCGGCACCCGCGTAGGCCGCGGCGAGCAGGACGAGGTACGCGAGCTCCAGCGCCGACGAGGCAACCGCGAAGGGAATCACCGCCGGGGTGGCAGCCCAGGTGGCGGCCACGATCGGCAGCGGGAGGGTGACTGACGCGACCGTCGCGATGGCGGTCGCCGCGCGCGGGTCGCGGGACCGCGCTAGGAGCAGGTTCCACGAGGCGTGGACGAGCGCCGCGGACAGCGCCAGCGCAAGCGCCAGCGGCGGCACGTCGAACCTACCGCTCGCCCGCCAGTCCGCGCCCGCGCCCCGCGCGCGTCCTAGGCACGCAGCAGGTAGGGCGTGAGCCGGACCGCGAGCTGGGGTTTCGGCAGGGCTCCCACGATGCGGTCGACGACGCGGCCATCCCGGATAACAACGAGCGTGGGGATGCTGAAGGCCTGGAAACGCTGGGCAAGCGCGGGGTTCTCGTCGACGTCCACCTTGACCACCTTGAGCCGCCCCGCATACTCCCGCGCGAGGTCCTCGAGAATGGGGCCGACGAAGCGGCACGGCCCGCACCACGGCGCCCACAGATCGACGACCACTGCCACCTGCGCGGCGGCCTCCACGTCAAAGGTCGCGTCGGTGGCGTCCACAAGCCAGGGGAGGCTGGTCTTGCACGATGAGCAGACCGGCACGCCGTGGGCGCTGGGCCGGATGCGGTTCTTGGTGCCGCACGACGCGCAGGTCAGGATCGCGACCGGGCCCTCAGCGGTGGCGTTGGAGGCCTCGGGTCGCGACTCGGGCCTGGCCGAGCGAGCGCCGGGACCGGGGTCGGCCGGAGATCCAGTCACGGGCGCTTCTCGAGGAGCGCGAGGGCGCGCAGGAGCTGATTGTCGCCGCTCGTAGCGAGCTGCGCCGCGGTCATGCCGGACAGCGCTGAGGGCGCGATGGGCGAGGCAGCCGAGGCGAGCGCGACGACGTCGTTCGGCTGGATCCCCTTGTGCCAGATCTCGTGTCCGTCGGGCGTCAACCACTCGGCGACGCCGATGCGGACCTCCGACCCGTCGCTCAGCTTGAAGTCCTCGAGCACGGTGCCCGTCCCGAAGGTCGTCACGCCGACCACGGTTGCCCGCCCGTTATCCTGAAGGGCGCCCGCGAGGATCTCCGCCGCGCTCGCGGTGCCGTCGTCGACGAGCACGACCACGGGCAGCGTCGTCGCGAGGCCGCCCGACTCCGCCTTGGACGTCGTCTCCTTGCCGCTGGCGTCGCGCTGGACGAACACCACCTTGCCAGCGGCAAGGAACTGCGATGCCGCCCCCACCGCCTCCGACACGTAGCCGCCCGGATCGCCCCTGAGGTCGAGGACGATGCCGGTCGCGCCTGCGCCTCGCGCGGCCTTCAGCGCGCTCGCGAGCTGGGCCGCGGCATTCTGGGCGAACTGCTCCAGCCGGACGTCCGCGACGTGAGAGCCAGGAAGCATCGCCCAGGTGACGTTAGGCACGACGATCGGTTCTCGTGTGACAGTGACCTCCCGGCTCGAGGTGGCGCCAGGGTCGAGCACCGTGACGTGCACGGTAGATCCGGCAGGGCCGCGCAGCTTGCTGGCAAGCGTGTCGAACGAGGCCGCGGTGACGTCCTGGCCGTTCACCTCGAGGATCAGGTCGCCCGCCCGAAGCCCGGCCTTCTGCGCCGGGCTCCCCTCGAAGACCGCGACAATGGCTGGCCCTGCGGCTTTGATCGAGATCTCGACGCCGATCCCCTGGTACTGCCCAGAGAGATCGGACGAGAGCGCGGACGCCTCCTGAGGAGTCAGGAAATCCGAGTGTCCTGTATCGCCGAGCGCATCCACCAGGCCACGGATCGCCCCATAGGTGAGCTGTGTCGGGTTGAGCGCCGTCCGATCGACATAGTGCTGCTCGACCAGGTTCCACGCTTCGTACAGGAGTCCCACCTGGGAGCGGGCGTCGGCGGGCGGCGCCGCTCCGAGCTGTGCCGCGCCGGGGGCGAGTCCGCCGCGCCCGTACCCAACCCCGGCCAGGAACGCGGCCGCGGCGATGATGATGACGACGAGCAGCGTGGCTAGGCCGCGCAGGGGCCCGCGTGACCTGCCTGGTTCGGCCGGCGGCCAGCCCGGCGGGACGGGCTGCCAGCCTTGGGGCAGCGGCTGCCAGGCAGCTGTCGGTATGGGCTGCGCGTCCGCCACAGGCGCGCCTGGTGTGGCCGACGCCGGCGGCAGCGTCGGCGCGCTCTCTATGGACGGCGTGACCGGCGTGCCCGCCGGCCGCTGGTCATCGGGCAGGTTCATGGCGTGAGCAGCCTACATCGGGCGGGAGGCGAGGCCCAGCAGCAGGCTCCGGGCCGGGCGTTCAATCACGTCGTCGCGTCAGCGGCGAGCGGTTTGGTTACGCCCGGGGCGTGTCGGCGATGTCGACCACGACCGGGGCGTGGTCCGAGGGAATGGGGTTCTTGCGCGCCTCGCGATCGATCTCCGCGCCGGCCAGGCGCGGTGCCAGCGGCAACGTAACGAGGAGGTGGTCGATCCGCATCCCCTGGCCTTTGTGAAAGGCGCCCGCGCGGTAGTCCCACCAGCTGAACCTGCCGCCCTCGGGATGGCGGAGGCGGTATGCGTCGACGAGGCCCCAGTCGAGGAGGGACTCGAACGCGGCGCGCTCCTCGCGGCTGACGTGTGTGGCCCCGGCGAACGCAGCGGGGTCCCAGACGTCAAGGTCGGTGGGCGCGACGTTGAAGTCGCCCCCGATGACGAGCGGCTCCCGGGGGTCGCGCCCGTCGAGCCAGCGTCTCAGGCGTGCGTACCAGGCCAGCTTGGCCGTCCAGAACTCGCTGGCGACCTGGCGCCCGTTGGGCGCGTAGAGGCTGGCGACGCAGATGCCCCCGCACCAGGCGCTTACGAACCGGGCACCGTCGGGATCTGGCGCTTCGCCGAAGCCACGCTGCACGTCGGTGAGTCCAACGCGGCTCGCGATCGCGACTCCGTTCCAGCGCCCCTCGCCATGGTGGGCCAGTTCGTATCCGGCCATCCGGAACGGCATTTCCGGGGCTGCCTCGTCGGCGAGCTTGGTCTCCTGCATCAGCAGGACGTCCATGCCGCTCCGTGCCAGCCAGTCAGTGACTTTGGGGAGTCGCTGTTTGAGGGAGTTGACGTTCCACGTGGCGATCCGCATCGGCTCACAGTCTGCCACGGGCTGGAGGGCCGGACTGGCGAGTCGGCAATCGCGCAGGTGCGACACCACGCGGGGCGACGGCGCCGGAGCGAGGGTCCGACGTATTCTTCCCGACGCACGCACGATGAGCTGATGCGGGATCGCCTGCGGCAGCCGCCCATCGGAAACATCCAGGGCGCGGGACGGCCGCACGTGGTTGCAGGGAGGACGGGATGGCGACCTGGTGGTTCGGCTGGACGATCGGCCGGGCTCGCTCGCACGGCTGGCCGTAACGTTGGCGGATTGCGGACCAGCATCACGGGGATCGTCGGCGTGGCGGAGGACACTAACGGCGCGCTGATGCTGCCTACGTCGGACGAGGCGGGAACGCGCTCGGCCCTCGGCGTTGCGGGGAGTGCCTTCGAGAAGCACGACGCCGCGTCCGCCCACGCGTCGGAAGGGTTCACCGGGGTGCGGGAGGGTCTGGCGCAGCACGGAATTGACGTGGGAGCCCGCTAATTGAGGGACCGACTGCGGGACGGCGCGCCCGGCAGAAGCGCCATGCCATCGATCAGTCGCCCGGCCGTGCAGGTGTTCGGACGCCGCGACTCGCGCGACACGCAGAAAGCGTTGCGCTTCTTCAAGGAGCGCCGCGTGCCCGTGCACTTCGTCGATGTCGCGGTTCATCCTCCGGCACCCGGCGAGTTGCGCCGGTTCGCCCAGCGACTTGGCATGCACGCGCTCCTGGACGTGGAGGGCCGGCACTACCGCGACCTCGGGCTGGGCTACATGCGGCTGGGCGACGACGAGCTGTTCGAGCGGTTGCTGTCCGACCCGGCACTGCTGCGGCTGCCGCTGGTGCGCCTCGGCAATGCATTTACGGCGGGGACGGCGGAGCGCGTATGGGGGGAGTGGGCTCTCAAGGCGTGACGCGCGTCAGAAGGGCTGGATCTCGCTCCACACGAGCGCCATACTCCTTCACCGTGATCGCGCCTGCCTGCAAGGCCGCGTTCGGGGCGTCGGGTCCGAACTCGGCCGCGAGGACGTCGGTGACGTAGCGCTGGAATGGGACGACGTGGACCGTTCCCCTTGCGGGGCCGACCGTGCGGTAGACGCGGATCGTCGGAGGGGCGGCGTACTCGTCCGTCCAACCGGTGCAGGTCCTGGTCGCCGCGAGGGCGCTACGGTGCGCGGGCGGCGCGACGAGCAGCAGGACGAGCGCGACCGCACCCGACCCTGCCGCCGGGCGGCGGAGCATGGCGGGGACGATACTCTGCGCGCTTGGGCGGTGGCAAGTCGGTGTACTCGTTCGGTACCTCTGTTACACCTCGACCCCGAGCGAGGCCAGGTACTCGGCCGGGGTGCGGTAGCCGAGCGCCTGGTGGGGTCGGACGGTGTTGTAGGTGTGCTCCCAGGCAAGGAGCGAGGGGCGCAGGTCGGCCAGCGTCGCCTCGGCGTCGGTCACCTCGTAGAACTCCTCGGTGTGGGTGCGGTTGGCGCGCTCGACGCGGCCGTTGAGCTTCGGGCTCCGGGGCGGCAGGGTGAAGAGGGCGATCCCGCGCTCGGCGCACGCCTGTTCGAACTCGGCCATGAACTCCGAGCCGTTGTCGACGCTGAGGGCCCGCACCGGGAACGGCATGCGGGTGGCGAGCGCGTCGAGGATCGTGACCGCCGAGCGGGCGCTCGCGGTCGTGCGCAGCTCGAGGGTGTCCCAGCGGCTGACCACGTCGCGCGCCGTGAACTGCTTGAGCACGAGCGCCGGGAGCGGGCGGACGTCGAGCGTGTCGAGCTGGACCAGGTCACCGGGGCGGGCTGCGACCAAGTCGGCCGGCTTGCGCACGGCGTGGGGCCGCGGCCAGGCTCGCTTCCGGGCGCTGATCCGCCGGGGAGCAGGCTCCCTGAGCTCGCCCGTCCGCCGGAGTCGATCGAGGATCCGGCCGACCATCGAGGTGGAGAGGGAGAACCCCTCACGCCGGAGGAGGACCACGAGCTTGTCCTTGCCCCAGCGCGGATAGGCCAGCCGCAGGCGGCGCACCGAGGCGAGCTCGCGCAGGGTCCAGCTCGGGCGGCGTCGGCGGACCGGACGGGAGGGCCGGTCTTCCAGGGTCTCCAGACGGAAGCGGTCGAACCGGCTGAGCCAGCGATAGACGGTCGGACGCGAGTACCCGAAGTGGCGGGCCGTGCGGCTCACGTTGCGGCCGTGGGCGCGATGCCAGTCGAGCATCGCCAGACGGACCTGCGCCCGGCGGGATAGGACGGGTGCCGCGGCGGCGATCGGCAGGCGGAGCACCCGGTTATGCGCGTTGGTTCCCTGGGGATGCGCACGCTGACGCCTAGACTTCACCCCGAGAGTCCTCCTGCTGCTGATGATCTGACACCACCAGCGTAGCGAGGGCTCTCGCTTCGTTTGTCAGCCCGGATTGCGCCTCACCCCGCGCCCAGGTCCGGTGTCACGGACGTATCTGGACGAGGACAGTCGGCAGTCGCGTTCACGCACCGATGGCAGGCGGGACCCGCAGGCGCACCTCGCCACGGGCCCGTCCGAGACGGCAGCCGGCGGGCTCAGGGCCCTGGAATGACCAGCCGCTGACGGGTGTAGATCGTTTTCGGGTTGCTGATGCCGTTGGCTGCTGCCAGCGCCTGCATGGACACGCCGTATCTCTCGGCGATCGACGTCAGGTTCTCATTGCGGGCGACGGCGTGGTATTGGGGCGAGGCGCGGCCCGACGCCGCCACCACTGGCGCGACCGTCGACGCCCCTGTGGCCGCCGATGCGGGCGCAACCGACGCCGGCGCCACTGTGGAGGGTGCGATCGATGCGGCGACCGAGCTGGCGACAGCCGGCAGCGTCGATCCTGACTGGTCCACCATCTGCGCCGACACGAATGCTAGGACGTAGCCGATCACGCCCGCCAGCATGATCATGGCGAGGACCGCGGCGATCCGCGGGAGGATCGAGGAACGCCCGGCCGGGGCAGGCTGGACGGACTTGGGCTGGGGTGCGGTGGGCCGGATCCCGGCGATCTCGGACGGGGCCGCCATGGGGCGGGGGACGGCCGGCTCCGGGCTCTCTGTAGGGGCTGCGGTCCGGTCGATAGCGGAGGAGGGTGCCGCGCCGCCCGTCGTGTCGCCCCGGGTCGCGGGGGCGCGGTCGTTTGGCGCACCGCCGGCCTCCGTTGCCTTGCTGGTGTCGCCGGGGGTTTCCATTCCTCCGATGATAGGGGTCGCGCTGGAGGCCGGAAGGCCTCGGTCGGCGGCGTCATTAGGCCGCCGACGCGAGCCGTACCCCATCAGCCTTCGGCGTCCCCTGTTGCGCCTGGGACTCGCGCCTCGAGGATTCCGGCCCGGACGCGTGTCGGGTAGAAGCGAAGCCGCCGCGTCCGCGTCAGTGTGCGCGCCTGGGCCTTCGCCGCTGACAGCTCGGGCTTCGGCGGCGTCCCAGTGGGTGCCCACGGCGCGTGCAGTGCGCCACCCGCGTCGAGGCCACCCGTGGTCGGGAACGTCGCTGTCTCGCCGGTCGATAGGTCGAAGCTGCCGCGGTGCAGGACGCACGCGACGACGCACCCGTCGAGCGTGCCGAGCGAGAGCGGTGCTGCCATGTGAGGGCAGCGATCGTCCGTGACCACGATCCCTGGTGCTCGTCCCGGCCACGTCGATTTCGCGGCGGGAGCTCGCGCGGCTGCGGCTGCGCGGCCAGGGGCGTGCCAACTTGGATCCAGGCACGACCCCGACCGCCTGAACGACGTCGGGGGTTTCTCCCGATCACCCGCTGCAGGCCATACTTTGGGAAGCGCGGCCGCCGGCAGGGCCGCCGGATAGTCACGGACGAGGGAGTCGATGCGCTTCGCACTCATGACCGAGCCGCAGCAGGGGCTCGCTTACGAGGAACTCCTCGCGCTGGCGCGACAGCCGAGTCGGCTGGCTTCGAGGCCTTCTTCCGCTCCGACCACTTCACCAGCTTCCCCGGGCAGGCCGGCTTGCCGACGACGGATGCGTGGACGACGCTAGCAGGGCTGGCCCGCGAGACTAGGCGGATCGGGATCGGGGCGCTCGTCTCGCCGGTCACGTTCCGGTCACCGGGGCTGCTCGCCAAAGTGGTCACTACCGTGGACGAGATGAGCGGCGGCCGCGTCGAGGTGGGTTTGGGCGCGGGTTGGAACGAGCGAGAGCACGCCGAGCACGGGTTCGTGTTCCCCGACGCGCCCACGCGGTTCGACATGCTCGAGGAACAGCTGGAGATCCTGCACGGGCTGTGGACCGAGCCAGCCGGCTGGTCGTTCGAGGGGAAGCACTGGCATCTGTCTGGGGCTCGCCTGTCCCCGCGGCCCGTGGAGAGGCCCGGCAGCCGTCACCCGAACCTGATCGTGGGTGGCGAGGGGAAGCCGCGCACCGCTCGTCTGGCTGCCTGGTGGGCTGACGAGTTCAACGTGTCCAGCTCCGCTCCTGACACTGTCCGAGACGGGTTCGAACGGGTGATGCGCGCCTGCGAGGCCGCGGACCGGGATCCTGGCAGCATCGTCCGCTCGGTTATGGTGGGCGTGCTCGTCGGACCTACGCCGCGGGAGGTGGCCGGACGTGTGGCTGCGCTGCTGACGATGCTGGGCCGCGACGCCGGCGACGCCAAGGCGTGGCTCGCCGAGCGCCGTCCGCGCTGGATCGTGGGGACCCACGACGAGGCGCTTGAGCAGCTGGCCCGCTACGAGGCGATCGGTGCCCAGCGGATCATGCTGCAGGACCTGCTTCCGCGCGACCTCGAGATGATCGAGGAGCTGGGCGAGCTGCTCCGGCTCCCCGAGGGACCAGCTACCCAGTGACGCCCCGGGTCCGCCGGGGCTTCGGCAGCCTCAACCCGTGCGGCCGGCCCGCTCGCCGGCCTCGTCGACCGGCGTTACGACGACCTGGGACGCGGCCCGATACGGCGGAAACTCGCGCCGGAGCGCGTCGGGGTTCGTGCCGAGCGCGAGGGCTAGGTGGTAGGTGGTCAGCTGCAGCGGGATCGCCGTCGCCAGGAGCGACGCCACGGGTCCCGCGAGGTCGTCGGCCTGGGGGACTACGATGCGCCCGGCCGGAGTGAGAGCCGCGGGAACCGCCGCGTCGGCGGAGGCCGACAGGATCGCGCCGCAGCGCACCCCGACCTGGGCGACAGCGGTCAGCACCTGGCGCGCTCTCGCTGCCCGAGCTTCCAGGCCGTCACGGTCCGACAGGAGCAGGACGAGTCCGGTTCCGACGTCGAGCGAAGGGATGTGGCCGTGAAGGATCGTCTCGAGATCGCGGAACACGGTGGGGACGTACGCGGCCTCCTCGATCTTCAGGGCCATCTCGCGGCCCGCCGTCCGGTCCACACCGGACCCCACCACCACGAGCGCCCGGCTCCTGGCCAGCTCCCGCCCTAGGACCTGGGCCGCTTCGCCGGCAGCGAGCCCGGTGTCGAGCGGCGCCCGAACAGCCGCGGGCGGCGTCGTGCGCCCGACGATCCGGTCGGCCACAAGCGCTGCAGCCACGATGGGCATCACGTACGCGATGGTGTGACACCAGGACAAGTCAAGATCGCCGGTGCACACGCACACGTCCGCCACGGCGGCCGCGGGACTGTTAGCTGCCGCAGTGACGAGGCCGATCCGGGCGCCACGCCGCTGCGCTGCGCGCATCGCCTCCCTGGTGGCGGCGGTGCCGCCCTCGTGCGTCACCGCGACCAGCATGCCCGGCCAGGGGTCGAGCGCGGCCTCGAACGCCTGGCGCGCGAGCGGGCCCGGCCCGGGGAAATCGCTGCCGTGCCACGCGTCCTGCCAGATCGACTCGGCGGCCATGGCGGCGTGTTCCGACGTCCCGCACCCCACGACGGCCGTGGGCCAGCCGGACGAGGCGTTCGCGCGCAGGAGGTTCGCAATCTCCGTGACGCCGTCGGCCACCGCCGCGTCGGAAACCAGGCGCTCGGCGAGAGCGGGCTCCCGTTCGATTGCGTCCGCCATCAGATACGGCGGCTTGGACCGGAGCGCGGGCATGGGCGCGGCAGCCCAGGGGTGAGAGGGGTCGCAAGAGGGACGCGGATCGAGTCTGGTCATCTTCGTCCTTCGGCGCCCGGCAGCCGACAGCTAGGTCGTGCTCCCGAAACGGGCCGGCCCCCTGAGTGCGCCGGGCCGTGCGGTTGATAGAGGCGAGGGCTGGACTCGAACCAGCGAACGAAGACTTTGCGGGCCTTCTCCCTTGGACCACTCGGGCACCTCGCCGTGATCGTTCATGCTACGCGGGCACGCCGTCCCCGTGACCCGCAGCCGACGTCAGCGGACCGGTCCGACCCGTCTCGGCGGCCAATACCGTGCCCAGGGCCGGCCGATCACGGTTGCCGGGTCCACCAAGCCGAACGCGCGGGAGTCGGTGGACGAGCCGGGATCGTCTCCGAGGAGCTCGAGGCGGCCATCCTTAGCCACGCCGGCGACGCGCTTGACGAGCCAGCGAGACGGTTCTCCAGGGTCGGGCACGGCGACCAGCTCGGCGGGTCTCGGTGCACGCTTGGCGTACGCACGTGGATCTACCAGAAGCCAGTCACCCGGCTCGAGGCTTGGCCGCATGCTGGTTCCCGCCACCGCGCTGCGAAGCGGCCAACTGCGCACCACACGGCCGACCGCCGGAGCAAGGGCAAGGCCGACCGCAGCTAGGCCGATCCCGAACCGGACGCCGGAGCGGAACCGGGCGTCCCGGACGTCATCATCCTCGGCGCGCATGGGCATGGACGGCGGTCGAACCGGGTGGCTGCGCCGAGGTCAGGCCTGCGGGCGCCCGCCCTTCGTCTCCCAGAAGATGTCTGCGAACTGCTTGACGAGCGCCTGCAGTTCAGCCGCTGCCCCGGCGTCGACGCTTTGCTTGCACTTGCCCGCCTGCTTCAGGATGCGCCAGGTCAGGTCGTGCAGTTGCGGGTACTTCTCCACGTGCTCCGGCTTGAAGTAATCGCTCCAGATGACCTGGACTTCGCGCTTGACGAGCTCCGCGTGCTGCTCCTTCACGGAGACGCAGCGAACGAGTTTGTTGCGCTGGGCGACGTCATCGCCAAGGTTCTCGTTGATCAGCTCGACCATGCGCGCGACGGTGCGGGCGCCGAGCTCGGCCCCGTGCGGGTCGTAGATGCCACACGGGATGTCGCAGTGCGCATGTAGGGTGTGGCGTGGGCGAACGGCCGCGACAATTCGCTCTCGAATCACGGGTAGACTCCTCCCAATTCCGTAGATCACGACAGCACCATCGTGCCACGGACGGCGAGCGGGCGCAGGCGCGTGTGCTGCTTACACGAGCGATCCGCGACTCTCGCGAGTGCCCCCAGCGGCAGCCTCCAGAGCTCGGCGACCGGTATCATGCCGGCATGCACGATCGCCCAGCCGCCGGCGCGGACGGACTGCTCGCCTGTCCGTTTCTGGCCCTGGCCGGCGATCGCGACATGCGGATCGACGTGCCTGATCGCCGGCACCGATGCTACGCGGAGCCCGAGCCCGCGCCTCGTGCGATCGCCCACCAGCACGAATACTGCTTGTCGCCCTCATTTGCTACCTGCCCGACGTTTCAGGACTGGGCACGGCGCGAGGCGGCTCGAGTCATCGGCGTCGACTCGGTCGTGGGGCGCTCCGACGACGCGCCTCCCCGTGAAGTCGGGTCGGAACCGACCATCTGGGGCGACGGGCGGGCGTGGGCGGCCCCGCCGCCATGGCTGGCAGGCGAGGTCGACGACGCGCCGAGCAGCGGGTGGGAGCCGGGCCAGGGCACAGCTGGGTCGGGCGAGGAATATTCCGGCAGCGCCGGCGCCGACGCCGGCACGCCGGAGCCGACCCCGGCGGCTGCTCCTGTCGCGCCCGCCCGAACCGCACCCGTGCCTGCGGCGCCGCCGGCGCGAACCCTACGCGCTTCGTTCACCGACGATGTCGACCTCCCGACGTTCCTCGCCGGTCGCCATGGTCCTGCCGCGCCGGAGCGCGCGGGCGCCCGCCCCGGCGGGCCTTCGGAGGGTCAGGATGGCCCACGTGAGGCTCGTGGGACGAGGACGGACCGCGTCACGCCTGCCCGGCCGAGCCCGGACCTGCGGCCGGACGGCACACCCCGTCCTGGGCGCGCGGCGCGCGTAGAAACGGCGTCGTCGCTCGGTGGCGAGGACGCAGGAGCTCACGCACCCCCGGGGGGGCTCGGACGCACCGTTCCTCTACCGCGACGTGTACCGGCAGCCCTGGCCGGAGACGGGGGACCCGACTGGGAACGCCCGCGGCGGCGCGAGGCGTACCCCAGCCTCCACATGCCCCTTGGACTCCCGCACGTCCCTCGTGTCTGGCTCGGCGTCGTGGCCGTTCTTGTCGCCGCGCTTGTGCTGTTTCTGGCCCCCACTCTGCTGCCAGGGCTCTTCGGAGCGCAGCCGCTGGCCACACCGGCTCCTGCGCCGTCAGTCGCCCCAAGCGTCTCGATCGCGCCGACACCACCGCCGCTGCCGACCCCGTTCGTCTACACCGTCGTACAGGGCGACACTCTGTCCGGCATCGCCACCAGGTATGGGCTCACGGTCCCGGAGTTGATGAAGGCCAATCCTCAGATCAAGAACGAGAACAAGCTGGGGATCGGCGATAGGCTGACGATCCCAGTCTCGGGTGCGAGCTCCGGAGGCTCCGGAGTGACCGCCGCGCCCTCAGGACTTGCCGCTCCCTGATCGCGGCGTTCAGCGTGGCGCGAAGTTGATCGCCGTGATCTTCCCGGCCTCGACGCGGAACGTGGCGTCGAGCTCCTGCGACTGCGCACCCGGCCGGATGACGAGAAGGTTGCACTCGAACGTGTTGCCCAGGTCCCGGCCTTCGCCCGGCAGCATCTTCATACCGCGGTCCGCGCGAAGGAACCAGCCCGCCATCTGTTCACCACGCAGCACACGGACGTTGCCGAGCACGTGGATCCGCATCTCGGCCTTCTCGTCGAAGAGCCGGACCGCCAACTCGCGGTCGCCTGCATTCATGCGCTCGAAGAAGACGTCCATGGTGTCGACGGCGCCCATAGAAGGAGTGTACGACGGGCCCGGCGTGGAGCACGCAGGGCCGGCTGGTCAGATCTCGCGGCATAAGCCGAGCCCGCGCGGCGGATCTCAGGTTCGCGTCGGTAGCTGAGCCCACGTGCGGCCGATCGCGGCGACGGCTGCGGCCAACGGCAGGTCGAGGCGGGCTGCGGCGTCTGCCTCGGGAAGGCCAGCCTCGTGCCACTCGCGTGCTGACCGCGCAATCGCCCGGAGATCCTCGGCTTGGTGCTCGACAAACGCGACGTCGACCACCGCGCCGTGCCCGGGCGCGACGACCGCGGCGCGGCCGGGCAGGGCAACGCTCCGCGCCAGCGCCGCAACGCGATCTAGCGTCTCCGGCCAGTCGAGCGGGTAGGAGTCCTCGAACGACGGCGGCGCGCCCTCCTCGACGAGGTCGCCGGCGATCACGACGCCCGCGTCGGGAACGGCGAGCACCAGGTCGGCGTCGGTGTGGCCACGCCCGAGGTAGTGCAGCTCCACCAGCCTGCCGCCGACCTCGAGGATGCCGCCGTCGTCCCCCACGATGTGGCGTGGCGGGACGATCTCGACTGATGCGACGGCGTCGGCCAGGGCGGCCCCGTCGGGCCCACTCCCGCGCGCCCAGGCCACGACCCCCGCGCGCCGTGCCTCTCCGTTCCGCAGCAGTTCCCCCGCGCATCGTGTATGCCCCCAGATCGCGGCTTTGGCGAACTGGGCGTTCCCGAACGTGTGATCGAAGTGGACATGCGTATTGACTACGACGCGGACGGGCAACGGCGTGAGCCACCGCAAGTCCTCGAGCAACTCGCGTGCCTGGTCCGCCGTCGAGCGTGTGTCGGCGACCAGCACCTCGCCGTCGCCGACGACGACGCAGATCCCCTGGTCAAACGCCGCGTACCGCCGTCGGAACACGCCGGGCCCGACCTCCATCCATCGCGCGTGACGGCCCAACGACTCGGGCATCGCCGGCCGCTTACCCCGCGTCCACCGGCGCGCCGGCCGGCTCGGTGGAGCGGATCCGCCGGACGAGTTCAGCCACCACCTCGTACCGACCGAAGCTGGGCATGAGATAGGTCCCATCTGCGAGCGTCCGGAGGTCAGCGAGCAGTTCCATCGCCAGCTCCAGGCCAAGCTCGGCGCCGCGGTCCCCGGCCGAGCGCATCGACGATCGGACCCTCTCCGGGACTGTGATGCCCGGAACCTCGTTGTGCAGGAACTCGGCGTGCCGCGATGAATGGAGGGGCAGCACCCCGGCCAGAATCGGAACGGGCAGCCGCGGCTTGCCCCAGCGCCGCTCGATTCCCTCCGTCAGCCGCGTCCACTGGGCACGGTCGTAGATTGGCTGCGTCATGACGATCTGGGCGCCGGCAGCGAGCTTCTGCTCGAGCCGGCCAAGCTCGTGATCGAGGTCCGTCGCGGTCGGGTCCAGGGCGCACGCGATAGTGAAGCCTGCCCGTGCCCCGATCGGGCTTCCAGCCGGGTCCTCGCCTCGGTTGAGCCGCGCGAGGATCGCGATCAGGCCGGCCGAGTCCACGTCCCAGACGCCCGTGCCGGTCGGATAGTCGCCGGCATGGGGCGGGTCGCCTGTTAGGGCGAGGACGTTGCGGATGCCTAGGGCATGCGCGCCCAGCAGCTCGGACTCGAGCGCCATCAGATTGCGGTCGCGCGTGGTGACATGGACCAGGCACTCGATACCAACCTCGCGCTGGATCGCGAAGGCGACAGCCATAGCGCCCATGCGCACGCGGGCCATGGCGCTGTCGCTGACGTTCACGAGATCCGCGCCCGCGTCGCGCAGCAGCCGCGCCGCCTCGAGCGTGCGTTCGATGCGGACCGACCGTGGCGGGTCGATCTCGACGCTGACCACGAACCGGCCGGCGGCCAGCGCCTTGGCCAACCCCGTCGGCCCGGGCGACTCCTCGTCAGCGATCTCGACCGCCCCGGTGCGGGGCAGCTCGCGAGCGAGGGCCCGCTCGCGTAGGCCCGGAGGAGGCATCGTGTCGGCGAGATCCGCGTGCGCGGCCAGCGCCCGATCGAGGGCCACTCGCATCGAGGCGACGTGAGCGGGCGTCGTCCCGCAGCAGCCCCCGACGATCGATGCGCCCGCCTGAAGGAAGCGCGGCACCATTTCGCCGAGGTACGTTGGGTCAGCGGCGTACAGGAACTGGCCCTCGACGCGCTGCGGTAGGCCGGCATTGGGCATAATCGAGAGGGCGATCTCGGACCGTGCCCGCATCTCGGCGAGTGCGTCGAGGCACACGACCGGACCCGCACCGCAGTTGACGCCGACCGCGTCGGCGCCGGCGTCCGCCAGCGCAGCGGCGGCGATGATGGGGGCCGTGCCGTCGGCCGCGCGCAGGTCTTCGTCGAACGTCATCTCCGCGACGATGGGCACGTCGGACAAGCCCCGCGCCACGGCGAGGGCGAGCAGGAGCTCCTCTAGGCGCCCGAACGTCTCGAGCACCACCATGTCGACGCCGCCCTCGAGCAAGCCTTCGATCTGCTCGCGAAACGCGCCCTCGGCCTGCTTTGAAGACAATTGCTGCAGTCCGTGCGTGGCAGAGGAGAGCGGCCCAACCGAGCCGGCTACCAGCACGTCCCGCCCGGCGACGTCCCGGGCCTCGCGGGCGAGCTGCGCCGCTCGACGGTTCAGGCGGCCTGCGTCGGCCGACAGCCCGAACGGAGCCAGCCTGACACGGTTCGCCCCGAACGAGCACGTCTCGATCGCGTCGGCGCCCGATGCGATGTACTCGCGGTGGATCGCGGCGATGATCTCGGGTCGGGCCACGACAAGCTGGTCGAGTGAGGCATGTTGAGGAATGCCACGGCTGAACAGCAGCGTGCCCATCGCTCCGTCGAACAAGAGCTGCCGGGCCTCGATCCGCTCGCGGAAGGCCCGCCGGGAGAGCGAGAGCCGGACGCTGTCCGTCAGATCCGCATCCCGAGGACGCGCTTCTGCCCGAAGGCCAGGCTCAACACGAGCGCCACGACGCTGATCACGACGGATGCGAGGAACGCCGCCCAGATCACCTGGAGGGTGAACGGGCGGATGGGCCACCCGTTGATCGTGAACCCGAGCCGAAGCTGATCGCTGGCCAGCGCGAGGAGCAGCACCATGCCCGCGTTGATGACTAGTCCGACCAGCCCCATCGTGAGCAGGTTGATCGGGAGCGCGAGGAGCCTGACGATCGGACGCAGGTACGTGTTGATGACGCCGAGCAGCAGCGCGACCAGCCCCAGCTTCCACCACTGGCTGCCGAAGTCGAAGCCGATGCCGGGCACGAGCTCAACGGCAGCTAACAGCGCTGCCGCATTGATCCCGATCTTGATCAGAATGTCGAGCACGGTCCGCATTGTAGGCGGCCCGTCCCTCGGCAGGCAGCGGCGTCCGTCTGGACCTGGTGCCGGGCGGCGACGGCCCCCGCGCCACGGCCTGGACTCCCCGTACCATGTGCCCGTGAAGCCTGTGGACCCGCACGTCCCGCCGCCGCACGACCAGTACGAACCATTCGAGCCGTGCGTCGTTGACTACCGGCCGACGCCACTGACGCCGTTCGAGTACCTGCTGCGTGACTTCTTCGACGAGTTCTTCTTGGCCTACCCCGTCAGCGCCACGCACGTCGGCGACCATCGCTTCGACAACCGCTGGCCCGATCTGTCGGGAAGAGGCCGCCTAGCACGCGTGGCACTGCTCCGGCGCTGGCGCGCGCAGTTTGTCGCTCCGGCGGACATCACCCTGACACCGGACGCGAGAGTCGACCGCCAGATCCTGCTCGAGACTCTCGACGCGTACCTTTTCGAGGAGGAGATGCTCCGCGAGGAGACCTGGAATCCGCTCTTCTATGTGGAACTGATCGGCAGCGGGCTGTTCGCGTTGCTGGCCCGCGAGTACGCGCCCTGGAAGCACCGGGGCGAGGCCTTCGGGGGCAGGCTCCGGCATCTCCACTCAGTGACCGCCGCGGCGAGGGAGAACCTGCTTGGCGGGCCGGATCGCCCCGTGTCTCGACTCCACACGGAAATTGCACTGGAGCATCTCGCCGGGATCCCGGAGATCATCGACGAGGCGGTCAGGACGGCCGACAGGAACCGGTACGACGAGGACGCGTTCCAGCTGCCCTCGCTCTTCGACGAGGCCGTGCCACTTGCGACCGCGGCGCTCGACGAGCTTCGCCGGTGCCTGGAACGCGACGTGCTGCCGCGAGCCCGCGGGGACGGACGGCTCGGACCCGACCTGTACGCGCGCAAGCTTCGCTATGTTCTTGCCAGCGACCTATCTCCCGAGGAGCTGTCCGCGCGCGCGACGCGCGACGCCTTGGTGGTCCGCGCCGAGATGGCCCGGCTGGCCCGCCAGTTGTGGCCCGCATGGATGGCCGACGCTCCGTTGCCCGAGGGACGGCCGGACGCCGAGGGCGCCATGGTTCGGGCGGTCCTGGACGCGATCGGGCGCCAGCACCGCGGGCCGGACGAGCTGCTTGACTACTGCACCCGCGAGGTCGCCCGGATCGCCCGGTTCGTGCGGCGCAACCAGGTGATCGGGCTCCCTCGCGAGCCGCTCGACGTGACCTGGACGCCGACCTTCATGCGCTCGCTCGGGGGAGCGTTCCTGGATCCGCCGGGTCCGCTCGAGAAAGGCCAGAAGAGCCTGTTCTGGATCACCCCTCCCGGCAGCGACTGGCCGGCGGAGCGCGTGGAGTCCTACCTGCGAGAGGACAACGACCGCATGCTCCGACTCCTCTGCATCCACGAGGCAGTCCCGGGCCACTACCTCCAGCTGCATTGGTCCAACCGCTGACCCTCGCTCGTGCGACCCATCTTCGGATCTGGTGCATTTATCGAAGGATGGGCCGTGCACGTCACGCAGGCGATGATGGACGTGGGATACGGCCGACGGGATCCAGCGCTCCTGCTCACGCACTGGAAGTTCTACCTGCGCTCGATCGTGAACGCGCTGCTGGACGTCGGGATTCACGCCGGTTCGATGACGGAGTACGAGGCGATGCGCCTCATGGTCGAGACCGGATACCAGGAGGAGCAGGAGGCGCGGGCAAAGTGGACCCGCGCGCGTCTGACGTCGACGCAGCTCTCCACGTACTACGCCGGGTCCGCGGAGCTGTGGAACCTCGAGCTCGAAGCTCGGCGGCGCTGGGCCGAGGCGCACGGTGGACGGCGCGAGGATGTGCCGGACTCGCGCATCGTCGGCGGCTACGACGACGTGGGCGACTTCGACTACCGCGGACATCTCGACGCCATCGTGTCTCACGGCTCGCCGCCCGTGCGGTGGCTCCGCCGGATCGTGCTCGAGGAAACGGCGGTGCAGGTGCGCGATCACGCGGGCGCCCGGTCGCAATCGCCCGTCTGACTGCGACGCGCCTGGCCGGGTGGACCGGCCGACGTCGGCGGGTGCGGATGGCAAGATCGGAGCGCTCGACCGGATAGTAGGCGGCGTATCCTCGGGAAGTTCGGCAGCGGTGCGGGCATCGAGGAGGTGACGCATGGCGGTCATTACGATCTCGAGGCAGTTCGGAGCCGGCGGGTCGAGCGTCGCGAGGCTTCTCGCGGATCATCTGCGCCTGGAGGTCGTCGACCAGTCGCTCATCGCGGAAGTGGCGCGCCGTGCGTCCCTCACGGCCGAAGATGTCGAGGCGGAGGACGAGCGGCCCACGACCCTGCTCGATCGGCTTGCGATGTCGTTCTCGCCGCTCGCCGCCGGGTTCGGGATGGCCTGGGAGCCGCCCTATCCGGATTCCGTGTACGACCCGCGTCGCGAGGTCCTCGAGCTGACACAGGAGGTGGTGCGGGAGACCGCAAGGGCCGGGAACGTCGTCATCGTCGGCCGGGGAGGCGCGCACATCCTGCGCGACGAGCCTGGCGCGTTCCACGTGTTCCTTCACGCCGAGGCACCGTTCCGCGAGCGCATTGTCATGGAGCGCGAGCAGATCGACCGACCGGCCGCGGTACGGCGGATCCACGAGGTGGACGCCAACCGGGCCGCCTATATCAAGCAGATCTACGGCCGGGACTGGCTCGACGTCCGGCTGTACGGCCTCTCCATCGACACTGGGCGCGCGGGGTTCGCGGCGGCGGCGGAGATCATCGAGGCCGCAGTCTCGCCGCGGGCACCCGGCGTGTCCTGACCGCCCGGCCCGCGCTCACTTGCTCAGCCGGGTGGCCGTTGCCCCACCTGCTCAAGCGCCAGCTGGTAGAGGGCCACCCCGTCGCGGCCCGTCGCCCGCGAGCGCAACGTCGCAAGGTCGTCGAGCAGCGCGCGCTCGAGCCGGGAGCCGGCGACGCCATCGACCGTTCGCGCCGCATGCGCGGCAAACCGAAGTGCCAGCAGCGTCTCTTGCCGTCCGGGGTCGTCCCAGAACCAGGCGTCAGACAGGAACATGGAGAGTCGCGAGGACTGCGCGGCCAGCAAGTTCCGCACGACAGTCTGCGTACGCCTGCCGGACCGAGGGCGCGCCGCCAGGAGTCGCTCGACGTAGGAATCCGCGGTCGTGTACTGCGATGCCACGTCCACGTACCCGTCGCGGGCCGCCCACGGGTCGATCCCGAGTGGCTGCAGCAGCGCATCCGTGAGCGCGTCGATGGCCGCGGCGAGACGATCGAGCGCGAGCCTAAGCGGCTGCTTCCAGCGGCCGTCGGCCGCGTCCGGGCACTCACCGCTCCACCGCAGCACGCCGTGGTGGCAGGACCAACTCGTCCGATCCTGGATGGTCATGATGGGCAGCGAAGGCCGTGCGGACGCGTCGAGCAGGTCGCCGAGCGCGGCCACCTGGAGGTGCGGATCGCCCGATCCGCTTCCATACCAATTGGTGAGGCGGGCCAAGAACAGTTCACGGAACCGCTGGTGGTGCCCGTACAGCTCGCCATCCGTCGCGATCAGCGAGGTCGGCGAACCATCCGCTGGCGGGTGATCGACGAGCCGCGGCAACACCCGGGAACGCACGAACTCGTCCGCGTTCTGCGTGGCGGCTGGATCGAAGCTCACCGCCGCGGAAAGCGCACCATCATAGAACATCACGACGACAGAACGACCGCCCCCCACCTCAACACGGTACGGGCGCCGCGTGTCGAGGTCGCCGTCCGTGCCGGCTTGCCAGGGCGCAAGGATGGTGTAGCGGACTCCTTCCTCGGCGCAGATGCGCAGTGTCGCGAGGTCGACCGCGGTCTCGGGCAGCCAGATCCCGGCCGACCGGCGGCCGAAGCGCAGCTCGAAATCGCGGAGCCCCCAGCGGATCTCCGTGCGCCGGTCACGCGTCGAGGCGAGCGGAAGGATCGTGTGGTGGTACGCCTGGGCGATGGCGTTGCGCCCGTCATCCTGGCCCACGATCGCGTCGTGCACGTCCGGTCGATGTTCGCGCAACCACGCCGCGAGAGTCGGTCCCAGGTCCCACCCAATGCGGCGGAAGTTACCGCGGACGGCATTCGGCGCGTAACACTCATCGGTGATCCGGACGGTCCAGTCGGGGGCCGGGGCGGCGGTGGGGTCGGGTGGGACCCTGCCCGAGAACGGGTCCCTCCTGTCGGGCTGGTAGAAGTGGCCGTGAACGGCCAGGCGGAGCCCGGTCATCGCTCCTCGGCTCGGTGATCGCGCGAGCTTGTCACGTCGAAGCGCACGCGAAATGCGGCGCGCGCCGCGGGCTCCAAAGCAAGCGGCCAGCGCAGGAGAAGGCAGCTGCCCTGGTACTGGCGCTCGAACCCCGCCTCGGAGTTCGAGACCGTCTCGACGGGGTACCACGCAACGTCGGCGGCGGCGTCGGCGTCGCGCGGACCTCGGCTCCCTCGTAGGCGTTGCCGAACGAGAGTGAACCGAGGACGCCGGGATGCCCCGACGAGTCGTGTGCGTAGCGCCGGACGGCGCCCTCGCTCAGCGCGCGGTGGACCGGTCCGTCGGCCGGCACCGCGTAGTAGGCGGCCGGGTTGCCGCCGCCGGCGAGGTCAACGTTCCACTCGAGCACCAGATCGACGTTGATCGGCACGTCGCCGCGGTGTGCGATCTCGAAGGCGACGTCCAGCGATGGGTCGAGCCGCCCGCCCGCCAGCCGGAACGTCTTCCGCACCAGCACGGGTTGGCCGGCCACCAAGCCGTCGCGCTCGGCGACGAGCTCGTCGTCGCCGCGCCACGCCACGCGGTATGGATCATCCACCAGGTCACTCAGCTCCGCGTATGCCTGGCTCCGCAACGCGGCTGTCTCGGTCGATCGGGGCATCGCGTGGAGCAGGGCCGAGCGGCGCTCGTGGCGGTCGTAGACGAGGAGCCGGCTGAGCCCGGGCTCCTTGGTCGCGACGATGTCGTGGATCGTCTGCGGTGCCTCGCGGCCTGCCTCCGCACCCGACGGTTCCGGGCCGCTCGTCTGGACCCCGCCCTCCGCCGCTCTGAGACCCTCCTCGTAGGCCTTGAGCGTCGCGTGGTACGCCTCCGGTCTCCGTCGCATCACCGACGCCAGCGCGAGACACGTCGCCCGCAGGTCCCAGCCGCTGATCGCCGCGCCTTCCGCGAGATCGACCGTCACCACCTGGCCGGCTGCCGCAAGGTATGCCTCCGGCACGCCGTCCATGTCGACGTCGAGGAGCGCGCCGCCGCCGGCTGGGGTCTCGGTGGAATCGACGGCGGAGCGGTCCGCTGGGGTATCGCGGAGGCGGACCTCGTCCGCGAGGTCCTCGGCGGCGATCAGGTGCGCGGCGGTGGCCAGGCGCATATGGACGATGTAAATGCCGCCGAACAACCCGTGCCAGTAGCAGTCGTTCGACTGGCCGCGGTACAGGTGATCGAGCGCCGCGTCTTTCTCCGGGCCGACGGGCATCGCGGCCACCTTGTCCGATGCCCGCAACATCTGCTTGTGCAGGTCGTTGATCTCGCGGTACCGCACCTGGAAGTTGCGCCAGAAGCCGCCCCGCAGGAAACGTCGTTCCGGCAGGTCCTCCTCGGAGGCCCGTTTCACCAAGGCGGTGAGCATTCTCGAATCTGCCGGCGGGAGCGCCCACTCGCCCATCTCGATGTACGACGCGGTCGGAACGTAGAATTCGACCCACGGGCGGGTCGCGCTCCAGCCAGGATGACGGCGTCACGGTCGTCAGCCACGACGCGTTGTCCTCGAGCAGCCCGAAGAACCGGTCGATCCAGTGCCCGCTGCCCCAGCAGTGCTCGTACGTCCCAGGCCACGCACCGAACTTCTCGCCGTCGTCGCCCATGATCCCCAACCGGCGGCCGTCGTCCGTGGCGTTCGCGCGGAGATGGGCGATGACGTCCTCGGGGGTCCCGAACGGGATCCGGTAGCGGAGTCCCTGCTCGGTGCCGAAGATGCGCAGGAGCCGGCCCTGGTCCTCCGTGACGTATGCGCCCCACATCGCGTCCTCCGCGATCGCAGCGGCGCGGAAGTGGTTGTCGTCGAGGATCGTCCACTCGTAGCCGGCGTCGGCCAAGACCGAGGGGAGCTGCGGTTCCCACACGCGCTCCGCGAGCCACGCCCCGCGCGGCCGGCGGCCGAACAGACGCTCGACGTCGTCCGCCATCCGGACGAGCTGGCCGTGCTGGTCGCGCTCGGGGAGCGACACGAGCACGGGCTCGCAGTAGCCGCCACCCAGCATCTCGACCTGGTCGCGCGCCGCGAGTGTCCGGAGGCGATCCAGAAAGTCAGGGTGCTCGCCACGGATCCACTCGATGAGCGGTCCCGTGTAGTGCAGCGACAGGCGGACGCCCGGGTGTCGCTCGAGCGCTTGCAGCAGCGGCTCGTACGCGTGCCCGAAGACGTCCTCGAACACCCAGCCGAAGTTGCCGACGGGCTGGTGGTTGTGAATTGCCAGCGCGAGCGCGATGCGTCCCGCCACCGACTTTCCTCCGTCCCCTCGGGTCGCCAGGCTGCCGCTCATGCCTGGTCGCGAGCCTCCGGCGCCGTCTCCGCCGAGTGCTCGGAAGCGATGACTCGTGCGCCGCCCGCCCGGGCGCCGGCCGCAACCGGGCGCGCCCCCCGCGCGCGGCCCGGTTTCCCGCGCCGCCGCGAGTTGCGTGCCGCGGGGAGGTACAGCTGCTCCGTGTATTCCTCGAGCATCCGCGTCGTCGAGAACCGCCAGACCGTGGTGCGGATTGAGGCGCGGCACGTCTCCAGCCACGCCGCAGGGATTCCGTCGCGGTCCCGTTCGTAGTAGCGTGGAACGACCTCCTGTTCCAGGATCCGGTACAGCTCCTCGGCGTCTGCCCAGTCCTGCGCCCCTTCGTCGCCCGTCGTGTCGCGTCCGCCGATCGCCCACCCGTTGGCGCCCGTCCATCCCTCGTCCCACCAGCCGTCGAGGACCGACAAGTTGACGACGCCGTTGACGGCGGCCTTCATGCCGCTTGTCCCGGATGCCTCGAGCGGCCGCCGCGGGTTGTTGAGCCACACGTCCACGCCCTGGATGAGGAACCGGGCGACGCGCATGTCGTAGTCCTCGATAATGAACACGCGGCCGCGCAGGCGGGGCGACTGGCTCCGCCCCCAGATATCCTGGATGACGTTCTGTCCTGGCCGGTCCGCGGGATGCGCCTTGCCGGCGAACACGATCTGCACGGGTCGCTCAGGATTCCAGAGGAGCCTGGCCAGCCGTTCCTCGTCCGTGAACAGCAGCGAGGCTCGCTTGTAGGTCGCGAAGCGGCGCGCGAACCCGATCGTGAGCGCGTTCGGATCCATCACCTGGCCGATTGCCCGCAGCTCGTCCGGCGACTCGCCGTGTCGTGCCAGCTGCCTCAGCAGCCGCCCGCGGACGAAGTGCGCCAGTTCGAGCTTTTGCCGGGAGTGGGCGCTCCACAGCTGGCGGTCGGGGACCTGGTCCATGCTGTCCCAGAAGCGGTGGCCCCGCACGTCTGCGTCGAGATCGTCCAGATCGCCGCCATGCTCCTGGTATAGGCTACGGACCGGGCGCCCCACCCAGCTGGGAACGTGGATCCCGTTTGTGATGCCGAGGATGGGATGGTCGAGGATGGGGCGCCACATTGCGTTCGCCGTCTGCGAATGGAGCTTGCTCACGGCGTTGGCGCCGTTAGTGAGGCGAAGGCAGAAGGCGGTCATGTCGAACTCGCCCCCCGTGCCGTCGACACCCCGCCCGAGCTCGAGGATCCGCTCCAGATCCACCCCGTCGTCGCCCGACAGGGGCGACGCGACCCGGCGCACGAGGTTTGCGTCGAAGCGTTCGTTGCCGGCGGACACGGGGGTGTGGATCGTGAAGACTGCATCGCGGCGGACGGCCGTAAGCGCATCGTCGAGCGGCAGGCCTTGGGCGACAAGCTCGCGAGCACGCTCGACGAGCATCATTGCGGAGTGTCCCTCGTTCAGGTGCCAGACCGCCGGCCGGATGGCGAGGGCGCGAAGGGCACGCACCCCGCCCACGCCCAGGACCATCTCCTGGCAGAAGCGCATCTCGCGCCCCCGAACGTACAGGATGCCCGTGATGGGCCGATCCTCCGGCGCGTTGTCCGCTACGTCCGTGTCGAGCAGCAGCAGCGGGACGCGCCCCACCTGTGCCAGCCAGACCGCGCACCAGACGGTACGGCCAGGCAGGTCGACGGGGACCTGCAGGGCATCGCCCTCCGCGGATGCGACGCGCAGAAGCGGCAGCCGCAGTGGGTCGTAGTCTGGGTAGGCGTGCTCCTGGTGCCCGTCGGCGTCGATCGTCTGGCGGAAGTAGCCGCGGCGGTAGAAGAGGCCCACGGCCACGAACGGCAGCGCCATGTCCGATGCCGTCTTGGTGTGGTCGCCAGCAAGGACTCCCAGCCCTCCCGAGTAGATGCCGAGCGTCTCGCTGAGGCCGTACTCGGCGCAGAAGTAGGCGATCGGCCCGTCTAGGTCGTTCGGGTGGCGGCGGACGAACCAGTGGCCGGTCCCGTCGGCCATATAGCGCTCGAAGTCATGCAGGACCATCTCGTACTCCGCCATGAAGGCGGGGTTGTCGAGGAGGTCAGCCCACCCCTGGTGGCTCAGCAAGATCGAAATCGGGTTCCGGTAGCGCGACCAGAGCGCCGGGTCGATGCGGGAAAAGAGCTGGCGGGCATCGGGGTGCCAGGTCGGGTACAGGTTGTAGGCGAGGGTCCTGAGTCCGTCGAGGCGGGCGGGAAGCCGGAACGCCGGCGGCGGGAGCGTGGGCACCACGGGGGCTTGCTGCATGGGTGGTGCGATCCTACACGAACGGGTGCGCCCGAACCGAGTTGACCGGCGGCTACACCTGTCGGGCCGCCGCGTACCATCCTCGGCCATGAGGGTCGCCATGGTGAGCTCCGAGTGCGAGCCCTTCGCCAAGACCGGTGGGCTGGCCGACGTCGTCGACGCATTGGCGCGCGCGCTGGGTGAGCTGGGCCACGAGGTCGACGTCTACCTGCCCCGCTACCGCGGCCTCCAGCCTCCGGGCTCACCCGAACGCAGCCTGCTCACGGTGCCCCAGCCAGCGCCGCCCAGCGCGTCCGACACGCAAGGCAGCACCGTCGGCGAAGTCGTCGAGGTGCTGACGGCAAGGGCTGACGGCTACCGGCTGCGGCTCGTGGACCACGCCGCCAGCTTGGACCGCGCTGGCTACTACGGTGAGGGGGGCTCGGACTACCCGGATAATGGTGCCCGCTTCGCGCTGCTCGGGCGCGCTGCCCTTGAGGCGATCCGCGCCGAAGGCGGCGGGGTCGCTGTGTTGCACGGGCACGACTGGCCGGCAGGGCCGGCAGTGCTGCTCCGCGACTTCGCCTACGGGGCGGACCCCGCGCTGACCGGCATGGCGACCATGGTCACGTGCCACAACCTTGCGTATCACGGCTGGGTACCGCGCGAGCAGGCGTGGGCGCTCGGCTTGCCCGCCGACGTGGGGACGGCGGACGGGGTCGATCTCTTGAGGGAGGAGGTCGCGCGCGCCGATATCGTCAACACCGTGAGCCCGAACTATGCGGCGCAATCGATGAAGTCCAGAGTGCGCCGGTGGCCTCGACGACGTGCTTCGCCCGAGGGGAGACACGTACACAGGGATCCTCAATGGCATCGACTCGCGGCTGTGGGACCCCGAGACCGACGAGGCTTGACGGAGCGGTTCTCGTCGGCGGACCCAGCCGGAAAACTGGCGTGCAAGCGGGACCTCGCCTTTCGCCTGGGGATCGACGTGTTCCCGGCGCCGGGCGATGCCCGGGGCGCACGTGATGACGGCCGGAGCGGGCAGGGCGACGATTGGGGCGAGCGTGGCGCGCCGCTCTTTGGGATGGTTGGCCGGCTCGATCCCCAGAAGGGGTTGGACCTGCTTGCCGGTGCGGCCGAGACAATGCTCGAAGACGGCGCGCGGATCGTTGTCCTGGGCACCGGCGACGGGCGTCTGGTCCGCAGCCTGCAGCTGCTCGCCGCCCGCCGGCCTGATCGTGTGGCGATCCTGGATCGCTTCGACCGGGACGAAGCCCGTCGGATCTACGCCGGCAGCGACCTGCTGCTGATGCCATCTTGGTCAGAGCCGTGCGGGCAGAGCCAGATGCTCGCGATGCGCTACGGCACCATCCCGATCGTGCGGAGCACCGGCGGCCTGGCCGATACGGTGACGGACGCCGACGCGCGGCCCGACGAGGGCGACGGTTTCGTGTTCCTGCCGGCCGAGCCATCAGCTCTGGCCGCGGCTGCCCGGCACGCGATCGTGGCCTACCACGACGAGTGCCGATGGCGCGTGCTCGTCGCGCGCGCCATGCACCGGGACTTCTCATGGGCGGTGTCAGCGCCGCGGTACGTCGAGGCCTACGAACGGGCCGTCGCAATCCGGTTGAGGAGCGAGCGCGGGGTCTGGTGACATCGACCCGGATCGGGCGAGGACGCGGCGCAAGATGACCAGGAAGCGCTCCGGATCGTCGCGGTGCGGGCTGTGGCCCAGGTCCGACATCTCATGTTGGGAACGGGGTTATCGAGAACGAGCTGGGCCGCGGCCGCGCCTGCGTCGATCGCCATCGCCGCAACAACGGCGCCCCAGGAGTGCCCTACCCCCGGCGTTGTGCTTGGGCCACACTCCGCGCATCGTTTCGGATACGCTCCGCGCAGGACGAGGAGGACTTCATGGGTCTGCTCGACGGCAGACGGGCGCTGATCTTCGGCGTGGCGAACGACCATTCGATCGCTTGGGGCATCGCGAAGGCGTTGCATGCTGAGGGCGCCGTGCTCGGTCTCAGCTCGGTCGAGTCGCTGCTCGATCGGCGCGTCCGCCCGCTTGCCCGGCAGCTGGACATCGCGTTCGTCGAGCCGTGCGATGTGACCGACGACGAACAGGTCGCGCGGGTCTTCGATCGGTGGCGGGAGGCGCACGGCGACCTGGACATCCTCGTGCACACGCTGGCGTTCGCGAACCGCGAGGACCTGGACGGAAGGTTCGTCGACACGAGCCGCGCCGGGTTCCATCTCGCACTCGACGTCAGTACGTACTCGCTCACTCTGCTCACGCGGGCCGCACTGCCTCTGTTGCGGCCGGGTGCCAGCATCATGACACTGACCTACCTGGGCGCTGAGCGCGCCGTGCCCCACTACAACGTGATGGGAGTCGCGAAGGCCGCGCTGGAGGCTAGCGTGCGTTACTTGGCGGCGGACCTCGGGCCGCGGGGGATCCGGGTCAACGCGATCAGCGCCGGGCCGGTGCGCACACTCGCCGCGACGGGCGTCGCAGGGTTCCGCGACATGTACGCACGCTTCCGCGACACCGCGCCGCTGCGCCGGAACATCACACTGGACGACGTGGCTGGTACCGCGGTCTGGCTGGCCAGCGACCTCTCGTCGGCAGTCACAGGCGAGGTTGTCCACGTCGACGGCGGGTACTCGATCCTGGGGGTCGGGCTGGGCGAGTAAGCCACGCGCGGCTGGTGAGCGAACATGCCGTGACCCGGGCGTTGCGAGGCCTTGGCGCGGTACGGGCCGAAAGCCGTCCGGCGAACCCCGAGAGCTGTGCGCGCAGGCGGTCGACGGTCTCGACGGCGCCATGCGAACGCCCGGAGGAACCCCGGATCGGAGTCCGCGCCGTCGACCGGAGCCGACAGCCCACACAACCGAACCCTGAACCGGATCGCGGTGCGCCTGGCAAGCCAGACACCCTGTCGCCGATCCCTTGTCCCGATCGCCGGTCCGATGGTTGCCCGCCGGTCCTGCGGTTCGGGTCCTGGCCCCTCCGGGCTGCCGCGAATGTATCCGCCGCACGGCTACACGGTCAACGCCACTTGTCCACCACTTTGCCAACGCCAGCCGGACTTGCCCCCTACCATCCACATTGGTTGTCCACGTCGTGGACAACGGGCCCGCCTGCGAACACGGCGTCGATCGGCGCGCCGGCTCCAGCGCCCGTCAGGCAGATACGGGCCGCGCCCCGGACGACCCGTGCGGCCAGCCTGAGGCGTCCCCGACGTCGCGAGGCACCCCGGGTGCACCCTGTCGGGCCACCCGGCGTTACCATCGGTCGATGCTCTTCGACTATTCGTCGGTTTCGCCGGGAACTGTCCGGGACGACACCGACGCTGGCCTTGCCGCCGCAGACGATCTCGTCGAGCGGGTGGCAAACGGATCGGGAGCGACGTTCGATGACACCATGCTCCCCCTCGACCGAGCCCTCGACCGCGTGCAAGTGGCGTACGGGCGAGGCGCGTTCATGGCGCGGGTCCATCCCGACGCAGCGGTTCGCGACGCCGCGCAGGTCGCGGAGGAGCGGCTGGCCAAGTGGCGCGTCGCGCTGTCGTCCCGCTACGACCTGTACCAGGCAGTCCGCCACTTCGCGTCGACGGACGAGGCGGCAGCACTGACGGGTGAGCGCCGCCGGCTTCTCGATCACTGGCTGCGCGATTTCCGGCGTGCCGGCCATGAGCTACCGGCCGCCGCGCGTGCCGAACTGCAGCGGCTCCGAAACCGTCTGGTGGAGCTCGAAGTCATTTTCCAGCGGAACGTCGACGACGTGCGCGGCGGGTTGGAGGTGACGCGCGAGGACCTGGCCGGCCTGCCGGACGCGTATGTCAGCCGGCTCCCGCGGGGTTCCAGCCCTGGCACGTATGAGGTCGGCCTGGATTACCCAAGCGTCTTTCCGTTTCTCGACCAGGCGGAGCGGCGCGATCTGCGCCGGGATCTCGAGGCGATGCTCTTCAACCGCGGCGCCGACGCCAACCGCCCGGTCCTCGAGGAGGCCCTGTGGATCCGCAAGCGGATCGCTGAGTTGTTCGGGCTGCCGTCCTGGGCGCATTTCGCCCTCGAGGTCAAGATGGCCGGCGACCCCGCGGCAGTCGAGCGCTTCTACGCCGAGATCGTGCCGCCGCTGCAGGCGAAGGCACGCGCCGAGGTCAGGCACCTGGCTGGCTTGCTCGAGGCCGACACGGGCGATCGGGAGCTCCGCTCCTGGGACTGGCGCTACTACGACGACCAGCTACGCCGACGGGACTTCGGCCTAGATCAGCACCGCATCGCCGAGTACTTTCCGCTGGATTCCGTGATGGAGGGAATGCTCGCCCTGACCGGCGACGTGTTCGGCCTCACCTACCTCCGCGTCGAGCCGACGCACGCTTGGCACCCCGACGTTCAGCTCTACCAGATCCGTGACCGTGCCTCGGGCGCGGCGATCGCGCACTTCTACGTCGACCTGTTCCCGCGCGATGGAAAGTTTGGACACGCAGCCGCCTTCCCGCTCGTCGCCGGCCACCGCCGCCCCGACGGCCCGCGCGCCACGACCGTCTCGGCCATTGTGGCGAACCTGACCCGTCCTTCGGAGCACCAGCCGTCGCTGCTGCTCCATGATGAAGTGGTGACGCTGTTCCACGAGTTCGGGCACGTCTTGCATCAGTCCTTGGGCCGGACCGAGTTCGTCCGCTTCTCCGGATGGGAGACCGAGCCTGACTTCGTGGAAGCACCCAGCCAGATCATGGAGCACTGGGCGTGGGACCCGACGGTGTTGCGAAGGTTCGCGCGGCACTACCGTACGGGGGAGTCGATCCCGGAGGACTTGGTGTCGCAGTTAGTGCGCTCGCGCGACCTGGACGTGGGCGTGCGAATGCTGCGACAGGTCTCGCTCGGGCTGCTGGACATGGGCTTGCACGACACATCCGAGGACCGAGACCTGGATGCCATCAACCGACGCTCCTGGGAAGTCACGGGGCTGCCGTTCCACGAGGATACGTTCTACCTGGGCGGGTTCTCTCACTTGTTCGGCGGGTACGACGCCGGCTACTACGGCTACCTGTGGTCGAAGGTCTACGGTGACGATATGTTCGGCCGGTTCCGCGCCGCCGGCATCATGAGCGCCGACGTCGGGGCGGCCTACCGCCGCGAGATCCTCGAGGCCGGCGGGTCGCGCGATGCCGTCGAGATGCTTCGCTCGTTCCTGGGTCGCGAGCCGTCGAACGAGACGTTCCTGGAGCTACTGGGGATCGATCCGGCAACACCGGCCGAGGGAGGCGCCGCGGGAGCCGGCGCCTCGCCGCCCGTGCCGTTCGACGAAGGTGCCGTCGTGCCGGGCCTGCGGTCGTGATCGCCCGGGTCGGCCTCGTCCAGCTCGACGCCGGCGATGATGTCCGGCAGAACACCGAACGCGCCCTTGCGCTGGCCGGCCAGGCCCTCGACGCAGGCGCGCGGCTCGTCGCCCTTCCGGAGGCGTTCCTGTACCGGGGGCGGACGGCCGGTTACCGAGCGGCCGCGACGACCGTCCCCGGCTCGCTCGTCGAGCCGTTCGCGGCTCTCGCGCGCGAACGCGCCGCCTGGCTGTTGCTGGGAAGCGTCGCCGAGGCGAGCGGCGATCCAGACCGGCCGTACATCGCCAGCGTCCTGCTCGCACCCAATGGGTCGGTTGCGACCACCTACCGCAAGATCCACCTGTTCGATGTCTCGATCGACGCAGGGCCTGCAGCCAGGGAGTCGGCCCGGGCGAGACCGGGGGATCGAGCCGTGGTCGCCGACATCCCGCTCGCGGACCTTGAGCCTCGCCCGACACCCGGCCCTGAACCCGGGTCGCTTCGTCTGGGCCTATCGATCTGCTACGACCTCCGCTTTCCGGAGCTGTACCGCGTGCTTGCTCTGGCCGGCGCGCAGGTCCTTTGCGTGCCGTCCGATTTCACAGAGCGCACCGGGCGCGACCATTGGGAGCCGCTCCTTCGCGCCCGCGCCATCGAGAACGGGGCGTACGTCATCGCCCCGGCGCAGTGCGGCGTGCCGCCGGCCGGGAACCCGGCGTACGGGCACAGCCTGGTCGTCGATCCTTGGGGTATTGTCGTGGCGCAGGCGCCGGACGGCCCTGGGGTCGTGCTGGCCGACCTCGACCCCGACCGCGTCGCGGCCGCCCGCCGGCAGATACCCGTCCTGGACAACCGCCGTCCAGACACGTACTGGCGAGCCTAACGGTTCCAGCCCGGCGCAGCGACCGCCGCGAGCGCTCTGATCGCCTCTAGGCGCCACAGGGCGGGCGGCGCTATGCGAAGATGGCGTCGTCTTCGAGCTGAGCCTGCTGGCATTCGGCATGTCGGCGCTCGCTCCGTGGCAGAGGTTCTTCCACGTGAGCCGTCAGCGTGTCGTGATCATGGGCGCCGCCGGGCGCGATTTCCACGATTTCAACGTCGCCTACCGCGACGACCCTGATGTCGAGGTGGTGGCGTTCACCGCCACCCAAATCCCGGGCATTGCGGACCGCCGCTACCCGCCCGAGCTGGCCGGCACCCTGTACCCGGACGGGATCCCGATTGTCGCGGAGGACGAGCTGGAGCGCGTGATCCGTGACGAGCGTGCCGACACGGTGGTCTTCGCGTACAGCGACGTGTCACACGAGCACGTTATGCACAGTGCCTCGCGTGCACTGGCCCAGGGCGCGGACTTCGCGATTCTCGGCCCGGCTCGCACGATGATCGAAAGCGCCAAGCCGGTCGTCGCCGTCTGCGCGGTCCGCACCGGGTCGGGCAAGAGCCAGACCACCCGGCGCGTGGCCGCCATCATGGACGAGCTGGGGCTTCGCCCGGTGGTGGTGCGGCATCCCATGGCGTACGGCGACCTGGTCGCTCAGAGGGTGCAGCGTTTCGCCGAATATGCCGATCTCGACCGATACGAGACCACCATCGAGGAGCGCGAGGAATACGAGCCGCACCTCGATGCCGGACACGTGGTCTACGCCGGGGTCGACTACGGCGCGATCCTGTGCCAGGCCGAGCAGGAGGCCGACGTCGTCCTCTGGGATGGCGGGAATAACGACTTCAGCTTCTACCGGCCCGACCTCGCCATCGTGGTGGCAGACCCGCTCCGGGTCGGCGACGAGCTCCGCTACCACCCAGGCGAGACCAATCTGCGGATGGCGGACGCGGTCGTGATCAACAAGATCGACTCTGCGAGCGAGAAGCAGCTGGTCACGTTGCGGGAGCACATCGCCCTGGCCAACCCGCGCGCATGCGTCGTCGAGGCGCGCTCACGACTCGCGCTGGAGGGCGGCGAGATCACCGGCAGTCGCGTGGTGGTCGTCGAGGACGGGCCTACGCTGACCCACGGCGGCATGACGTACGGGGCCGGGATCGTGGCCGCGCGCCGGTTCGCCGCCGAGCTCGTGGACCCCAGGCCGTATGCGATCGGCAGCATCCGGGCGACCCTCGACCGCTACCCGGCGCTCGAACCGCTGCTGCCGGCAATGGGCTACGGTGGCCAGCAGATACGCGAGCTCGAGGCGACACTGAACGCTGTGCCTGCCGATCTGGTGCTGGCGGCGACGCCGATCGACCTGCGCCGGGTGCTCAGCCTGAACAAGGCCATCGTCCGTGTCCGCTACGAGCTCGATGAGGCGACCGGCCCCTCGCTTCGGAGCCTTCTGGAGCCAGTCGTGCGGCGACAGCCCGCGAGGGCCTGAACCGATTGGAGTTCGGCCACGTCATCCGTGCCCGGTGGGGTGGATGCCAGCCCGGGCCCACAGGGAGTTCGCTCGATGCCCGGTTCCAAAGATTTCGACAACGGCTGACCACCTGGTTCCCGCACTCGACCCGCCCCGCCATTACCTTTCGGTCTCGTCGCTGACCCCCGACGAGCTCGCGCGCCTGGTCTCGCTTGCTCGCCGGATGAAGGCAGAGCCCGCAGCCTGGCGCGGCGCCGTCCCGGCCGGGAAGCTCGCCATGCTTTTCGACAAGCCCTCCACCCGGACGCGGGTCAGCTTCGAAGCGGCGGCAGTCAACCTCGGCATGCACCCGCTGATGCTGCGGCCCGACGAGCTACAGATCGGTCGCGGCGAGCCGCCGCAAGACACAGCCCGGGTGCTCTCGCGGATGGTGGACGCCGTCGCGTGGCGCACGTTCTCACAGGCGAAGCTAGAGGCGTTCGCGTCGTTCGCCAGCATCCCGGTGATCAACGCCCTAACGGACGAGCATCACCCGTGCCAGGCCCTCGCGGACCTCATGACCATCGAGGAGTCGATCGGCTCCCTCGCCGGCCGGCGGCTGGCCTACGTCGGAGACGGCAACAACGTGGCGCACTCGTTGATTGAGGCCGGGGCGCTTGCCGGAATGCACGTCGTGCTCGCCACGCCGGAGGGATATGAGCCCGACGACGTCATCGTCTCGGGCGCGCGCGATCGGGCGCGGGAGACCGGCGCGAGCATCGAGATCGTGCGCGACCCCGCAGGCGCCGTGCTCGGCGCCGACGCCGTCTACACGGACGTTTGGACGTCCATGGGGGAGGAGAAGCAACGCGAGGACCGGATGCGGGCGTTCTCAGGCTACGTCGTGACGCCGGGACTGATGGACCTGGCGGCTCCCGGGGCGATCTTCCTCCACTGCCTCCCTGCGCACCGCGGGGAGGAGGTAGAGGACGCGGTCATCGAAGGGCCGCGGTCGCGGGTGTGGGACGAGGCGGAGAACCGGCTCTGGACCGAGCAGGCCGTCCTCTACGCGCTAATCACCGGCGACTGGCGTGGTGGGCGCGGCCGGTAGCAGCAGGCACGCCACGGCGCACAACGTCGTCGAAGGACAGAGCGGGAGCGGGATTGTCGTCGGCGGCGCCCGAACGGCGGCGTCACTCCTCCTCGGAATGCGCCTCCAGGGCGTCCTCCGTGTCGAGGAACGGCAGGATCACGCGCTCCTCCTGCTCTAGGTGGGAACCCAGTAGCGCGTGCAATCCGTAGAGCCGAGCGCGGAGGTCGACAAGCTGGCGGTGCGACGGCTCGCGGCGGAGGGCGAGCCAGTCCGCCTCGAGCCGCTCCACAGCCTGGCGGATCTGCTGGTGCTGCAGCCGCAGCAGCCGAGTGGCCCAGGTGGTCTCGGCCAGCCGGTCCATCTCTGGGAAGCAAAAGTGTTCTTCCCAGTCGAGATGGGGGAGCAGGATCTTCTCGATCGTATCGAGCAGGGTGCGGAGCGCGCTTGCCAGGTCGCGAGCGGCGAGGTTCCCGGCCATCTCGGCCGTAGACTCGATCCGACCAATGACGTGATCGATCTCTCGGTGCTCATGGTCCAGGATGCGGCGCTCGATGGCCACCCCGTGGCCCGGTGCAATGGGCATGCCCGCCTCCTTGGGACGCTGTCGCTCGTCCAAAGTCGAGTCTCAGCGACCGCGGTATGGGGTGCCAGTGCCCTCTGTCATCCTTTGGGGGGTGCGATGCCCCGTACTAGGTGTCGTGCGTGCGGATTCCAGGGATGTGCAGGCCCGGCGCTTTCGCCGGCAGGACCTCCCGGGGATCGGGGGCCACAGTGCACTGGTCATGGGGACCTGTGTCATGGTGTGCTTCGTGTCCCCAGGGCAGACGCCTATCGGGTTCGCACCCGCCGCGCCCCGGCTGCATCGTCGGTCCGGCCCGGGTGGGAGTTGTGGACGCACCAGAAGAACGGAATGATGGGCGCCATCTCCAGAATCTGCACGTTGCTCCGGCTCGGAGCAGGGTGATGCACGAGGCGGGCATCGCTCGCTCCGTCGTCGCCGTTCTCCGGCGCGAGGATCTGGCTGGCCGCCAGGTGGTCCTCCACGTGCGCGGCGGGCACCACGGCCCCGACGAGTTCGAGTTGGCCCTGCGGCTTCACTTGCAGGTCGAGGCCCCGGAGCTCGACCCGGGCTCGTTCGAGGTGGTCCACGAGCCCGTCGCACGGCTCTGCGTGGGGTGCGGCCGCGAGTTCTCCTCGGCCTGCCCGGACGACAGATGCCCTTGCTGCGGTGGCGCGAGCCTCCCCCTGCTGGACCACGAGCAGGTCGCGATCGAGCTGGTGGGCTGACCGCGTGGTCGACGTGCGCGACGGCGCCCGGGTGGGTCGCCTCCTACGGGTCACGGGCGTCGTGCAGGCAGTCGGCTTCCGGCCGTTCGTCTACCGTCTGGGGCGCGAGATGCGGCTCGACGGCCGCGTGTGGAACACGGCCGGACGCGTCGAGATCGAAGTGGCAGGTTCCCCATTCGAGATCGACCGGTTCAGCGAACGGCTTCGCCGAGAGGCTCCGCCGCGCGCGCGGGTGGAGTCGGTCGTGGCAGTGCCGCTGGACCTCGCTCGGACGCCCGGGCAGGGCAGCGGGTTCCGCATCCTCGACAGCGTGGCCGGGGAGTCGGCTGAGCGGTTGTTCCCGCCGGACATCGCCACTTGCGAGGACTGCCTTCGCGAGCTGTTTGACCCCGCCGATCGGCGTCACCGCTACCCGTTCGTCAATTGCACCAACTGCGGCCCCCGCGCCACGATCATCGAGGATCTCCCCTACGACCGATCACGGACGTCGATGCGAGAGTTCCCGCTGTGCGCCGCCTGCAACGCCGAGTACCGCGACCCCGGCGACCGCCGGTTCCACGCCGAACCGGTCGCCTGCCCCGTCTGCGGACCCCGGCTCTCGTATCGCCGCCCAGGGGACGCAGCGTCCCGGGCGGTCGGCGAGGACGCCGTGCAAGCTGCGGTCGCTGACGTGGCCGTCGGGCGCATCGTCGCGGTCAAGGGCTTGGGCGGGTACCACCTGGCCTGCGACGCGACAGACGATGCGGCGGTGCGCCGGCTCCGGGACCGCAAGCGCCGCTGGGCGAAGCCGTTTGCGGTCATGGTCCGCGACCTGCCGGCCGCCCGCGAGCTTGCCATGATCGACGACGACGAAGCGGACCTGCTGGTGTCCTCCGCGCGGCCCATCGTGCTAGTGGAGCGGCGGGATCTGGTCGGCAGTGCGAGCACCGGTGGAGCCATTCTTGCGCCCGCCGTGGTCAACGGCGACCGGCGCGTGGGGCTCTTCCTGCCGTACGCTCCACTGCATCACCTGCTGCTGGCCGACCTCGGCCGGCCCATCGTGCTCACCAGCGGGAACCTCTCCGACGAGCCGCTGGCCACGGACGACGACGAGGCACTGGGTCGCCTCGGCGGGATCGCCGACGCGTTCCTGCAGCACGACCGGAGAATCCTTGCCCGGTACGACGACTCTGTGACGCGGGTCGTGGCTGGCCGTGAGTCGGTCATCCGCCGCGGCCGCGGGTACGCCCCCGACCCGCTCGACCTTCCGGTCGTCCTACCTGAGCCGCTGCTGGCCGTCGGCGCCGAGCTGAAGCACACCTTCACGCTGGCATCCGGGGCGCGAGCGTACGTGGCGCCGCACACGGGCGACCTCGAGGACCTGCGGACGTTTCGGGCCTTCGAGGGCAACCTCGCGCACCTGCGGCGATTGCTCGACCTCGACCCGCGGCTGGCGGTCCACGACCTGCACCCGGCATATCTGTCCACCCAGTTCGCCAGGCGGCACTTCCCGGCCGAGCGGCGCATCGCCGTGCAGCACCATCACGCCCACGTCGCCTCCTGTGCCGCGGAGGCCGGAATCACCGGGCCGTGCATCGGCGTGGCGTACGACGGTCTGGGTATGGGCGATGACGGCACCTTTTGGGGCGGCGAGGTCCTGGTGGCCAACCTGGCGGGGTATCGGCGGTTCGGCCGATTCGCACTCGCACCGATGCCCGGGGGCGCGATGGCCGTGCACAAGCCGTACCGGATGGCCCTCGGTTACCTGTTCGGACTGGAGGATGATGATGGCGCCATGCGTCCCCTCACCAGCCGTCCCGTCGATGCCGACACGACCGTGGCGGCCGCCCTCTTCCTGGATCGTTTGGATCCCCGAGAGGTCGAGGTCGTGAGGAAGCAGGTGGCTCGCCGGCTAAATGCGCCGCTCGCGTCGAGCGCGGGCCGGCTGTTCGACGCCGTCAGCAGCCTGCTGGGCATCCGCGATGTGGCCGAATACGAGGCGCAGGCAGCGATCGAGCTGGAGATGCGGGCCGTACTCACCGACCCGGAGGCGCCCTGTGCGGCCCCCGGTGCCCTGGCCGTCGAGGAGGCCGCTCGGGCCACCGACTCCAGCGACCCCACTGAGCCGCTGCCGTACCGCCTGACCCGTCGTTCGGAGATGCTGGTGTACGACCCCGCACCGACGCTTGCTGCAGTCCTGCTGGCGCAGGCATCGGGCGTCCCGGTCCCCGTCCTTGCGGCGCGGTTCCAAGAGACGATCGCGGAACTGACCCGCGAGCTGTGCGCCGCAGCCCGGCAGGCGACCGGTATCCGGCATGTCTGCCTCTCGGGCGGCGTGTTCCAGAACCGCTGGCTCGCCACAGCGCTGCTCGTCCGGCTCGCCAGTGACGGGTTCGACGTATTCACCAACCGCCGCGTCCCTGTGAATGACGGCGGGATCAGCTACGGACAGGCGGCCGTCGCCGCCGCGCGCCTGGCAGGCGGCCTCGCCGCGGGCCCGGTCGTCCCTCAGGCCATCTAGGAAGGCAGGCAATTCGCCATGTGCCTCGGCATCCCGGGGAAGGTCATCGAGGTCCGCGACGAGGGCGGGCTGGCCATGGGCCGCGTCGACTTCGGCGGCGTACGCAAGGACGCGTGCCTCGCGTACGTGCCTGAGGTCCGGGTAGGCGACTACGTGATCGTTCACGTCGGCTTCGCGATCAGCATGGTCGACGAGGAGGAGGCGTTGCGCACCCTCGAGCTGCTCGACCAGATGGGTGACCTCCTTCGGCAGGAGCTGGCCACGATGGGGCCCGGGATGGTCGAGCCCGCGGTGGTCGACCTCGGCCCGGCCGCGTCGGGGGCCCCGTCGTGAAATACGTCGACGAGTACCGGGACGCCGCGAGGGCGAAGGCGCTCATCCGCGAGGTTCGCCGGATCACCACCCGACCGTGGACCATGATGGAGGTCTGCGGTGGCCAGACGCACACGATCGTGAAGCAAGGGATCGACGAGATGCTCCCCGACGGCGTGCGGATGATCCACGGGCCCGGCTGTCCCGTGTGCGTCACGCCACTCGAGCAGGTGGACAAGGCGCTGGCGATCGCGGCCGACCCACGCGTGATCTTCACAAGCTACGGGGACATGCTCCGTGTGCCCGGATCCACCACGGACCTGCTCTCTCTCAAGGCCCGCGGTGCCGATGTCCGCATCGTCTACTCGCCCCTCGATGCACTCAGGATTGCGCGCGAACACCCCGACCGGCAGGTCGTGTTCTTCGCGATCGGGTTCGAGACGACGGCTCCGGCCAACGCGATGGCGGTGTGGCAGGCCGCCGAGCAGGGGATCGACAACTTCAGCGTTCTGGTCAGCCACGTGCTGGTGCCGCCCGCCATGGAGGCGATCCTCTCCTCGCCATCCAACCAGGTCCAGTCGTTCCTGGCGGCAGGGCATGTCTGCGCGGTGATGGGCTGGACCGAATACGAACCGATCGCCGCGAAGTACCACGTCCCGATCGTGGTGACGGGCTTCGAACCACTCGATTTGCTCGAAGGGATACTCATGGCGATCCGCCAGCTGGAGGAGGGTCGTGCCGAGGTCGAGAACCAGTACGTCCGCGCCGTGCGCCGCGAGGGGAACCAGAAGGCGCAGGAGACCATTTTCCGGGTCTTCGAGGTCGGCGACCGGACCTGGCGCGGGATCGGCCAGATTCCGGCCTCCGGGTATCACCTGAAGGAGCGCTTCGCGCGGTTCGACGCTGAGCGCCGGTTCCGCGTCGGGGACATTACGACGAAGGAGCACCCAGCCTGCATCGCTGGCGAGATCCTGCAGGGAACGAAGACGCCGCTTGACTGCACCGCCTACGGCGTCCTTTGCAGCCCGCAGCGTCCGCTGGGTGCCCCCATGGTGTCGGCTGAGGGGACGTGCGCGGCGTTCCATGCCGCGGGGCGGGGGTTGGGTCCCGTCGCGCGACCGCTGACCGT
Organism: uncultured Chloroflexia bacterium; assembly: GCA_963835945.1. GTDB lineage: Bacteria > Chloroflexota > Limnocylindria > Limnocylindrales > CSP1-4 > JAJYNJ01. Next base: position 68,385 of record CAWIHR010000056.1, read on the forward strand.
CCTCGCCCCGACGAGCACCCCGGAGTCGGGCGATGAACGGCGCACCCCTGGATCGCCCCGCGCCGGATCCGCTGTCGGCTACCTGCCCGGCACCGCTGGCAGAGCAAGAGCGCGTGCTGCTCGGTCACGGCTCCGGCGGCCAGCTCTCGGCGGCGCTCATGCGCGACGTGATCATCCCGGCACTCGGCACCGCCTCACCGGGCGGGCCGCTGAACGACGCCGCACTGGTTGAGATCGGCGGGCAGCGTCTCGCCTTCACGACCGACTCGTTCGTGGTCAGCCCGCTCGTCTTCCCTGGCGGAGACATCGGCGAGCTCGCGGTTAACGGCACGATCAACGACCTAGCGATGATGGGGGCGCGTCCAGCCGCGATCTCCCTGGCCTACGTGATTGAGGAGGGGCTGTCGTTCGACGAGCTCCGCTCGGTGACCGAGTCCGTCGCGAGGGCCGCTACGGCCGCCGGCGTGCGCGTGGTCACGGGCGACACCAAGGTCGTCGGGCGCGGCGCAGCGGATCGCCTCTTCGTGAACACAGCCGGCATCGGGGTCGTGCCGGACGGCGTGGACCTCGGTGCCGACCGGGCCCGCCCCGGCGATTGGGTGCTCCTGTCGGGGCCGATCGGCCTCCACGGGGTGGCGATCATGAGCGTGCGCGAGGGGCTCGAGTTCGAGGTGGAGATCGCCTCCGACACGCAGCCGCTCCACGAGCTCGCGGCTGCGGTCCTGGTGGCGGCTCCGGACGCGCATGTGCTGCGCGATCCCACTCGCGGCGGACTGGCCTCGGCGGTCAACGAGATCGCGGCAGCGTCCGGGGTGGGCATCGAGCTCGACGAGGACACGATCCCCGTGCCGGGCCCGGTTCGCGCAGCGTGCGAGATGCTTGGGCTCGACCCGCTCCACGTGGCCAACGAAGGCAAGTGCGTGGCGATCGTGCCCGCCGACCATGCTGCCGCGGCGCTGACCGCCATGCGCGCTTTGCCCGAAGGAGAGGGCGCAGCGCTCGTCGGGCGGGTCGTCGCCGACCACCCCGGTATGGTGACTGTCCGCACCCTCGTCGGCTCCGAGCGCATCGTCGACATGCTGGTCGGCGAGCAGTTACCCCGCATCTGCTGACCGGCTGACCGCTCGAGGGCCGCGCCTGGCGGCGATCCCGAACGTCTCCGGCGCGGAGGTTGACAGGTGCCGCGCCGGAGCGTGAACTGCGGCTATGGAGACGATCGAGAGCCGCCAGGCCCGCGACGGCGATCCTCGCGAGCTGCAGGAGCTGAAGTTCCTCCACGGGGTCGCGCGTCTGGCCACGACGGCACGGACCTGGGAAGAGCTCCTGTCCATCGTGGTGGACGGGACGCGGGATGCGCTCGGGGCCGACGTTTCGTCGCTTTACCTGCTCGACCGGGACGGCCGTGGGCTGACCCTCGCGGCGACCAACGGGCTGGATCGCCACCAGATCGGCCGCGCCAAGGTCCCCATCGGGCAGGGGATCACTGGCCGCGTGGCTGAGACCCGCGAGCCGATCGCCATAGCCGACGTCCGGTCGGACGCTCGTTTCCTGTGGGTCCGAGGCTTGGACCAGCGGCGCTTCGTCGCGTCGATGTTATCGGTGCCGCTGTCCTGGAACGATCAGGTCGTCGGGGTGCTCAACGTCCAGACGGAGCAGCTGCGCGAGTTCACGCCGCGCGACGTCGACCAGCTCGGGGCCATCGCCGATCTGCTGGCCGGGATCGTGGAGAAAGGCCGGCTGCAGCGCGAGTCCGAGGCGCAGGTGACCGCGCTCAAGGCGATCGAGCGGGCGCAGGCCGAGCTCGTGGCGCTCGTTACACACGAGCTCCGCACGCCGCTTGCGGTAGTGCGCGCGTACCTCGACCTGCTGGCGGAAGCCGTCGCGGACGGGTCGGCCACGCTCCCAAGGGCGGTGGAGTGGCACCGGCTGGCCGAGGAGCAGGTGACGCGCCTCGACCGCCTAGTGGACTCGATCCTCGCGTCCGTGCGGCCTGAGGAACAGGCCCCGCTCGACCTCGTGCCGGTGGACCTCAGCGGAGTCGTCGACAAGACGCTTGCGGCACTGGCACCGCTGTTGCGGCGGCATGTCGTGGTCTACGAGGGACGGCGCGGGCTCCGGGTGCTCGGCGAAGCGGCGCGCCTGCGGCAGATCGTCGAACATCTCGTCGAGAACGCGGTGAAGTACGCTCCGCCCGGCACGACGATCACGGTCAGCACGGGGCTGCAGGAGGGGATTGCGCGGCTGTCGGTGGCCGACGAGGGTCCGGGCGTGCCCGAGGAATGGCGCGAGCGGGTATTCGAGCCCTACGCGCGGCGCGCGGAGACGGGAGCGGCGCGAGGGTCCGGCATCGGCCTCTACGCGGCGAGGAGGCTCGGCGAGGCGATGGGTGCGCGGCTGTGGTGCGAACCCGCAGCCGCCGGCGGCGCGCGGTTCGTGGTCGCCCTCGCGGCGGCGGTGGCGCTGTGAGACCTGACTCGCTTCGCATTTTGGTCGTCGACGATGACCCCGCGATGGTGGGGGCGATCACGGCGCTCGTCGGCACGGAGGGTCACCAGGTGGTGACCGCGTACGATGGCCTGAGCGCCGTCCGGCGGTGGCGTGAGGAGCTGCCTGATCTGGTCCTCCTCGACCTCGCCATGCCGGGACCGGACGGATTCGCGGTCGTGCAGCAGTTGCGGGCCGAGGGGGCGGAGGTCCCCATCATCGTCGTGAGCGGCGAGCGCACGGAAGCCGCCAAGGTCCGTGCGCTGGACATCGGCGCGGACGACTACTTGGTGAAGCCGTTCGGCAAGCAGGAGCTGCTGGCACGGATCCGAGCCGCGATGCGCCGCGCGCCGCGCGCGGCTGCGGGCGCTCCGGTCGACGGCTTCGGCGCCGGCCGTGGCTGGCCGTCGGCGCGGCGCATGCTCGGGCGACTCATTCTGGAGCCCGGCCGCCACGAAGCGAAGGTGGGCGAGACACCGCTGGTGCTGACGCCCATCGAGTACCGGCTGCTGGACGTCCTCGTGCAGGCGCGTGGCGAGCTAGTGGGCCACGCCGGGCTGCTCGCTGCCGGCTGGCCGGGAGAGCGCGACCCGGATCCGCTCTGGCTCAAGCCGCACCTCGCGCGGCTGCGCCGAAAGCTCAACCGGGCAGATGGCCCGGCACTCGTGTCGGTGCGTGCTGTGGGGTGGTGCCTCCGCACGCAGGACGGAGCGTAACCGTCCCGACACCGAACCGCGTCTGCCACGCTGCCGACTGCCTCGGCTGCCTCGCGTAGCCTCGTCGACGGAGGCGACCGAGATGTACAGCTTTACTGACCCCGGACTTCGCGTGGCCCGCGGCGTGGACGGCCCCGTCACCTGTGCCGTTTGCGGCTGCCGGCTAACCCAGGACACCGCCGGAGGCGATCGCGCCTGGGTGCACTTCCATGCCTTTGCGGGCCACGACGCCCGCGGGTGCAGGGTGGCGTGCGTGGACCTGCCGCACGATCGCAACGGCGACCCGCTCCGTCCCAGCTGATCTACCGGGCCGGGGCTTGGTGTCTCGTCGAGGTCCAGTTCTCAGAGGGCGTAGCGCAGGCGGGCGTAGCCAGGCTTGATCACCCCGCCGATCAGGGCAAGCCGTTCGTCGAAGTGGCAGAACGCGCTCTTCATGGCGTTAAGCGTCAGCCACTCCATGTCGTCCAAGTCGATCCCGAACGTGTCGGCGAGCAGCGCGAACTCGCCTGACAGCGACACGCCGCTCATCAGGCGGTTGTCGGTGTTCACCGTGACGCGGAACCGCAGGCGCCGCAGGAGCTCGATCGGGTGCTCTTCGATCGAGCGGATCGCGCCGGTGTGGAAGTTGGACGACACGCACATCTCGAGCGGGACGCGGCGGTCCCGGACGTAGGCCGCGAGACGTCCGAGCACAGGCTCCTCGTCCGGTCCCGTCGCGATGTCGTCGACGATGCGGACGCCGTGACCCAAGCGCTCCGCCCCGCACCACTGCAGCGCCTCCCAGATCGAGGGCAACCCGAAGCTCTCCCCGGCGTGGATCGTGATGTGGAAGTTCTCGCGCTGGATGTACTGGAATGCATCGAGGTGGCGGGTGGGCGGGAAGCCGGACTCGGCTCCGGCGATGTCGAACCCGACCGCACCCTCGTCGCGGTGCCGGACGGCCAGCTCAGCGATCTCGAGCGACCGCGCGGCCGTGCGCATCGCGGTGGCAATGTAGCGCATCGTGATGCCCCGCCCCGCGCTGCCCTTCCGGAAACCCTCCAAGATCGCGTCGACAACCTCGTCGAGCGAGAGGCCGCGCACAGTTGACAGTTCCGGTGCGTGGCGGACCTCGGCATACACGACGCCGTCCGCCGCGAGGTCCTCGGCGCATTCGGCGGCCACCCGCACGATCGCCTCGCGCGTCTGCATGACCGCGACGGTGTGGGCGAACGTCTCGAGGTACAGCTCGAGGCTCTTGCGGTCGGCGCCCCGCTGGATGATCGCCGCCAGCTCCCCGGGTCGCCCGTCGGAAGCCCGCGCGTATCCGACCTCCCTTGCGAGCTCGGCGAGTGTCGCCGGACGCAGTCCGCCGTCGAGATGATCGTGCAGGAGCACCTTGGGCGCGCGCCGGATCGTGTCGAGTGTCAACACGCCAGCAGCCTACATCGGTGCGATGGCTGCCGCGGCTTGCCCCGAGCAGGGATCACCGCTGGGGGAGCTCCTGGCCGTCGCCGAGGACGCCACCGAAGAGATCGCCGCGGGCGGCGAGACATCCCCCAGTCGTCTCGATGCTCCAACGGCCTGGGCACAGCTCCGGATCGTCGAGCTCGTCCGAGACGATCGGCGTCGAGACCCTGGCGCGGGGCAGGAGCCCGGCATCGACTCGTCGCCGCTCGGCTCGTGGGTCTTTAGGCCGCTACTCAGCACGGCAAGCTGCGGGTGATTCGGCCCTGATTCGACTGGGCTGTTTGGCGCGGATCTGTTATCCTGCTGCCCGTTGTCCAGGCGTTCCGATGGCGTCGGCTTTTCACATGGTTTCATCCGAGGCCGCGGACCACCGCGGCAACACGCGCTCGACCACCTGACTCGCGGCCGTTCCCACGCACGACGCGCCGAGCACGGCTGCTGCCCTGTCGATCGAGGAGGACTTGCGGATCGTGGCCACGCGTCTGCAGCGCCGATCGCGGACCTCGCGGTTCGGCCGCTCCGTCGCCGGACTCGTGGTGATCGCGGCCGTCGGTGCGGTGGCGGTGCTGGCGCTGTCAGGAGGGCACCCGGCGGCCGGGCAGAGCGCATCGGCCTCGACCGCCGCTTCGGCAGGTGGATCGCTCGCCATCTCCGTCCAGGACGGCGGCGACATCGACGCCGGCCGGGCCCTCTATGTCCAGACGTGCGCGGCATGCCACGGTGCGATGGGTCAGGGTGTCACGGGGGCTGGGCCGTCGCTGCAGGGCGAGGGGGCGGCAGGGGCCGCCTTCGCGCTGTTCACGGGCCGTATGCCGCTTCCCGAGAACGGGGTCCCGTCGCTGGAGCACAAGCCGCTGCTGACGCCCAGCCAGATCCAGTCGTTGGTCGACTACGTCGCCCAGATCGCCCCGGGCCCCACGATCCCACCCGTGGACACGCAGGGCGCGGACGTCGCGGCCGGCCGGCAGATCTTCATCAACAACTGCGCTGCGTGCCACGGAGCGGCTGCCGCCGGCGGGTCGGTGGGCGGCGGCTTCGTCGCGCCCAGCCTCCATCAAGCGGCGCCCTCCACCATCGGAGAGGCGATGATCACGGGGCCAGGCCCGATGCCGGTCTTCGCACTGCCCATCAAGCAGATCGACGAAGTCGCGGCGTACATCGGGTTCCTGCAGTCGGCGCCGAACCCAGGTGGGCTGTCGCTGGGCGGGCTTGGGCCGGTGCCGGAAGGGTTCGTGGCGGCGGCCATCGGACTCGCGCTTCTCCTGCTGCTGGTCAACCTCGTCGCGCGCAGGCCTCGAACGTGACACTCGCCCCGGACGCTCGTCCTGAGCGCGAGTATTCGGCACCCCGCGTCCGGGGCCGTCCCGCCACGCGCGCCGAGACCCGCGCCGAGTTTGCGGTTGGAGCGCTGTTCGTCCTCACGGCGGTGGCCGGACTGGCGTTCCTCGTGGTCTGCCTACTGGGAGGGGACACGCAGGTGCAGGGCCTCCTGCTGACGCTCGCCTTCGGCGGCATCGGCGCGGGGCTTGTGATCTGGGCGCAGTGGCTGCTGCCGACGCGGCTGGCCATCGAGGACCGCCATCCGTACGAGCCGGAGGTCGATGCCCAGGTCGCTGCGGGAGAGGCCGCCACGCGCGAGGCGGAGGCCGGCTTCACGCGTCGGCACCTGCTCATCGGCCTGCTGCTCAGCGCGGTCGGCGGCCTGGGGGCGGCCCTGCTCGTCCCGGTCCTGTCCTTGGGCCCCGTGCCGGGCCCCGACCTCTTCGTGACGGCATGGAAGAAGGGATCCCGCGTCGTCGGCCTCGACGGACAGCCTGTGCATGCCGACCAACTGGCGATCAACGGGGTGCTCACCGTGTTCCCGGAGGGATCGGTTGGCGACGCTATGGCCCAGACACTGCTGATCCGCGTGCCGCCCGAACTGCTGCAGCTGCCCTCAGAACGGATGGCGTGGGCACCAGATGGCTATGTCGCGTACTCGAAGGTCTGCACCCACGCCGGGTGCCCGGTCGGTCTGTACCGGGCCTCGCAGCACCGCCTGCTCTGCCCGTGCCACCAGTCGACGTTCGATGTGCTGGACGGGGCCAAGCCGACGTTCGGTCCTGCCGCACGGCCGCTGCCGCAGCTGCCTATCCAGCTGCAGCCGGACGGGACGTTCGTCGCGCTCGGCGGGTTCCCCGGACCGGTCGGGCCGAGCTTCTGGAACATGACCTCGCAGGGCGGATCGTGAGCGAGTCTGCTGCGGGCCCGACGGGCGCGGGCGAGCCACAGCTGCCGGCCGAGCTCCGGGACGCGGTGCGGCTGCGAGGCGAGTCCGTCCCCCGCGGCGCGGACGGCGTCGGGGGAGACGGAGTCCGGGTACCCGGCGAGGACCTGCCGCTCGTCGGTGGCGCCGTGCGCTTCCTGGACGAGAGAACCGGGGTCGCGACTTTCGGGAGGACCGCGCTGCAGAAGGTCTTCCCGGACCACTGGTCGTTCCTACTGGGCGAGGTGGCGGCGTTCTCGTTCGTCGTGCTCCTACTGACCGGGACGTTCCTCACGTTCTTCTTCCGCCCCAATTCGACCCCAACCATCTACACGGGGCCCTACGTCCCGCTGGACGGCGCCACGGTCTCGAGCGCGTTCGCGTCCGTCATGCGGCTGAGCTTCGAGGTAAGGGCTGGACTGCTCATGCGGCAGGTCCACCACTGGGCCGCGCTGCTGTTCATTGCGGCCATCGTCACGCACCTGGCCCGGGTCTTCTTCACCGGGGCGTTCCGCAGGCCGCGCGAGCTGAACTGGATCATCGGGTTCGGACTGCTGGTGATCGCGCTCGGCGAAGGCTTCACCGGCTACTCGCTGCCGGACGACCTGCTCTCGGGGACCGGTCTCCGCATCTTCTACACGGTGGCGCTGTCGATCCCCTTCATCGGTCCGTGGCTCGCGTCCCTGGCCTTCGGCGGGATCTTCCCGTCGCAGGCGTTCCTCAGCCGCCTGTTCGTGCTCCACGTGATGCTCCTGCCAGGTTTGCTGATCGGCGGCATCTCGATCCACCTCCTGATCCTCTGGTTGCAGAAACACACGCAGTACAAGCGGCCGGGAGCGACCGAGCGCAACGTGATCGGAATGTCCCTGTGGCCGGGCCAGGCGTTCCGCTCGCTCGGGCTCTTCTTCCTGACCGTGGCGGTGGTCACCCTCCTGGGCGGTTTCTTTCAGATCAACCCCGTGTGGGTCTACGGCCCGTTCGCGCCCTACACGGCTGCCTCGCCGGCGCAGCCGGATTACTACATCGGCTGGCTGGAAGGGCTCCTCCGCATGGCTCCGGGCTGGCAGGTCACGTTGTTCGGGATCACGATCCCAGAGCCGTTCGTTCCGGGGGTCGTGGTGCCCGGGCTCCTCTTCACCATCATTGGGGCATGGCCGTTCATTGAGGCGCGCATCACCGGCGACCACCGTCAGCACAACCTGCTGGACTGGCCGTGGCAGGCGCCCGCGCGCATGGCAACCGGAGTGGCGCTCGGAAGCATCTTCGTGGTGCTGATGCTCGCCGGCGCCAACGACGTCATCGGCGCATGGCTCGGGATCCCCGTTGAAACGTTGACGGTCATCTTCCGGGTCCTGATCTTCGTGGTGCCCTTGGCTGCTTGGATCGCGACGTACTGGCTGGCGCGCGGCCGGCTGGAACGCGCTGCTGCTCCCGTGCAGCCCTCGGGAGGCATCGCGCTGCGGCGTAACCCGGCGGGCGGGTTCGAGCAGGTGCAGGAGCGACCGTCCGCCGAGGCGGCGATCGGCAGGGGAGCCCAGCAGTGAGGCACCGCCTAGCGATCATCGCCGGCACCGCGACTTTCGCCGCGGCAGCGTGCATGCCAGAGGCGGCAACCACGCAGGGCCAGGCCACGTTCAACCTATACCAGGTCTTCTTCTGGGCAGGCGCGGCGGTGGCCGTGATCGTGTGGATCGTCACCACGGTCGCGGTGTTCCGGTACCGTCGGCGCGGAGACGCACTGCCCAGCCAGGTGCGTGAGAACAACCGCCTCGAGTTCGTCTGGACGGCGCTCCCGTTCCTGACCGTCGCCGCGCTCTCGGTGCTCACCCTTCTGACGCTTTCGACGGTCGACGCCATCCCCCGCGATCCCCCCGTGACGGTCGACGTGCTCGCGTTCCGCTGGTCCTGGCAGTTCACCTACCCAGGACAAGGCGTGGTCGTCACTGGGGATGCAACCAACCGGCCGGAGCTCGTCCTGCCTGCCGGGCAGACCACCGAGATCGTGCTGACTTCGGCCGACGTCATCCACTCGTTCTGGGTGCCCGACTTCCTCTTCAAGCGCGACGCCATCCCCGGTGTCACCAACCGCTTCGCCTTCACGATCAAGCAACCCGGGACGTGGAGCGGCCAGTGCTCCAGGTACTGCGGGCTGTACCACGACCAGATGACGTTTGTGGTCAGAGCCATGCCGGTCCCGGAATTTGAGGCCTGGCTGGCCGGGCATCGCACGGCTGAGGCGTCGTCCGGACCGGGCCTGGCATCACCCGCGGCCGCAGCGTCCTCCTCCGGGTCAGGTGGTCAGGCGCTCGTTCCGGCGTCCCCCTCGTCCGCGTCTTCTCCAGGGAGTGTGCCATGACCGCGCTGACGGACGTCGTCCCCGCAGAGCGCCCGCGCGCCGGCGCCGGCCTCCTGGAGTGGCTCACCACGACCGATCACAAGAAGATCGGCCTGCTGTACCTCGGGACCGCCATCTTCTTCTTTCTGCTGGCAGGTCTCATGGCCGAATTCATGCGGGCCGAACTGTCGGCGCCGGGGCTCCAGTTCATCACCACGTCCGACTACGACCAACTCTTCACGATCCACGGCACGCTGATGCTGCTGTTCTTTGCCACGCCGATGGCGATCGGTTTTGGCAACTACTTCATCCCCTTGCAGATCGGCGCGGCGGACATGGCGTTCCCGCGCCTGAACGCGCTGTCCTACTGGTTCTTCCTGTTCGGCGGGATCGCCGTGGTCTCGGGGTTCGGTGTGGCCGGGGGGGCGGCGTCCAACGGGTGGACGTCGTACGTGCCCCTTTCCGACACCTACACGCAGGGTAGCGGGATGGACCTGTGGATCCTGGGGGTCGGGATGGTCGGGTTCTCCGGCATCTTGGGCGCGATCAACTTCATCACCACCATCTTCACCAAGCGGGCCCCGGGTATGACGATGTTCCGGCTTCCCATCTTCACCTGGGACATGCTGGTCACCGCGGCCATGATCCTGTTCGCCTTCCCCACGCTCACCGCAGCGCTGGCGATGCTGTTCATCGACCGGCACCTCGGCGGGGTCATCTACGTTCCATCGCAGGGTGGCGACGCCGTGCTCTGGCAGGACTTGTTCTGGTTCTTTGGTCACCCCGAGGTGTACATCATCATCCTGCCGTTCTTCGGGATCATGAGCGAGGTGGTGTCGGTTTTCAGTGGACGCCCGATTTTCGGGTACCGCCAAATGGTCATCGCGACCTTCTCGATCGCCTTCCTCTCCATGGCAGTGTGGGCGCACCACATGTTCACCACAGGCGTGGTGGATGACCCGTTCTTCAGCGTGATGTCGTACCTGATCGCGGTCCCGACCGGGATCAAGATCTTCAACTGGATCGCCACCATGTGGAAGGGCCAGATCAGGTTCACGACGGCGATGTTGTTCTGCATCGGGATGCTCTACACGTTCACGGTCGGCGGCATCAGCGGCGTGATGGCAGCATCTCCGCCCCTTGATTTCCAGTTCAATGATTCGTACTTCATCGTCGCCCACTTCCACAACGTCCTGATCGGCGGCACTGTTTTCATCACGTTCGCTGGCTTCTACTACTGGTTCCCGAAGATGACGGGCCGGTTCCTAGACGAGCGGCTGGGGAGGATCCACTTCGCGACGTGGCTCGTGGGCGTGCCCATCACGCTGCTGCCGATGTACCAGCTCGGGCTGGACGGCATGCCGCGCCGGATCGCCGACTATGCGCCCGCCACGGGCTGGAGCGATCTCAACATGGTGGCGACCGTTGGCGCGTTGCTCCTAGGGGTGGGCACGATCCCGTTCTTGGTGGCTGTCGTGGCCGCCCTCCGCCAGCCTGCCACCGCGCTGGCTGATCCCTGGGGCGGGTACGCGCTCGAGTGGGCGACCAGTTCGCCGCCGCCCGAGCACAACTTCGACTCCCTGCCACCGATCCGCTCTGACCGTCCGGTCTTCGACGCGCGGATGGCGGCTCTAGGCGCGACGCCGGGCGGAGCAGGGACCGTCTCCGGCATGCCCTCGCTCGGCCCAGCGCCGGGCGGGGGTGGGGGGTAGCCCATGCCGGAAGAGACGCGCCTGTTCATTCGGAGCTTCCTGTTCGCCCTGGTCATCGCCGTCGTCTACTGGATCGTCAGCTCCGACTACGTCGGGACCATCCTGCTGGGCGGCTTCTCGGTGGCCTCGCTCACTCTGTTCTCGATGCTGCGGCGCGGCCAACCGACGCGCAGCGTGCCGGCGGAATCTGGCAGGGGGTTGTTGTCCCGCATCGGCGACCTAGTGGGCACCACCGAGCATGCCGGCCAGGAGCAGCCGTTCGAGGACGAGAGCGGGCGCATCCCCGCGGGCAGCGGAGCCCCGGTACTGCTCGGGGTCGGGATCGCGCTCATCGGGTTCGGGCTGATCTTCGGGGTATGGAGCATGATCGCGGGCGCGATCCCGACCCTCCTCGGTCTGCGCGTGTGGCTGCGCGAGGTGAGCGCCGAGTTCCGCGCAGTCGACGCCGCCGACGACGAGAGCCGGACGGGACTCGAGCGGGCCGCAACCCGAGGCGGGGCATAAGCCGCGGCAGCGCCACGAGCCATCCATGGTCCGCGGCGACGCCGCGCTGTCGCGATGGCTCCAACAACTCCGGCCCGGGCGGTGAGGTCAGGAATGTACCATTGGCACATGGCCGCCCGTCGTCACCCTCGGCGCCTGAGGCCCCGGCTTCGCAGCCGCTCGCTAGGGTGCGCAGACAGGCTCGAAGGGTGAAGAGTCAGACTTGATCACGACGTACTGCCGGCCACTCACGCTCGAAGAAGCCCTCACGCTCGTGGCTCGCGCTGATGCCGTGATCCTCGGCGGTGGCACGACCGTCAACGCACATCCCGGCCGGTCATCCGTCGTGGCCGTCGATTTGCAGGCGCTCGACCTCGACGGCATCGAGACGGACGGCGCATGGATTCGCTTCGGGGCGACGGCCCGCCTCCAGGATGCCGTCGATTTCGAACCTGGTCCCCGACGTGCTCCGCAATCTCGCACGCCTCGAGGCGCCCAGCACGATCCGCAATGCTGCCACTGTCGGTGGCACCATTGGTGCGGCCGATCCGGAGAGCCCGCTTCTCACCGGCCTCCTCGCGTTCGGCGCTAGGGTCAGCGTCGCGCGGGTCGGCTCGATCACCGACTACCCGCTCGAGGCGATCCTCGACGATCCCCGCGCGCTCGACGGTGCGGTTATCACGCGCGTCACGGTCCCCGCGAGGGGGCGGGCTGCGGTGCGTGCAACCGCTCGCACTCCCATGGATCGTCCGATCGTAATGGCCGTGGCCCACAGGGACGCCGACGGTTCGATACGGACGGCCGTGTCTGGCGTTGCACCCCACCCGGTGCTCGTGGATCCGCAGCGGATTGCGGAACTCGATCCGCCCGCAGACTTCCGCGGCTCGTCCTCCTACAGGGCGCATCTGGCTGCGGTACTGACGGCAAGGGCTCTGACCGCGGTGGGAGGGGGCGAACGAGCGTGACGGTCATCCTCATCATCAACGGAACATCCCGAACGCTCACCTGTGAACCGCATGATTCGCTGCGGAAGGTACTGAGGCGCGCGGGCTTCTACAGCGTGCGGTACGGCTCGGACACGGGCGAAACCGGCGCCGCGGCGGTGCTCGTCGATGGCAGGCTCGTGTCGGCGGATGTCATGTTGGCTGCCCAGGCAGAAGGTCACACGATCGTAACGGTCGAAGGCCTCACCGTCCCGGGGGAGCTGCACCCGATCCAGCAGGCCTTCATCGACACCGGCGCCATCCAGTCCGGCTACTCCACCCCGGCGATGGTCCTCGCAGCGAAGGCGCTCATCGAGAAGAAGGCGAATCCGACCGAGGCCGACATCAGGGACGCGCTGTCGGGGATCCTCGACAGGGAGACGGGGTACCTGCGGCCGGTGCACGCCGTGCTGCGGGCTGCAGCCACCATGCGCGGAGAGGAGCCCGATCGCATCGACGTGACGCATCTCGATCGGCTCGTGGGATCGGACGTGCCGCACCACGACCGCGACGAGCTCCCACCTATTGCGCCAAGGGTGGTCCTCAGCGCGGACGTCCCCGCCACGCGCGTCGTGGGCCACGCCGAGACGAAGACCGATGCCGTCAAGCTGGCGAAAGGGAACCCTGCGTTCACCGATGACAGGGACCTGTCAGGGACACTGATCGCCAAGGTGCTGCACAGCCCGCACGCCCATGCCCGCATTGTCTTGATCGACGATGCCGCAGCGAGGGCGCTGGCCGGTGTCCATGCCGTCCTCCACTACGGGAACGTGCCGAGGGTGCGGTACGCATCCGGCGGCCAGAGCTACCCAAATCCGCGGCCCTACGACCAAGTGAGCTTCGACAACAAGGTGCGGTATGTCGGCGACCGTGTCGCAGCGGTCGCCGCCGACACCGAGGAGATCGCGCAGGCCGCCATCGACCTGCTCGAGGTGGCCTACGAGGTGCTCCCCGCGGTGTTCGACGAGAACGACGCGATCGTCGACGGCGCACCGGTCATCCACGATGAACTTGACATGGAAGGCGCATACGACGCGGGCCACAACATCGTCCATCACATCGAGGCGGAGACCGGGGACGTCGAACCGGGGTTCGCGAAGGCCGACCGCGTCTTCGAGCAGACCTTCCGCGTACACCAGGTGCAACAGACGCCCATGGAACCGCACATCGCTATCGCGAGGTGGGACAGCGACGACCGGTTGGAGATCACCTCGTCGACGCAGGTGCCGTTCCATGTCCGTCGCATGGTCGCGCCGCTCCTCGGATTGCCGGTGAAGCAGATCCGCGTCATCAAGCCGAGGATCGGGGGAGGGTTCGGCTCGAAGCAGGAGATGCTTATCGAGGACATCGTCGGGCACCTCACGATGGCGACGGGCCGCCCCGTGCGGCTCGAGCTCACCCGTGAGGAGGAGTTCATGTCCTCCAGGACGAGGCATCCCCAGACGATCACGTTCAAGACAGGCGTCGACGCAGACGGGAAGCTCACGGCGCAGGAGATGCGCATTGTCGCGAACACTGGCGCCTACGGGACGCACGGGCTGACCGTGCAGATGGTGTCGGGTATGCGTGGCCTGAGCTCGTATAACAGCCCGCTCAAGCGGTTCGACTGCAAGGTCGCCTACACGAACATCCCCGTGCCGGGCGCGTACCGTGGCTACGGCGCCCCCCAGGCGCTGTTCGCGCTCGAGGCCCACATGGAGGACATCGCCGCCGCGATCGGGATGGATGCGATCGAGTTCAGGCGGCGCAACTGGACGAAGGTCGGCGACCCCATCGACATCGCCCCCCAACTCGGCGAGGGGGACCCGGGAGCGGGTGCCATGCCGATCATCACGTCGAGCGGCCTCGAAGAGGCGGTGCTCCAAGGGAAGAGGGCGATCGGCTGGCAGCGTCGCGACGACCCGGCATGGAGGCGACCCTTCGACCGGCCCCACATCCGGCGCGGGCTCGGCTTTGCCATGGCGATGCACGGCACGGCCATTCCGGGCCTCGACATGGGAGGTGCGAGCCTCAAGATCAACGACGATGGCTCGTTCAACCTCCTCGTTGGTGCCACGGACCTCGGAACGGGCTCGGACACGGTGCTGGCGCAGATCGCGGCGGAGGTGGTCGGCGTGGGCACAGGCGACATCCTCGTGTACTCATCGGACACCGACATCACCCCCTTCGACACCGGCGCATACGCATCGAGCACGACCTACATCTCCGGGACCGCCGTCAAGCGCGCGGCGGAGCAGGTCCGCAGCCAGATCATCGACCGTGCTGCGCTCCTGCTCGATGTCGACATCGGCTCGGTCGATCTTCACGATCGAGCGGCCTGGTCGACCGATGGGCGGTCGGTAACCCTGGGGGAGATCGCCCTGTCGACCCTTCACCAGCAGGGCCAGCACCAGATCATGGCGACGGCGTCCTACGTGTCCCCGGATTCCCCGCCTCCCTACGCGGCGCAGTTCGCCGAGGTCGAGGTCGACGTAGAGACGGGCCAGGTGACGGTCCTGCAGCTCGTGATGGCAGTCGACTGCGGCGTGCCGATCAACCCGGTCACCGCGTCGGGCCAGGTGGAGGGTGGCATGGTGCAGGCCCTCGGCTACGCCCTTTGCGAAGAGATGGCCTACGACCGCGACGGGCGCATGGTGAACGCGGCGTTTGGGCCGTACAAGATCTATCGGGCAGACGAGATGCCGAGGCTCGAAGCCATCCTCGTGCAGACCATGGAGGCCAGCGGGCCCTTCGGCGCCAAGGCGATCGCGGAGATCCCGCTCGACGGAGCCGCCCCCGCCATCCGGAACGCCATCGCCGACGCAACCGGGGTCAGGATCAATAGCATCCCGTTCACGCCCGAGCGTGTCTGGCGAGCCCTCCAGCTGACGTGACCGCAGCCCGGCCGGATCGCATCCTCGCCGAGCTTTCGGAGGCGGTCAGCGGCGGACCCAGCGTCGTCCTCGCCACCATCGTCGCCACACAGGGATCCGTGCCTCGTCACGCGGGGACGAAGATGGTCGTGCACGCCGACGGGTCCACCGTCGGGACCATCGGCGGAGGCAAGGTCGAGGACTCGATCCGTCTCGATGCCCTCGAGGCGCTGCATCGCAACGAACCGGCACTCCGCCAGTACGCGCTGCAGAAACCCGAACGAGGCGATCCGGGGGTGTGCGGCGGCACCATGACCGTCTACCTTGAGCCCTACATGACTGCTCACACGGTGTTCGTGATCGGCGCGGGCCATGTCGGCAGAACCGTCGTGGACCTCGCACACTGGCTCGGCTACCGCACGGTGGTGGTTGACGAGCGGCCCGACATGGTCACGGCCGAGGCGGTCCCCAACGCCGACGTCCGGTTCGCCGGCACCGTTGCCGACGCCCTCGCGGCGCATCCGATCGGCGAGAACACCTCAGTGGTCGTCGTGACGAGGAGCCACGAGCTCGACGCGCAGATCACGCCGCTCCTGCTGGAGACCCCGGCGCGGTACATCGGAGTGATGGGGAGCAGGCGCCGATGGGAGGCGACCAGGCACGCCCTTGACGCGTCCGAACTGCCGGGGGGAGCGCTGGACCGGATACACAATCCCATCGGGCTCGACATCGGCGCGGAGACCATCGAGGAGATCGCGGTGTCAATCATGTCGGAGGTCATCGCGTCGAACCGCCGCGCCGCCTCATGAGCGTGTTCTCGGATCGTCTCGTCGTCGTGCGAGGCGGCGGGGACATCGGGTCCGGGGTCATCTGGCGGCTTCGACGGGTGGGGTTCCCCGTCGTCGTCCTGGAACTCGCCCGGCCACTGACGGTGCGCCGCACAGTCGCGTTCTCATCGGCCGTCTCAGACGGCCGTGTCGAGATCGACGGTATCGAGGGGGTGCGGGTCAGTTCGCCCGAGGAGGCAGTGGCGGCGGCTCGTCGGGGCGTCGTGCCGGTGCTGGTCTCCGAGTCGGTGCCAGAGTTCCCCGTCCCGGTATCGGTGCTCGTTGACGCCCGTCTTGCCAAGGAGGCGCTCGACACCCGTATCGGCCAGGCCCCCTTCGTCGTCGGGCTCGGTCCTGGCTTCGTCGCGGGAGTGGACTGCGATGCAGTGATCGAGACGATGCGCGGACACCGCCTTGGCAGCGTGATCTGGGACGGACCTGCACTCCCCAACACCGGTATTCCGGGCGAGCTCGGCGGCGCATCGGTGGAACGCGTCCTCCACGCACAGGCCGACGGACACATCTCGTGGGACGTCGGATTCGGAGAGATCGTCGAAGCCGGACAGCAGTTGGGAACGATCGGCGACACGCCGGTCGCCGCGAAGATCGGTGGCACGGTCCGCGGGATGATCGCTCCCGGTGATGTGACCGTAGGACTGAAGATCGCCGACGTCGATCCCCGCTCGGACGCCGGGATGATCGAACACATCTCGGACAAGGCTCTCTCCGTCGGAGGGGGTGTGCTCGAAGCCATCCTCGTCTGGATGAACGACACAAGCCGGTGACCCCCTCCCTGCCCGAACGGCTCGGACTTGACAGCCGAGAGCTGGTGTCGATCGTGGGCGCAGGCGGCAAGTCGACCATCCTCTTCGCCCTCGGCCGGGACCTCGCCGCCGCCGGTGCTCGGGTCATCCTCACGACGACCACCAAGGTGGGAGCTGACCAACCAAGCGAACCGATCTGCTGGTCCGCCGACCCGGCTGTCGTCGAGGCTGCCTTCACGCCCGGGCTCCCGGTGTTCGTTGCAGCGGATCGGGGACCGGGCAAGATCGTCGGCCCGTCGCCGTGGGCGATCGACTACCTCTTCGCCCACACGGACGCCGAGTACGTCGTCGTCGAAGCCGACGGTGCCGGGGGGATGGCTATCAAGGCACCCGCGGACCACGAGCCGGTCATGCCGAGCGCCTCGACGACGGTCATCGTGGTCGTCTCCGTCGCGGCCATTGGCCATCCGATCTTCGAGGTTGCCCACAGGCCGGAGCGTATGGCAGGCCTCATTGGAGCTCATCCCGAAGATTTGCTCACGCTTGAGGGTGCAGCCGGCGTGCTGCTCCACCTTGAAGGCGGCCTCAAGGGCATACCGCAGAAGGCACGAGTCGTGATGGTGACGACGATGGCGGAGTCGGCTAAGGAAGGGCTGGCAGTCGACCTCACCATGATCCTGGCATCCCACCCCAGGGTCGATCGGGCCATCATCCTTCCCTGAGCGACATCCCCCGGCCATCGGGGCCGCGAAGCGCAGCGGGATCCGATCGTTCGCGCAGGTGATCGCACCAAGGCGCTCACGGGAGGCCCGCGGCTCCGGTTGCCTGCCTGGTCTACTGTTCTCTCTCGTGCGTGCTAGGAGGAGAGAACCGGTGACCTGTGCGAACTGCGGTGCGGACAACGACGCCGGCCGCATGGACTGCCTCGAATGCGGGGCATCGCTCCCGGCGGCAACCGGTCCCGTCCTTCGGGGCATGCGGCTCACTGACCTCACTGAGTGCGGGGGGTGCGCCGCGAAGCTCGGCGCCGACGTGCTAGCCGACGTGCTGGCGGGACTCGGCGCGATCTCCGGCCCGGCGCCGGCCGACTTGATCGCCGGCCTGGACCCGCCCGAGGACGCGGCGGTCTACCGGCTCACCGATGAGCTTGCCGTGATCGGGACCGTGGACTTCTTCCCTCCGCTCGTGGACGACCCCGGAACGTATGGGGCGATCGCCGCCGCGAACGCCTGTTCGGACGTCTTCGCGATGGGCGGGCGGGTGCTCTTCGCACTCTCCGTGGCCGCTTTCCCCGAGACTCTGGAGCCGGCAGCGATGGCCGCGATCGTCGAGGGCGCCGCGATCGTGGTCCGCCAGACGGGCGGCATGCTCGCCGGCGGCCACACGATTCGGGATCCCGAGCCGAAGTTTGGGCTGGCCGTCGTCGGGGTCGCGCACCCGGACCGCCTCCTCCGCAAGGGTGGCGCTCGGCCCGGCGACGTGCTCCTGCTTACCAAGCCGCTGGGGACAGGGCTGCTCGTCTCGGGCGCCCGGCAGGGCCGGACGTCACCGGAGGACCTCGCTGCCGGCATCGCCTCGATGCGCACCCTGAACCGCGCCGCCGCTGACGTGCTCGTCGCCCGCGGGACCCGTGGCGCAACGGACGTGACGGGCTTCGGCCTGCTTGGTCACGGACTCGAGATGGCGCGCGCGTCGGGCATGCGGCTGGTCTTCGATGCGGCCGCGCTGCCGGCGCTGCCAGGCGCACTCGCGCTCGCGACAGCCGGCGTCGAGACGGACGGCGCTGCGCACAACCGCCGGTTCGTGGCGCCCGCGCTGGCGGTCGCGCCTGGCGTCGAGGGGTCGCAGGTCGCGCTGGCCCACGACCCGCAGACGAGCGGCGGGTTGCTTGCAGCGATCCCGCCCGACCGCCTGGCGGCCGTGGAGCAGGGGTTCGTAGCCGCCGGCGTCACGTCCTGGCGCGTCGGGCGAGTGGAGGCATCGGAGGTACCCGGCGTCGTCCTCGCGTGAGGTGTCACGCTGGCGAGGTAAGCGCCGAATCCCGCGCGGTCGACGCGGACAAGGAGGGAGCCGGACGGAACACGCAGGCGAGACCTGGGCAGGGCGCAGGCCTCGCCTCCGCCGTGGGAGCCACCGATGCTGCCGTCGAGGCGAGCGGGGGAGGCGCTAGCATGGCGACGTGGAACGCGCAGGCAACCCCTGGCGGCAGCTGACGCGCCGCACCACGTACGCAAACCCCTGGCTGACGGTGTGGGAAGACGATGTCGTCCGCCCCGACGGAGCGCGCGGGATCTACGGCATCGTCCATTTCGCGCACGGTGCCGTGGGCGTCGTGACGCTCGACCAGCGCGGCCGTGTCCTGCTGGTGGGGCAATGGCGCTACGCGCTGGACGCGTGGTCGTGGGAGATACCGGAAGGCGGCGCACGGCCGGACGAGGACCCGCTCGAGGCGGCGAAGCGGGAGCTCGCCGAGGAGACTGGGTACTCGGCTGCAGACTGGCGCGAGATTGCCCGGGCGTACCTCTCGAACTCGGTGACCGACGAGGAGGCCTTCGTCTGGGTCGCCCGCGCGCTTGAGGCGGGGGACGCGTCGCCAGAGGGCACCGAACGGCTCGAGCTGCGCTGGGTCGATTTCGATGAGGCGCTGGCGATGTGCCGTGACGGGCGTATTACGGACGCGCTGTCGATCCTCGGTATCCAGGCACTCGCGCTCGACCCCGACCGGCCCGGCTGACACGGGCCGGTCGGGGTCGAGCGACGGCCGATCAGCGAGCGAAACGCTGCATAGACAGGCCGGCGGCGTATCGCGCCGACGCGCCCAGCTCCTCCTCGATCCGGACCAGCCGGTTGTACTTGGCCACGCGCTCCGAGCGGGAAGGAGCCCCGCTCTTGATCTGGCGGACGCCTGCGCCCACCACGAAGTCCGCGATAGTGGTGTCCTCGGTCTCGCCGGATCGGTGGCTGACCACCGCCCCCCAGCCCGCATCAAGCGCCGACTCCACGACTGCGAGCGTCTCGCTCAGCGTCCCGATCTGGTTGAGCTTGATGAGGATCGCGTTCGCGCTGCCCTCCCGCAGGCCGCGCGCCAGACGCTCGGGGTTCGTGACGAAGATGTCGTCGCCGACGAGCTGGATGCGCGAGCCGAGCCGTTCGGTCAGCGCCCGCCAGCCGGCCCAGTCGTCCTCCGCCAGCCCGTCCTCGATCGAGACGATCGGGAAGCGGCGCACCCAGTCCTCCCACAGGTCGATCATCTCGCCCGAGTCGAGCGTGCGGCCCTCCTTGGCCAGCCGGTACCTGTAGGGTGTGCCGTCACCACCGGACTCGACGAGCTCGCTGGTGGCGGGGTCGAGGCAGATCGCCACGTCGACGCCCGGCTTGTACCCCGCCCGCTCGATGGCCCGGACGACCGTCTCGATGGCCGCCTCGTTGGACGAGAGCGTGGGAGCGAAGCCGCCCTCGTCGCCCTGCCCGGTCGCCAGGCCGCGGTCGTGCAGCTCGGCACGCAGAGCCCCGAAGACCTCCGAGCCGTAGCGTAGAGCCTCGGCGAAAGTGGCGGCCCCGATAGGCGCCACCATGAACTCCTGGAAGTCGCAAGAGTCGACCGCGTGCTTGCCGCCGTTGAGGATGTTGAACTGCGGTAGCGGCAGCGTCCGTGATCGCAGGCCGCCCAGATAGCGGTAAAGCGGCTCGTCCCGATCGGAGGCGGCGGCGTGGGCCGCGGCCAGGGAGACGCCGAGGATCGCGTTGGCGCCGAGCCGGGCCTTGTTAGGGGTGCCGTCCAGCTCGACCATCGCGGCGTCGAGGCTCGCCTGGTCGTCGGCGTCCATCCCGGTGACGACAGGAGCAATCACGTCGTTGACGTTGGCGACGGCTCTCCGGACGCCCTTGCCGGAGAAGCGGGCCTTGTCGCCGTCGCGCAGCTCGACGGCCTCGTGGCTGCCCGTCGAAGCGCCGGAGGGCACGGCGGCGCGACCCGCGGCGCCGTCCTCGAGGTCGACGTCGACCTCGACGGTGGGGTTGCCACGCGAATCGAGGATCTCGCGGGCGCGAACAGATGCAATGGCGGTCATGGGACCTCCCTAGCGGCCGGAGGTCGTGCCCCCGAGGCATGAACGTATCTGCAGGCGACGACGCGGCCGGAGTCGATGGAAGGGTACCTGACCGGCGCCGTGCGTCACGGACCGGATGGCCCGCCCCGCCGAGGCCGAAGCGGCGGCTCGTTCCTCCGCCGGACGCGACGGATTACTCGACAGCCGTGGGGTTCGCCGCGACGCCACACTGCGGGTACAGGTCGTGGCGCAACGGACGTCGCCGCGCGACAATCTGCACACCCGAGCACCGCCACGAGGAGGAAGGGGAGCACCCATGACCTTCGCCGGCTTCTCCCGCGAGGGGTTGCAGTTCCTGGCTGATCTCTCTGTCAACAACGAGCGAGCCTGGTTCCAGCCGCGGAAGGCAGAGTACGAGCGGCTGCTGAAACAACCGCTCGAGGCGCTGTGCGTGGCCCTCGCTGAGCGCTTCGTGGAAGGCAGCATCCCACTGGTTGCCGATCCCGCGCGGTCGCCGTTTCGGATCTACCGCGACATTCGTTTCTCCAAGGACAAGTCCCCCTACAAGCCCTATGTGAGCGCGAGCTTCCCCTGGCTGGGAGGCGGGCCGGGGGGCTACTTCAGCCTTCGGCCGGGTGAGATCTACTTGGGGGGCGGTTTGTGGCACCCTGAGCCGGCGGTGCTGGCTGCCTGGAGAACCGCAGTCGCCGACCGGCCCGCGGAGGTCCACGCCGCGCTACAGGACGTCGACTTTGTCCGTACGTTCGGAGACGTCGACGGTGAACGCCTCAAGCGCGTGCCCGCCGGGTTTCCCGCCGACCATCCGGACGCCGATCTCCTCAGGCTCAAGGACGTGACCTTCTCTCGACGGCTGTCGGACGAGGAGGCGCTGTCGGCCCATCTGCCCGACCTGCTGGCGGATGGTTTTGCGGCCGCTCTGCCGGTGCTGCAATTCCTAGCAGGCCTGAGGGCCGCGGCGGCGAGCGGAGGCTGATCGCTGCCCCGCCGGCAATCGGCCGGGCGGACTCCCGGCCTGCGTCAGCCGCAGAGGCCGAAGTCCATGCGCGTAACATGCAGAGTGACGGGTCGGATCGCGCCGCCGCCCAGCAGAGCGCCCTCGCCGCCACGCTCGTGGATGCCAAAGCGCAGGCCGACGTGCCATCGCCGCGGTCACTGGGCTCTCTGTCGGCAGGGTGCTCTGGGTGCGGTGCCGAACGTCGCCCTACAGGCGCGGGAGGACTGATCGCCGGTCCCCGTCCGACCGACTAATCATGTCATGCGGTCGACCAGGCAGTCGACATGGTGATCGGACCTCCGCGATACTCCGCAGGTGCAGGAATCGCAGGGGCGTCAGTTCGATGCCCATCTCGACGTCCTTCGCGCCGCCGTGGCCGACGACGGCCGGCTCGAACTGATCGTCCGGCGGCCCGCCGAGGGTGAGCGCGAGGTCCTCGACGAGGCTCGCCTCGATATCGACGGTGGGCTCGTCGGCGACCGCTGGGCAGCCCGCCACGCGCCCACCACGCCAGCCTCTCTGGCGACGCAGCTCACGGTGATGAGCACGCGGGTCCTGGCGGCGATCGAACCCGACCGTTCGCGCTGGCCCCTCGCCGGGGATCAGCTGTACGTCGATCTCGATCTGAGCGTCGACAACCTTCCCGCCGGCAGCCGGCTCGCCATCGGCTCGGCGATCGTCGAGGTGAGCGAGACGCCGCACACGGGCTGCGCCAAGTTCAGTGCGCGTTTCGGGGGTGACGCCCTAGCGTGGATCAACTCCCCCATCGGGCGGGCCCACCGGATGCGCGGTCTCAACGCCCGCATCGTCGTGTCCGGTACGGTGCGCGTCGGCGACCGAGTCCGCAAGGTCTGACCTGCCCGGGAGCTGGCGCGGGTCGCAACCGGTGGGGCCGGGGCCTCACTGCTGGTCGACGAGACATCACGAAGAGAAGAACGGATCTTCGTGCGGCTCGACGGGCGCCGCGCGGCTGTCGTCGATCCAAAGGCCGTCGAGCTCACGGCGCTCCGGCGGGCTCCTCCGTCCCACGCCTCTGGTCGCCGCGGGCGCGCGTCACGTTCACAACCGAGGTCTGGAGCGGGAGACGGGGTTCGAACCCGCGACATGCAGCTTGGAAGGCTGCCGCTCTGCCAACTGAGCTACTCCCGCCCGGAGCAGCAAGCGCCCCAAGACCCTACCACGGCATAGTGAGGGCTTGCATCTGGAGAGACCGGCGCGCGTAGCGAGCTGAAGCCGCAGGGAGGGAGAGAGCGGCAGCGGACGGGGCTGCTACGGACGAGCCGCAATCACCGTTGAAGGAGCCTCGCTGGCCGGCCCCGCCGCGACCGGCGTGCCTCCGGCACCAACCAGTTGCGGCGGTGTCCCATCATGGGCGGCAGCGGACGCGGCGCGCGAGTGCGAGGCCGGCGACCCGCGGCGTTGGAGGAAGGCTCATGACCGAGGTACGCTGGAAAGACGAGCCCGATGACCACGACTATCCGGCGGCGGCGTCGTACCTTGGGCTCCTCGCGGCCCCCGACGCCGTCGAGCGGCTTGTCGAGGACCTCCGGCGCGCGCCGATCGAGCGACACAAGGCCAAGGACATCCTGCGGGCCTCGGGCCTCGCGGACCTGCCGCTCGATAATGTGCACGTGGCGAAGGACGTAGCCAGGGTGAAGTCCGGCAAGGCCCTCTCCCCGGTCCTGTTCGTGCGGGGCGACCTTGTTCGCGGAGTCCCGTTGCAGATCGCCGACGGGTACCACCGCGTGTGCGCGAGCTATCACCTCGACGAGGACACCGACATCCCGTGCCGTATCGTCGGGACTCCCAGAGCCTCGTGACCCGGGCGGTGAGCTTCTTGCTGCCCAGCCTGCGCGGCTATTCGCGGGCCTGGCTCGGGGTCGACCTGCTCGCCGGGCTCACCCTGGCCGCGGTATGCGTGCCCGAGAGCATGGCCGACGCGAAGCTCGCGGCGATGCCCCCGGTCACGGGGCTGTACGCGTTCCTCGCCGGTGCGCTCGGAGCCCTCTTGTTCTCCACGTCACGCCAGTTGTCGGTGGGACCTGACTCCACGATCGGACCCATGATGGCCGTCGGCGTCGGCTCCCTCGTCGTGACGACGTCGAGTCCCGATTACTCGACGCGGATCGTTCTCTTGAGCCTGCTGCTGGGGGTCGCCCTCCTTGCGGCCGGGGCTGCACGGCTCGGCTGGCTCGCAGACCTCCTCTCTAGGCCGGTCATGTCGGGTTTCCTCTCCGGCGTCGGGGTGACGGTCGTGGTGGGCCAGCTCCACGTCCTGCTTGGGTTGTCGGCGTCGGGCGGCGGCACGGTCCAGAAGCTCGTCGCCGTCGTGCAGCACCTCGGCGGCGTCAACGCCGCGACCCTCGCCGTCGGTGCGGCCGTCCTCGCGATCGTCCTCGGTGGAGAGCGCCTGGGGCCGCGATTCCCAGGCGCACTCGTGGCCGTCATTGGGTCGCTGGTTGCCGTGGCCGCAGCTGGGGCTCGGCGATCGGGGGGTCGCCCTCGTGGGGCGGCTGCCGCCCGGCCTGCCATCGCTCTCGCTGGTCCAGCCCGTGCCCGCCGACGTGATGGCGCTCGTCCCGGTGGCGGTCCCGATCTTCTTCGTGATCCTCGCGCAGACGGCCGCCACGTCGCGTGGCTTCGCCGTCTCGGGCGGCTACGACGTCGTCGTCGACCGCGACTTCCTCGCCGTCGGCACGGCGAGCGTCCTGTCGAGCCTGACCGGAGCGTTCGCGGTGAACGCCAGCCCGACCCGCACGGGTGTCGTGGCGGCATCGAACGGCCGCAGCCAGATCGTCAACCTGGTTGCCGGGCTGCTCGTGGCCGCCGTCCTGCTGGTCGCCACGGGCGTGCTGGCCGACCTGCCCGAGGCGACCCTGGGGGGCATCCTGGTGGCGGTCGGGGTCAAGCTCGTGAAGTGGCGAGACCTCGTTGCTGTCGCGCGCTACAGCCGGCCAGAGGCCGCGATCGCCGTGGTCACGCTGCTCGTCGTGGCCCTGGTGGGCATCCAGGAGGGGATCTACCTCGCCATCGCGCTCGCGCTGCTCCGCCGCACATACCTGAGCGCGCGGCCGCACGACTCGGTGTTGGGGCGACTGGCGGGTCCAGAGGGAGTATGGGTGTCTCGGCGACGCCACCCCGAGGCCGAGGCGCCGCCCGGTGTCCCTGTCTTCCGCTTCGACGCGCCGCTTTTTTACGCCAACGCGCAGCACTTCGCCGCGCGCGCCCGGGCGGTGATCGCTGAGGCCGGACAGCCCGTCCGCGCCCTCGTCGTCGAGGCGGTCGGGATCGACGACGTCGACTTCACGGGCATGCAGGTGCTCACTGAGCTCGACGACGAACTGCGGGCGCGGGGGGTCACGCTCGCTATCGCGCACCCCTTCGGGCGCCTGGGCACCGAGCTGACCGCCGGCTCGCTCGTGCAGCGCTTCCAGGGGCGTGTCTTCAACAGTGTCGACGATGCGGTGGCCGCGCTGCAGGCGGTTCGATAATCCTGAGCGGTCTGCAGGGGCA
This sequence comes from uncultured Chloroflexia bacterium, assembly GCA_963835945.1. Lineage (GTDB taxonomy): Bacteria > Chloroflexota > Limnocylindria > Limnocylindrales > CSP1-4 > JAJYNJ01. Next base: position 93,812 of record CAWIHR010000056.1, read on the forward strand.
GGGAGGATTGTTCAGGGCCCCGCCGGCGCTCTATCCCTCCTCGCGAACGTACGGCACGCCGAGAGCGGCGGGTGTACCGATGCGGCGTCTTGCGAGCGTGGTGGACGCTCCCGCGAGCACGACCACGGTCATCACGTAGGGGAGGGCCGAAAAGAACTCCGACGGAAGCTGCACGCCGTTGGCCTGCAGGGTGAAGCCCAGGCTGGAGAGTGCGCCGAACAGGTAGGCCCCGACTAGCAGCAAGTCGGGCCGCCAGAAGGCGAAGATGACCAACGCAATGGCGATCCATCCGGCCCCAGCCGTGAGGCCGTCGGTCCAGATCGGCGCGATCGCCAGCGTGAAGTAGGCTCCGCCGAAGCCGGCGAGCGCTCCGCCGATGATGGTGTGCACGTAGCGGTAGGTCGTGACGTTGATCCCCATCGCATCGGCCGACCGCGGTGACTCGCCGACGGCGCGCAGGTACAGCCCGATGCGCGTCCGGAACAGGTAGTACGAGACCACCACCACGAGAATCCAGGAGAAGTAGACGAACGCGTCCTGGTTGAACACGATCGGGCCTACCACCGGCAGCCCTGAAAGCCCAAGGAGGTCGATCTTGCTTAGTTGGTGAAGGCCGTGCTGCCCGCCGATGTTCCAAATCTGCCCGACGTACGAGGAGAGCCCGATCACCCCCGCGAAGATCGTGAGGGCGAGCCCGGACACGATCTGGTTGACCCGGACGGTGATCGCGAGGAACGCGTGGATCAGCGACATGACCGCCCCGGCCAGGCCGGCCGCGACCACCGCGACGATGAGGACCGCCGAGCCGGGTCCGTGGAGCGTCTGCGACGTGTAGAACGCCGTGACCGCGCCCATCAGCATCATCCCCTCGACCCCGAGGTTCAGCACCCCCGAGCGCTCCGTGAGCAACTCGCCAAGTCCGGCCAAGACGAGCGGCGTACCGTAGGCGATGGCTGAGACGGCGATCGCGACGGCGATGGACGAGTTCATCGAGCTACCTCGGTTCCGCCCAAGGCGTAGCCGTCTCCGGCTGACGTCGCCGCACGCTCACGTCGTCGACCTGCCACAGCGCCCTCTACGAGTCGACTGTGAGCGAGCCGGAATCGTCGCCCACGATTGGGGCACGCTGCGGCGTCCGGCCGATCCGGATCCGGTAGCGGCCGAGAAACTCACCGCCCAGCACGCTGAACAGGATGATGCCCTCCATCGTCCCGACCAGCCCGGCCGGGAACGACGGGCCCTCCAGCGCGAACCCGGCGTTGGTGAGCGCGCCGATCAGGATCGCGACGATCACCACGGCTAGCGGGTTGTACAGGGCCAGCGCCGCGACCACGATCCCGGTGTAGCCGTACTGGGCCTGCTCTAGGCCGCGCGGGTCGAGGACGTGACCGAAGTCTCCGATTTGGCTTGCCCCGCCAAACCCGGCGAGGGCGCCGGACAGCGCCATGACCGCCACGATCGTTCGCCTGGTCCGCATGCCCGCATAGTTCGCGGCCGATGGCGAGTCGCCCATGACCCGCATCTCGAACCCGAAGCGCGTGAGGCGGAAGAGGGCCAGCAGGAACAGGGCGAGCACGACCCCGGCCACGAACCCGAACGGCAGCGTGAACGAGCCGAACACGAACCCGGGCCAGGTGGCGGCCGGCAACAGTGTCTTGCCCGTCGGGAAGACGCGCGCCGTTGCCGTCGTCAGGTCGCGCCAGAAGGAATCGCTGTCGTAGATCAGGAAGTACATGCCGAAGCCGGCCACGTAGTTGAGCATCAGCGACGTGAGGATCTCGTTGGTGCGCAGGTAGGCCCGCAGCAGGCCCGGGATCAGCGCCCAGAGGGCTCCCGCGGCCACGCCGCCCAGCATCATCATCACGATCAGCAGAGGCTGCGGCCACGATCCGAGCGCGAGCCCCACCCCGGACGCCCCGACGGCGCCCACGTAGAGCTGCCCCTCGCCGCCGATGTTCCATACACGCATGCGGAAGGCGATGGCCACGGCAAGGCCGGTGAACAGCAGCGGGGTGGCGTACACGAACGTCGAGGTTAGGGCGCCGGCGGACGTGAACGACGCGGCGTAGATCTGCTGGTAGGTGGAGATGGGGTTATGCCCCGAGACGGACGAGGACGATGCCGGCGATGATCGCGGCAATCACGAGCGAGACGACCGGCAACGCGATGCGCTGCCAGCGCGGCGTGTCGAGGCTGCGCTCGATGGC
>CAWIHR010000057.1:0-41598 GCA_963835945.1 uncultured Chloroflexia bacterium
TGCCTACGGCTTCCACGGCGACGAGATGTACTACGTCGTGGCGGGGCAGCACCCGGCCTTCGGATACGTCGATCAGGGGCCGGTGACGCCGCTGCTCTCGGCCGCATCGGTGGCCCTGCTCGGGGTCTCGCCCACGGCCGTACGCCTGCTGCCGACCCTCGAAATGGCGCTCGTCGTGGTTCTCGTCGCGCTCATCGCGCGGGATCTCGGCGGGTCCCGGCGGGCGCAGATCCTGGCGGCGGTCACGGCCGCGCTCTCGGTGTACATGGCGTCGGCGCATCTCGACACCACCACCGATCCCGACCTGCTGGCCTGGGCGATCATCCTGTGGCTGGTGATGAAGCTCCTCGTAGGCGGGGACCGTCGCCTCTGGCTGGCGGTCGGCATCGTGGCCGGGATCGGCCTGGAGAACAAGGACACGCTCCTGTTCCTGGGCGCGGGGCTCGCCGTAGGGCTCGTCCTCGCCCGGCGCTGGGACGTCGTGCGCTCGCCCTGGGCTTGGTCGGCCATCGGGATCGCCCTCCTGCATCTGGGCGCCCAACCTCGCCTGGCAGGCGGCCAACGACTGGCCCCAGCTCGCCATGGCCCGGTGCGATCGCTGGATATGCCGGCGACAACCGGGCCCAGATCGTGCCCTCGCTCTGGCTCTTCCCCGGGCCGCTCCTCTTCCCGGTGAGCGCCGCTGGTCTCGCCTGGGTGCTCTTCGCGAAGGCGGCGGCACCCTGGCGGGCGATCGGGCTCGCCGCGCTCGTCGCGCTCGCCCTCGTCGTGGTGACAGCGGCGGCAAGGCCTACTACGCGATCGGCAGCGTGTGCGTGTGCATGGCGGCAGGCGGGATCGTGCTCGACCACTGGCTGGTCCGCGGTCACGCCCGCCTGAAGCTGGCGAGCTTCGCCGTCGCGGCCACGCTCTCGGGCGCGCTCGTCGCGTTGCTGGCCCTACCGATCCTGCCCCTCGCCGTCTATGCGAAGACGTCGCTTCCCGCCACGGTTCCCGACACGCCAACAAGATCGGCTGGCCGCAGTTCGTGGTGACGGTGGAGGGCGTCGTGGCCACGCTTCCGCCGGCGGAGCGCGCCCGCGCGGTGATCGTGACCAACGACTACAGCGAGGCCAGCCCGCTCATCCTGCTGGGCTCCGGACTGCCGCCGGTCTACTCAGGCCACAACTCGTACTGGTACTGGGGGCCTCCACCGGCCGATCGGACGGTTGTCGTGCATGTCGGGGACTGGAGGCCAACTGACTACGGCGCGTACTTCACGGCTGTCACGAGTCGCCCACATCGACAACGGGCTGGGGGTCCAGAACGGGGAGCAGGGCAAGGAGATCACGGTCTGCACTGGCCTGCGCGCGCCGTGGTCCGTGATGTGGCCCGCCCTGCGGACGATCAGTTAGCCGCCCTCGATAGACCCGTCACTTGCATCGGCCAACCGTGTTCTCTCGCACACGCTCAGAGGATCGTGTAGAGCCACTGCGATGCGGGCGTCGATGCCCATCGAGGCTCAGGGCCTGTAGCCGAATTCCGTCGGTCAACTAACGGCGGCAGGTGGAGCGTCTCCTGCAGTCGAATGCCGACCAATGCCCCAGCAGCGGCCGATGGCGCTGGTTCCAGTGGACGGTGCGGGATCAGGGGGTTACGGTCGGTATTCGAGCAGGAGGAGTCGCCCATCGAGCACGGAGCTGGACACGAGCTCGAACGCCGTGCGCTGATACCCGGCGAACATCGGCTCACGGCCGTGCGGACCCAGCACGATCGGGAAGACGACCAGCCGCAGCCGGTCGACGAGCCGCAGAGCGATGAGGTCGCGGACCAGCGAGACGCTGCCGATCGTGCGCAGCGGATCGCCATCGGCCTGCTTGAGGTCGTCTACGACCACCGCGAGGTCGCCCGCCACGACGCGCGCGTTGGGCCAGGCCAGGGGCTCGCGCAGCGTCCGCGACAGGACGATCTTCGGTAGTTCGTCCATCCGGCTCGGCGGCGCGTCTGCCTCCGATGACGCCCGCGCCATCGGCGCGAGCACCTCGTACGTCACCCGGCCCATCACGAGCACCTGCGGTTCGGCGAGGTGCTCGTCGATCCACCGCCCGAGCTCCGGGCCGTACAGGTCGAAATACGGCCCGGCATGCTCTCCCTTCGCATAGCCGTCGAGGCTGACAAAGAGATCCGCAGTCAGATCGCGCATCGGCCTTGCTGCCCTCGGAAGCGGATTCCCAATCGTGTTCGAGACTCCCTAGCCTTCGGGCCGGTAGCGCCACTGGCAGCCAGTGCGGCGATGAACAGCATCGCCTCGACCATATTGCGCCGGCTGACCTGCGCCGGCGCGCCGCGCCTGGCGGGCGAGTCGAACAGGTCGGCGACGAGCTCCGAACTGTTCATCGGTCGGGGCGATCGCGAAGCTCATGGCAGCCAGTTTCGCGCCCCGCCGTGTCGACATTCCTAACGCACACCCGGCGATCCGAACGTGCGGATTGGGCTACAGGCCCTGAGCCCGTGCCCGCCAACCGCCCCGCTGATCGAGGGCCCGAGCGGCTCTTGACACCCAGGGTCGCCGGCCCGGATGGTGGCGAGGTCGACTGGGAGAGAACGCCACGGCTGACCATCGCTCCAGTGAGGCACCTTCGTGTCCGTAGACTCCGGCCGAGCCCCACGACTCCCGCCGCGCTGGTTTGTCCGCTCGGCTTGGGTGGTTCACCGGGCCATCTACCGGCTCAGCGGCGGCCGACTCGGGCTATCGCGGCCGAAGCCCGCCGGCTGGGGCACGCTGCGCCTCGCGACGGTTGGGCGCCGGACTGGTAGAGCGCGCAGCGCCATCCTCGGCTACTTCGAGGAGGGGCCGAACCTGGTCACCCTGGCCATGAACGGTTGGGCCGATGGCGAGCCGGCCTGGTGGCTCAACCTACAAGCGCACCCGGACGCGACCGTCGACTTGGCCGACGGACGGCGCGCCGTGCGGGCGCGCGCCGCCCAGGGCGACGAGCGGGAGCGCCTGTGGGCCAGATGGCGCGCGGTCGGAGACGACGTCGACGCATACAGCACCCGCAGGTCGTCCGAGACCGCAGTGGTAATTCTGGAACCTCGGACCGAGCCGTGATCGGAGCTGCTACGTCGCAGGAGCTTGCCAGTGGGGCGCGCTGTCGATAGGTCCACGCTCGGAGCGGTGCCGCCCGCCGTAGCCCGGGAGATCGCCTCCGACGTCTACTGCCTGGGCCCGAAGGGCCGAACCCAGACCAACGTCTACTTTCTCGGGAGCGGATCGTCGTGGTGCCTGATCGACGCCGGGTGGGCGAAGGATGGCCCGGCGATCAGGCAGGCGGCCGAGGCGGTGTTCGGCGTGGGGGCCCGGCCGGCAGCGATCCTGCTGACCCACGTCCACCCAGACCACAGCGGGTCTGCTCTCGAGTTGGCCCGAACGTGGGGCTGTCCGGTCTACGTGCACCCCGACGAGTTGGCGCAGGCCAACGGCGACTTCTCGGCTCTGCGAGCGGCTGGCGGGCCGCTCGATGTCTGGCTCATCCTGCCGTTGATGCAGGCCATCGGCCGGCGACGGCGCGAGGCGATGCTCGCGCGGTCCAGCCTGGCGGGCGTGGCGCGGGCGTTCGATCCCGTGGCTGGTGTCCCGGAGTTTCCGGGCTGGCAGTCCGTTCCCACGCCGGGCCACACGCCGGGCCACATCTCCTTCGTCCGGCCGGCCGACCGGGTCCTCGTCACCGGTGACGCCCTCGTGACCCTCGAGGTCAACTCGATCGCAGGGCTGGTGCGACAGCGTCAGGGCCTCTCGGCGCCGCCGTGGTACACCAGCTGGAACTGGCGGGCCGCCAAGGCTTCGATCGCGACGCTCGCCGGGCTGGAGCCCAGCGTTCTGGCGGGCGGCCACGGCGTGCCGCTGGCAGGAGCCGGCACGGCCCGGGCCGTGCGCCCCTCTTCGCCGAGCGCATCACCGGCTCACGGAGATAGACCGTCACCCGAGCGCCGAACTGCGCGTGTCTGCGGTTCGATCACCGAGCCGAGTCTGCTCATGGTTCGCGGCGTCCTAGCCCCAGAAGATGCTGGTCGGATCAGCCTCGATTTCGGCGAGCAGCGGGTCGACGTGCGGGGATCGAGCGATACGGTCGTGGCGGTGCCAGCGCAGGTTGCGGTCGCGCCAGTAGAGCATCCACGCGCCGTGCGCCTGGACGTAGCGCAGCCGGGCGATCGGAAACCGCGTCCACTGCGGGCCGATCTCGGGCGCCCAGGGCAGCCGGCACTGAGGATCGTGGCCGACCGACCCTCCACATCGAGCTCGATCCGCATCTGGTCGCGCAGGCGGGTCGGGACTCGTCCTTCGCAGCAGCGCCGGATTCTGGCGAGGTCCAGGTCAGGAAGGACGGTCGTCGGCGTGGCCACGGTGCACGGGCTACCCCTTGGGTGGGGGCGGGCGGCGCCTGTGCGGCAGGAGGTGTATGTGTGAGGGGTTGAGAGTTCGTCCAGGGTCATCAGCTCACCTTGACGTGTGCCTGAAGACGACGAGGATTCGCATCATCGAGGATGACAAACGACACCTACTGCGTCGTGTTCCAGGGCAAGCGGACGCGGGAGCGCTACTACCGCGGCAAGGACGGGTGGTTGAAGATCGGCAACCGGGGTCGCGTGTTCCGGGCGACGCCGGAGCAGGTGCTGAACCACGTGCTGCCCGCGTTGGCGTTCGGCGAGGAGCTGGGCCTGTCGGTTACGGTCGAGCACTCGACGGGCCCTACTGGGAGACGATCGCGGCTGGCGAAGGCGGAACCGCCCAAACTAAGGTCTTGTCAGGTAATAACCGATACGTTAGAATGAACGGGTGGTCGACGAGGCGGCGATCCGGGCACGGTATGGAGCGGTCTCCGCGCTGATCGACGAGCGGGCGCGCCGGCTGCTCGCCGGGTCCGAGGCGCTCGCCCTGGGGCGAGGCGGCGTGGCGGCCGTGGCCCGCGCGACGGGCCTCGCCCGCACGACCGTGCAGCGCGGCGTCACCGACGTGCGGGCCGGCGAGCGCGTCGCTGCGGGGCGCATCCGCCGGCCGGGCGCCGGGCGGCCGCCGATCGAGGCGCGCGACCCGACCCTGCGCGCCGACCTCGAAGCGCTCATCGAGCCGACCACCCGGGGCGATCCCATTTCGCCCCTGCGCTGGACGACCAAGAGCGTGCGCAACTGGCGGCCACCCTGCGCCGGCAGGGTCATCCGGTCAGCCACCAGACGATCTCGGAGCTGCTCCACGAGCTCGGCTACAGCCTCCAGGCCAACCGCAAGACGCTGGAGGGCACCAGCCATCCCGACCGCGACGCGCAGTTCGCGCACATGAACGGGGCGGTCAAGCTGCAGCTATCGCTCGGCGAGCCGGTGGTCAGCGTGACACAAGAAGAAGGAACTCGTCGGGCCGTTCCGAAATGGCGGCCGGGAGCTGCGTCCGGCGAGCCCGAGCTCGTGCGGTCCACGACTTCGTCATTGAGGAACACGGCCGGGCGAGCCCCTACGGGGTGTACGACGTGGCCGCCAACGAGGGCTGGGTGAGCGTGGGGGTCGACCACGACACGGCCGCCTTCGCGGTCGAAGCCATCCGCCGCTGGTGGCGCACGATGGGCGAGCCACTCTATCCCGGCGCAACGCGCCTCTTGGTCACCGCCGACGCCGGCGGGAGCAATCGGCTACCGGGTGCGCCTGTGGAAGCGCGAGCTCCAGCGGCTCGCCGACGAGACCGGGCTGGAGATCGCGGTCTGCCATTTCCCGCCGGGCACCAGCAAGTGGAACAAGATCGAGCATCGCCTTTTCAGCGCGATAAGCCAGAACTGGCGCGGCAAGCCCTTGGTCAGCCACGAGGTGATGGTCAATCTCATCGCCGCGACGACTACACGGACGGGCTTGACGGTCCGCAGCGCCCTCGACGACAGCGATTACCCGGCCGGGGTGAGCGTCTCCGACGCCGACATGGGGACCCTCTACCTCCGCCCGGACGCCTTCCACGGCGAGTGGAACTACTCGCTCCTACCCCGGCGGCGACTCCTGCCTTCTGAGCAGGTTATTTCCTGACGGTCCCTTCATACCCCGATCAGGTCAGTCCACGCCTTGCGTCAGCCCTTGGCGCGCTGCCTTGCCCGCGAGTCGCGCAGCAGCCTGCCTCGGCGTGCGTTATGAGAGCGGATTGCTCGGCCGCAGCCGACTCGTCGTCGCCACACTGGGCCTCCGCGAGCGGGCGCCCGACCGGGGGTTTGACGTTCGAGCGCTCGGCTCATGCTGGCCGCAAGTGTTGGCAGCCCTGTGCTGCTCGCGCCCGCGAACCCACCGAAGAACAACACCTCCTGCCGCACAGGGGGCGGCGCCGATTGGCACCACGCCCCCATGGTGTCGGGTCGCCGCTGGTGCGATGGGACTGGCGATCAGGCTCTCTGCAGCAGCTGCACCCGGCTAATGTAGCTGAGCCAGACCTTCGCTTGCCCAAGCGCGAAAGCTGCGTCACGGTGATCGACCGGGCACGGCCTTTCCGACTGCGCCGCCTTGCTCACGTGCCGCCCGTTGTGCATGTGGTCCTTGGCGGTGCGGAGCGCCTCGTTCAGCGATAAGCGGCGTCCGGGATACCTGCCATACTCCTGCCTTCGTCACGCGTGGGGGCTGGTTGACGTGTTCGATGAGACAGCGCCCGGGATGGACTCGGAACCGGCCGTCGTCGTGCGATGGCCCGGGAGCCCGCGATGACAACATCCGCGCGAACGCTGCCCAGCGGGACGCTCACCTTCCTGTTCACCGACATCGAAGGCTCCACCCGTCTCGTGAACGCGCTCGGGAGCGCCTTCGGGCCGGTCCTCGAGCGCCACCACGCACTGCTCCGCGAGGCGTTCGAGGCGCACGGAGGCGTGGAGGTCTCCACCGAGGGCGACGCGTTCTTCGTGGTGTTCACGAGCGCGCCAGCCGCGGTCGCGGCGGCGGCCGCGGCGCAGCGGGCGCTGGCACGCGAAACGTGGCCGCCTGAGGCAGGTCCGCTGCGCGTCCGCATGGGGATGCACACGGGCGAGGGAGCGCTCGGCGCCGACAACTACGTCGGTCTCGACGTTCATCGCGGCGCACGGATCGCCTCGGCGGCGCACGGTGGCCAGGTTCTGCTGTCGGCCACCACGCAGGCCCTAGTCGCGGGATCACTGCCGGGCGATCTTCGACTTCGCGACCTCGGCGAGTTCCGATTGAAGGACCTCGAGCAGGCAGAGCGACTCGTCCAGCTGGTGGTCCCCGGTCTCCAGGAGGACTTCCCGCCGCCCCGGACGCTGGAGGTTCCATCGAACCTGCCGGTGCAGGTCACGACCTTCGTCGGTCGCGACCGGGAGATCGGCGAGATTACGGCGCTGCTGCGGCGTTCCCGGCTCGTCACGCTCACGGGCCCCGGGGGCACCGGCAAGACGCGTCTCTGCCTCCAGGTCGCGGAGCGGTCCCAGCCTGAGCACCCCGCGGGCGTGTACTTCGTCGAGCTCGCGCCGATCAGCGAACCGGGCCTGATCCCGACCACGGTCGCACAGGCGATCGGTGTTCGGGAAGAGGCTACGCGACCCATCCTCGAGTCACTCGAGGCCCACCTGCGCGACCTCCACCTCCTGCTCGTGCTCGACAACTTCGAGCAGCTTGTCGAGGGAGCGCCGCTGGTGGGCCGGCTTCTCGACGTGGCCCGCAACCTCACGATCATGGTGACGAGCCGCGAGGTCCTCCACCTGCGAGGCGAGCAGGAGTACCCGGTTCCGCCGCTCGAGGTCCCGGATGCCAGGGCATCGCTCTCGCCCGAGGCGCTGTCTCGGTTTGACGCCGTCACGCTGTTCGTCCAGCGCGCCCAGGCCGTGCGCCCGGACTTCGCGCTCGACACCGGCAACGCGCGCGCCGTGTCCGCCATCTGCGCCCGACTCGACGGACTGCCGCTCGCGATCGAGCTGGCCGCAGCGCGGTCGAAGCTCTTCGCCCCGGAGGCGATCCTGGCACGGCTCGAGAAGAGCCTCGCGTTGCTGACCGCCGGCGCCCGCGATGTGCCGGAGCGACAGCGCACGCTCCGCGGGGCGATCGACTGGAGCTACAACCTGCTCGATCCCCCCGAGCAGGCGCTGTTCCGGCGCCTCGCCGTCTTCGTGGGCGGCTGCACCGTCGAGAGCGCCCAGGCGGTCTGCGACCCGGACGGCGAGCTGGGCATCGATGTGCTCGACGCGCTCTCCTCGCTCGTGGACAAGAGCCTGCTGCGAACGACACTGGCTGACGGGGGCGAGCCGCGGTTCCACATGCTCGCCACGATCCGCGAGTACGGGCTCGAGTGCCTGGCGGCACGCGACGAGGCCGCGCCTGTCGCGCGCCGCTACGAGGAGCACTTCGCTGCCCTGGCCGAGGAGGCCGAGCGGCAGATGGAGGCAGGCCGCCAGAAGGCGTGGCTCGACCGCCTCGACGTCGAGCGCGACAACCTGCGGTCCGCGCTCCAGCGGGCCGCCGACGATGGGCGGATGGAGCTCGCGCTGGGGATGGGCGCGGCACTCTGGCGCTTCTGGCAGCAGCGTGGCCACCTCGCCGAAGGCCGCGAGTCGCTCGGCGCGCTCCTCGCCCGCCCGGCGGCCACGGGGCCGACCGCCGCCCGGGCCAGGGCGCTCGCAGGCCTCGGCGGCATCGCCTACTGGCAGGCTGACATCGCGGCCGCGGGGACCGCCTACGCAGAGGCCCTGGAGATCGAGCGCACGCAGGGCGATCCCAGCGGGCTCGCGGAGGCCCTCTACAACGCCGGCTTCGTGCTGGCGCTGACCGGCGACCACGCCGGCGCGCAGGCCGACTACGAAGAGGCGTCTTCGATCTACGAGGCGATCGGCGACCATGCCGGCCTGAACCGGCTGCGTGAAGCGCTCGTCTTCCTCATGTTCCACCAGGCGAAGTTCGCCGAGGCGCGGGCGCTGCAGGAGCAGAACGTCGCGGCGTTTCGGGACGCGGGCAACCCGCAGCGCGTCGCCAACGCGCTCATGCTGCTCTCCGCGATCCACCTCAAGGCTGGCACGTTCGATCGCGCACACGACGCGCTCTCCGAGGCGTGCGGCATGTTCCGGAGGGCAGGCGACCAGCAGGCCATCGTCCGGGTGCTGATCATCACGGCGGCCCTGGCCGTCGCGGAGGGGGACCCGGCTCGAGCGGCACGCGCCTGCGGGGCGGCCGCGGTCGTCAGGGAGCCGCTTGGCGAGATCGCGACGCCTCTGCAACTCCTTCGGCTCGAGGATCCGGCGCTCGGCGCACGGGCCGCGCTCGGGGACGAGGCGTTCGAGGCCGAGTTCCGAGCAGGCCGCGAGATGACGCTCGACGAGGTGCTTGGTTCCAGATCGTGACGGCGCCCGCCAGCGCGCCACGCTGCGGCTCGCTCCCGTCCATGCACGTATCCGGCGGCCTCTGATTCGTGTGACACGGCGCCACTGCTCGGGCTGCGCTAGAAGGAGGGGCGAGTGCGCCGCCAACCCTCTCCATTCCGCCACGCATCGCCCGCCGCTCTCAGGTCAGAGCGGGCACTCGACCCAAGAACCTCCGCCATATCGGGTGCTCATCCCGGCCCGCCCGCACGATCACCACGTCGTGCATCAAGCTACGGAAGGGTCTCGACCAGACAGCGCTCCCGGCCAGGCATCGGAGGTCAACGGGACTCAAGAGGCAGGCCGCGCCGGCCATGGCCGTTCCGCTTGCGCCCGGTTCTCACCCGCCGGCCACCGCCGGCAGCACATGGACGACCGTCTGCTCGCTGACCGCGCTGGCGAGGTCGGCGGGCTCGCCGTCGACGTAGACATTGATGAACTGGCGGAGGACGGGACCCGGATCGCACAGGCGATCGCGCATGCCGGGCCAGCGCGCCTCGAGCCCATCGATGAGCTCGCCCACGGTCCGGCCCTCGAGCGTCACCCGCCGGTCGGCGGCCGGGAACAGCGCCACCAAGGCGCGGGGGAGCACCACCACCGCCATGCTGCGTCAAGCCCGCGCTCAGGCCTCGACCAGCGCCGTCTCGACCGACAGCACCGGCGGTAGCAGGTCCGCAATGCGGCGCCAGTGGCGGCCTTCGTCCGCGCTGGCGAAGACCTGGCCCGTGCTCGTGCCGACATAGATCCCGAACGGGTCGAGGGCGTCGGTCGCCATCCCTTCGCGCAGCACGCCCAGGTACGCCTGCGACTGCGGCAGTCCCTCGCGCAGGTCGCGCCAGGTGGCGCCGGCATCGGTGATGCGCCACACCGCCATGCGCGCGTCGGGCACGAAACGTCCCTGGTCGGCGCCGTTCAGCGGGATGGTGAACACCGTGTCGGGGTCGGCCGGGTGCGCGACGATGGGAAAGCCGAAGGTGGACGGCAACCCCTCGTCAAGGCAGTTCCAGCTGCGGCCCGCGTCGTCGCTGCGGTACGTCCCGCAATGGTTCTGCTGGTACAGCCGCTCCGGACGCCCCGACGCGAGCACCATCTTGTGGACGCACTGGCCGGTCTCGGGGTACGGGTCGGGCAGGAAGTCGGCCCGTACCCCCCGGTTGCGGGCCTCCCAGGAGACGCCACCGTCCTCGGTCGCGAAGCAGCCCACCGATGAGATGCCCACCCACAGCCGGTCGGGATCTGCCGGATGCGCCAGGATCGTGTGACAGATCAGCCCCCCAGCGCCCGGCACCCAGCCCTCGCGCGTGGGGTGGTTGGTCAGCCCCTCGACGTGCGCCCACGTGGCGCCGCCATCGTCGCGAGCGAAACAAGCCGGCCGGCTCGACGCCCGCGTAGAGGACGCCGTGGGCCGGCGTCAGGTGCCAGACCGAACGTAGGCTTGGTCCCGCGTCGCCGTACGTCAGCCCGGCACTCGAGTGCGACCACGTCGCACCCAGATCGTCGCTCCGCCAGACCGCTGCCCCGAACCAGGGGCTCCCGCCCCCGGCGTAGAGGACGCCCGTCGCTGGGTCGTGGCAGAAATGGTTGATCGGCCAGCCCTCGCAGAGCGGCCCACGGAGGCGCCACGCCTCGGAGGCTTCCCGGTCGGCTACCTCCGCGTCGAGGATGAACGCCCCCTTCCGCGTTCCCAGCAGGACGAGCACTCGACGATCCATGGTGGTCCCAGCCTCCTGTGGCGGCCCGTCGGGCGGCGCATCGCGGCGGGTACGGCGACCGATCCTGGGAAGGTAGCATGCTCCTCCGCCGTCGTTGCACAGCCCCTTGCCGGCAGGCCCGTTCCCGCTTCAGGGGGGACGGCCAGTGCCGGCTCGACGCCCGCAGCGCAGGCATGGGCTGACCGAGGCCAAAGTGGACGACGCCCGCCACCATCCGCGCATAGTGGTGGGACTTAGGCGCGTCGGTTCAGCACGTGGTGGGTGACCGCGAACGACGCAACACACCATATGGCGATCAGCAGGAACGGGCCGGTGCTGACCGGAAACACACTCCCCGCCAGTGTGCCCCGGACCACCTCGCCCATCGCCTCGATCGGGAGGGCCCGGTGAACGGCGGCAAGCCAGCCCGGCAGACGATCGGCCGGGAAGTTGAGCGGCGAGAACATCAGGATGAAGACGACCAGCACCTGGCTCAGTAGGTTCGCGACCATGGCCGGGAGGAGCGACGCGATCGCGTAGCCGATGGAGGTTGCCGTGAGGGTGACTAGGAGCATCGCCGGCACGACGAGCGGGCTGACCTGCAGCACGAGTCCGAACCGGATCACGCCGACGACGATCGCGAAGACCAGCCCGGGCAGGACAATCGCGAGCCAGACGGTCATGTCGGCCAAGAGGAAGACTAGGCGCGGGACTGGGAGGCTTCGCATGAACTCTAGCGTCCCTTCGACCTTCGCCTGGGCGACCACTTGGGGGACTGCTACCAGGCCCATGCTCAGCAAGGTGATGGCGGGCGCGCCGGTCGCCAGAAACAGGATGGTGCCCTTATCGATGCTTGGAAAGAGAAGCGGGTAGCCGACTACGATACCGAACGCAAAGAGCGCCTGAACGACCATCGCGAGCGGCAGGAAACCCTTCAGCCGGCGGGTCTGCCACGAGACGAGCAGCCCGTAGCTACGCAGGGCGGGCATCGCTCGCCCCCAATCCTGAGTGCTGGATCTCGACGGCTTGTGTCTGGCCATTGGTCCGATCAACGATCCCGACGTAGGCGTCCTCCAGGGTCGCCGGTGCCAGCGAGAACTCCTCGATCTGGCCCTCCCGGCGGAGTTGCTGACCCCAGGCCGCGGCATCGGCGGCTGAGGCGGCCGCGACGGTCACCACGACGCGATTGCCGGACCGAACGGGCCGCCGGACGAACGGCGCCACCTGAGGCGTGTCGGTGTCTGGCTCGAGCACAAGCTCCAGGCGTAGGTCGTCGGAGATCGCCGCCTTGAGCTCGGCGGGCGTGCCCGCAGCCACCACCCGGCCGTGGTCGAGGATCGCGAGCCGGTCGACTGACCGCTCGGCTTCGACGACGTTGTGGGTCACGAGCAGGACGGCGGAGCCGCGGTCGGCGAGGGCCCGCACCCCGGCCCACAGGAGCCGGCGCCGTACTGGGTCCACATCGTTGGTTGGCTCGTCGAGGATGACGAGGGCCCCCGGGGCGACTGCGGCCATGCAGAACGAGACGAGCCGCTTCACGCCTCCCGAGAGTCGGGCTCCGTCAGTGTGCAACCACTCGCCGATGTCGAGCGCCTCAACGAGCTCGGCTGTCCTCGCCCGGACCTCCGTGGAAGAGCCGCCCCGCAGGCGCCCGACGAGCCCGATCGCTTGGGCGGGCGTGAGCCCGTTGATCGGGACCTGGGCCTGGGGCTGGGTCGAGCAGGCCCTTCTTGCGTAGCCTGGGTCGGCGACGACATCGTGGCCCCCGATCCGGATCGCCCCGGCGTCGGGCTTGAGCAGACCGACGATCTGGTTGACCAGAGTTGTCTTGCCGGCACCGTTGTGGCCGAGGAGCCCGTGCACCGATCCCGCCTCGACGGATAGCGTCACCCCGTCGTTTGCCTGGACACCGCCGCGGTACGCCTTCCTCAAGTCCTCGATCTCCAGGAGCATGCGGTGGCCCGTGCGCAGCCCCGCCAGGTTGATCACGGGAAGTCGTCGGTGGCGGAGATCCGGCAGGTCATGACCATCACTCCAGGACGACCCTGACGCGGTCACCGCCCTCGCCGACATCGACGATGGGGCCCAGCATGCCCATCCGGATTGCGTCGAGGATCGGACCTCGATAATGCCCCGGGAGGCCTGGCACGCGCTCGACCGCGAGCGAGGCGAGGCCGAGGGGCACGCGCACGTTCACCACCTGCCGGCCCGCCTCGGTCACCTCGACACGGAGCTGGCGCGCCGCATCGGCACCGGTCCCGCGTCCACCGGGCGGCCGAACCCGCTCCTCATGTGCGGGCGCGGACGGGGTGCCCTCGCGGCCGGCCGCCCCCGATCGGCGAGCGTGGTCCCGGAGTGCCTCGACGATGGGCGCTGCATCCTCCGCGCTCAGGTGCCCCTCCCCGACGAGCCGCAGGATCGTCTCGAGTTCGTCAGGCATGGCTCGACTCCCCGATCCGCCGCAGCGCCTCGTCCACGTCGATTTCCCCCCGCTCGAGGGCGCGCAGGACGTCGAGCTGCCTGGGCTTCTCAACTGTCCCAGAGGCCGGAGCGGACCCAGTCGTCGCGGACGCCGGCGCCGCCTGCTCGGCCGCCAAGATGAGCAAATCGCCCGACATCGACTCGAACCGGAACCGCGCCGACGCGTCACCGACAACCAATACGTACTGCCCGGGCCGCCCCTCCATTCGGTGAGGAACCTCGCTCCGGACGGCGCCCGAGACCGATCGCATCTGCAGGGTCATCCCGCCGATGGGCGCCAAGCGGAGGTCACCCGACACACTACGCGCGCGATGCTCGATCCTGCTTGAGAAGCGCCCCTGTAGCCACGCGTCCCCGCTCATGGTGTCGAGCTCGACGGCGCGCAGGCCCGGCGCGACCGCGCGGAGGTCGCCCGACACCGAGTGCCACTCGAGTCCAATCTCGCCGGACCCCTGGACTCGCACATTGCCCGAGGTCGTCTGGACCCGCACATCGCCGGAGCCGGCAACGGTGACGTCTCCGGAGATCGTGCGGTACAGCTGCGGGCCGCCGAGCGCCTCCACCGCGAGGTCGCCGCTGATCGTATCGACCGTGACCGTCGCGTCGCGCGGGACGTCCGCCTCCAGCACCATCCGTGAATCCCCGGAGGCGCCGAACGCGCGCGCGATGACGCCGAGTGGACCCAGGCTGTCGATCGAGACGCGTCTCGCGTCGGCGGTCTCGACTTCCAGCCGGCCGTTGCCGCGCTGCAGTCGCGAGAGGAACGCCGCTTCGATCCGCGCGGCTGCCGCGTCGTCGGGCGCGCGCAGCGCGTACTTGAGCCGCACCCGGGCCTCGTCACCATCCACGCCATGGACGCGTACACCCGCCGCCGTAGCCCGCACCGTGACGGTCCCCCGCGCACCGACCGCGTGGCGGACCTCCCGGCTGCGTTCGTACTCGGGCATCTCATGCCTCCCGGCCGAGCGCGCGGATCGCGGCCGCGGCCTCCGACGCGTCGATTTCGTGCCGTGCCAGTCGCTCGAGGATCTCCCGGCGCGTCGTTGTGGCGGCCGATGCTTCCGGCGCCCCGCTCGCGGTCACGCCGTCCGGCTCACGGTCAGATCCTTCCGGTGCTGGCGCGAGCCCGAGCGCGCGCACCAGCGCATCGACCCGCGCCCGTACCGTCGGGTACGAGAGGCCAAGTTCGCGCTCCATGTCCCGCAAGTTGCCCCGCGACCGCAGGAAGCTCTCCAGAAGGCCGAACTGCTCGCGCCCGAGACGCGCGAAGCGTCCAGCACCGAACGAGCCCTCGATCGTCGTGTCACAGCTGGCGCAGTGCAGCCGCGTCACCAGGAGCTCGCCCCCGCAGATTGGGCAGGTGGCGATTACGTCGTGCGGCATCTACTGCACCTCGGGCGTGGGTGCAAGGAGGTCGACGCACCCCGGCCGCGAGTGCCCGGCGCGGAGCCACCCACCCTGCGGCGTTTCGCACCCTGTCGGGCACAGCTGTCCGTACCGGTCTGTTCCCTTCGGGAATGGGGGGTTCGGCAGGAACACGCCGTCGTCTCCGTAAGAGGCGAGCCCACTTATGGTCGCCCTCACCGCTACTTTAGACAGACGGCTTTAGCTTTGTCAATAGCGATATTGCATTAGAGAAATAACAGAGCTATTTCGAGTATCCAGTCGGGGGCCTCTCACGCCCCGGTATGATCGGCGGCAGAGTGCTGGGCAACCCCTGGTGGCCCCGCCATCACGTAACGGATGTCGTTGTCGGCCTGAAAGCGGAGTCAATCGGCCTCGTTCTCCCAGCCGACGACGTTCCGCCCCTGGACGCCGGGCAGCGGCAAGGACTCCGCCTCCGACTCGAGCGCATCGTGTTCGGCCCGCGAGAGCGGGCGCCAGGGCTGGATCCTCACGTTCGCCGCCGCACGTCGCCACGTCCCGACAAGCTCTGTCCCCGCGAGGACCCCGCCCGGCCAGACTCGCGGAGTCCAGAGCTCGCGACGGTAGTTGGGGTCGGGGACCAGGAGCTCCCGATCCGCTTCCCGGAGGAGAAAGTAGGCGTCGCCGCTTGGGAGGAGCCGTGCTGAGGCCGGACGCCCTGTGGGGGCGCGGAACGTCGGCTCGTCGCGGGCCAGGATCCACGCATCGCGGATGGGCGTTCGCACCGGGGTCAACGTCCCGAGGAGCGCGTCGAACGCGGCGCGGGCTCGCGCCGGGGCGATTCCCGCCCAACCGCCGAATGCCGCGGGCGTCGCAGGGCCGAAGACGTGTAGGTACCGGCGCGCAAGCTCCAGGCGAGCCTCGCCTGGATCGATCTCGGGCGGCGGCACGGTCCAGACCGTCGTCTGTCGTGCGCGCTCCCAGCGGATCAGGACCCGGCCGGTCGGTGCGGCGTAGCGGAGCGCGTTCGGGTGGACCCCGAGCGCGCGTCCCGCATCTCCGTAGGTCATTCGCCGACCGTCGAGGAAAGCATCCAGACGAATGGCCACTTCCTCGGCGAACCGCCGCCCCCTGTCATCGTCCGAAAGTCTCCCGAGCGTGAATACGCCGCGATCGTCGGCCGTGACGACGTACGCGCTGAACCGCGGACCCCAGAGCTGCACTAGCGATGCGTCCTCCCAGGTGGACGGCTCGGTCCCCTCGACAGGGGCGTGGATGGAGAGGAGAGCCGCTCGGGGAACGCTGTCCTGCAGCCCGGCCCATGCTGCACGTCGGAGGGAGTCGGCGCCGGGTGCGAGCCGCTCGGCCAGCGCCCCGACGGTCAGTCGGTACGCGAGGATCTGCGCTCTTGTGAGCTCCAGCCGACGGGTGGTCACGCCAACTTCGTTTACCCTACAGATCTCACGCCGTGCCCGGCGGACGCGTTCCATCTTCGCATGCGCACGCACGGCAGCGTCCCCGCCCCCGTTGTGGTGCTCCGTCTCGTGCGCACGCGGGCAGTTTGAGGACCGCCTCGTCTCACTGCTGGTGAGGACGACCGCTCCCGTGTCGTCGATGGCACGTCCTAGACGCCGACCGGCTCCCGGACGAGGACGACGGTGGTCCGACCGGGCCGAGGCTCGAGGTAGGTGACCAGCAGCTTGGCGAGGCGCGTGCCGACGCCGAGCTGCTGCCGGAGCTGCGCGTCCTCGTATGGCTCGACGTGCTCGTGGATCCGTCACATCGCCGTGTCGAGATCGGGGACGATCTTCTGGCTGCCCACGATAAGGATCACTCGGCCGGCACCGGCGGCGTAGGGTCCGATCTGGTTGCCCGCGTAGCTCACAGTCACGAGTGCCCCCTGGAGGGTGACGGCCTGCACGCTGCCGAGCATCACGTCCGGCGCGGCCATCAGCTTGCGGATCTCGCGTCCCTGCGTCTGGCGGTCCATCGCCAGGTACCGGGTGCGGACCGCGTCGTATCGGTCGGTCTCCGAAAGGATTGCAGTGAGCCCGAGATCGTCCATCGTCTTCGACTTGCCCCAGTGGACCTCGGCCCCTTGGGGGACCATCGCGAGCACCCGGTCCCGGGCTTCGTCCCCGGTGTCGACGACGATGGCCTCGATGTTGTTGGCGATCAGGGCCGCTGCGACGCCTTCGATGGCCGCCTCGGAGGCCGGCGCAGAGAAGTCGGTCTGCCTGATCGTCTCGCTTGCCATGCTGTGTCACCCGTTCGATATCCAGTTGCCTGCAACATATAGTTGCCTGCGCAACTATATACCTCCGGGACGGGGCCGTGGTTGCTTGTGTCAGCTGGGACGACACCCCGTCTCGAATTCGGGCGCGCGGCGGGATTCCGCGTGCCTGTACTCCCTCCGATCGAGCCGGCCACTCCCGAGCTCCAACGCATGCCCCTTCGGTATCCCGGCACGTGCGTCTTGTGTGGCGCGCAGAACTTCCGACTACCGCCTCGACCGTACCTGACCTGTCTGCTTTGCGACAGGGTGTGCTCTGTGCCGCCCATGGGGATGACACCCCAGCGGTCAGATTGGAGGTCGTGGGAGCTTCTCCTGGGTCGTCAGACGCGCGCTGGATGGCTCGCGGCAGACGAAGCTGCGGAGCAGGATGTCGCAAGGTGCGTCCCCAGGCCCTGGCCCCTGCAGGTCGGGGCCTCTGGCTGAGCGGAGCCCCGCCCTCTCTGATGCGGGTAGGGCTTCTCCCTGCCGCTAAGGGCCCCACGCCAGGGCCTCGCAGGCCTCTGCGAGGCACCCCGCCGCAGGCAACACCTCGACCGCTGGCACACGACGGCGAGATTGCCTCAGGCGGCCACCACGCGGTTGCGGCCGGACCGCTTGGCCATGATGAGGCCGACGTCCGCGGCGCGGACGAGACTCTCGCCCGACAGCTCCGCGTCATCGACCGTGGCACAGCCTGCAGAGACGGTGACCGAGAGGCGTCTGCCGTCGACACCGTGGACCGGGGCGCCGGCCAGTCGCTGGCGGATGTCATCGGCAATCCGCACTGCGTCATCGCGCGTCGCACCAGGAAGGATCGCGATGAACTCCTCGCCGCCATACCGCGCCACGAGGTCTGCCCCCCGCAACCGCGCGTGGAGGATCGTGCCGAAGATCCTAAGAACCTCGTCGCCGATCTGGTGGCCATGGGCCATATTGAAGTCGCCGAAGTAGTCGAGATCGAACAGGATCGCCGAGAGGGGCGGCCGGCTCTCGGCCGGCATGCGTGCCCGGGACATGAGCACCTGGGGCAGGGCCGCGTCGAAGTAGCGGCGGTTATGGAGGCCCGTGAGGACATCGTGAATGGCGAGGTCGGCAACCTCGCCGTGGAGGAGCGCGTTGCTGACCGCCAGCTGGGTCTCGTCCGCGAGCACCGCCAGCGCTTCGAGTTCCAGGCTCGTGAAGGGCATCGCGGGATCGACGCGCGCCACTGTGAGCGACCCGACGACCGCGTCGTCGCGTACCAGCGGGACGCCGATCGCCTGGGCGTAGACGTCGGCCACGTTCAGGTCGTGCAGCGCCGCCGGGAACGCGTCACGCGCGTAGTGATCGATCCGAGCGATCGTCCGATCCCGAATGGCGCAGCCGGCCGGCCCCTCGCCGGGGCGGATCGCGCGGCCGACGGCGCCCGCGCTGCCCTTCTCGGCGCGCACGACATACTCACCCGACGCTCGATCGCACACGGCAAGGCCGACGAGATCAGCAGGCAGCACCGCATCGAGCGCATCAACGCAGACTGCGTAGAGCTCATCCTCGGCGAGCACGGCGCTGATCCGCTCGGAATAGGTCACCAGCCGCTGGAAGATCGCCGCCCGCGACGCCAACATCTCGCGCTCTCGGGCCAGCGCGAGGGCGGCCGCGATGCGGTCGGCGACGACGGTGACCGAGGCCAGATCACGCTCATCAAGGCGCCTCGGGCTCTCGACATCGAGCACGCCGAGAAACTCGCCCTGCGCGATCAGGGGCACGCTGATCTCGCTGCTGACGCGCGGATCGTCGCGCACGAAGGCCGCATCGCTGCTCACGTCGGGCAGGTGGACGGGCTCGTGCGTGCGCATGACTCGGCCGATGACGCCCCGCTCTCGACCGATCTCCACCGCCACGCTGGCATAGCCGCGCTGGGCGCCCAACCGCACGAGCTGGTCGTTCCCCGTGTAGATCGACGTGAACGTGTAGCCGAAGCTCGCATCGAGCAGGCCGATGACCGCGTCGAGGGTGCCTTCCGTCGGGCCCACCTGGGCGAGTCGGCGGCCGATCGCCTCGAGCGCCTGCAGTTTGGCCAGCGCGTCGCCGGCCTCGTGCGTGGCGGTTTCGAGCGCGCTGGCATTCGCTTCGCGTTCGGCGACCACCGCGGCCACGGCGGCGCCGGTGACCGCGGTGGTCGCGATGAACACGACGACATAGAAGAGACTGCCCTCGCGCGTGGCGCCCACGAACGGCCCGAGGCCCCGATCGGTGGCCGCGACGGCGATGGCGGAGAAGAGGAGTGCCGCGAGCGCGGTCCCGCGCGGCCCGATCCGGAAGGCGACCCAGACGATGAGTGGGATGAGGGGAAACGCCACTGACTCGCCCACGGCCCGCAAGTCGAAGACGTCGAAGAACAGCACAATCGAGGTGCCCACGACACAGGCCAGCGCGACCACGGCCTCGAGCGGCCGTTGGCGGAGCAGGTCACTGGCGGGCCGTGCAGACCACGTGAGGAGCAGCCCCCCGAGGACGAGGATGGAGAGCGCGTCGCCGGCTGCCCAGGCCGCCCAGGCCAGGGGTGCGTCGGCCGTCGTGAGGGCGCCGCTGACCGCCAGGCCAAGCATGGCGACCGAGGCTCCCAGCAGGGCCGGCAGGCCAGCCCCGAGCACGAGCAGCGGGACATCGATGAGGCGGTCGAGCTGCGGACGGAAGCCGGTTCGGCGCAGCAGCTCCACCGCCGCCAGGGGCTCGGCTGTCGCGGCCATCCCGAGGAGCGCAGCGCCCGCCGGCGACGTCCCGTGCGCGAGGTTAGTAACGACGGCCCCGAGGAACACGCCCGGCCAGAGGCGGGTCCGCCGACCAGGAGCGCCGCCACCGCGATCCCCGCGGGAGGCCAGATCGGTGACGCGTTCCCCTTGACGAGCGCGTAGGCGAAGCCGATCTGCGCGGCGGCGATGTACGCGATGGCGAGGGCGCCCGCCTTGATCAGCGCGTCGAGCGTCGAGTGGCGTCGGGCTGGAGAGAGGCGGTCCAGGAAACGGCTTCCCGCGGCGCCGACCATGCCGGACATCGGCGCACAGTCTGAAGGTGGGCGCGACCGTTGTCGAGAGCGTGTGCTGCTCCTTCCCAGGGGATCACCACTGTGGTAAAGACTCCGCCGGCCCAGGGGCAGATGCATGGCCTTGGGAGTCGGGAGGACGGCATGGCAGTCGTAGAGGAGTGGGTGCGGTATGGCGACCAGCTCGGTTACCTGGCCCTGCCGCGGCACGCGGCGGTGCCGCTCCCCGGGGTCGTGCTGATCCACGACGTGCTCGGGTTGGACGAATACGCTGAGGACGTGGCCCGCAGGATCGCGGCCGCCGGCTATGGGGTTCTGGCCCCCGATCTCTTCGCTATTGCGGGCACGCGACCGCCCGCCCTCGCGCGGGAACGCGTGGTCGAGGCGCTGCGGTTCCTAGGCGGCCTTCCTGCGGCCGTCTTGACCGATGGCGCGGCCCGCGACGCCGCGCGCTCAAGACTCCCAGAGCCCGAGGCGCTGCGCATCGACGAGACGATCCCAGCGGTGCTCGCCTTCATCACTCCCTCGGGGCTGCGCTCTCTGGTTGGTCCGCTCCGCACGGCGGTGCGGTACCTCCGGTACGAGCGCCCCGAGACACGCGGGCAGAAGGTCGCGAGCGTGGGAGAGGGGCTCTCGGCGCTCCTGGCATGCCACGAACCCGAGCTGTCCGCCGCGGCCGTCTTCTATGGCTTGACGCCCCCAGCGGAGGCGCTCACTGCGATCCGCTGTCCGATCATCGCTTTCTACGGGGCGCAGGACGAGCGGATCAACGAGGGCATCGTCGGTTTCGCGGACGGCATGCGGGCCGCGGGCATGCCGTTCGAGTGGCACCTCTACGCGGGCGCAGGGCACGGCTTTTTCAACGACACAGAGCCCACGTACTTCGACGTGACGGCCAGCCGAGACGCGTTCGCTCGGCTGCTCATGTTCCTGCTCACGGCATTGCCAGCCTAGTGCCGCGCGGAGCCCTCCCCGCGAAGACGTCGGCGATCTCGCCTGCCCCGGCTGCGATCACTGGACCAAGGTTGCATTGATGGGGGATGACGGCCCGGAAGCATGGACGCCGAGCGGTCCATGCTCCTGCTCACGCCCTGGCGGCTAGGCAGCAACGGGTCTCGCGTCAACGAGGAGCGGGCCGAACAGCTGACCGGGCCGGTCTGATGGAGCCAGCCGGCCTTGCGGCGGTCGCCGCGGCGAAGGCCAACGGGTCCTGGTCGGCGCTCGACGACGTCGCCGATCTCGTGGAGCCGGACGCCCTCCGACGTGGCAGGGTGATCGCCGGGGTCCATATCACTGGCTCCCGAACAACCCCGCCCGGATGACTGCGAAGACCTCCGGCTCACCTGAGACTGAAGGGTGGGTATCGATCGGTCACCAGCAGGAAGGCGTAGGCGTCGACCCGCAGGCTCCAGCGGGCCACGCCCACCACGTACTCGAAGAGAGCCCGGGGATAGCGGCCGGTGAGGAGGATGACGAACCAGGCCACGATGATCGCGATGATCGCAGCGAGCCAGAGGACGAACAGCACGACGTAGTGGGGGATGGCGAGGAGCCACTTCACCAACGGCAACCAGCGATTGAGGTCTCGCTCGACATCGGGGTAGTCGATCTCGAGATGCACCGACTGCTCCTCAACCGTCGATGGGTATTGGTCCGTGAGCAGGCCCAGGTACGCCCCGACCCGCGCCCCGAAGCGTGTCAACTCGCGGGCGAAGTCGAACCACCAGCGGGGATAGCGCACCCGGAACACGAGCAGCAGCAGCGTCGCAAGCCAGAGCCCACCGGCGATCCCCCCGCCGCTGCTCGCCACCCGGTGGCCGCTCTGGGTGACCACCGTCGCGTTCCCGGTCGCCGTGAGCAGGCTCAGGATGACCGCGATCGGGATGATCCAGATCAGCCGCAGGAGCGTGGTGAACCGATCCAACTTGTCTGGGTAGTCGACATCGAGGCGGGCGGCATACGGTTGGCTCGGCGTGATCATCGGTCTCTCTCCCTCAGGCACTGGCACCGCCGGGCCACCTCGGCCTCGCCCATGCGCTCGGCACCCTCGGCGGTGCGCTGATCGTCGGGGAGACGTTACCCCGGGAGAATCCCGGGGCCTAGCCGGTTGCCCGGCGTCTCTGGGGTGGGGGTAGCCACAGGCTGGGCCGGCACTGCTCGGCGAGCCAGGGGTACGGACACGCGGTGACCACGATGGGTGGATCGTGGCTGGTCGCTTCCTGGGCTCGCGACGCTCCGCATCCTCCAACAACGCGGCCTTCGGCCACCGCCGGCCGGCTGCCTGCCCCGACGCCTTAGCAGCGGGACCGCCGGCGTTGGCAGCACCTGCCTGTGGTATGTCGGATCGGCCGATCAGGTCCGTTGACGCGATGCCCGTTGCGGCCGATAGTCGTGGCGACATGGTCGCCACGAACGGAGCCACACGGAAGGCCGGCGGGCCGCGGACCGACGCGAGTGAGGACGGAAAGGCCGAGCTCACCGCCGCAGACGCGGCCGCTCGGATAGGCCATCTGTTCCCGGAGGTGTACCGCCGCTACCACTACGCACAGCGCCTGCACCAGGGGGCCGACCTCCCTGTTACGCGGCGAGCACTCGGGGTGCTCCAGCACCTGGCCGCCAGCGGGCCGCTCACCGTCGGGGAGCAGGCGGTGCACCTGGGCCTCCGGCGCAACTCGGTCTCCGAGCTCCTCCAGCGGTTGGAGCTCAAGGGCCTCGTCGCCCGGGTCCGCGATGAGCGCGACGAGCGACGGGTCCTCGTCTGGCTCACCGACCAAGGTCGTGAGGTGGTCGCCCGCGTCGGCGAGGTGCTGGCACCTGACCTCCTCGGCGACGCGATGGTGGCCCTCTCGCCGGGCGAGCGAGCCACCGTGGTCCGCGGGTTCGAGCTGTTGGCCGGGCTCCAGCCGGTCGAACCTACCTCTCTGCCCCGCAAAGGGCACAGCCACGAAAGGACACATCCATGACCCTCGCCGCCTGTGAGTCCTGCGGCATGCCGCTCGCTGCCGACACTGACCACGCCCTGGCCGACCCGTCCATCCCGTACTGCCGCTACTGCGCTCCCGAGGGGACGCTCTCGGCTCCCGAGGAACGCCTGGAGCGCTTCACCCAGTGGACCATGCGCGAAGAAGGCCTCGACCACGACGTGGCGCGGGTCAAGGCGCTGGCCTACATGAAGACGATGCCGGCCTGGAAGGACGCCTTCTAGCCGACGACCCGCGCCAACGACGCCCCCGTCTGCCGCGCGGAGGCCGTAACAGCCGCCAGCTGACACTGACGGATGGGGATGGGCAGACCGGCCGGCGACGCGGTCGGATAACACCTCATCGGCAGGCCGCCCGGGTCCCCCGGGCGGCCTGCACGGATGCCCAGCCACTCGCGCAGCCTTCGGCAACGAAGGATTGGCGGCCGACATGTCATCGCTAAGTCGCCGCCGGGAAGCTCGAACGGCGAGCCGCTCACTGGGCACCGTCCCCCCTGTCACGATCCGCGTGACCCCTGGGTCCCGCCGGGGAGAGTGCCCGCTCGCTTGTCGCCTGACGATCTCTGTCAACTGACCATCGCCGCCAGCGACCGGCTGACGCCGCAGCAATCTGACCCCAAGAGCATGGAGGCCGGGATCGAAGCCCGGCTTCCATCCATGATCCGCAGGTGAGGGGTCGCCTGAGAAGTACCCAACCGCGAGCGCACGGTCGCCAGCGACGACGCCGGGCGTCTGCCGAGATCGGAGGACAGCGGATGCAACGAGTCGAATACGGCATCGAGCAGGTCCCGCTCGACCAGGACGGTCCGCCCACGCTCCAGCTCGTGGAGCGCCTGGCCGAGCTCGGCCGTCAGGGCTAGCACGCGGCGAGCGTTGACCTGACACCCCACCCCTCCTACGAGGCGGGCCCGGTCACGGTCCTGCTGGAGCGCGAACTCGATGGAGCCGCTCCTGCGGCGGGCGATCACTCGCCGGTCCGCGCTGCCGCCTGAGGTATCGGGACGGCTCCGAGCCGGCGAGCCACCTGGTGTGGGCGGTTCGACCGCAAGCCGACGCTCAGCCTGAATGCGATGTCGACGCCGCCCGCAAGAGCCGCGCGCGCGTGTGGCTCGACGCCGTCACTTCTGGCGCCTTGGCGTCGACACGCGACCCGGCAGTGACCCACACCGCGGCGCGTCGGTGAGAGGGACGATCCCTGCCTTCACCACTAAAGCGGTCGTGCCCCATCGATGAGCTCGCTCGTCCGCAACGCCACCGCATCGTGGTGTTGGTCCTCGCTCGGGTCATCGCTGCCACAGGATGCGGGCGTCCTCCAGCGGGACCGCGATTCCCTCCCCGCGCGGGATCACGCGCGCCGTGTAGTCCGTCGGTGGGCGGGCTGCCGACACCGACGCGCGGTACACGTAGCTGCCCGGGTGCCGGCCAGTTGGCGAACAGGCTCCATCTCGTGCCGCACGGGGCCAGCGCCCATGACGCCGTCGGCGTAGAGCTCGACCCGGACCGCATCGGGGTCGAGGTCGCCGAGGTACGACCTGCACCTCGAACACGTGCCGCTCACTGCTCGTCTCAACGTCCAGGTCGCGCGAAGCGCAGCGTGGCCCAGCTCCGGTCGAGGTCGCGCCGCCAGCGACCAGCCGTCTCGCCTACGGCGCCTCCATCGGCCGCGCGCGTCCCGGTAGGCCGCGGCGGCCGGCAGGTAGTGCTGCTCGGTGTACTCGCGCACCGCGCGGTTGGCGGAAAAGCGCGGGGTCAAGCCGCGCCATGCTCTCGCGCATGCGCGCGACCCAGGCGGCGCGGGATGCCCTGCGCGTCGCGCGCGTAGAACTCCGGGACCACCTCCCGTTCGAGCAGGTCGTAGAGCTGCCTCGGCCTCGGCGGCGTCCCACGCGGGATCGTCGCCGTGCTCCTGCCCGTCGCCCATCGCCCACCCCACCTCGGGCGTGTACGCCTCCGCCCACCAGCCGTCCAGCTCCGACAGGTTGAGGCCGCCGTTGACGAGCACCTTCATGCCGCTCGTGCCGCAGGCTTCCCAGGGCCGCCGCGGCGTGTTGATCCAGACGTCCACCCCCTGCACCAGATGCTCGGTCAGCAGCATGTCGTAGTCGCTCAGGAAGACCACGTGGGCGCGCGGCCTCGGGCCGCCGGATGAACTGCGGTCCACTCCTGGATCATCGCCTGTCCGGCCTTGTCGTCGGGATGGGCCTTGCCGGCGACGATGAGCTGCACCGGACGCTCGGGGTTGGTCAGCAGGCGCAGCAGCCGCTCCGGGTCGTGCAGCAGCAGGTTCGGCCGCTTGTAGGTGGCAAAGCGGCGCGCGAAGCCCAGGGTCAACGCGTCGGGGTCGAAGCAGCTGCTTCGCCGCGTCGACCGTCCTCGGGCGATGCGCCCGCAGGCGGCCAGCTGCCTGGACCAGCCGCTCGCGCACGTAATCGACGAGCGCCGCGCTGGCGGCGGTGCGGAATTGCCAGAGCTCGGCGTCGGGGACACGCGCGGATGTGCTGCTCCAGGCGTTCCGTCAGTGCCCAGCCAGCGCTCCTTTCCGCAGGCCTCCGTCCAGAGATCGTCGGCTTCCGCCGAGTCCCAGCTCGGCATATGGACGCCGTTCGTGACGTGGCCGACCGGCACCTCGTCCTCTGGCCAGCGCGGGAAGAGCGGCTCGAAAGAGGCGCCGGCTCACCTTGCCGTGCAGCCGGCTCACGCCGTTGACGGCCCCGCTCCCCCGGATGGCGAGATAGGCCATGTTGAAGGGTTCCGACGGGTCGTCCGGGTTCTGCCGGCCCAGGGCGAGCAGGTCGTGGAGCGCGATGTGCGAGCTCTGCTCGGCATAGCCGCCCGAGGTACTGCTCGATGAGGGCCGGCGCAAACCGGTCGAAGCCCGCGTCCACCGGCGTGTGGGTGGTGAAGAGGTTGCCGGCCCGCGTGACGGCCAGCGCCACGTCGAAGGGCTGCCCGGTCTCTTCCATGAAGCAGCGGGCGCGCTCCAGCACGGCAAATGCCGCGTGCCCTTCGTTCAGATGGCAGACCTCGGGCCGAATCCCGAGCGCCTCGAGCAGGCGCCACCCGCCGATGCCCGAGCACCAGCTCCTGCTTGAGCCGCAGCTCCGGTCCGCCCCCGTAGAGCTCGCTCGTGATCCCGCGATGGGCCGGGAAGTTCGCCGCGTCGTTGCTGTCGAGCAGGTACAGCTTCACCCGGCCCACCTGTGCCTGCCAGGCGCGCAGCCAGACCGAGTAGCCCGGCAGGGCGATCTCCAGCCGCAGCCATTCGCCGTTCGGCTCGCGCAGCGGCGTGATCGGCAGCTGGCCCGGGTCGTTGTACGGGAAGAGCGCCTGCTGGGCGCCGTCCCGGTCGATCACCTGGCGGAAATAGCCCTGCTGGTAGAGCAGGCCCACGCCCACGACCGGCACGCCCAGGTCGCTGCTGGCCTTGAGCTGATCGCCGGCCACGTTGCCTAGGCCGCCCGAGTAGATGGGCAGCGCCTCGCTCAGCATGAACTCCATGCTGAAGTAGGCGACGCACGCGAGGGACCCCGGCGCGTGGGTCCGCTGAAACCACGCGGGCGCTTCCGCCTCCTGCCGCCCGCTCTGCACCAGGTCATCCACCTCGGTGCGAAAGACGGGGTCGGCGAGCACGCGCTCGATCCGGTCGCGCGAGACCGTCTGCAGGACGACCCAGGGGTTGTGAGTGAGATCCCATAGCTCGGGGTCGAGCTGCCGCCACACCTCGTCGGCGGAATGGTTCCAGGACCAGCGCATGTCCAGGGCCAGCTCCGCTAGGGAGTCGAACCCAGCGACTTCCATGGGCAACAGGCCGTAGATCGGGTGCGTGACACGGGTGTGTCTGCTCATGCTCGCTCCTGAGTGGTGGCAGGCAGCCGAGGCGGCCCAGCCCTGCGTCGAGCCAACTGGACGTTGTGATGGACGGCGGATGATGTCGAGGGAGCCCCAGCACGGTCATGACGATGACACTCACGAGCACGGCCGGTGGCCCAAGGAGATCGTAGCCGCAACGGGGAAGCGCGACGCGGAACCACGTCGGCCGCGCCCTCGGCCCTCCACCATTGGGAGGGCACCCGTCTCTGCACCACGGTAGGATCGGGCCGAGGACTTGGGCGGGGGGACTGCGCGTCGGGGCAGGGCCGAGGCTCACCTCACGGTGGCGCGGATCCGTCGGTCGAGCTGGGAGCGCCAGTCCCGCCGGACTGTGATACGGATCGCAACGGGGGCGCGGACCGCGCCTAGGAGCTCGACGAGTCTGGCCCGGACGGGGACTCTGGCGAGGAGACCGGAGGTTGATTCCGACGCCTGGCCCGCGATCCGCGCGAGGGCGGCCGAGCTCGACCCAGTCTCCGCGGAGGCTGACGGCGCCAACTGAGCGGTCCTGCGACGGGCCCCGTGTCGCGCACAGCCGGCCTACGTGGCGCGGTTGAGAGGGATCTGCCACATGTGCGCGTCACCCGGACGTGCGAGCCACGGAAGCCACCCCACGGCGTCTTGCGTCCGGGGCGGAAGGTGGTAACTGGAGCGGGCCATCCGGGGGCGACCGGCGCCATCGCGGCCGAGCTGTCCGACGATGGGTGGGGAGATGCGCCCTCGGCGTGTCCGCGCGCCGCCGCGGTTAGGGTTGCGGCTGGGTCTCGGCTGCTTCCTTCGTGTTCCTCGCTCGGACACGGTGGCGGGCGGCCTTGGCGCGATTGCCGCAGCTGGCCATCTCGCACCAGCGCCGCCGTCCAGTCGGCGAGGCGTCGTAGAAGATCCACCGGCAGCCCTCATTCGCGCAGGCCCGCAGGCGATCCGGACGGCCGGCCACGACCTCACGGACGATCGGCTCGGCGAGGCGAGCCAATGCCTCGGCAATGGGGTCGTCGGCGTGCCGGTGGTCGAGGTACAGGCCGTCCCCTGAGGCGACGAGATGGGGGATCTCCCTCGCCCGCAGGACCGCATTGACGTCCTCGAGGGCGGCCTCTGACGGCGCTCGGCCCTCGTAGGTCGCGTCGACAAGCTCGCGCAGGGCGGCGCGTGTGCGTCGGATGCGGGAGAGCGCCTCGTCTTGCGCTGCGGCGGCGGGCGCCTCGTGGAGGAGGCCGTGCTCCTCTAACCACGCCACGGCCGAGGCAGCTGACCCGAGGTGCTCGACGGGTGCGCCGCGCTCGAGGGCGAGCGTGTTCACGAACTCGAGGGCAGTCTCGAGATCGACGCCGTGGGTGTGGGGTCCTGCGCTCACGTCGCTAACCAGCATATTCCGCTTGACAGGTTATCGCAAGTGGGGCATGATACTAGCTAACCGATGGACATGCAGTATATAGGTTAGCGAGGCGTCCCATCATGCACCTGATCGCGATCCTCCTCGTCGCCGGCGCCCTCGTGGCGTGGGCTCTCGCGGCTCTGGGAGCTGGCGTCGACTCGCGCCCCGGCTTCGGTGACGACGATCCAGCATCACGCCTGAGGGAGACGAAGGACATGTGGCACATGCAGTACGACCTAGCCAACGAGATCGCCGCCCAGCGGCTGCGGGAGGCGAGACTCGCTCGCCTTGCCCACGAGGTTCGAGCCCGCGATCGAACGTCGATCCTGAGCCTGGGTTCGCCGGAGCGGCGCGCTGGTCGCCGCTCGGATCGCGCGTGGCCTCGACGAGTGCGTCGCCCAGGAGGCCGTCGCTCGATCGGCGCGTGACTAGGCCCCGCTACACTCCGGCCATGCGACACACTCGCGACGAAGTCATCGAGCGCACTACGCGGGAGTTCGCGCTGCTCGACGCGCTGGTCGCTGGACTGTCGGCCGAGGACTGGGCGCGGTCCGTGCCCCGGCCCGAGACCAGAGATCCCTGGACGATCAAGGACGCCCTGGCCCACATCACGCACTGGAAGGCCGAAGTCGTCCGATCTGCCAGACGCCAGCGCCGGCCAGCCGAAGAGCGCGCGCTGGGGACCACCGACCTCAACCGCCTGGTCTACCTGCGCTGGCGCGAGCGCTCCCCCGAGGAGATCGTGGCCTGGCACCGGCAGGTCCAGGCGGACGTCCAGGCCCTGCTCCGCGACGCACCTGAGGCCTGGTTCAGCGGCCGGGAGCGCCGGGCATCCTGGCCGTTCGACCTCGACGGCCACTCGGCCGAGCACCGCGTCCGGGACATCGAGCGTGCGCTAGCCACGCCACCCAGGGGCTGACCGGAAGCCGCCCGACCTCGAGGTCCACACGGGTTTGCCCGGGGTGGGGGCTGGGGGCTCCCCCCGTTGCCGTGGGGCTCGAGCCTGGCAGCATCCGGTTCTGCCCGTGGTCTCGGGCACGTGGACCGACACCATGACCTGATGGTGTGTCTCGAGGGCGGCCCAAGCCGCGCCCACGGCCCCTGACCGATCAGCGGCGGAATGCGCCAGCCAGCAGGAGGGCGCCGACGACGATCAGCGCGAGCGGCCACACGACGTCGGTGTTGAAGGTCGGCACGGCCTGCCCGAGCAGGGCTGCGCCCCCGACCAGCACGAGGAGCACGCCGAGGATGAGGCCCACCGTGCTTGGCTGACCGCCCCAGCGCTGCGATCGTCTGTACGCACGCTGCGCCCGGCGTTGGGCACGCGCATAGGCGCGCACCGTGCGCCAGTCTGATCCGCTGGGCGGAGGTGGACCCCAGGGCCCCCACGAGCCGGAGGGCTGCGCGGGGCCTGCCGCACCCGGCGCGGCCTCCTGGCTGCCGGTGCCCTCGCGTGACGTACCGGCGGCAGCGGCGCCATTCACACCCGGGGCAGCAGCCTGGGCGCCCTCGGGCTCAAGGCCGGGCGCCCCGCCCTCGCTTGTCGCACTGGGTTTGCCTGTCGCGCTTGGCGCCCCAGGCCCCCACGGCGGCGCATTCCAGCTCGAGCCTGGCCCCGGTGCCCCGACCGGGGGCTCCTCCGGCACGAGCATAGCCATCACGATGTAGACGAGGAGCAGCGGGAAGACACCGGTGAACACATCGAGGACCACCCAGAGCAGCCTGACCAGCCCAGGAGCGAGTTCGAAGTGATCGGCCAGGCCTCCGCAGAGGCCTGTGAAGACACGGTCGGTCGTCGACCGGTATAACCGCTCGTCCATCTGCATCCTCCCACCCGGCTCCGTCGGTGGAGGCGTGCTCCGCGTCCAGTTGCTGGACGCCCGACCGGACCTGGCACGGAGCTCTCGACGCCTACGGCGGGCACCCTCCCTCCGCCGTGGCGGCCACGAGAACGGTACCCCCACGATGGCACGGTCGTGCGCTGCTGACCCCCGTCAGGTGATCCGGTCGAAGCGACCGAGTGATGGCGCATCCCGTGTACGTCTCGGGGCGCAGGGTGCGCCCAGGGACGCAGGGGTATCCTGCCGCGCATGACCGAGCAACGAGGACGGCAGTCGCAGCTCCTTCCCCACGCCACCGCGGACCGCAAGCTGCTGGAGACGAAGCCATACCAGGATGTCTCGTTCCTGGAGACGGACGCCTGGCGGTCTCTGAGGATCCTGGGCGAGTTCATCAGCGGCTTCGAGGCCTTGGCGCGGCTGGGACCCGCCGTGACCGTGTTCGGGTCGGAGCGCACAGGGTCCAGCGACCCCATGTACGGGGCTGCGATTGCCCTCGGGCGAGGCCTGGCCCAGGCCGGCTTCGCGGTGATCACGGGAGGCGGTCCCGGGATCATGGAGGCCGCCAACATGGGCGCCCAGCAGGGCGGCGGGCTGTCGATCGGCTGCACCATCGAGCTGCCCAACGAGCAGCGCGTCAATGAATACACGGACTTCTCGGTCAGCTTCCGCTACTTCTTCGTGCGCAAGATGATGTTCGTCAAGTACGCGCAAGGGTTCGTGATCTTCCCGGGCGGGTACGGCACCCTCGACGAGCTGTTCGAGTCGATCACGCTCGTGCAGACCAACAAGATCGATCACTTCCCGGTGGTGCTGATTGGCACGGCGTACTGGGCCGGGCTGCTGCGCTGGCTGCGGGCGCGGGTGGCGGCCGAGGGCAAGATCGACCCGTCCGACGTCGACCTGCTGGCCGTTACCGACAATGTGGACGAGGCGGTCGCCTTGATGGTGGCATCGCGCGAGCGCCTCGGGGCCGCGCGGACCGGGAACGGCTAGGACAGCATCCGGTTCCGTCAGGCAAAGAGGACCGCTCGCTCGGCCCCTACCACAGGTCCCGTCTTCGGCCGACTTTGAATGCGCGACCCCGCCACTGCCACCTCGATGCCGGCCGACAGGGCGGAGGTCACATGCATGGGGCTGACTGCCCGCCGCCCCTCGGACAGGTTCGTCCGGCACTGGCGACCGCCTCGATGCCGCCGCAGCATGAGTCACAGGGTCCGTGTCCGGCGAAACCGCGCGGCAAGGCAGGAGCGTCGAAGCAATGACCGATCTCGAGGACCGGCTGGCGGAGCTGGAGCAGCGGCTGGCGGCGGTGGAGGCACGGAGCGCGCGAGCGCCCAGGGGGCTCATCGGACTCTGGCGTGACGTGGTGCCCTCAGAGGTGCGCACGCACCTGCGTGCCGCGCGCAAGGAGCGGCTGCTCGCGGCCCGGGCCCTCCTGGACCATCGGATCGAGCATCTCGAGAAGGAGCCCGACGCGCTGCCTCGTCAGGAGAGCATCTCCCTCGACTAGGCGCAAAGGCTCGGCCGCCTCGGGGGCCGTCGCTACGCGCCCTTGATCGGTGGGGCGGTCATCGCGGCCAGCGGATACACGTCGTAGCGCGCCACGTTGTAGACAGGCGAGCGCGCCAAGAGGACCTCGAGCTCGTCATTCGAGGCCACGTTGTAGATCCAGGCGCCACCATGCGCACCCACGATGTGGTACCGACCCTCGACCTTCCCGGAGCGCTCCAGGGGCTCGGCATACTCGGACATCGCGAGCACGGCCTTCGCGACGTCCAGCGAGACGCGGGAAAGCTCAAGTCGCCACAGCACGAGAAACTTCATCGGGGAGCACCTCCTCGGGCATGAACTCGGCGTGCCGCTACACGGCCTCCCTCAGTGAAGCATCGTGGCGCCCCCGCACCAGAGCCGGAGGGCAGAGACCCTCGAGGGGGGCCTTGCCTGGTCGTGGGGGTCGCGGCTGCAGGGATGAGCCGGGGCGCTCGTCGGGCCAGGATGCTCCGCGGCGTGTCACATGCGGGTCTGCTCGGCGGTTTCGTCAGGACGCCGTCAGCGGCGTCGCACCCCTCGAGACCCCGCACCATGATCGGATCGTGCCTGATCAACCCCCGCACGCCGGCTGAACGTCAGTCGGGCCCTTGTCTGTGCCGGCAGCCTCTGCACACCTGCGACGACCGGGTGCCGTGGAGCCGGGTAAGCGCGAAGGGCCCGGCCGTCAAACGCGCTCGCCAGCTGGCGTCACGTTGGTGGTCGCGAAGGCCTGGCCCACCGGCGAACCGACCAGCAGGTCACGCTCGATCTGGAGCCGCATCCGGTATAGGACCTCCCACTCGGCGGAGTCGACGACGAGCGTCGCAAGGGTGGCGTCGATAGCTCGCAGATCTTCCAGTAACGCGTCCGACCGCCCCGGCAGCCCCTGCGCGTCCATCGTCTTTCGGGCTGCGATGATCCGGTCCAGCCAGTCTTCAACCGCTTGCGCCTCCTTGGAGGTCGTCAGATATGCCGCGGTCTCAGTCAGCCGAGTCGCGATCGCGGCGCGTGCGCGAGCGACGGCCACCTTCTGGCCTGAGATCGCGATGTCGGAGGGGTACAGCTCAACCTCTAGCACGGGCGAGTAGAGCGTCGTGAGTTGGTCCGGGACGAGTGCCCGCACACCACCGCCGGCGACCCGTCCCACCAGCCGCGCGGGCACGGCGAGGATCGCCGCTGCCGGCCGGCGGTCGACCTCCAGGCCTGACTCGCGGAGGGTCTGCTCGAGGTCGTTGACCATGCTCGCGTAGGCGCCGGCGTGCACCACGATCGGGATATGCGCGTCCGTCCAGCCACGCGCGAGGGTCCGGCACTTCCGTACCCCTCCCACGATGGCGAGGAAGATGAGCGTGAACGCGAGCAGGAAGGCGACCGGATAGCCCCGCAGCACCTGCCTGACCCCCGCGAGGCCGGTGGGCCGGCTCCCCGCGTCAACGATGTACAGCCCGCCCAGACCGACAAGCAGCGGCGTGGCCAGCGCCGCGCTCAACATCGCGATGCGCACCCAGTTCTGGTCGCTTAACCCGGGCAGCGGCACCGCCGTCAGCAGGAACGTCCCCAGGGTGGGCAGGATGATGCCGAGCAGCATCACCACCCAGGCGAGCGAGCCCAGCGCCATCAGCGAGAGCAGGAGCCGCTTGTGGTGGGGGACGCGTCCGAAGAGCAGCGTGCTGGCCCAGCCAAGCGCGGGTCAAGTCCCGGGACGTGGTGTCACAGTGCGTCATCCTCGCGCTCACTTAACTCGCCATCAGCAACGCCGGCACCTCCTCGTGAGGGAGCGCGTCGATCAAGGCCATCGACTCGGGGCTGAAGTAGCGCCGTCCGTCCTGCCACTCGTCATCCTGCTCGGCGAGGACCATGCCGACGAGGCGGAGCACGCTGGCGCGCGTCGGGAAAATGCCGACGACGGCGGTGCGGCGTTTGATCTCCTTGTTCAGGCGCTCGAGAGGGTTGGTGCTCCTGATCTGGCGGCGATGGGCCTCGGGGAAGGTGAAGTGCACGAGGAGGTCGGGTTCGCCATCGAGGAGCAGCTCGCTCACCATCGGGAAGCAGGCAGACAGGCCGTCCGCCACCCGACGCAGCTGTTCAGATGCCGAGTGCTCATCGGGCTGCTCGAAGATGCTGCGGATGGCGGCCGCCACCATGTCCTGGGAGCCGCGGGGCACGAGATCGAGCGAGTTGCGGGTGGCATGCACGCGACACCTCTGCCACCCCGCGCCGAGCAGCTGGCCGTGCACGGCCTCCACGATCCCTCGCTGGGCGTCGCTGATCACCAGGCGCACGCCACAGAGACCGCGCTCCAACAGGCCACGCACGAAGCCTGACCAGGCGTTGCCCTCGTCGTTGCCGGCCGCGAGGTCGAGGCCCAGCACGCGGCGCTCCCCGCTGGCGGCCACCCCGATGGCCACCAGGCAGGCCATGCTGACGACCCGCCCAGCGTCCCGCACCTTCACGTAGGTGGCATCGAGGAACACATACGGGTAGCGCTCACCTGTGAGCGAGCGATGCCGGAAGGCCTCCACCTCGGCGTCGAGGGCGGCGCAGATGCGGCTGACCTCGCTCTTGCTGATCCCGGCGATGCCGAGGGCCTCCACCAGATCCTCCACCCGGCGGGTTGAGACCCCCAGCACATAGGCCTCCTGGATCACCGCGAGGAGGGCCCGCTCGGCGCGTCGACGGGGCTCAAGAAGGCTCGGGAAGTAGCTGCCGTCGCGCACGCGCGGAATGGCGAGCTCGACGGTGCCGACCCGAGTGTCCCAGCGTCGCTCGCGATAGCCGTTGCGGCGGGTCAGCCGGCGCTCCGGGTCACGCTCGCCGTGTGGCACCCCCGTGAGCTCGGTGACCTCGGCCTCCATCACCGCCTGGGCGAGCACGCGCACCCCCTCGCGCAGGAAGTCGGTGTCGCCAGTGGCGATCGCCTTGCGCACCGTGTCGAGCACGGCCATCCTGTCTGTGGCCATCGTGGTGCCCCTCCATGTCGTCGGTTCCTAGCCAGACGACGCGAGGATGACGCGGTGGCCGTTCTCGTTATCGGCCACCTGCGCTGTGACACCACGGTATGGGACGTGACCCAAGCGCGGTCGTCAGGACGCGGCCTGCCTGCCTCCCGAGAGCCGCAAACAGCGTGGCAAGAATGGCCATGTTTCAGGGTCCGGCCGACCGGCTGTCCATTGGGCAGCGGCGCCAACCGTGCTCCCAGATCCCCTCGAGCTTCGGCGGCTTGACTGCTACAGCGACGGTCGAGCGTTGCAGGATACCAACGAGTCTGGGCCGTCGGAAGATCATCGATCGGTACGCCGGGATGCCTCGCGCCGCCAGCGTGGCTGCAACGCGCTCGCCGAGGTGATCCAGGAGGGCGCGTAGAGTCGTCCGCTCGGAAGGGTCCCGCCGAGCGTTCCTCGGGAAGGGCAGGCCGCACGCCAACTCAGGCATCCAAATCCCTCCTCGTTGTCGACGTTGCCAGAAAGAGGATAGGTTGCCTGGCGGCGCGCAGGTCCGCGGCGGGGAATGATCGCGATCACAACCCCGCACCGTGATGCCACGAGTCGTAGTTTCGCGCCGTGCGCACAGGCGGCGGCGCGATGGGCGGCTGGGCCGCCCGCACCATGAGCAACCTCGTGTCTGGGCGTGCACTCTCAGCCAGGTGTCGAGGTAGACGCCTACCCGGCAGCCCCGACTGCTTCCATCACGTCAGAAATGATGAGCCGCGGTGGATCGCTCGGTTCTGTCCACCGTAGGAGGTCCGTCTTCGCATTCCGTGGGGACGATGTCAGTGAGACGGCGTAGCGCTGATCGAACAGGTCGAGGTCGACAGCCCAGTCGTCCCCGAAGCGCCAGATCTGCGAACCGAACTCGGTTGAGACCCGTTGCTGGGCCATCCAGAGCAGGGGCCTCACCGGGCAGGGAAGCGCCTCTGCGTGCCCACTGTCGCACCGGGTCAAAGGCGGGTGAGTAGAGATCGGGAGCCCCAGACAGGTTCTGAACGAATACGGACCACGCCACGTTCTCGAAGGCGAGTTTATGAACGGCGCGCGACAGGGACGCCAGGGACCGTGCGTCCAGGTCGCGTCCAATCCGTCCACGGATGCCGACCTCGACGCCCACTTCGAGCCGGTTCGGGCTGACGACTATGTCCAGATGCAGTGACCTGTTGACGGGATCAAGTGAAGGGTGAGCCGCGTCGAAGAACTGGTCACGAAACGCCAGCCCGTCACCGGGGTCAATGACGCGCAGTAGGACCGCCACCAGGTGGACAAGTGGGTGGTCCATAAGGACGGGCTCTAGTTGAGTGCCGAAGTACTGATTGCACTGGCTGCAGACAGATCCCATAGGGAGGACCTGCTGCCCCGAGTTACCGAGCGCCTCCGGCAGGACGTGACTGAGATCAAATCGCGCTTCGGGCGGAGCTCGCAGGCACCAAATGCAACGCTGTTCGTCCATCCCGCGGGTGCTCTCCTGACGCCCGTGGCCACGTGGCGACGCCGGTTACTCGACGACAACGGGGCATCCCATTCGCGGCACCACCACGATGCTCGATCGCCGCCGGTCGAGCGCCCCTCGTCTAATGCGGTTTGAGTGCCAGCTGCCCTCAGTCAGCCGTCAACGGCTCCGGCTCTATGCTAAGTGAGACCCGCTCGGGTGGCAGCCGGACCTCGACACGATGGCGATATGGTGTGCGGGTACCTGCATGGCGCGTTCGTCGATGTTCCCGTCTGCCTAGCTTCGCGCAGCGCTCAGGGAGCCGTCGCGCGGATGATCTCGATGGCCTCCTCGATCCGCGCTCGATCCGTGCGGTGCGACAGCACGCAGGCCCGTAGGGTGAAGCGCCCCTCAATGCGGGTGCTCGAGAGATAGACCCGGCGTGAGTCATTGATGCGCGCCAGCCAGGTCTGGTTGGCTGCGTCATCGCCTTCCCGCAGGCGGAACGCCACGACGGAGAGCTCAGGCTCGACGGCCAGCTCGATGCGCGGGTCGGCGCGCAGCCCGTCCGCCAGCCGCTGCGCCAGATCGAGCACCTCATCGAGCGCCACGCGGAATGCCTCGAGTCCATAGAGATGGAGGGGCAGCCAGACCCGCAGGCCGCGGAACGGACGGGTCAGCTCACCCGACAGATCGGCGAAGTCAGGCAGGCGGGCCCCGCGTGCGACGTCCTGGAGGTAGTCGCCCTCGCCGGCGTGGGCGGCGCGCAGGCGGGCCTCATCTCGGACAAGGAGGCAGCCTGTGCCGTATGAGAGGAAGAGCGCCTTGTGCGGGTCGAGCGTGATGGAGTCCGCCCGCTCGATCCCGCTGAACCGCGCCCGCCCCCGTTCGGTGAGCTGGAAGAAGCCGCCGTAAGCGGCATCCACGTGCAACCAGAGGCCCGCATCGGCGGCGATGCCAGCAAGCTCGGGCAGTGGGTCGACGGTGCCCGTGTCGGTCGTGCCGGCGCTGGCCACGACGAGGAACGGTCGACGGCCCTGGGCCCGATCGTCACGCACCGCGCTGGCAAGCGCGACAGGATCCATG
Source organism: uncultured Chloroflexia bacterium (assembly GCA_963835945.1). Lineage (GTDB taxonomy): Bacteria > Chloroflexota > Limnocylindria > Limnocylindrales > CSP1-4 > JAJYNJ01. The sequence goes on from CAWIHR010000057.1 coordinate 37,286, forward strand.
GCGAGCGCCTGTGTCACCGCGACGAGCCGCACCGCATCGGCTGGCAGGCCGGCCAGACGGGCCGCCTTGGCGACCGAGCGATGCGTGTGCGGGCTGACGTACAGCGTGCCACGAGCAAGGTCGTCTCCGAGCAGCTGGTGACGCGCCGCCACCAGTGCCCCGAAGTTCGCCTGCGAGCCGCCCGAGGTCAGCACCCCGCCGGCCGTGGGCGGCAGGTCAAACAGCTCCGTCAGCCAGCCGATCACCGAGGTCTCGATGCCGACGAGTGCCGGCGCGAACTCGGCGAAGCCGAGGTACCGATTGACCACGTCGGACCACAGATCGGCCAGTCCTGTCGCCCACAAGCCGCCGCCAGGGATGTAGGCGAGGTATCCCGGACCGGCCGTGTCGATCGCCGTGGCGGCCGCCCGCTCAAGCACTGCGAGCAGTTCCGCGAAGCGGCGCGGGCCACCCGGGCGCCAGGCGGCCAGTTCGAGCCCGAGTTCGGCCCCCCCGTCGAGCGCGACCGCCGGCGCCGTCGGTCGTGCGGCGAGGAAGGCGAGCAGCTGCTCCTCGAGACCGGCCAGCATCTGCTGGGCGTCGGCTGCGCTCGGATCGAAGCGGCTCATCGACACGGAGCGTAGCAGGCGCGACGCCGCGCCAGAGCGGTCCGTCGGAGCAGTCTGGGGTTATCGACACGACCGGGCCGACGTGCGTCTGAGGGCTGACCACTCGAGGTCAGCGCCGGTCAATTCGCTCCCGGCGTGCCGCCTGGAATCTTGCGGTCGGTCATGCGCTCGTAGTCGACCAAGCCAAGCATCACCGGCGGACGTGTCGTCCTGAGGAGGCCCCGCCGTTTGGTCCCAGGTCCTGGAAGGGCGACCGGCCCCGCGTCGGCTGCCCTCTACCCGCCACGGCGCGTGTGGTAGACCAGCCTTCAAGAGACGTCGACCACGTGGGCCAGGCGCCGCCTGACTGGCCCTCGAGCCCCGGGAGCGAAGATGAGCTCGATCCACACGCGCCGCCGCGCCCTGGTTGCCGACCTCGCGCTGTTCTCGGTGGCGGTCTTCTGGGGCGTCAACTTCGTGGCCGTCAAGGCGGTCGTCGGGCGTCTTACCGAGGTCGAGGGGAGCGTGGTCGCTGCGACCTTGCTCTACCTCCTCTTCCGTTATGTCCTGGCCACGCTCGTCTTGGGTAGCATGAGACCCCGCGCGCTGCGCGGCGCGACCCGCCGCCAGTGGGGGATGGGTGGCCTCCTCGGCATCTGCTACCTCGCGGCGATGGTGGTGTAGACGATCGGCCTGCAGGACACCACGCCCGGCGAGGCCGGCTTCATCACGGGCCTCAGTGTGGCCATCGTGCCGTTCCTGTACTGGGCGGTGGCGAGGCGCTCGCCGGGCTGGTTCCAGTTGCTCGGGGCGATCGTCGCCACCGCCGGCCTCGGTGTACTGTCGCTGCGTGGCGACCTCGCGGTCGGTCGGGGTGACGCGCTCGTGCTCTTGGGGGCGCTCCTCTACGCCGCGCACATCACGGCCACCGGTTTCTTCGCCCCGAAGGTGCCGCCCTCGACCCTGGCCGTCACACAGATGGCTGTGTCGACCCTGCTGCTCCTGATCCTCGTGCCGTTCCTCGCCCCCATCACGCTGGCCCTGCCGTGGTCGGCCTGGGCGGCCATCGCCTGGACCGCGCTCTCCGGCACGGTCTATGCGTTCTTCATGCAGGCCTGGGCGCAGCGCTCCACGAGCGCCACGCATGCCGCCGTGCTGCTCTGTTTCGAGAGCGTGTTCGCGGCCGTCGCGGGGGTGATGGTTGGCATGGACGTCCTCACCTGGCGCCTGCTCACGGGCGCCTCGCTGATCTTTGGCGGCATGCTCATCATCGAGCTCTTGCCGGGAGGCGACGGACGGCAGAACGAGGCGCCCGCCGCGGCGCTGCTGCCGATCGAACGAGCCGAGCGCTAGCCTGGGTCCGCCCGGCTGAGACGACGTCCCCGCGTGGCCGTCCGATGCTCCACCTGAGCCGTCGATCCCGGAGCCTGATCCTCATCCCGACCGGGCCGCAGTCGGCCTGACCGTGCTCCCGCGCCGCGGACCGTCAGGCTCAACACTCGGTTGTCGGGGACCCCGCATCTCCCCACACGAACAAGCGATAGTGCTGGTGGGGCGTGCCGAGAAGAGCCTCTTCATCGTTCCCAACGACCTGCGCACCGAGCCGCCCACAGGAGCTGGGGCATGGTCACTGGCCCCGGACCATCCGCTGCCAACGGATCCACCCGAGGGGTCATTGCCGGGGACCAATCACGGGCCTGAGACTGGAGGTCCCAGACCAGGGGTGTCTCGCCAGATCACGGGCGGGAGGTCGCACGCGAGGAATGCGCCTGGGGATCGTTGGTTCGGCTAGGGAGGACGGCATGCTCCTGCAGAAGGTGCGGGTCGATGTGCAGGCTCGCGAATGGGTGGCTAGCCAGCTCGCGGCCACGGCCGCCGAGGCGTCCAGCGCGCCTCGGCCCACCGATGCCGCGCGGTTCGCGCGGGAGGAGGTCGGTGACGCCGTCGGCGGATCAGACGGGCGCGGCGCATCCGGCGCGGGGACTGGCGCGCCTGAAGACGATCGAGCACCCGGCAGCTGACCAGCAGCGAGGGACCGCCCAGAAATCTCTATCCTGGATCGCGTGAGAGACCTCCTGCTCCACTCCCGCCCGGTCACCACGGTGTTCGAACTCCTCGGCGATCAGGAGAACGACATGACCGCAGCGCTGGGCTGGGGTCTGGCCCGCAGTCCTGCGCTGCTCGAAGGGTTCATCGACCGGCTCGTCCCGGGCCAACCGGTGCCGGAGGGCCTGCTCATCCAGCTGCAAGAGCACGGTCCCGAGGACCGTGGGTTCACCGACATCGATCTGCGCTGCCCCGCGTTCCACGCCATCGTCGAGGCCAAACGCGGGTGGAACCTGCCGTCCCCCGAGCAGCTGCAGCGCTACGTCGGGCGCCTGGAGGCCGAGGGAGCAGCCGTCCAGCGCATCCGCTCGGCGGCCGGCGTGCCGTGGACGGCCCCCTCGACGTGGTAGGGCCTCACGTCCAGCTCCACCCGGGTCGCCTGGGTGCGCAGCCGACGGGTCGCGTCGCCCCGCGTCCCGCTCGCCACCACGGCACACAGCTCGTCACGCCTGACGGTGAGCTCGGGTACCTCCGCCGCGTGGCCGTCGGCTAGGCTCTCGAGGCGTGCGTCGCGAATGAGAAGCTCCGGACTGAGGGTGAGCTGGTCAGTCAGGCCGGGCCTCACCGAGCTCGATCCGCCCGTACACCCGACAGTCGGCGGCATACGCCGCCAGCTCGACCATGCCGCCATCTTGCGTGTCGTCATGGTCGCGATCACGACCCCGCACCGTGATGCCACGAGTCGTAGTTTCGCGCCGTGCGCAGAGGCGGCGGCGCGATGGGCGGCTGGGCCGCCCGCGCCATGAGCAACCTCGTGTCTGGGCGTGCACTCTCAGCCAGGTGTCGAGGTAGACGCCTACCCGGCAGCCCCGACTGCTTCCATCACGTCAGAAATGATGAGCCGCGGTGGATCGCTCGGTTCTGTCCACCGTAGGAGGTCCGTCTTCGCATCATAGAGTCCACGGACGTGGTGTACGAGTGAGCTGAGGGCCCTCGAACGCGGGGACCACCGCTTCATCCTCAACCGAGAACCAAGCACAACGGACTCGGAGAGGAGGAACACGGTGGTCGACGCCACGATGGACCCAGCGGTCTGGCTCCGCAAGCACCTCGAGACGGCCGACGCCGACCTGCTGCGGGAGATGCTGGGGACGTTCATCCAGGCGCTCATGGGCGCGGAGGCCGACGCGCTGTGCGGCGCTCCCTATGGGACGCGCTCGCCCGAGCGGGTCAACACCCGCAACGGCTACCGATCGCGGCCCTTCGACACGCGGACCGGAACGCTCGAACTCGCCCTGCCCAAGCTGCGCAGCGGGAGCTACTTCCCCGACTGGCTCCTGGAGCGCCGCCGACGCGCCGAGCGGGCCCTGGTGGCGGTGATCGCGGAGTGCTACGTGCGGGGCGTCTCGACCCGGCGGGTGGAGGGCCTCATCGCGACCCTCGGCATCAGCGGCATCAGCAAGAGCCAGGTGTCCGAGCTCGCCCGCTCGCTCGATGAGGAGGTGGCGGCCTTCCGTTCTCGGCCCCTGGACGGCGCGCCCTACACCTACCTCTGGCTCGACGCGCTGGCCCTGCGGGTGCGGGAGGGCGGCCGGATTGCCCAGCCCGCGGCGGTGATTGCCACCGCGGTGAACGCCGACGGCTATCGGGAGATCCTGGGCCTCGACCTCGTGACCAGCG
>CAWIHR010000058.1:0-13759 GCA_963835945.1 uncultured Chloroflexia bacterium
AGGCGGCGAGCATGAGCTCAGTGGCCTGCCCGCCACCATCTCGCTCATCGTGCGGGGATTGCGCCCGGGCTCGATGGCCGACGGGGCTGGTGGCCTCACACCAGGGATCATGATTCGCGATCGGCTTGCGGCCGACGCGCCCAGGCAGCGTCACGGTCCACGATGAGCGCCGTGTAGCCACTCGGCCGAGCAACCTGCAAATGCCTCTTGTGGGGCCTCCAGGATCAGGACCGCGTCGTGCGTCGCGTGCGGCCGCACGTCCAGTTACTCGAAGCCCGGCCGGCCAGGGGCCACGTGCTCCAAACCCTGCCGAGCGAAGCGGTCCCGCGAGCTGGCACGGATCCGGGCGGAACGATGGGCAAGGCGGGTCGTGGCCGGCGAGCTAGTCGAGGGCGTCCCGTCGCGGGATTTGGCTCGCGTAGAATCGGCGACGGATTGAGTCGGACGGGGCTCGATTGGCAGGGAAGGCACCATGCCGTCTTCGGGGTTCGGCGCGACCCGCCGGCGGGTCCTCGAGGTGGTTAACCGGGTCACTGGCCTCCCGATCGTCGTCAACGGAGCGATCCGGGCGGGTCCGCTCGTCGAGGTGATCCAGGTCCTCATGCGCGAGGAGCAGCGTCTCCTGCTCGAGGAGTGGCCAGCCAAGGCTGAACAGCTACAGCTCGCATGGGCCGGCCACGTGATGCGGGCGGTCGGCCTCTGCCGGCGGGTCCTCGAAGCCACCCATCACGATTCGACGCAGGGCGGGCCCATGGCTACTGCCCTCGTGTCACTCCCTGGTCAAGAACAGCGTACCGAGGACGCACTCAGGGAAGCGAGCGTCGCCCTGCAGGAGCTCGTCGGCACTGGACTCGAGATTGGGGACGTGCCCGACGACCTCTCGGGGCCGCCGCGGCAGAACTGACCCAGGGGACGCCGACCCGCTTTGCGGCACTTGACCCCCGGCTAAGCAACAGCTGCCGGACATCGCGTTGACGACTGGATCCCTGGTACCACGATGCCCGCGTCCACTCCGTGGCACCGGTTGCGCGCGAGGTGCCGCCATGGTTAGGCCGGCGGTGGATGACCGTGGCGGAGCCGACCGATAACGAGTTTGAGGGCGACGGCTTCGCGCTCGTCTGGCATACGAGGCGCTGCAGGGGATCAACGGATCCGGGAGGCTCCGTCCGGCGACGGTCGACGTCGCCGCCAGCGGGTCGTCCCGAGGGCATGGATGCGATCGTTGACACCGACCGCGGGACTGAGGGGCTGAACGCGCTCGCAGACGCAGAGGCGATCACCCGCTCATGGCCGTTGAGCGAGCGAGCTCGGTCCTGCCCCCCTTACACTCATCCCTCGTGGACGGTACCAAGCTCTTCAGTCGTAACCCCGCCAATCCCATCCTGACGGCACGGGATCTACCCTACACGGCCAACACGGTCATGAACCCCGGCGCGGCGACCGTGGAGGGGGAGACGGTCCTGCTGATGCGCGTCGAGGACCGCCGCGGCATCTCGCACCTGACGGTGGCCCGCAGCGCCAACGGCGTGGACGGCTGGCGCGTCGAGCCCGAGCCCAGCTTCCGTTCGGCGCCCGATCGGCACCCCGAGGAGGTCTGGGGCGTCGAGGACCCGCGCCTCACGTGGCTCCCCGAGCGCGACGAGTGGATCATGGCCTACACCGCCTACAGCCGCCGCGGACCGCTCGTCTCGCTGGCGACGACGACCGACTTCCGGCACTTCGAACGCATCGGGCCGGCGATGCCGCCAGAGGACAAGGACGCGGCCCTCTTCGGGCGCCGCTTCGAAGGCCGCTGGGCGATGCTCCATCGCCCCTCACCGATCCGCGGCAATGCCAACATCTGGGTCTCGTACTCACCCGACCTGCGCCACTGGGGGGAGCTGAGCCTGGTGCTGGAGGCCCGTGATGGCGCCTGGTGGGACGCCGGCAAGGTGGGTCTCGGGCCGCCGCCGCTCGAGACGGCGGAGGGCTGGCTCGTCATGTACCACGGCGCCCATCAGACCGCTAGCGGCCCGATCTACCGCGTGGGTCTGGCCCTCCTCGACCTCGACGACCCACGCCTCGTCCGCCATCGCACCGACGAGTGGATCATGAGCCCCACCGAACCCTACGAGCGGATGGGCGACGTCGGCAGGGTCGTCTTTCCCACCGGTTGGATCCACGACGAGGCGACCGATGAGCTGCGCGTGTACTACGGCGCGGCCGATACGGCTATCGGCCTCGCGACCGCTCGCTTTGCAGACGTCCTCACGTACCTGCGCACCTGTCCGTCACCCCATCGGCGCCGTCACACCGACGAGCCGTGACCGCGGCGTATGGGTGAGTTGCCTGTGTGAGCCGTCCGGAGCGACCGCACAGGCGCGCCCCCACGAGGTTGCCATGGTGACGGATATCTCGGTGGTCCGAGTGACTCGTCCGACCTAGAATTGCTGAGCAGGGTGACCGGCCCTCAAAGGAAGGCGACCATGGGCGACACGAACCCCAAGAAGGCGAAGAAACCGAAGAAGGCGAAGCCGGCGGCCCCGCCGCCGGTCAAGAGCGTGCCAGCGGCCCCGCCGAAGGCGTAGAGGCCAAGACACCGACGGGCCCGGAGCGATCGCGATCACGCGAGACGCCGAGGCGCTGGGGAGGCCCGCACGCGGTGGCGGTCCGCGCCGCCGACGGCCACGCGATCGTCTGCGTTGTGTGCGGCTGCCGGCTCGGCGCTAGGGGCGTCGAGGAAACGTGGTGGCATCTCCCGGGCTCGCGCGGGTGCGATGCGCGGGGTCATCGGGTGCCCTGTCTCATCCTGCCCCACCGGCTCGCGCGGGCCGACCTGTGCACGGGATAGCGACCGCCACGCGTCAGCTGACCAGGGGTCAGGCGCCCTTGAGCAGCGTCAGCGGCGGCGGCTCGTCGGGCGCATCCGCCCCGGCTCCAGTGGGGGAAGGACTGCTGCGGTTGGCTCGCCAACGTTTGCTCGAGACGAAACGAGAGGTGGGGGCTATGAAGGTGGTCAGCGGGCCAATCAACTGGGTCGAGGTCGGCAATGACCGGCTGCATGCGGATCAGGGCGAGTTGACTCTCTTCGTCGCCCGGGAGTCGTCGAACAGCTGGTTGTTCTGGGCCAGCCGGCCCGGGCCGAGGCGATCGCCGCCGCGGAAGCCTGGCTGGCGACCCGTCGATCCGCCTAGCGCGCCCTCTGGGGCCTCGCTTCGGCCGGCGCGGGTCCGGCTTGACCGCGCGGACCGGCTCACGCCAAGGCCTCGGAAACGAGCGCTCTCACATGTAAAGTGGAAGCGTCCGCTCTCAAGCGAGCCTGTCTCAACTCGGGGTGTTTTTCCGGGGCGGCTGGGGCACATAGGCCTGCTGCGAGTCGGCGATGTCGCGGTGCTGGGAAGGCTGGCATTGCCCGGCGGCCCGATGGCAGTACTCGTGCGCGAGACAGAGCGGGCCGAGCGTGGTCGACGCGAATCAGGCAGCTGACGCCATAGCATTCCCACCTGGCGCCGACTTCCCGTCGGCACTGGATCGCTGCGGAGATCCCCATCGCCACACCGGCGCGGGGGTCTCTCGCTACCCAGGTCAGCCCTTGACCACCCCGAGCGGGCGCAGGCGCGCGACCGGCCGCACGAGGTCAGCCGACAGGGCCATGACCGAGTCGATGTCCTTATAGGCGAAGGCGGCCTCCTCGGCAGCATCCTTGGGGGCGTTGCTCACGAGCTCGATCCCCCACTCGGCCATCTCGGCGAAGACTTCGGCGGAGGTCTTCAGCCGCTTCGCTGCGTTGCGGCCCATGACGCGCCCGGCGCCGTGCTGGCAGGTCTCGAACGCCTCGGGGTTCCCAAGACCTTCGCCGATGTAGGAGGCGGTCCCCATCGACCCCGGGATGAGGACGCGGTCGCCCCGTCCGGCCCGGACGGCGCCCTTGCGGTGGACGATGCCGCGGACGCCGGCATGGACTTCGGGTGTGGCGTAATTGTGGTGAACGTCCACCAGGCGGTCGAAGCGATGGACCGAGGCCTGCCGGCGGAAGGCGTCCTCGACGCGGTCCATCATCTGCCGGCGATTGAGCTCCGCCCACCGGAGGGCGAACGTCATCGCGTCCCAGTAGCGCTCGGCGTCGTCGTCCTCGTCGAGGCGCAGGTAGGCGAGCTCAGGGTCGGGCAGCTCTCGGTGCGCCTTACGGCAGACCTCGAGGGCACGCCTGGCGAACAGATCGCAGATCTGCTTGCCTAGGTTCCGCGAGCCTGAGTGGAGCATGAAGTGGATTCGGTTCTCGTCGTCGCGCTGGACCTCCAGGAAATGGTTGCCGCCGCCAAGCGTGCCGAGCGAGAGGGCTGCCCGATCGAGCCAGCCTCGCTGGATGGACGTTGGTGGGTCCATGCCGATCAGGTCGATGAGCCGGTCGAGCCTGAGTGGCGGTTGCTTGTGGACCGAGAACCCGGTCGGGACGTCTCTCTGGATCTGGCGAAGGACGGCGCGTAGCTTCTTGGGGTCGAAGGTGTCGTCCCACACCAGGTTCGTCCGCGCGACCTGCACGCCGCAGCCGATGTCGACGCCGATGGCGTACGGCACGACCGCACCGTCGGTGAACAGCACGCCGCCGATCGGCATGCCGAAGCCCGAGTGAGCGTCGGGCATCAGGGCGGCATGGTCGACGGCGATCTCTAGGTTGCCCAGGTTTCGCGCCTGCCGGAGCACTTCGGCTTCCACGTCGGTCGCCCACGAGTAGACCGGCAGGCGAGCGCCTTCGATGACCTGCATGCCACGGATCCCAGGGTTCATGATCGAGACTGCTGGACCGTCGCTGCCCGCGCGGACCACCGGAGCACCTCCTGCGGCGCCGACCGGGTGGGGCTCGCTAGCGGCTCGACGCGGTCTGGGCGGTCTGCGCAGGGCTAACGCGTCGTCGCCCGCCCGGTGCCGTCAGCCTATGCCCGGCCTGGCACGGCTGCCTAGAGGCGTTGGTCGGGAGGTGGCCCGTCGCCGAAGCAGGCCGTCCGCGTCTCCATAACTGCGATGGCTGGGCTCGGCGTCACCACCACGATCCGATCATGGTGGGGCCGACTGAGCCCGGCCGATCTCCCGCGCACCCCGGCGGGGCACCGGTCAGCGCGGCGAGGACGGCCGTGTGCGCCCGCGGCGGAGGCCGCCCCCGTTCCCGACGCGCGGCGCCCGTGCGTAGCCCAACCGGCGGAACTCATCGGCCAGTGCGCGCACTGCGGATGGCTCGTCGGTGCCGCTGGCCTCGACCCGCACCCTCTGGTCGCCCGGATGGCGCGGCTTGCGCACCGCCTGGACAATCCAGAGCCCGTCGCTGGGCCTGGGCGCCGGACGACTGACCACCCATCCTTCCGGGAGCAGGCGGAAGAAGTCCAGCCACGCCGGTGTCAGCCCATCGGCCATGCCGTCCCTCATGAACCGGCGGGTGCGCGCCGGGTCTGCAGATCGCACTGGCGCCTCTAGGCGCGAGCCACCTGCGTGGCGCGGGGTCCCTTCGGGCTCGGCTCGATCTCGAACGAGACCCGCTCTCCGCCGATGAGCTTGTCGAAGTCGAGGGAGGGCAGGAGCCCGCTGCGATGGAAGAAGTAGTCCTTGCCATCCGCGGTCGTGATGAAGCCGAAGCCGCGCTCGGCGATGACCTTCTTGACGGTCCCCATCATGCGTGACCCCTTGCGTTCGTCCCGAACCAAGTGGCAGTCGCACGGTCTGTTCGAGAGGGTGACCACGCGGAGCGTCGCGGCAAGAGGCAGCAACTGCGACCACGGTACTCCGTCAGGGCAGGTGCTGCCCCCCGCCAGCGCCGCCTTCGGCGCTCGATGCGTGTCTGCAACACCTCGACCAGCGAGGACGTTCAGCGGGGGCCGTGGTCACCCGACGCGTGCGGCGCCGGGCGTCGCCATCATCCGGAGCCACTCCGAGGCGATGCCCAGCGCCTGCGCGCCCTCGCCCAGCTTCTCGAGCGCGGTGGCCTTGGCCGGCTCGACAAAGGTCGGCGAGGAGCTCGGTCACTCGGAGGGAGGCCCGTCGCGTCGGCCCCGTCCGGTTTCCCACCGGAGCTCGGTCGCGCAGGATGGGGAAGCAGGCTGGGTTCTCCGCGCCTCGCCCACGGTGACCCTCACGACGCGAGCATGGTGGGGGGCAGCGTCACAGCCGCTGGACATGAGATCCGGGCTGCAGGGCTAGCATCAGCGCGGCCGTCGTCGACGCGCGGTCCCATCCACCGTCCGATGCCCGTGACCGCCAGGAGGTCGAGATGCCTGCCCGGAAGACCAAGGGAAAGGGCGCGGCGGATACCAGACCAACGGTTCGCGCGGAGGAGCTGGCCGCCGCCGAGGGCGCGGCCGCGGCATCCTTGAGTGAGGCAGCCGTGGGCGGTGCCGCGGTGACCCGCAGCGAAGACGAGGCGGCCGGCGCCGTCACCCTTTCGGCCCTCAGCGACGCGGCCGCTCGGCGCGGTGCGCGCGACGCCGCCGAGGGCGCGGCGACCCTCTCGCATGGCCGAGGAGGTGGCCGCTGGCGGTGCGCTCGCTGCGGCGCTCGGCACCGATGAGTTCCGGCGCGGCATGGAGCTGGCGGGCATCGCCGGCCAGGTGCAGGTCGTGGCAGAGCTGCTCGGAGGCGTCGGGCAGCCGACGCTCGCGGCGTTTCTCGGCCGCACCAGCCACCAGCTGCGGGCCCTGTCGGTGGACGCGCTGCAGCGGGCCACCGAGGACGTCATCGTGGCCCACGGAGCGGAGCACGTGGCCGGGGAGCTCGCGGCCCTGGGTCTTAGCGAAGTAGGTGCAGGGCCGCGACGAATACGCGACCTCCGAGGCCTTGGGCGCCGCCAGCGCCGAGATGGCCGCGGCAGCCGTGCGATCAGCCGCGGCAGGAGCCGCGGAGCTCGCCGCCGCGACGGCCATGGGTGGTCTGGCCGCCGGCCGCTCGCTACCGAGGGCGCCGCCGACGCCCTGGGGCTGAGCCGAAGCGCTTCCGGGACGGCCGCGCCAAGCGAGCCGACGCCGGCGTAGATGGCGGCAACCAAGCGGCCGTCCCCGCGGATCCTGAGCCCGAGATCGAGCGCCCCGGCGGCGACAAGCATGCGCTCAGTCGCTGGGCCCTCAGCTAGCAGGTGACGTGGAGGATGGCGTAAGCGTCCTTCGGGTCGAGATCCGCGAGCAGGCGGCAGGCCTCCCGGGTCGGCACCGCCTCGACGCGGACGCCGCGTCGTTCCGCCTCCTCATACCTCGTGGTGACGCCGTTGCCTCCGGCTAGGGGTTCGTACCACCTCGATCCCCAGAGGACTTGCACCTCCAAGCGACCGCCCATGCCGGGCGTACTGCGTGGAGGCCGGACCTTGCATCCCGGCCTCAGACGAGCGCGGCGTCCACTTGACGCGGCTGCCGCTGCGCGACGCCCTAGGCGGTGACCTCGCGCATCAGGAGCATCGGGGCAGGCCCGGCCGGGACCCATCCCCCGCGGGCGCGATGCAGCGGATCGATGGCGATGAGGCGCCAACCCTCCTTGCCCATCTCGTTGAGCTTGGCCAGCAACTCCTCGCGCTGGACCTGCTCACGTGCTTGGAATGGCATGAACTCGACCTTGTACTCGATGCGGGTCACAGTGGAGCTCCTTTCGCTCGCTCATTCGTCCTTGGTCCGGCGGGACTCGGCGTCCCGATCCTGCGCGGGGTGCCTCGCCTGCCCATTCACCCGGCTCCTTGGTCCTGGTGCTAGCGTGCCCTCCACGGAGCACGCCTGCGACTTGTATCCAATGAGCGCGTGATTTTGGCCACAGCGGGCGCTGCCAGCAGCCCGCGGGGGCACGCAGTCGTGGCGGTGCCAAGCCGGGGTCACCTCGTCCCGCTCGACACGCCGACGGTTCTGCCCACCCTCCGGAAGAACCACGTTTCCGGCGGACATCCGTGTTCGGCGCGGACCACGAAGGGCCAGGCTTTCAGGCGCGAGCTCGCCTCCGCCAGACCCAACCGGTGAGTAGCAGGTACCCGGCGAGCAAGAGCGGCAGGGTCATTGCCGCCTCAGCTCGAAGCAACGACGCCGATTCCCACAGGGCCAGCAGGGCGATCAACGCCTCGATCGCCCAGACCACCACCAGCAGGATGCCGCTGTCGGTCGGGTGCGTCCAGGCGGGGCCAGCGAGCACGAGGAACGGCGGGCCGAGGAGCATTCCGACGAGCCCTACCGGTAGCCACGCGCCGCCGAGCACCAGGAGCCAGACGACGGCCACCGGGAGGAAGATGACCATGCTGGCCACCCGCAGGCGCACCGAGGGGCCACCGCTCTGCCGCGTTCCCCCTGCAGATCGTCCCGCGAGGTGCCCTGCCACCGACATCCCCATCGCAGCGCGGTCCCTGCGGACGACCCGGGCGAAATACCTGCCGGGTCGGCGTCGACCCGCGCACGATCAACGTAGCGCCCTCGTCGTCGCGCGTCGAGAGCCGGAAGTCGCCTCCGCGCCCGGCGGACCCGTCCCAGCGGCTGGCGACGCCCGTACACTCGGCGGCGTGTTGCGGAAAGACCGGCTTCTGGTGATATCCACGCTGGCCCAGCCGAGGCTGTACTCGCGACGCGGCAAAGGTCCCGGTTTGGTCGCTCGTCGAGGCGAGGTATCGCGCGAATAGGCCGCCTCGGCCACGGAAGCGGATCGCGTGCCCGAGTGCTGCGCAGTCCTCGATGGCGGCCGCCAGCTGCGCCAGAAGCCGCGCGACGACGTACGTTTGCACTAGAGCCGCGGTTCTGGCGCGCTCAGCGATAGCCTCGGCCTCGCTCCGGTCTACGGCATGCATGAAGCTCTCGACCACGATGCCGATCTCATCCGCGTCGCCTGCGGAGCGATAGAGGGCGAGCGCACTCGCCGGGTGCGTGTAACACGTCTTGCTAGGAGGTCGTGTCGGTAATCGCCGCCAGAACGGGAGTCCAGCCGGCTGACGACCGAGATGCGGGAAGCGGGATGGCTCGGAGGCAGATCCGGGCCGGGACATGGCGGGCATGGCCTCCCTCACGCTCTGGCCGGCTGCCTGACGAGCCCGGCTGCCCGGGTCGGTGCCACGACTCGGTCGGCCCGGCCGCTGCGGAACAGCTTGGCGAGGTTGTGGACGGCGCAGACGAGGTGCCACTCCGCGGTCACCTTGACCCGGCCCCGGAGGTAGAAGCGGCGGAACCCACGGGCCTCCTTGGTCTGGCCGAAGACCGGCTCGACGATCGCCTTGCGCCGCCGGTACTCCGCCCGGCCCTTCTGGGTGCTGAGCTTGCGGGCCATCCGCTCGCGGCGCGACAGGCCGGCCGGGATGCGGCCCCGGGGAGCCGTCGGAGCCTGCGCGCCGTGGCGGTCGCGGCGGGTCGCGACGTAGGCGTCGATGCCGCGCGCTTCGAGGTGGGCGAGGTTGTCGTCCGAGGCGTAGCCGGCGTCGGCGAGGAGCTTCTTCGGCCGGCGCCCGGTGTTGGTCTCGATCTGGTCGACCAGGGCGGGCAGGGCGCCGGTGTCGGTCGGGTCGGCGGACAGGGTGGTGGCGACGATGACCTGGTGGCTGTCGTCGACGGCGATCTGGGGGTTGTAGCCGTAGATGAAGCCGTCGGGCTTGGAGAGCATGATCCGGCTCTCGGGATCGGTGAAGTTGCGCTGGGCCTGCGGCTCGGGGACCGCGTCGGGATCCCCGGTCCGCTCCCGGGCCTCCCGTTCGAGGGCGGCCTTCGCCTCGCGGATCCGGGCCAGTCGGCTCTCCCGGCGGCGCAGCTCGGGCGGCAGCTCGTCGCCCCGGGCGTCACCGTAGAGCGTGTCCTCGGCTGCGTCGACCGCCTCGGCCTCGTCGAGGATGGCCTTCACCTCGGCGGCGAGGGCGGTCTCCCGTTCGGTCATCCGGGCGTAGCTCATCGCCTTGTGCCGGCTCGCGTTGGCCTTGAGCTTGGTGCCGTCGATCGCGACCCGGCCGAGCCTCGCGAGCCCGGCCGCCCGGCACAGCCGGAGCGCGTCGAGGAACAGGCCCTCGAAGGCGGCGAGATGGCGCCGGCGGAACTCGGCGATCGTCTTGTGATCGGGTCGCGCCTGCCCGGCGAGGAACATGAAGTTGACGTCGGCGCCGAGGCGCTCCTCGAGTCTGCGCGAGCTCCGCACGCCGGTGGCATAGCCGTACAGGAGGATCTTCAACATCAGACGGGGATGGTAGGGCGGCATCCCCCGCGGGTCGTCGTGGGCGGCGAGGAAGGGCGCGAGGTCGAGCTCGTCCACGAGGTCGGACAGGAATGCCGCCAGGCCGTCGGGATCAACCCAGTCGTGGAGGCTGGGCGGCATCAGCAGGAGGCTGTCCTGGTCGTACGGGCGGAACGTCTTGGTGCGCATATGAGAATTCTCGCACTCGCCCGGGTGGCCCCGCTGGCGATTACCGACACGGCCTCCTAGCGAATTCCCTGAGGAAGACTCGATCTTCGTCGTGCACGAACAGCCTCTCGCGACGGCCCAAGCTCACGCCGGCCCATCAAGTCCGGGCCGTGGCTCAGGCCTCGCCGCAAATCGTAGGGCGCCGTGCCCGTGCCCAAGGCCGCCGGGCGGGGTCACGCGCTAAGCGCCGGCTCTTCGGACGGCGGGGGGATCGCTTGTTACTTCGGCCTCAAGTCCGTTGGCCTGACCAACCAGTCGCCGGCGGCAAGCAGCCCAGCAATACATACGACCGTTGACTTCACCCGCTCGCTTTAGCGGGTCGGCGCATCCCGACGGAGCAGCGCCCACCCGGCAGCGAGAAGTGCGACCAGCCCCACCGCCGCGCCCGGCAGGACGGGTGCTGCGCCCCGCTCCAGGGCCGTGTCGGTGGGAGGAAGGGAGAACGCCGACGTCACCGCCAGGGAGACGACGCCCCCAATCGCGCGGCTCACCCCGAGGCTCGGGGCCCCCCAGTCGACCGTGAGCTTTCCGCCCGTGCCGGCGCTCGCCTCCGCGCTGATCGGCCGGAGCTGCAGCCCGCGGAGGCTGACGACGCAGCCGATGTCGTGGGTGCCGGCGAGCGTGAAGCGCACAGTCCGTGGCGCAGTACCCGAGCCTGCGTAGGTGAGACCGGACGGGACCAGCGTGCAGAACCCGGCCGGCATGCCCGCTGCGACAGACACGACAGGGGCGGTCGTCACCGTGGTGTTCCATTCGAAGTTGGTGGGCAGCGTCAGCGTGAACGCCAGGCCGGGTGGGAAGACGTCGGGATTCGAATAGGGCGTGATGTCGATCGCGGGCCCTTTGAGCGTCGTCCAGGCCCCGCCGGCGGTGGAGGGCGGAATGTCCGTCCCGCCGCTGGCGGGTGTCACCGTGAAGTCAGAGAGGTTCGTCGCCGCCACACGCAAGAGCGGGACGGCGGCGGCAGCGACGGCCGCGAGGAGAAGCGCGGCGAGGACCACCGCGGAGGGTGGACGGACGCGCCCCAAACGGTTCGTCGACGAGGCCGGAAGCCGAGTATCCACGTGACGGGCCCTCCCCAGCGAGGCTGCGCCGGCAACCTCGTACGCGGGAGTGCCCGACGGCACGAAGATGACCCGAGCGGGCGACCGGGAAGCCCTGCGCGTTGCGGGTGAACTGGCTTGAGAGAAGCGTCGAAAGCCCCACACGCCGCTCCGAGGGTCAACCCGCCTGAGCCAGAACCCTCCTGGCCCCCCGAGTCACCAACCCGGACGATTATCCGTAAAGGCTCGGCTCTAATCCTCTCGCCCCGACCATAACCACCTGGTTGCGACACTCGTCAACGTGAGCGCTGCGCTGTCCCTGCGCTAACCTGTGCCCTTCCACCCCTCGACAACTTTGGCGCCGCCAAGTCTCCTCGCCACCACTCTTGACGACGTAACGAGCGCAAGCAGCAGGGCCGGCATTCTATTCTCCTCCTGGCCTGCCGCAGGACGGATCTACCCGCGATGCGTCGCCCGCCCCCCATCGCTGCCGCCCAGCGCGTCGGCGAGCAGGCCTAGCCCGATGCCGAACATCCAGACATCCTTGCTGACGGCGATACCGGTCCGGCTCGGCCAGATCGAGCCGGGCTGGCGCATCGTGGGCGTCCGAGCGTACAACGCGAGCAGGCTGGCGGAGAACACAGTCAAGGCGGACCCGGCCACGCCGTTCGAGACGATCGGGGCGAGCAGCAGCGACCCGGTCAGCACTTCGCCCGCTGCGAGCAAGCGCAGGAAGCGTCGCGGCGGGATCGGCCCCAGGACAGGGAAGGCGCTCGCCGCGGTGGCGTGTAGCCCCTGGGCCTGCTCCACGGAGCCCCGCCATTTATCCAGCCCGGAGTGCGCGATGTAGGCGCCGGTGACCAGTCGGACCGGTATGTCACGTGCAGCGATGCGTCGCATCGGAGCCAGGCCTCCCGCGCAGTAGTTGACGAAACAACCGTACCACCCAGGGTCCACCTCCCGGCAGCTGGCGTTTGGCGTACACGTACGGCAAAACGCCGCGGGGCAAGTCGTCCTGAGAGAAGAACCGATACAGGCACGAGGTCGTCGACCACTTCGCCGACTACGTGCGGGCCCTGGACGCGCGCCACGGTCAGCCGCGCCGGATCGCGGTCGAGAAGAGCGGCCCGCTCAGCGACCGGCAACTGCTGGCCCGCCTGCGCGCGTTTGCGGGATCGCCGGCCCGCCGTACGCCGCCGCGCTAGGCCTACCGCGGGTCGACCGTCCCGCACTGAGTAGGCCGACGCGACTACTGCACGGCCTGCAGGACGACGAGGACCAACACGACCGCCAGCACGGCCGCGACCAGGTAGACCCAGATCGAGACCTGTGGCCGGGGGATGCGCCGCAGGGGCCCCATGTTCCCGCCACCGCTGTTCAGCTGTTGTCGGCTGCCTGGAGTGCCCGCAGTTCCCGTGACGCGGAACGTGTTGGGGGCCCGCTGGTCCCGCAGCGTGTTGGGCCGGACGTCACCGGGCCCGCCCTGCTGGTTGGTCATACGATGCCTCTCCGCTGCCGGCCCCAAATGTCCGGGCGCCAATCAAGCCTGCCACCGAGGGCAGGGAATGCAAGAGGACGATGGGCTCAACGTGGCGCGAACCCGGGCGAGTCCCGGACCATCGCACTGTCAGGCGACCTCCGGCGAACGTGCCGGGTGGTGGGTATCATGGGCCTGACTGCGCCTCGCGCTCCGGCCCAGCGAGGGGCTCAGAGCTTGTAGCCGAAGCGCCGCAGCAGCGCCTTGCGCTCGAGGACGTCCTGCTCGGTCTCCACGCCGAGCGGTGAGCCGCCGTCGACGACGCCCAGGATGGCGCGCCCTTGCTCTGTTTCGGCCACCACGACGTCCACCGGGTTTGCCGTCGCGCAGAAGATGCGGCACACCTCAGGGACGGCCTTGACCGCGTTGAGCACGCTGACGGGGAATCCCCCCTCGAGGAAGATGATGAAGCTGTGCCCCGCCCCAATGGCCTGCGCATTGGAGACCGCGACGCGGACTAGCTCGTCGTCGTTGCCCAAGCGCCGGACGAGGCGAGGGCCGGAGGATTCGCAGAAGGCCAACCCAAAGCGGAGGTGGGGCCCGGCCTGGGCCAGCGTCTCGTGCAGGTCCTCTACGGTCTTGATGAAGTGAGCCTGACCGAGGATGAAGTTGAGTTCATCGGGCTTCTCGATCGGGACGATCCGCAGGTCCATCGTGCGCCCTCCAGAGTCTTCGCGGTCCTACTGACATGGCACCGCCTAACGGTAGCGCCCTCGGACCCGACTTCGGTGCAAACCTCGGGAGGGTGGGCCTCCCAAGCTCGGTCGGGCTATGCGTCCGCCGCGTGGACGACCTGGCGGTCGAAGCGCTCGACCGCCGC
>CAWIHR010000059.1:0-20720 GCA_963835945.1 uncultured Chloroflexia bacterium
TCGCGGGAGAGCCATGTCCGGCACACCCTTGACGCGCGGTTCTCCGAGCTACGGCGCCTGGCTGGCAGCCGGCGACGGGGACGAGACGAGCGTGCCTCCGATCAGCCTGTTCAGCGCATTCAGGGCGTTCTGGAGCTGCTGCATATCCTGGCCGTACGTGACGGAGTCGCCCCTAGCCTGCGCCGCCTCAGCCGCCGCGAAGTGCTGGTTGGCATAGAGAAGGAGCCCGCTCACGTCGGTCGGCAACCCGCCCCCACCGCTAGCACCTGTGACAGTCTGTACCCCGGTCGGCCCGCTGCTCGCGCCCGGGCTCGCGCCCGGCGCCCCGGCCGCCGCGGTCGTGCCACCTGATGCGGTCGTGCCACCTCCGGTCCCCGCGCCGCTCGTCACGCCCAGCAGGGCGTCCGCGAGCGTGTCGCCCCAGGCCACGCCCGTCGACGAGGTGACCACCACCTTGGTCAGCTCCGGGAAGGCTGAGCTCGTGGACTGCAGGTAGATCGGCTCGAGGTAGAGGAACGACGTACCAACCGGGATGACGAGCAGGTTCCCGCGTATCACTGTTGAGCCACTCTGGTTCCATAGGCTGAGCTGGGCGCTGATGACCGGGTCCTGGTCGATGCGCGCCTCAATCTGCGTGGGGCCCTGGATCGTGGTGTTGGCGGGGAGCTGATAGACGACGACCTGGCCGCGGGCCGCCCCATCGTTGCGGGCCGCCACCCAGGCGATCATGTTGGGCCGCGAGGCCGGCACCATGGGCTGTACCAGCACGAACTCCGGGGCGCTCTGGTCAGGCAGGCGCATCTCCACGTAGTAGGCCTGGGGTGGCAGGACCTGCGTGTTGCCCGTCGTCACGGACGGCACCGTCCAGAGGTTGTCGCTCTTGTAGAAGCTCGCCACGTCGGTGACGTGATAACTCGCGAACATCTGCGTCTGGGCGTTGAACATCGCCTCGGGCGTGCGCAGGTGCGCCACGAGCCCCGCCGGCATCGCCGAGAGCGGCTGGAACATGCTCGGGAACACGCCTTCCCAGGCGCGGATCAGCGGATCGGAGGGGTCGGCCACGTAGAGCTGCGTGGTGCCGTTGTAGGTGTCGACGGTGATCTTCACGCTGTTCCGGATGTAGTTGTAGGTGGCGCCGAGGGTGGCGTCCGTCACGGAGCTCGCGTCGGGCACGGCGCCCGTAATGGTGTACGCGTCCTGGACGTAGACGAGGTGCCCATTCGGGGCGATCACCAAGTAGGGGTCTCCGTCGAGGGCGAGGAAGGGGGCGAGCGTGCCGAGGCGATCTGCCAGGCTGCGGTGCAGCAGCAGCTTCGTCTGGGCGGTGACCTGGTCGCTGATGAGCAGGTTGAGATCACCCAGGTTCCAGGCCTCAACAGGTGGAGGAATTGCTGCAGTGGGTTCATCGCCAGCTGCCCTTCTCTGCGGAAGGATGAGCTCAAGTGGGAGGCTGCGCCGGCGGCCCAATTCCTTACGGGGGTCGTCACGCGACCAGGTGCATCGTGGGGCCTGCCGGAGCGAATGCTTGGTTCTTGGTGAGGACATGCCAGATGGCTTCGGCCAGCTCGCGGGCGAGGTCGACGCGCGCGACCTTGGCTCCCCGTTGCCGACCGAGCCGCCGCTTCGTCCGGCCGTATCGATCGCGATACCGTTCATCTCTGGCAGCGTGGGTGGCGGCCTCGATGAGCGCCCAGCGTAGGTACTTCGGGCCGTTCTTCGCCAGCGGCCCGCGGACGTCGCGGTTGCCTGACTGGCGCACGAGCGGGCACAGCCCGGTGTAGCCGGCAAGCTTCTTGGGGCTCGAGAAGCGGGCGATGTCGCCGATCTCCGAGGCGATCGTGTACGCCAGGATCCAGCCCACCCCGGGTACCGTCATCAGGATGGGGATGGCCGGGTGATCGGCCCCTAGCGCCTGGAGATCCCGCTCTCCGGTGTCGATCTCGATGGTCAACTCGTCCACCAGGCGCAGGCTGGTCGCGAGGCTGGTCGCCCACGGCTCCGGAATGGCGAGCCGCTCCAGGAGTGCCCGACCGCCCACCCCGAAGAGGTCGCTCACCGAGACCGGGTGGCCGAAGGTCATGAGGGTGGCGTGGACACGGTTCTTCAAGCCGGATGGAGTCCCCCGCCTACCCTGCCTTGTTCGTCGGCCGGTGCCTCTTGTCTGTCAGGTCTGCGTCTATCCGCGTGCCTCCCACCGCCATGGCACATTAGCCCAGAGCCGTCAGGGGCACGCGCCAGAGCGGGAGCATGGTCGACTGCCGGAATGCCCGCACCCCGCGATGGTGCCCGGATGCAGCCGGAATAGGATTGCCATTGGTGGACGCCTACACGGTCGCGACGCGCTACTGGCACCGCCTGTCGGACGGCCGGGTGCAGTGCGACCTCTGCCCGCGCGAGTGTCGCCTCCACGAGGACCAGCGCGGGCTGTGCTTCGTGCGGGCACGGCGGGGCGACGAGGTCGTCCTGACGAGCTACGGTCGCTCGTCGGGGTTCTGCGTCGACCCCATCGAGAAAAAGCCGCTGAACCATTTTTTGCCCGGTTCGGCGGTCCTCTCGTTCGGCACGGCCGGCTGTAACCTAGCCTGCTGGTTCTGCCAGAACTGGGACATCTCGAAGTCACGGGAGATCGACACGCTGGCCGACGCGGCGTCGCCCGAGGCAATCGCCGCGGCCGCGCGGCGCTTGGGTTGCGCCTCGGTGGCCTTCACCTACAACGATCCCGTGATCTTCGCGGAGTACGCCATGGACGTCGCGGACGCTTGCCATGCCCTCGGGATCAAAGCCGTGGCGGTGACTGCAGGGTATATGCACCCCGCGCCGCGGGCGGACTTCTACCGCCATATCGACGCCGCCAATGTCGATTTCAAAGGCTTCACCGAGGCCTTCTACGCCGACCTGTGTGCCGGACGCCTCGCGCCCGTGCTGGACACGCTGCACTACCTCGTGCACGAGACGAGTGTGTGGGTGGAGATCACGACGCTCCTCATCCCCGGGCGCAACGACTCGGATGAGGAACTCGACCGACTGACGCGCTGGGTCGTGCACGAGCTAGGGCCGGACGTCCCGCTGCATTTCAGCGCCTTCCACCCCGACTACAAGCTGCTCGACGTGCCGCCTACGCCGCCGGCGACCCTAGCCCGCGCGCGCGCCATCGCCCTCGCCAACGGTGTCCGCTACGCCTACACGGGCAACGTGACCGACCGAGATGGGCAGTCGACCGACTGCCACGCCTGCGGCGCGCTCCTCATTGAACGCGACTGGTACGAGCTCGGCACCTACCGCGTGACCGGTGATGGGCATTGCGAGGCGTGCGGCACCCAGATCCCCGGCGTCTTTGCCGGGCCCGCCGGCCATTGGGGCTCGCGACGCCTGCCGGTGCGGATCGCGGACTTCGCGGCCGACCGGAACCGTCCCGTGCCGGCCTGAGGGAGGGCACCGTGCCGACTGAGGCCGTTAACGCGCCGGCCGCGCCCGAACTGGACGCGGATGCCACGGCGGCGCTGCTCCGCTTGGCCCGTGCAGCAGTCGTGGCCGCGATCCGCGGGCGGCCGGTTCCCGTCGTGAGACCAGGCCTCCCTGCCTCCCGTCCTGCTAGAGCCTGCCGCCGCCTTCGTCACGCTCCACCAACGCGGCGAGCTGCGCGGCTGTTAGGCAACCTCGAGTTCGACCGCCCGCTCTGGAGGAACGTGTTGATCGCCGGCTCGATCGTGCCGTTGGACGATCCGCGGTTCATGCCCGTGGTCGAGTCGGAGCTCCCCGCGATCCGGATCGAGGTTTCTGTGCTGGCGCCGCCCGTCCAGCTGCCGGGCCCCGAAGCCTTCGACGCCCGGTCCCAGGGGATCATCGTGGAGCGATCGGGCCGGCGGGCGCTGTTGCTGCCGCAGGTCGCCGAGGAGTTCGGGTGGGACGAGGCGACCACGCTGGCCGCGGTCTGTCGGAAGGCCGGGCTCGCGGACGACGCGTGGCGCCGGGCGGGCACGCGGCTCCTCGGGTTCCGCGCCGTGCATGTCGCGGAGTCTGGCTTCGCCCGCTGATCAGCGCCGAACCAGTCGGCGGTTGAACGAGGGTCGGCCCCGGCCGGGTCCCAATCACGATTAGTGGATCGTGCGTGCGTCGCTCCTGCAGGCGCTGAGGGACTTCGTAGACTCAGCCCTCCACCGCGGGCGCCCATCGGGCGCGCCGCGACGAGCCGCGGTCCCAATGGCTGGCTCCGCGCCTCATGATGGCGCGGTGCACCCCGACACGATCCTGACGCCGGCCGCCCGAGCGCTGCTCGTCAGCGCCCGTCGAGGGGTACTCGCAACGGTGGACCCGGACGGCCGCCCGCGCCTCGTGCCGGTGTGGTACGCCCTCGGAGCGGACGAGGCTCCGCATAGCCGACTCATCCTCTACACGCCGCTCGACGAGAAGCGCAAGCGGGTCACTGACCCGCACCGGCTCGCTCGCGTGCGCGACCTCATCGCACGGCCGCAGGTGACGCTCCTCGTCGATCGCTGGGATGAGGACTGGCGCCGGCTCGCCTGGCTGCGCCTGGAGGGCACGGCGGTCCTCTTGGAACCCGCTGGCGATGCGCGCCCCGAACACGCCGCGGCCGTGGCTGCCCTGCGCGCCAAGTACCCGCAGTACGCCCGTCAGGATCTCGAGGCGCGGCCGGTGATCCGGGTGGCGGTGTCAGGCGTGCTCGGCTGGCAGGCGCTGCAGGAGCGTGGAGGGTCCGACGCCCCGGGGGCCGCAGGATGACGGGCCGGGACCGTCGCCGCGCGTGCCGGGTTCCGGCGCGAGACGCTGAACGGCACACGGGGTCCACAATCAGAAGCGGGGCACCTCCCCCCGATCTTCACGTCTGCCCGCGTTCCGGCGCCGCTCCTCGTCGTCGTCGCCGGTATCTCCGTCCAGAGCGGGGCTGGGCTGGCGGTGCGGGTCATCGACCGGGCGGGCCCGCTCGTCACCGTCTGGCTGCGCCTCGCCTTCGGTGCCCTGATCCTGGCCGTGCTGCGCCCTGCGTGGCGCTCGAACATAGGGCGCGATGCCTGGCGCACCGCGATCCTCTTCGGGGTCGTGCTCGCCGCCATGAACGGCGCCTTCTACGCCGCCCTCGCACGCATCCCGCTCGGCGTGGCGGTGACGTTGGAGTTCTGGGGCCCCCTCGCCGTCGCGGTCATGGGGTCCCGCCGTCCCCTCGACCTGCTCTGGGTCGTCCTCGCGGCCGCCGGCATTGTCACGCTCGCCGGCGGGCGCCTGGTGGCGGACGACCTGCTCGGTGTCGCGTTCGCGCTCGCTGCCGGGGGGTGCTTCGCGCTGTACATCCTCGTCGGCTCGCGGCTCACGCGGTCCTGGCCCGACGGCCGGGCGCTGGGCGTGGCGATGGCGGTGGGCGCGCTGATCCTCGCCGTCCCCGCCGTGGTCACGGGCGGCAAATGGCTGCTCGACCCCTGGGTGCTCCTCGCGGGCCTGGTCGTGGCCACCTTGAGCGGCGTCATCCCCTACACGCTCGAGCTGGCGGCGTTGCGCAGCCTGCCTGCGGGCGTGTTCGGTGTGCTGACCAGCCTGGACCCGGCCCTGGCGGTCTCGGCGCTCGTGAGGGGCGTGTGTCCGAACTCGCCCCGCCGTGCCTTCGAGGGGCCTTTCCCGCGACGGCGGATGCGGCCGGCCTCGATCGTCACGTCACGCTCGTATCGCTCGCCCTCGAGCTGCAGTTCCCCGAACGCGACGAGCCGCGCCTTCACCGCCCTATTGTCGCGCGAGGCGTCAGGGCTACAAGGGCAAGGTCGGTGCAGCCCCTCATGACGACCTGAGGCTCTGGAAGGATGCCGGACGTCCAGACCCCGGCCCGGGTTCGTCGCCGAACGGCACTTGCACGGCAAGTGCACCGTTGAGGTCGAACGGTGCGAGTGCGGCTCGACGTTCAAGATTGGATGGCCCCATGGACCCGACTCAACGACTAGTGCACCCCGACCTGGGAATGAGTGACCCGAAGGACGAGCCAATCGACGATCCATGGCACCGCGCTGCGCGGGCACATGCCCAGGCGCGGTCCGCGGCCGAACCCGAGGAGCGGGCGGCCCTACTCGCGAAGGCGAGCCAAGCGGAGGCCGAGGTCACGCGCGAGACCGCCGCCCGCGACGCCGCAGAGGCCGAGCATCAGGAGTCCGCGCCCTGAGCAGCCCCAGCACTCGGCCAAGACTGTCGCGCTCCTGGGTCACGGCAGGCACCGGCTCCCCTACGAACGGAGCGTCTGCGTGGCGCGCTGCCCAGCCCGACCTCAGCATCGCCTCATTCGGTCGATACCAAGCACCCATGGTGGAGGGCTGTTCCCTTGGGCGTGGAACGACGTCACGCGTCCGCGCGCTCTAGGTTCAGCGTGAGCAGCCGGGTCAGGACATCCTCGTCTGGCAGATCATGGGGCCAGCCATACGCGCCGAGGACAGCCCGGTCCAGTTGCTCGTGCGCCTGGGCCAGCCAAGCCGGACGCGCGTTGTAAAGACTGGTGAGCGTCCGATCCAACAGCTCTGCGTCTGACGCGCCAGGCGGACTCAGCCAACCCTGCCGCAGCCGATCGAGTCCGACAGCGACACGGCAATCGCGTCTCGCTGCTCGGCAGTCGGGCGCGGGAAGGGGAACGTCTCGAAGCAGGTCGTGGGGGTGTAGCGGAAGCCGGATTCGGCCTCGCGAAGTTGAGTACCGGTGGCGCGTGCCCAGAGTTCATGGACGCGCGAGTGGAGCAGACCGAAGGTGTAATCGTCGTTCCGCGCGAAGGCCACGGTGGCGCAGTCCGCCAACGTGTCTTCGCCGAGCCATGCGAAGAGCCGATGCTTCGCGACACGGGGCGTTACGAAGTACCGAGCGAGTCCGCGAAGTGCGATCCGCATCGAGTGCCCGGGGCGCTCGTGTATCCACCAGTCCCGCTGTGTGGTTCGTGAGCCCCGCCGGATTGGCTCCACGCTGTGGAGGAGGTACTGGAACGGCGCCTCGTAGAGCGCCGCTTCCGTAATCGGTGTGTCCACCCCGAAGTCGATGATCCACATCCCTCGGCGCCGGCCAGCGATGTCCTGGCCGTTCACCCATGGACGGACGACGTCCGAGTTGGGTCTTCCGTCGGGATTCGTCGCATTCAGGAGGTGCAGCGCGGTGGTCTCGTCGATGTCGAATGGGCCGCCCTTCACGTCTGCGATGAACGCGATGCCGATGTTCTCGCGCAGGCGACGCGCACGGGTGACATCAATGCCTGCCGTGAGGTTCGAGTTGATGGCCGTCACCGGACGGCCGTCGAGCTCGGTGTCAGTCTCAGATCCGTTGTCCTGACCCACGAAGCTGATGTGGACGTTCGCGCCCGACAGCACCCAAGGGTCGTCCGAGCGAGCGAAAAAGATGTTCCCTGTCTCCTTGATCCTTTGGAGCGCGCTACGTCCTCTGCCCCCACGGACACCCTGTGTGGCCAAGAGGCCCGCCCGCTTCAGCCGCCCTGCGGCGATCTGGGCCCGCGCCTTCTCGTGCCAGTAGGCCGCCAGGTCGCTCATGCCGGCCAGTCGACGGCCGTAGACGCGCGTAGAGCGCGTCGACGTAGCCGTCGCCGAGCCCGTTTCGGAGGAGTTTCGCGCCCAGGAAAGGCGGGTTCCCGACGATGAACTCGGCGGCCGGCCACTCAGCCTCGCGCGGGTGCGTCGGGTCGGACAGGTCGAGCAGGGCGTCCATCGTGGCGATGCTGTCGAGCGGCCGCAGGACGGGATTGCGCCGGTAGGCAAAGCCATGGTTGAGCATCCACTGGATCTCGCCGATCCAGATCGTCACCCGGGCGAGCTCGGCGGCGTAGGGATTGATCTCGATGCCCAGCACCGCCTCCGGGCCGACAGCTGGGAACTGCTGGGGGATCTGGAGGACGAGCGAGCCCCACCCGATGGCCTCCAGCTCGAGGTCCTTAAGCGCCTGCAGAGCGATGTAGAGGAAGTTGCCGGAACCACAGGCAGGATCGAGGATGCGGACCGCCCGGAGCCGATCGAGGAACGCCCCGAAGAGCCGAAGCGCTTCAGGATCGGGCCCCCTCTTGCCGCTCGCATCGCGGCGCCGGGTGAGCTCGGTCACCCGAGCCTGCATCGCGGCGTACTCGCGCCGGAGCGGCCGGATGACGACCGGCTCGACGAGGCGCCAGATGTCGTCACGGCTCGTGTAATGGGCGCCGAGCTGGGTCCGCTGCGCCGGGTCGAGGCCGCGCTCGAAGAGGGTCCCGAAGATCGCCGGCTCGATGCGGCCCCAGTCCAGCCGGCCGACCTCGACGAGCATCCCGATCTCGGGGGCCGTGAGCGTGAGGACGTCGGCGGAGTCGAAGAGGCCGCCGTTGAACCACTCGATCCGCTCGACGCCGAACATCCCGCCGCCCGACGCCATCGTCCCGAACAGCTCACCGAGGGCCGCCGCGAAGTCGGCGGGCTTCGAGCGGGTCGCGTCGGCGAGGCGGGACAGGAGGCCCTTGGGCAGGAGCCCGGTATCCTCGGCGAACAGGCAGAAGAGGAGCTTGTCGAGGAAGTGGGCGACCGCCTGCGGCTCATGGCCGCGCGCGTGGAGCGCAACCGCTAGCTCGGCGAACCGGCGGGCGGCCTCCTCGGTCAGGGCGGCCCGATCGAACGTCGGCCGGAGCGCCTCAGGGTCGGTGAAGACGGCCCGGAGAACGCGGAGCGCCTCGGACGGGTCGGGCGCCGCGAGGTCGTCGAGCGTGACGGTGTACGGTCTTCGGCGAGAGGCCGGTGAAGTTCGTGCGGACCTCGATCCGCTCCAGGTCGGAGACGACGAGGAGCGGCGGGTTCTCCAGGGCGTCCTTGTAGCCCACGAGCTGGAGATAGGCGGCCTTGAGGTCCTTGCGCTTGCCCTTGTACTCCCAGGCGAAGAAGCCCTCCTTCCAGACGTCGGCGAAGCCGTCACCGCCGCCGAGCTTCTCGGCCCCCTTCTCGAAGGCGTACCAGGAGCCGGTCGGGTCGGCATCGGTCGGGGTCGGCTCGCCGAGCATCCGGCAGAGGTCGCCGAAGTGGGACTGCGCCGACGCCCGCTCGCCGGTCGTGACGCCGCGCCACTTCGCGGCGAACTCGGACGGTGTCATTCGCGCGGCGTGCCGAGGGCACCCATGCCAGCGAGGATAGCGGCTGCACCAACGCTATGGTCCACGCCCGCACGGCGGATCTCTCCTGACTCTGCCCTGGGCCGCGTGAGCTGGGTGGGCCCTCCCTGAACCGCCTCGACGGGTCCAGCCAACGGTGTGCACGGCCCGACACCATCACCACGTCGTGTCGGACGCGGCCTGAAGCCGGGGGGTGAGCACATCCGCAGATGCCGCCTATTCGGCGCGCCCTACACGGCTCGCGGCCCCGGGGCCCGCACCGGGCTCCGGCTCGGGCGGAGGCTGCGGTGTCCAGCCCAGCAATTCAGGCATGGTCACGAAGCGGAAGCCCAGGTCCCGGTACTGCGAGATGACGGTCGGAAGGATGAGGGGGGTGAGAGCCGGACCTCCGTGAGTCCTTCTCCATCTCGATCATCATGGAAGCTGGATCCCCGCTGGGCGTCAGTGGCTCGTGAACCACGCCGCCAGATCGGCCACGAGCTGCGAGTCGACGTGGCCCGGCACGCTGTACTCGGCCGGCGTGGCAGGTCCGCTGCCGTCGAGCAGCAGATGGTCCATGGCGGGGTACGTCTTGAAGGTCACGTTCGAATGCCCGGCGAGCGCCCGCTCCCAGCCCTGCAGCTCCGATGGCGGCACCTGATAGTCCCGCTCGCCTTGTGAGAAGAACATTGGAATGCGGAGGTAGGCGCCCACCGTCACGGGGTGGTAGGTACGCAGGTCGAGCCAGTAGGAGGCCGGGACGTGGCCGGGCAGCTCGGAGGCCGGCGTCGAGGGCAAGCCCGGCGAGTCGGCGAGCGCCGCCGCCGTCTGGAGAGCGGCGAGCTGGTCCTGCGCGGACGGGCTCGGGCTGCCCTGCAGCGAGGCGAGGTACTGCAGCTGCAGCAGCATCATCTGGGGGATCGACAGGGTGGGCGCCTCCAGCATCGCGATGCCCGCCAGCTGGCCCGGCACCTGGGCGGCGATCCGCGGCGCGAGATACGCACCCAGGCTGTGCCCGACGAGGAAGACGCGTGTCGGGTCGACCTTCGGGGTCTTGCGCAGCAGGGCGATCGCGGCGATCGCGTCGTCGGTCGTCTCCTGGCGCACAGTGATGCTCGGGTCGGCCGCCATCTGCGCGCCATAGACGAAGGTGCGCTTGTCGTAGCGCAGCACGGCGATGCCGGCCGAGGCGAGCCCCCAGGCGAGGTCGCGGAACGGCGTGTTCAGCCCGAACGTCTCGTCGCGGTCATGCGGTCCAGATCCTTGCACCAACACGACCGCCGGGATGGGGCCCGTGCCGTTAGGTATTGTGAGGGTGCCCGGTAGTGCCCAGGGCGCGGACCCGACCGTGACAGCCGTCTCGGTGAAGGAGCGGGGCTCGACGTACGCCGCGGGCGCCGGCGGCGAGGCCGGAACGACCGTGCCCACCTGGAGCCCGGCGACCAGCCCCGCGGCGCTCACGCTCACGTTCAGCGTCACCGTGGCGTGCGCGAGGGTCACCGGGACGGCCGCGATCGTGCCGCGGGTCCCGGAAGTCTGGGAGCTGGTCGTCACGCTCCCGATTGATCCGAAGGCGCCGTACTGGGCCGCCAACATCTGTGCGGTCTGCTGGAGCTTCGAGGCGGGCAGCGCGGCGAGCAGGGCGGGGTCCTCCATGGCCTGCGCGCCAGGCCAGTCGCCTCGGGAGAGGGCTTCGATGAAGGCCTGGCCGATTGAGGCGAGGTCGCCATCGCTAACCAGCCGAAGTTCGTCGCGAGGTTGCGAGATGGCAGGGAACTCGGCTTGGCCGGGTGGTTCGGTCGTGGACACGGCTGCACCTGACAGGCGGGAGCCGCTGACGTCGCCGTTCTGGCGCGCCACTCGGACCCTCGAATGATCCTATCGCACGTGGCTCGTCGCCTGTGCCAGGCTTGTCCGGCCATCGCGACAGGCAGAGAGGGGGGCGTCGCGCCTCAGGCCTATTGGTGCTCCAAGACCCGCACGATCGAGGAATGGTGCAGGACAGGACATCCAGCTCGGGACTCGGTTTGGCTCGACCGCCATGCTCCCCGTAGCGGCCCCAGCGGCCTATCCCCGCCGTTCGGTCAGCCATCACGGTGGACGGACTGGACATCAGGTTCATAGGGCGCGGCGTGAACCCGTCGGCTCCGGGTCAGTGCGGCGAGCGGCTGGTGCGCCGGAGGCCGACGACGGACATCGCCGCGCCAGCGACGACCAGCAGCAAGGCAGCGGCCAGATAGGGGGTTGGGTCAGCCGAGTAGCACGACTGGACCGCGCCCACGGTCGTGGCGTTGAACGCGGCGCAGGGATTGCCGATCAACGCCAGCAGACCACCGGCTCCGGCGCCGACCCCGATGAGAAGCCCGGCTAGACCGAGCGGCCGCGTCGGCTCGCGCGCTGCCCACACGACGCCGGCAACGATCGGAATGCACCGCATCGGCATGTCACGCGACGGATGGCACTCGACGGCCGGCTCCGGCGGAGGTAGATCGTCGGGCGACGGGAGGCGACGATGCGCGGCCCGAACTCCGGCCGCCCGGACCGTGCGGAGCTACTGGCGAGACCCGCCCGCCGCATCTGCCACGACTACGTGGCGGGAGGCGCACCGTGTCCACCCAGGTCCCCGTCCGCCCACCGCTGCCGGGCCTCCTGGACTGGCTCGACAGCCACGACATCAACCACGAGCTCCGCGATCACGCCGTCGCCGTGACCGCGCGCGAAGCCGCACGAGCCGAGCACGTCGACCCCCACACGTTCGCCAAGACGCTGGCCGTGACCACGGACGACGGGAGGCGGGCGCTCCTCGTCGTCGAGGCATCGGACATGCTCGACCTGCAGAAGGCCGCTCGCTCGCTCGGCGCGCGCCGCGCGCGCCTCATGACCGAGCCGGAGATGGAGGACGTCGCGCCGGACTGTGATCTCGGCACCATCCCGCCGGTCGCGGCGCTCGTCGGCCTGGACGTGGTCGCGGACCACGCGATCCGCAACGCCGAGTGGCTCTCGTTCCACGCCGGCAGCCACGGCCACTCCGTGCGGGTGGATCGCGCCGCGTGGGAACGCGCCGCGGGCATCGTCTACGCCGACCTCGCCGAGGAACGCGACAACCGGCCCCGCTGGGCCCGGTCCTGATCCTGAGGCCCCGTCATGCCCTGCCAGTCTCCGAGCGACCGCACGTCGCTGCAGGCGGCCACGAGGGTCTGCTGGTCGCGCTCGCGCGCCTGCACCTCGGCAGCCTGTCCGGCACCGCCGCCCGCGCCCTCGCGACCGTCGCCACGACGCAGGCGCGCCTCGTCAAACGGTTGGCCGCCCGGGGGCTGCGAGCCTGACGAGAAACCGGGAGCGTACGCCCCCCGGGCTTGCAGGGCGGCGGATGCACCGCACGTCCGCACTTTCTACTTCCGCTGCCACGCTGGGCCGCTCCTAGTCTCGCAGGAGTGGCGAACGCGACTAGCTGGCCGTGATGGCGCAGCCCGGAGCGTCAGAGGGCGCCTGCCTGTGGTGATCGTGCCGGTTTCCCAGGTGGGAAGTGTGCGTCCCGCGCGACCGCGGCCAGCCCGCATGTCACGCCCGCCGCTCGCCGACTCGCCGCGGGGCCCGTGCTAGGAGCCGCCGGTAGTGACCCGTCCGTCGAGCACGCGCGCGTCGGCCGGTGCCACTGCCGCAATGGTGCGCGCGATGCGCGCGAACACGGGCCCATAGGGAAGACGCGAGGTCCAGTCGCAGGCTCGCCCGCTGGGCATCGACGGGCGCGTCATGCTCCCCTACGCCGCTGCGAGCCGGGCTCGATCGAGGCGGGATAGCGCCACCCCAGTGGCCACAATACCCCCGATCGTGGCCATGACCACGGTGGTCCGACGACACGACATGGCACCCCTTCCCTGAGGGATCGGAACCGCCCACACCGCAGCTGCACGAAGGCTACTCCCGGCGCCTGGGCTGGCAGGAGCGGCACGTCGTCAGGCGACGGGCCGATGGCGCAAGGCGCTCCCGACCGACATGCCAACCTCCGGGAAGGTGGCGCGGCCCCATGATCGACTCGTGCGGAGCCTCGGCCTAGGCGCGCTGCCCGTCGAGCCGGATCGTCCAGCGCTCGACCGTCGCGACGCGGAGATGCGTCTCGCTCCACGGGTCGCGCGCGAGCGTGGCGCGGACGGCGTCCTCTGACTCGGCGTCCACGGCGAGCACCACGCGCTCCTCGTCGGCGAGCGGCCCACCAAGAACGACGAAGCCCTCGCTCACCAATCCATCCATGAAGGCCGCATGCGCAGGCCACTTCGAATGTTGCTCCATCGGTCGCGACCGATCCCACCGAGGGCCGGAGCGGCGGACCATGACGAAGAACATCGGCACGCCCGCATCCTAGTGCCGCGGTCTGCAGGCACCCCGATCGAGACATGCGTGGGCGTGGACGCGCGGGAGACCCGCCGATAGGCTCAGCCGACCACGACGCCTCGACTGCGATCGACGGGGCGGCGCACGAGGCCGAAGGCGACGCCGGCGAGGGTCACGCCGGCCAGCACCGGCACCGCGGCCTTGGCGGCGCGTGGCGGGAGGACGAGCTCGAACAGCGGCATGGGATCGCCGAGCCGAGTCTGTAGCGGTCCGAATGGGCAGTCCCCGCGTCCGACGATCAGGGCCACGCCCTCGAGCGAGAGGAAGGCGATGCTCGCGCCCAAGCGTCGATCGCGGCGCCGGGCCAGAGCGCATTCCCAGATGTGCCCGAGGCTCGCGAGGCTGACGACCGACCACACAAGATGGGCGATCCGGAAGGCCTTGGCGCCGCTGGGCAGGTCTGACCAGGTCATCCGCCGGAGGATGCCACGCCTCCGGTCGAGCCGATCGGTTCCTCGCGTCCGTGCTTCTGCTCCTGCATCACGCCGAGGGCTGCGATCTGACGGCCGTCGGTGACGTGTCGCATCAGGACCTCGACATCCGCCGTCATCACCGCCTCGCGGGCGTTCTTCTCGAGCTGCTCGCAGTTGGCGCAGCCCGGGCCCCAGGACCTCGATGACCTTCACTCCCTGACCTCCTACGCGATGAGCACGTTGAACAGGTAGCTGATGGCGACGATGCCGAGCGTCACGGTCGACCAGGGCGCCCTGGCGCCGGCTCCAGACCGTGAAGGCATCCAGTCGTGGGTGCCCGCCAGCGCCGACCCGAATGACCTCCCTCTGGCGCGCTTCCGTGCTCGACGCACCCGCCGCACGGATCAGAGAGCGCGGCGGGCTGCGCTTTCAGGGCGGGTCGAGGGCGGGGAGTGTCATTCTCTGTCAGGCCCTGCGGACACGTGGCCCGAGACCTGGTTCACGAGCGCGGCGGGATCCGGAGTCAACGGGCTCGGGCGGGACCTTGTGCGACCTCAGGCGCCGCCGCTCCCGGAAGGGCGGCGTGCTCGGCGACCAGGGGAGTCGTGTTCCCCGCTCTCTTACCCTGATGAGAGTTGATCTACCCCTTCTGGAAACTGGGTCGTGAAGCCTCCCCGACGACCTATCGAAATGTCGTGTAGAACCGCTTGAGCTCGTTCAGTTCCTGCGGCCGATCCCGCCGCGGCGGTTCCTGCGTTTGCTCGCTGCGGGCGAGATCGTGACCGGGACGCTGCTGCTCGCACCGCTGGTCCCGAACGGCGTGGCCGGGACCGCCCTGACAGTGTTCTCCGGTGGCCTGCTGGCGCTGCACGCACGGACGCCCACGATGCGCAAGCCCGGTTCGATCTGGCCGAGCCGGACCGGTATCGCCGTCAGCAAGGACGTCTGGATGTTCGGCATCGGCCTGGGCCTTCTCGCGGACGCGCTCGGTGGGCCTCGAACGACAGCGCGACAGGTGCTCGGGGGCCATCCCGACCGGTGAAGCCCATCCCAGAGCACTCCGAGCGCCGACGGCCAGCTCGCCCCCCGCTCCCTGGGCCACCGACGCCGGTGCAAGAATCCGCCTAGACCCGACAGGCGGCGGGCGCGAACGCTGGGGGAGGATGAGGGCCGTGCGTAGGCGCGTCGCCTAAGTCGTCAGGAGCTAGCGCCCAGTCAGGACCAGCGGTCCCCTGGGACGTGTCGGTGGCATGCCGGGCATGCCACCCCAGCTCGATGGGCGCGCGTCGTGCGAGGCTGGGCCCGTCACTTATGTCACCATCGCGGGGCTGACTGCCCGCCGCCCTCGGACAGGTTCGTCCGGCACTGGCGACCGCCTCGATGCTGCCGCAGCATGAGTCACAGGGTCCGGTCCGGCGAAACCGCGCGGCAAGGCAGGAGCGTCGAAGCGATGACCGATCTCGAGGACCGGCTGGCGGAGCTGGAGCAGCGGCTGGCGGCGGTGGAGGCACGGAGCGCGCGAGCGCCCAGGGGGCTCATCGGACTCTGGCGTGACGTGGTGCCCTCAGAGGTGCGCACGCACCTGCGTGCCGCGCGCAAGGAGCGGCTGCTCGCGGCCCGGGCCCTCCTGGACCATCGGATCGAGCATCTCGAGAAGGAGCCCGACGCGCTGCCTCGTCAGGAGAGCATCTCCCTCGACTAGGCTCAGGGGACCGGCCGGCGCCCGAGCTCCCGTGCTGCGCGTATAGTGCAGGCACTGCCGCCGTTCGCGGCGATGCTCCGCGTGGTCGCTCCCCCTTCTCGAACAGACCGTGCGTCTGCCGTCCGGTTCGGGAAGTGAGATACAGGGGTCCGGCATGACCCGCGGCACTGTCAAGAAGCTCATCGCCGATCGCGGCTTCGGGTTCATCACCGGCGACGACGGGAAGGACTACTTCTTCCATCGCAGCGGCGTGGAGCCCACCCTCGACTTCGACCGCCTCGCGGGCGGCGAGCGCGTCGCCTTCGAGATCGAGGCCAACCCCAGGGGTCCGCGCGCCGTCCGGGTGCGCGCGGCCTAGTCTGCGCCACGCCAGCGGAGACGTCGGGCCACGAGACCCGTCACCCTGAACGTCGACCATGGGGGTGGCCCGCGCGTCCCGGCCATCACGACCGCGCTGCTCCGCCACGCTCCCGATGTGGTCGTGGTGACGGAGTTTCGGGTCAACGACGCCGGCGCCCGCCTGCTGCGGCGCCTGGCGGTCGGGGGGCTCACCTCTCAGGCCACTAGCCATCCACCGTCGGGGGTCGAGACGGTGGCAGTCGCCTCCCGGCTGCCGATCGGCAGCGTGCGGGAGCCAGTGTCCGGACGGCACGGGCATCGGGTGCTAGAGGTCGAGCTGGGGAGCCTGACCCTGGGCGCGGTCTACTTCCCCCTCGGGAACGCCACCCTCGCCTTCTGGCGCGACAAGTTCCTGGCCCTGGCCGCCACCCGCATCGGTCGTCCGTACTGCTTCGCGGGCGATTGGAACACCGGGCGCCATCAGCTGGACGAGGCCGGCGCCAGCTTCTCTGCCGCGCGGGAGTTCGAGGCCTTGCTCGAGGCCGGCTGGACGGACGCCTGGCGGGCGCTCCATCCCTACGGGCGAGCGTACACCTGGGTCAGCAACCGGGGCGAGGGTTTCTGCGTGGACCATGCCCTGCTGTCGCCGAGCCTGGCGCCCTGCCTGCACTCGGCGGTCATCTCGGAGGCCGAGCGGGTCCCCCGCATCACGGACCATGCGGCGCTCGTCGTGGACCTCGATCTCGCCTGAACCAGTCGGGCCACCCGAGCCCACCGCGAACCCAACATGATGATCGGCGGTCTCAAGGGATGAACGCACCACCTTGTCGAACGAGCTGAGACTGCTCGTGAACGGCGGAGGTGGTGGAGTTGGTCCGGTCAGCGTTAACAGAGCACGACAAGGCGGAGATCTGGCGGGACTATCGGGCGGGGGCGTCGCTGCGGTCGATCAGTCGGACGCTGGGGCACTCGATGGATGTGCTGCGGGTGATCGTGGCTCGGACCGGCGGGCAGCCACCACGGGTGCGGAACCGGTCCACTCTCCAGCTGGGCCTGGCGGAGCGAGAGGAGATCTCGCGCGGAGTCGTCGCCGGGGATTCCTGTCGGCGTATCGGAGCCCGGATCAGCCGGGCCGGATCGACCGTATCCCGAGAGATTGCCAGGAACGGGGGTCGCCGGCACTACCGCGCGTGTCAGGCAGACCAGGCAGCCTGGAACAGGGCCCGCCGTCCCAAAGCTGCCAAACTCGTGACCTGCCCGCGCTTGCGGCAGGTGGTGGAAGCCAAGCTCGCGTCACGCTGGTCTCCCCAGCAGATCGCCGGCTGGCTTCGACGAGCGTATCCCGACGATCGGGAGCTGCGGGTGTCGCACGAAACGATCTACATGTCGTTGTTCGTGCAGCCGCGGGGCGCGCTGCGCAAGGAGCTGGCCCGGTACCTGCGCTCGCGCCGCCTGGTCCGTCGGCCGCGCGCGGTGCGAGCGGCCAATGGCCAAGGTCAACTGCGCAACGCGATCAACATCAGCGCCCGTCCGGCTGAGGCTGCCGACCGCGCCGTGCCCGGGCACTGGGAGGGCGACCTCCTGCTCGGCAGCGGCAACAGCGCGATGGCGACGCTCGTTGAACGCAGCAGTCGTCTGACCGTTCTCGTCCGACTTCCCAACGGCCGAAGCTCTGAGCCCGTGCTGGCGGCACTGACAGAACGGATCGTGACGCTGCCCCAACAGATGGTGCGCTCCCTCACCTGGGACCAGGGCAAGGAGATGGCGCTGCACGCCCAGTTCACGATCGATACCGGCCTGCAGATCTACATCTGCGATCCGCGGAGCCCCTGGCAGCGAGGCACGAACGAGAACACTGTGAGTCTGTGACTGACGTGGGCCGGATGGGCTCAGCCAGGCTGGAGCCGACAGTGCGAGGTGACTCTCGAGAACACTGGCCACCTCAGGGTGTGCCCTTCGTTGGACCTGTTCCTCGTGCTGCCGGCACCGACCTGGCCACTCGTCGTTGGCTTGATCAGGAGCTTGTCCGCCTTAGGGGCGTGACCCTTCACAGTGCTGCCGTGACAGGTGACGTTCATCCAGACCGGTGCCGACGACGATTGCCGACCGAACTGGAGGACAACCGCAATGGTCATGTTGGCAGACCACTACGACTATGTCATCGGAGGCGACCCGGACCGCGACAGCGTGGACTTGGCCGTGATCGACACCCGCACCGGCGGGATCCAAGCGCAGATCGCGGCTCCAGCCGACGGCCCTGGCTACCAGCGGCTGCTCGACTGGGGACGCGCCCAGGCACCGGGCCGACGGGTCTGGGCTCTCGAAGGCACCGCCAGCTTCGCCGCGGGGTTCGTCGCATGCTTGGCCCACGCCGGCGAGGACGTCGTCGAAGTGGGGGGCATCAAGCGCGCCCGGGGTGCCAAGAACGACCGGATCGACGCGGTGCGCGCCGGCCGCCACGCCTTGTCGTCGGAGCAGCTAGCCAGCCCGCGGGCGCGCGGGTTGCGGGAGG
Source organism: uncultured Chloroflexia bacterium (assembly GCA_963835945.1). Taxonomy (GTDB): domain Bacteria; phylum Chloroflexota; class Limnocylindria; order Limnocylindrales; family CSP1-4; genus JAJYNJ01. The sequence goes on from CAWIHR010000059.1 coordinate 18,444, forward strand.
CGCTCCGCTTGGTCCTCACCACCCGCCACGCCGTCCTTGTCAGTCGCACCACGGCCATCAACGAGCTCAAGAGCGTCATCGTGACGGCCCCCGAACACCTCCGTGCAGGCTTACGCGGCGTCGCCCTGGCCAGTCAACTTGACCGCGTCGAGGCGCTCACCAGCGGCCCGTCGGCGAGCGTCGAGCATCGACTGACGGTCGTCACCCTGCGCTCGATCGCGAGCCGCATCCGCTTCCTCACCGCCCAGATCCACGAACTCGACCCCGAGCTGGTGACCCTGGTCAAGGCCCATCCCGCCGGACCCGCGCTACTCACCGAGCCGGGCGTCGGCCCGGTCGTCGCCGCGCAGTTACTCGTGAGCTGGTCACATCGAGGACGCGTGCGCAACGAGGCCGCCTTCGCCGCTCTGGCCGGCACCGCGCCGCTCGAAGCCAGCAGTGGCGAGCGAAGGCGCCACCGACTCGATCGAGGCGGCGACCGCGACCTCAACCGGGCGCTCCACACCGTGGCCATCACCCGCCTCCGCTGCCACCCGGAGACCATCCACTACGCAGCGCAACGAAGGGCCCAGGGCAAGACACACCGCGAGATACGCCGGTCCATCAAACGCGCCCTCGCCCGCCGCCTTTACCGACGGATACAGGCCGCCACCGAACCCATGGCGCTGCCCACCGCGTATTGACAAACATAGGAGCGTCCAACGGCCTGCTCCGCCAGTACTTCCCAAAGGGCACTAACCCAATGCCGTCAGCCAAGACGAGCTCGACGCCGTCGCCGCCGAGCTCAACGGCCGCCCTCGACAAACCCTCGGCTGGCGGTCACCCTCTGAGACGTTCGCCGAGGCCATTGCGATGACCGCTTGAGACCGCCCGGATCACGGCGCATCAGTGCGACGAGCCGGCGTCCCGTTCGGCCTACGCCGAAGCGTCGGTCCCCGCTGCGTCCGGCGCGTCCACGGCGACTCGTTTCAATCCCGCCGCCAGCACCGCGATGCCGAACCGATAGGCCTCCTCGACGTCGCCTCCGAAGCGGAAGGCGCCCGCGATTCCATGCTGGTGAACCCATACGCGAAGGCGGTGAGTACTCGGGCGGCGGCCAGCGCGCGCGCCGGCCCGACGATCGCGTCGCTCATATCAAGGACCGGGCGCGCGGCCACCGGCCTGAGCCTCCGGGGTCGGTGTCACGCCGGGGGCGACGCTCGCGAACAGGAGGGCGGTGGCTCGTGGCGTGGGCTAGGGCGAAGGAGCGATAGGCGACAGCGAGCGCCTCAAGGCGAGTCGCCGGGTCGGCACCGGATCGCGCGAGCGTATCGTCAGGGCTCGCCGAGCTCGAGCGCCACCTCCGTCGCGACGGCCGCGAGGAGCCCGCCCCGGTCCGCGAAGTGCTTGTACAGCGAGGGAGCCTGATCCCCACGCACTCGGCGACGCCGGCCATCGAGACGGCTTCGAGGCCGCCCTCCTCGAGGAGGCCTCGGGCGGCCGCGATGACCGCGGCCCGCGAGGTCCGGGCGCGGCTGGGCTCATCGGACCGGCCCGCCCAAGCCGACCCAGGTGCGTGTCGGCGAACGCGGTGGGGTACTTGAGACCGAAGCCCAGGGAGCGGTCCATGCCGGTGTGCCCGACAAGGATCGCGCCGAACAGCGCCACTGCCGGCGACCCGAGCCACCACGCCAGCGCCAGCACGACGAACCGGTAGCCCAGTTGTGGGCGAGGTTGTAGAGCTGGGCGCCGGGCGTGGTCCGGCGAGGTAGCCGGCCATCGAGACGTCGACCACGAGCAGGAGGGGGACCAGCCAGAGGAGCTGGCCACCGAGATGGAGATACAGTGCCGCACCGGCGGCGAGCGCCGCGACGCCCTCGACCCGGAGCCATACCCGGGGCATGCCCGTGACGGCGTGGAGCTTCCCCTGCTACCGCTCCTGCTCGCTCGTGTGCCATCGCCGCCGTCGCTGCCGTCATCGCCGTCTCCCTGATCGGATCCAGAGTCGGTCCGTCCGACCTGACGGCTACGATACGTTGCCTTCATGGCTACTGTCAATAGCTGCTTCGAGGCCGCTCACTACACCATCCACCATGGCACCCTGGTCAACGCCGATCGAGAAGGTCGTCGAGCTCCCTCGTCAGCGCCTGAAAGTCGTCAACAACAAGGTTCGCACCCGCTGCCACGAGGTCTTGCGGATCGAATGCCGTGGCCAGCGCCACGACATACGCCCCGGCCGCCGCCGCGGAGCGGACGCCGGCCGGCGAGTCTTCAATGATGAGCGCGTCGGCGGGCTGC
>CAWIHR010000060.1:0-22066 GCA_963835945.1 uncultured Chloroflexia bacterium
GAATTCTCCCGCACGAAGCGGGCCGCTCGTGCCAGCAAAGCTGTCACGGCCCACCCTCAGTCTGCCGGGCATGGGCGCGACCATCGACCTCACGGACCGCGAGTGGAACCAGGTCGCCGACCTGTTCGACCCCCACGGCCGGCGTGGTGCACCGGAGGTCTACCCGCGCCGGCAGATGGTCGAGGCGATGCTCTGGATGGCCCGCACCGGGATCCAGTGGCGCTACCTGCCCGAGCGCTTCCCGCCCTGGACCGCTGTCTGGAGCCAGTGGCGGCGCTGGCGGGCCAACGGGGTTTGGGCGGCGGCGATGGGCCGGCTCGCCCGCACGGTTCGGACCGACAAGGAGCGCCACCCCGAGCCCTCGATGCTGCTGGTCGACGCCCAGACCGCGCGGGGCGGCCGCGCGGGTCCGACCTTCCACGCCGCGGGCGGGCGAGGTGGCCGGACGTTCGGCTCCCAGCGCTCGATCCTCGTCGACATCTTGGGCCTGCCGTTCGCCTGCCGAGTCGACCAGCGAGGCCGCACGACGTGGCCTCGGCCCGGCTCCTGCTTGTCGACGAGCTGGCCGCCCTGCCCCGCCTGCGGGCGATCGTCGCCGACCGCGCCTACCGTGGCCTGGGCAAGCTCGCCGCGCGACGGGGCCTGGCCCTCGACATCAAGGCGCCGGCGGCGGGGGTGACCCGCTTCGTGCCGCTGCGGCCGCTGGTCAAGGTCGAGCACGCCTTCGCCCAGCTCGGGCGCTGGCGGCGTCCGGGGCGCCGCCGAACGAGCAGACCGAGGCATCCGCCAAGGCCTGGCTCCAGGTGGCGGCGATGGGCTATCTCTTCGCCCGCCTGCGGGTCGAGCCCGCCTGATCGCCCAGCCGTCCAGTCAGCCCCACGGATTTCGGCGGATCGTCCGGCCTCGCCACGCTCGCGGCGTGGCTCCCGTTCCGCAGCTCGCGCTCAGCCGCGTATCTTATGCCGATCGGCTTGCGCCGTCACGCCGCAGCGAACGGCCGCCCCGTCCTTCGGCGGGAGAATTCGGCTACAGATGCACGCGGGCCGCTGGCCCGATCACGTCGGAGGGAAAATCAGCGCCGGCGGTCGGATCAAAGGTCGTAGAGCCTTGGTGCTGCGAGCCCGCGCTCACAGATGGACCTTGAGGCGCCTGGCGGAATCACCGTCTGTTGCCTCCCGCTCGCGGAGAGCACGCGAGGCAGTCGCTGCGTTGATCGGCGCCTCCCTGCCGCCCGAAGCTGGAGGACCTGGACGATGGAGGTGGTGCATCGAAGCTGTGCCGGCATCGACATCGGCAAGCGCTCGCTGACCGTCTGCGTGATCCGGACCGACCCCGCCGGCGAGCCGGTCAAGGAGACCCGCACGTTCCGCACCCTGACCGCTGATCTGCTCGCGCTCGCCGACTGGCTCGACGAGCGCGGCGTCACGGCGGTCGCGATGGAGGCCACCGGCAGCTACTGGAAGCCGATCTGGAACCTGCTCGAGGAGCGCTTCGAGCTGCTGCTGGCCAACGCCGCCCACATCAAGGCGGTGCCCGGCCGCAAGACCGACGTCCGGGACGCGGAATGGATCGCCGAGCTGTTCCGCCATGGGCTGCTGCGGGCGAGCTTCATCCCGCCCCGCCCCGAGCGCGAGCTGCGCGAGCTGACCCGCTATCGGACCAGCCTCATCCGGGAGCGCGCGTCGGAGATCAACCGCCTGGCCAAGGTGCTCGAAGGCGCCAACATCAAGCTCGGCTCGGTGAGCACGAACCTGGGCGGCGTCTCGGGCCGCGCCATCCTGACCGCGTTCACCGAGGGCGTTGACTGATCCCGAGGCGCTGGCCGAGCTTGCCCGGGGCCGCCTGCGCAACAAGCACGACATGCTCGTCGACGCGCTGGCGGGCTCCGTTGGGCCGCACCAGCGGTTCCTGCTCGCCGCGCAACTGCGCCATCTCGAAGACCTCGACGCGCTCATCGGCTCGCTCGATGCCGAGATCAAGGAGCGTCTTCAACCCTCAGCAGAGCTGATCGAGCGGATTTCGACGATCCCGGGCGTCGGTGGCCGGACCGCGCAGGTCATCCTCGTCGAGATCGGCTCCGACATGGCTCGCTTCGGCTCGTCCCGCCAGCTCGCGTCGTGGGCCGGCATGTGCCCGGCAACCACGAGAGCGCGGGCGTCCAGCACGGCGGCAAGACCCGGCGGGGCAGTCCCTGGCTGCGCACCGCGCTCGTCGGCGCGGCGCGCTCGGCCTCCCGCACGAAGACCTACCTCGGGGCCCAGTACCGTCGCCTGGCCGCTCGCCGGGGTGCCAAGCGCGCGTTCGTCGCGGTCGGCCACACGATTCTCGGGATGGTCTATGCCGTGCTCACCAGCGGCCGCCCGTTCGATGATCTGGGCGTCACCTATTTCGACCAGCGCGACGCCGAGCGTGTCCGCCGCCGGCTCACCCGTCGCCTCGAGGCCCTCGGCTACCGCGTCACCCTCGCCCCGGAGGCCGCCTGACTGCTCTCACAGGGATTTTCGAGGCAGGCCCTAAGACGGCCTCACGAGGCGCGCGCAACTCCTGCCGCCCCCTATGCTTGGCCGCCGCCGAGCTCGCCCCGCCCGGTAGGCCGCCAGGTAGGCAGCCCCGTACTCGTCGTGGCCGGTGAGCACATCGGCCGCCAGCTGCCAGGCGGGGGACGTGCGATCCGCGGCGAAGGCACGATGCGGGTCGGTGGCAAGCGGGTCGAGGATCCCGCTGTCCGCTCCGGCGTCGGCCGCCAGAGCCAGGAAGACATCGTTGAGCAAGTGCCGCTGCGGGAGCCCGAAGCTCACGTTGCTGAAGCCACCGGTCAGGCGGATCTCGGGGCCGAGGACGTGGCGGAGACGGGCGATAGCGGCCAGGTAGTGTCCGCCGACCGTCGGGATCCATGCCCACCGGCAGGACGAGGGGGTCGATGTAGATGTCCCCCACGCGGATGCCGCGGCTGCGCGCCTCCTCGACCACGGCGAGCGCATTGGCCACCCGCTCCTCGGCGCCGGTGGGCATCTGGGTGCGGCCGGCCGCGCTCACCACCACGGGACAGCCCTGCGCCGCGGCGAGATCGAGGACCTCGAGGCGCTCGAGGGAGGCCGAGTTGAGGAGCGGCGCGCCGCGGGCCCGACGCGACGCCGCGAGACCCGCGGCGATGACGGCTGGACTCGAGGAATCGAGCGCCAGCGGCACCGTGGCCACCGCCTCGATCGTCTGCACCAGCCAGCGCATGGCCGCTTGCTGGCCGTCTGGGTCGCTCGTCACCTCGTCGACGTTGAGATCGAGATAATCGGCACCCGCGGCCGCCTGGCGGGTCGCGAGGGCGCGCAGGAAGGCGATCCCAACCTCTGACTCGGGCCCCCCGTCCATCGCCAGAAGGATCGCGGCCGCCACCTGCTTGACCCGCCCGTTCGCGAAGTCCTGGCCTTCCAGCACCGGCGCAGGGAGCGGCAGCAGGCGTTCAACCCCCGATGCATCGGTGAAGCGCACGGCGGGCCGGCCGTCTGGCGTGGTCGTGCCGTACTTGCCGGTGCGCAGGACGACGCGCGTGGCGTGGATGTTCTCGCCGATGACCGTCAGGGCCGTGCCGCGGTTGGTGGTCCACATGGCGTCTACTCCTTCCGGCCCGGCGCCGGGCCACCGGGGCGATCACCCGGGTTCGCCGTGCCCAAGTCCGCTGCGGAACGGGAAAAGTGGTCGCGTCCCAGGAACGTGTTGGCCCAGGCGCTGGTGCGCCGCAGGGCGTTGTCCTGGATGACCGGCGGGCGCTCGAGCATGCGCAGCTCCTCGCCGTAGGGCTTCAAGCGCGTGTAGGCCTCGGCCCACACGCAGGGCCGCTCGACCGCCTCGCACAGCCCGTCGTGGGAGCCGCCGCAGGGACCGTTGCGCTGGTTCTTCACGCAGTGCGACTCGGGGCAGCGATAGGCGACGTCGGGCAGCGAGCAGTCGCCGCAGTCGCGGCAGTCGTAGAGGGGGATCTTGACGGCCTGTTCGAGGACGTGCAGCGGGCGGTCGAGGTGCGCGCCTTCGACGGCCCGGTAGAGCGCGCGTGCCGAGCGGGGAACAGCGGAGCCTGCGGATCGAAGACGAGCCGGTGGGCGAGCCGGTTGACCCGGTAGTCGAGTGGGGCGTGCATGCGGCGCCGCGCGGCCTTCGTGCGCGAGCGCCGGTAGGCCCGGTTGACCTCGTCGCGGTTGAGCCCGGTCTCCGGATCGGGCTCGAAGTAGTAGAAGGTGCCGGGCAGGCCGAAGGCGAGCTCGCGGGCGAAGCCGCGCCAGTCATCGACGCCAAAGCCCGCGGCGAGCTCGAGGACCCGCTCGATGTCGCTGGCCCGGCGATGGCCCGAGAGGTACACGCCCCGATAGCCCAGCCCGCGCGCGATCGCCACCTGCTTGGCCGCGAACTCGAGGGCGAAGGCGCGTCCCTTGTCGGGCGAGGCCGCCTCGCGCTCGACCAGCGCCAGGAGCGCGTCGCTCACGACGCAGCCCGGGACCTTGCCCTCGTGGAAGGCGCGCGCCACGCCCCGGCTCAAGGATGTACGCGTTGGCGATGGGCGCCACCGCGCAGCTCGTGGTGGCGCAGGTAGCGCACGAGCTCGTCGGCCTTGCGGGCGTCGTAGCCCACCTGGCTGATCACGAACGACGCCCCCGTGCGGACCTTCAGGGCCAGCTTCAGGTACTGCGGCAGCAGGTCGCGCTCGTAGCGCTTGTAGGGGTTGACCGCGGCCCCCAGGGTGAAGCCGCCCATGGAGCGGTAGAGCTGCGAGCAGCCCCACCGAGTCCATGTCGAAGACCGCCCGCGAGAGCCCGCCGTAGCCCTCCACCGGGTAGTCGCCACTGATGGCGAGCACGTTCGTGAGCCCGTGGCTCTGGAGCTCCCAGCCCAGGCTCTGCAGCGCCCCCCGGCTGCGATCGCGGCAGGCCACGTGGACGAGCACGTGCTGGCCGTGCGCCACGAACTCCTCGGCGAGCGTCACCGGGGTCAGCATGGGGTGCCCGCCCGCGTTGTCGGTGATGCTCAGGGCGGCGATGCGGGGGTCGCCGCGAGCTCGCGCGCGGCCGCGAGGGAGGCCTCGCCGTGTTCGTCGGCGAGGGTCCCCCGCCAGGGGACGAGCTCGACGATGGCGAGGAAGGCGTCCGGGGCCGCGAGCCGGGCCTCGAATGTGTCGGCCGATCCCGCGGCTGCTCCTGACGCTGCGTCGCCGCTGGGGTGGTTGGTCGCTCATCGCGTCTCCCTTGCCATTCCTCGCGGGGCTCCGTGCGGCGCGGCGGGCCCCCACGGCTCGAGGCGACAGCCATCCACGAACAGCTCGAAGAAGTCGGGCTCGGCCTCGAGCTCGACATGCTCGATGCGCCCCACCAGCTGCTCCAGCGCGGTGCGTGCGCGGCGCGAGCACACGAGTGCCGCGGCGCCCTGCACGGAGGCGTTGCCCACCCGCACCACCCGCTCCTCCGGAACGGGCGCGAGGAGGCCGATGGCGATGGCCTGGCGCACGTCGAGGGCGTTGGCAAAGGCGCCCGCCAGATACACGCCGGTCGAGCTCGGCCGGGGTGACCCCGAAGCGGCGCAGGAGGATGCGCTGGCCCGCTGGCGTTGGCACTCTTCGCCAGCGCGAGCGCGCTGAGGTCGGCCCGGGAGAGATCGATGCCGGCGTCGGGGACGACCGGGATGCTCGCCGCGCCGTCGGGGAGCGTGGCGTGCACGCTGAGGAGGCCGACCCGGCGCGACTCGGCGAGCAGATCGACTAACCCTGAGCCGCAGATCCCCTCGGGCGGGGCATCGCCGACCGTGCGGCAGACGAAGCCGCCGTCGCGCCAGACCGCCGACTCGATCGCCCCGTCCGCGCCCGCCATGCCGTGCGCTGATGAGCCCGCCCTCGAAGGCGGGACCAGCCGGACAGGAGGCCGCCAGGAACCGTCGACCGTCGCCGATGACGATCTCGCTGTTGGTGCCGATGTCGACGAGCATGGAGATGCCGGGCTGCGCCGGCGATATCCGTGGCCACCAGGTCGGCGGCGGTGTCGGCACCCACGTGCGAGGCGATGAGCGGCGCGCCCCAGATGCGCGCCTGCGGGTGGATGAACAGCCCGAGCTCGTGGGCCAGGCGGGTGAGCGACGTCGTCTGCGCATGTCCGGCGTGGACCGCCTGTTCGCTCGTGGAGCGGAACGGCGAGCGGCCCAACGGCGCGACGTCGAGGCCGAAGAAGAGGTCGCGCATCGTGGGGTTGCCGACGATGACGGCCTCGTAGACCGTCTGGCGCTCCACGCCGAGCGTCGCATACGCGTCGCGCAGCACGCGGTTGAGGGCGCGGCGCAGCGCCCGGCGCAGTTCGCCCGGGTGCTCTCCCTCGTACGCGATGCGGGTCATCACATCGCTGCCCCCGAAGCGCTGGGGGTTCTCGAAGGCGGCCGCGTGGACCGGCCGCCCGGCTTCCAGATCGACGAGCTCGGCCACCACCGTGGTGGTGCCGACGTCGAGCGCGAGCCCGAGGAGCCGGCCACGGTAGTGGTCGATCGGGACGTCGCCGTAGCGCACCTCGTCGCCGACCCGGGCGACGAGCGGGTCGAGGGCGTAGGACGTGCCTGCCGGTGGGAGCAGGATGCGCAGGCGGCGGCGCAGCACGCTGAACTCGACGTCTGCGTCGGTGCGCTCCACGTGTGCCTGGCAGGCCAGGCGAAAGCCGTGTGGCAGGAAGCCCTCGGCCGCGCTGCGCGGGGAGAGGACGTCCTCACCGCGGGGCACCGCGACCACGCATTCGTGGCAGCGGCCGCTTCGTCTGCAGGACGACGGAACCGCCACGGCCAGCTCGTCCGCCTCATCGAAGAGCGAGCGCCCAGCCACGAGGGGGCGGCGACGGCCCTCGAAGACGAGGTCGGCCATGCGTCAGGGCCCCTCGACCGCGGAACCGCACCCGGCAGCCATGCCCCCGGCCGTGAACCGCCCATCGCCTCGGCAGCGGCCCGCCGACTATCCTTGACCCGACGTGAGCGCCGCCCTGTCCGCCGACTCGAACCTGTTCCTCGCGCTGCTCGCGCGCGCCACCCCGATCGTGGCCGACGGCCCGATGGGCACGCGCCTGGCCGAGCTCGGGCTGCCCGCCGGCGACGCCCCCGAACGCTGGGTCTTGGAGCCAGCCGGACAGGCGGCCGTGCGGGCGGTCCATCGCGCCTATCGCGAGGCGGGCGCCCAGCTCCTGCTCACCAATACGTTCGGGGCCAACCCGAGCCGGCTCGCCCTGCACGGCCTGGCCGAGCGCCTCGACGAGATCAACCGGACGGCGGCGCAGCTGGCGCGGAGCGAGGCCGGGCCTGGCGTGGTCGTGGCGGGCTCGATGGGCCCGACGGGCGAGTTCCTGGCGCCGCTCGGCACCCTCGCGTTCGCCGACGCGGTCGACGGCTTCGCCCGGCAGGCGGCGGCGCTCGCGGAGGGGGGCGTGGACGTGCTGTGGATCGAGACGCTGACCGATCTCGAGGAAGCCCGCGCGGCGGTCGAGGGCGCTCGTCAGGGCGCCCTCGGCCTGCCCGTCGTGGTGACGCTCGCCTTTGGCGCGGGCGGGGCCACGATGATGGGCGTGCGGCCCGCCGAGGCGGTCGCCGTGCTGGCCGACCTCGGGGTGAGCGCCGCTGGGGCCAACTGCGGCACGGGCAGCGCCGAGGCCGAGCAGGCCCTCGCCGCCATGCACGCCGCTCGACCGGCGCTGCCGCTGGTCGGCAAGCCCAACGCTGGCGTCCCCCGCGTGGAGCACGGTGTCACGGTCTATCCGGAGACGCCGGCTGACCTCGCCGCGGCGGCCGGCCGCATGCGCGCGGCGGGCGCGGCGATCGTCGGGGTCTGCTGCGGGGGCACGCCCGAGCACGTGCGGGCCATCGCCGCAGCCTTGGCCGGCGAGCCTGCTCACGGACGCGGGACCTCGTCGGCCCTCGACGGCCCCGATGACGCCCTCGTCGTAGGTCATCGCCAGGCGCTGGCCCGCCTCGAGCACCAGGAAGTCGTCCGTCCAGTCGGCCTCGAGCAGCCGCCGGAGCAGCAGCAGTTCCCCGGCTATGCGCTCGAAGCGCCAGCCGCGCCGCTCCGCCTCGGCCCGGGCGCGCCGCTCCACGTCGGGCGAGCCACCGGTGCCCATGTCGAGGAAGACCGCCCGATCGTAGTGCTCGCGCCAGGCGCCCATGACCTCCATGAGGTAGTCGGCGTTGTCCTTGCCGAACTGCTCGACGTATCCTGCATAGGCGACCTGCAGCTCGTCGTCGGAGCTGGCGCCGATCCCGAGCAGGCCAGTGGCCGCGCCACCCGGGCTGGCGTCCGAGCGCTCGATGTAGTCGGCGGCGTACCAGTAGGTGCCCGGGTGGGCGGTGAACTCGGCCTGGTAGCGCGCACGGCTGCCCAGAAAGAGCGTGATGCAGTCGTGGGCCCGGGGCAGGACGAGCGGGATGCCGCTCGCCGTGATGCCCGCCGTCGCGCCCCCGCAGAGGCCGTAGGCCAGGACGACCGCGTCGTATGGGGGGTCGGCGGCGCCCGCGGCATCGATCTCGGCCTGGAGCTGCTCGCGCAGCGTCGCCGGCGTGTCGTGCAGGCCGCGGCGAAGCAGCGAGAGTCCACCACGTGCGGTGAGCGGGCCGCACACAGGTAGAGCGGCCGGGCCAGCACCTCGCAGCCGATGCAGCGTAGGCGCAGAGGGCCAGAGTGACCGAAATCCGGCGTGGGCTCCGGATCTGTGGCGGGGAGGGTCGTAGGCGCCGGCATCATGTCGTGCACTTTGTGTGAATTGCCTTTCTGACTTTACGTCCGCATTCCGCTGGCTCCCTCTTTATGAAGACGGGCCGGCCGTCAAGCTCGACTGGTGACGGCTGAGCATCGCGGTGCTTGGGGGGGCTGTGCTCATCTCTTTATCGCCTCCTCGAAGAAGGACCAGGTTGGATCGGATGCTCCGGCGGCCCAACTTTAGAACGGGGTCGTCAAGCGACCAGAGGGAGCACGGGGGGCCTGCCGGGGGCAGCGAACGGTTCGGACTTGGTCAGCATCTGCCAGATCGCTGCGGCGAGTTCGCGGGCGAGCTCGACGCGGGCGACCTTGGATCCGCGCTGGCGGCCAAGCCGTAGGGCAGTGCGTTCGTAGTGCGCGCGGTAGGCGGGATGGCGGGCGGCATGGGTGGCCGCCTCGATGAGCGCCCAGCGCAGGTACTTGGGGCCGTTCTTGGCTAGGGGTCCCCGCTCGTCGCGCCGGCCCGACTGGCGCACGATCGGGCAGAGCCCGCTGTAGCCGGTGAGCTTCTTGGGGTTGGCGAACCGGCGGATGTCGCCGATCTCGGCGGCGATGGTGTAGCCCAGCACCCAGGCGATGCCGGGCGCGGTCATGAGCAGGGGGACGTAGGGGTGGTCGGCGCCCATACGTCGCAGCTCGGCCTCGCAGGCCGCGATCTCGCGATCGAGCGCATCGACAAACCTCAGGCTGGTGGCGAGCGTGGTCGCCCAGGGCTCCGGGATCGCCAGCGAGGCGAGGAGCTCGCGGCCTCGCAGGCCGAACAGGTCAGAGACGGGGACCGGGTGCCCGAAGGCGATGAGGATCGCGTGGATGCGGTTCTTCAAGGCCGTCCGGTGGCGCACCAGGTGCAGGCGGAAGCGGGCCCGCTCGCGCTCCGCGCGCACGGTCGGGTCGGGCAGCCAGATCGCAGGCACCAGCTCGCGGCGAGCAAGCTCGGCGAGGACCCAGGCATCGATCTTGTCCGTCTTGGCCACCAATGGTGCCAGACCCTTGGCCCGCAGGGCATCCGCGATCGCGACCTCCCAGCCGGCGAACTCGAGCTGCTCGTGCACGAAGCGCGCGCCGTTCATCGACTCGATGGCGGCCTCCACCGGCTCGCCGTATCGACCGATCCGATCGACCAACGACCGAAGGCCGTCGGTATCGGGATGTACGGCGGTCACCTCCACCGTCCGACCCGACTCATCGAGGACGTGCACGTCCACCTTCTGGCGCGACAGGTCCAATCCGGCGTACAACATCATCTGGGCCTCCTGGTGCTGGTTGCTTTGACAACCCAACGTTGTCACCAGCGAGGCCCGTCTTCATGACATTCAGAACAGGCCCACAATCTCGCCCTTGTCGTCGACGTCGATGGTCTCCCCGGCGGGATGCGATGGCAGCCCCGGCATGGTCCGCATCTCCCCCACGAGCGGCGTGACGAACCCGGCTCCCGCGGACAGCCGGACGTCCCGGATCGGAACCCGGAAACCGGTCGGGCGCCCCTTGCGGCTCGGGTCGTGGCTCAGGGACAGGTGGGTCTTGGCCATACAGACCGGGAGGTTGCCGAAGCCGAGCTGTTGGTAGGTGTCCAGAGCGCGCGTTGCGGCTGGCAGCTCGTCGACGCCGGACGCGCCGTACACGCGGACCGCGATGGTCTCGATCTTCTCGCGCAACGGCAGGTCGTCCGGGTAGAGGAAGTGGAACTCCGGCGCCCCCTCCGAGGCCGCTTCCCACACGGCCGAGGCGAGCGCCTCCGCCCCGGCGCCGCCCGCCTCGAAGTGGTGGCTCACCAGAGCGTCACGTGCGCCGGCCGCGAGCGCCGCCTCCCGGATGGCCTCGACCTCCGCCGCCGTGTCGGTCGGGTAGCTGTTGACGGCGACCACGACGGGGACGTTGTAGAGGCGTACGACCTCGATCTGCGCGGCGAGGTTCTCGCAGCCCCGCCGCACGCCGTCTACGTTCTCGCTGGTGAGCGCGGCGTCGAGCGGTTTGCCGGCCACGACCCTCGCCACGCCGCCGTGCATTTTGAGGGCCCGGACGGTCGTCACCAGCACGGCCGCGTCGGGCTGGAGGCCGGAGGCGCGGCACTTGATGTCGAAGCTCAATAGACCGCCGGCTTCGGGAGTTGCACCCGGTCTACGGGAGATAATCGGTGGCGCCAATCGAGATCCAGCCGTGTTCGACACTCCGGAGACTTTCGATATTCCGCGTAGTACCAACCGACGCATGGCATTCGGTCACGGCACACACTTCTGCATTGGGGCCCCGCTCGCTCGACTCGAAGCTTCGGTTCTTCTCGACGTGGTAATGAGAAAGTCTTCGGTCATGGAGCTCGCAGAACCAGCAACATGGAACCGCAATATTCACGCGCGGTGGCTTCGGCAGTTGATTTTGTGCTTTAGCTGACTGTTGAGGCTGCGCCAGACGACCCGGGGAGGCCAGGATGAATAGTGCCGAGCCAGATATTGATCGACTTTTGGCTGCGTTTCGGCATCGCGTGGGCGACCGCGTGCCGGTCCTTGAAATGGGGATCTACTCGCCGTCGCTCGACCGCGTGATCGGCCGCCCGCTAGCAAGGCCTGCGGCGGAGAACACCCCAGTTGGGCGGGTGGCGCGCGAGCGCGCACCCGCAGTTCAGTCGTTCCGCGGTTTGCCTTCGAATACCCCGAGACCCCAAATAACAAGAACATCGCGCCAGAGGACTACGTCACTTTTTGCCAACGCGCATGCTTCGACGCGATGGTTGTCTATCTCAGTTGGTTTGGACTGCATGGGTCGATTGGGACACGCGGAGAGTTCAGGGACTGGGCGGACCTCGATAACATGGTGCCAGCGCCAGACATGAGCGAGGTGCGAGGGCACTTAGCACGGTACATCGAAGCCGCTCGCGGCACGGGGCTTGGGGTGGGGGCAATCGTTCACGGCTGCTACGCTCGCGCGTCCGAAGCGATCGGGTTTGAGAACCTAGCCCTCAAGCTGTACGACGACCGGCGGTTTGTTGAGCGGACGCTCGACATGTTCACTGACTATGCGGTCCATGTGGCGGAGACGGTGGCGGACATGGACATCTCGTTCTTCTGGCTGTTTGACGATATCGCGGACAACAACGGCTGTCAAATCAGCCCCTTTGTGCTTGACCAGCTGTGGTTTCCACGAATTGAGCGTATTCTGGCACCGATTAAGGCCAAGGGTCTCCCGGTCGTGTATCACTGTGATGGCAATTTGCGGGAGGTCATTCCGATGGCTGTCCGTCTAGGCATAGATGCGATCCAGCCCGTGCAACCGAATTGCAACGATATTTATCAAATGAAGAAGCAGGTTGGTGATCAACTCTGTTTGATGGGCAATATTGATCTTGGGGGCGTGCTGACTTGCGGGATCCCGGCTGAAGTCTTGACCGACGCCCGCGAACATATCCATCGACTCGGACGCGGAGGCGGCTACGTACTAGGCTCGGGGCACTCGATCACGCCGGAAGTTCCCCCTGGGAACTTCCTAGCAATGGTAGAGGCTGCCGTTCATTTCGGCCGATATCCGTTAAGGTGACGTCGAAAAGGGTGCGGCTGCGTCCGACGCCTGTGGGTCAATGTGCGGGAGCCGCCCATGGGCAGCGGCTCGAGAGTCATGCTAGTGTCACTCGGAGAGCTATGTGCGTGCGTTGCTTGGGAGGACCCACATGGCTGACGTAGCCGCCTTGACCGCCGCCATCGAACGTGGCGACCGGGCTACCGCCACCGCGGTGACCCAAGTTGCCATCGACGAGGGCCTCGATCCCCGAACGATCCTCGGCGCGATGACGGCGGCCATGGAGGCCGTGGGCGGGCGTTTCCAGCGTAACGAAATCTACGTCCCGGAGATGCTCATCGCTGCCCGGGCAATGAAGGAAGCAACCGCGCTACTGGAGCCGATCCTGGTGGGCGCCGGCATCCGGCCCGAGCACAGGGCCGTCATCGGGACCATCAGGGGCGATCTCCACGACATTGGCAAGAACCTCGTTGGGATGATGTGGAAGGGCGCCAACATCGAGGTCATCGACCTCGGCACCAACGTGCCACCGGAGCAGTTTGTGGCCGCGGCCAAGACGCATGCGGCCCACCTCGTCGGGATCAGCGCCCTACTCACCACGACGATGGTCGGCATGAAGGACGTGGTGAAGGCCATCCGGGCGGCGGACCTCGGCGATGTCAAGGTCATGATCGGGGGAGCACCGGTCACCCAGGCATTCGCCGACCAGATCGGCGCCGACGCCTATGCTCCGGACGCCGGATCGGCGGTAGAAGTAGCTCGTCGGGTCCTGACCGCATGACGGCCTGTCATGAGGGTCCGTGAGGGCGCCGTTGGTGACCATCCGCAGCAGGACTCGTGCCGAGCAACCGGACCCGCCGCTTCGCTCCGCGGCTCCGGAGCAGCGCGAAACGCACGCCCTCCAGGAACCAGATCGGCAGCGTCGCTTGTCAAGGCTGCGCCTCCGATGTATCGGCTGCGAAGCGCTGGCCCGGCCGCTCTACCTCTGTGCCGCTCGCTCACTGCCCATCGTGGACGTCTTGCTGCTCCGCCGCGGCCTGCATGACACCCCGGCCACGCTGCGCGAGCAACCGCAGGCCGAGATCAATGCGGCGGGCACGGCCGACCCCCCCATACGACGCGGTTGTGCTGGCCTACGGCCTCTGCGGGGGCGCGACGGCGGGTATCGCGGCGAGCGACGTACTCTATGGTCGCCGTCATCCCTCCGAGGATCGTTCGGGGATCGAGGCCCTCGTCGATGGCAACTTGGGTCACCGCGGTGGCGGTAGCCCGGCCGCCACGTTCGATGGCGGCGGTCAGGGCGGACAC
This sequence comes from uncultured Chloroflexia bacterium, assembly GCA_963835945.1. Classification (GTDB taxonomy): domain Bacteria; phylum Chloroflexota; class Limnocylindria; order Limnocylindrales; family CSP1-4; genus JAJYNJ01. Next base: position 13,571 of record CAWIHR010000060.1, read on the forward strand.
GTCAGACATAGTTTCACTCCTGTTGGCGTCGCCGAGCAACGTGCCCTCTTGAGGAGGCGCGAGCCCTCGGAGCTTAACGCGCTGGATGGAAGGCTCCCGCCGTGAGCACATCCCTCTCTGCCAAGGTCGGGTGAGACGCTCTCTGGTCTGGAATAGCTGACCAGGACGAGGGCGGAGAGAGGATCACCCGTCATGCTGCAATCCGTGGCGCCGAGGCCGGCGATGGGCCAAGCTAGACCCATGCCGGACCCCAAGGTCCCCGAGCGTCCGGTCCGCCGGCGCTTCAGCGCGGAGTACAAGCTGCGCGTCGTGGAGGAGGCGAACGCGGCCACCGAGCCGGGCCAGGTCGGCGCGCTCTTGCGGCGTGAGGGGCTGTACAGCAGCCACTTGGTCGACTGGCGCCGGCTGTATCGCGCCGGGGCGCTCTCCGCCCTCGCCCGCCCCAAGGGCCGTCCCAAGAAACGCGACCCCCGGGCCGACGAGGTGGAGCGCCTGCGGCGGCGCAACGCCCGCCTAGAGGCGCGCCTGGCCACCGCCGAGCGGATCATCGAGATCCAGGGAAAAGTCTCCGAGCTGCTGGGCATCCCGCTGGCCCGGACGAGCGAGGACGACGAGAGCGGATCGTGATCGCCACCGCGCTCGAGGTGGCCTCGGAACTGGGCATGACCGGCGCCTGCCGGGCCCTGGGCGTGCCAAGAGCCACCGCCTACCGGCACAAGCACCCGCGCGCCCGCCGGGAGCGCCCCGACCCCGGCCCCGCTCGCCCCTGGCCCTCTCGGAAGAGGAGCGGGCGGCGGTCCTCGCCGAGCTCCACAGCGAGCGCTTCGTCGACGCGGCGCCCGCGGCCGTGTACGCGACGCTCCTTGACGAGGGCCGCTACATCGCCAGCGAGCGCACCCTGTACCGCCTGCTGGCGGCCCACGCTGAGGTCCGCGAGCGACGTGATCAGCTGCGTCACCCGGCCTACGCCCGGCCCGAGCTGCTGGCCACCGCACCGAACCAGCTCTGGAGCCCGGATATCACGAAGCTCAAGGGTCCGGCGAAGTGGAGCTGGTTCTACCTGTACGTGCTGCTCGACGTCTTCAGCCGCTACGTGCCGGGCTGGCTGGTGACGACCAGAGAGAGCGCCGCCCTCGCCGAACGGCTCATCGCGGAGTCGGTCCGCAGGCAGGGCGTCCTGCCCGGCCAGCTCACCGTGCACGCCGATCGGGGCAGCTCGATGACATCCAGACCAGTCGCCCTCCTGCTTGCCGATCTCGGCATCGCCAAGAGCCACAGCCGGCCCCACGTCTCCAACGACAACCCCTACTCGGAAGCGCAGTTCAAGACCCTCAAGTACCGGCCGACCTTCCCCGCGCGCTTCGGCTCGCTCGAGGACGCCCGCGCCTTCTGCCGGTCGTTCTTCCGCTGGTACAACGAAGAGCACCGCCACGCCGGGATCGGGCTCCTGAGCCCGGGGATGGTGCACTTCGGCCGGGCTCATGACGTCCAGGCTGCCCGGGCCGCCGTCCTGGCCGACGCCTACGCGGCCCACCCCGAGCGCTTCGTCCGCCGGCCGCCCACGCCACCCGAACTGCCCACCGCGGTCTGGATCAACCCGCCAGCGAAGGAGGTGCCACCTCAGTAGTTGTCTGCGCGAGGCGTCTCATCCGGCTTGACAGGTTCCGGTTCCTCTGTCCTGACCCTGACGATTACTGTCCGATGCCACCCGGCGTGGGCCTAGACGGGCGCGTTGAAATCTGGGTACGGTTCTTTCACGCCATACCCGAGCTCCACCCCCCCGCTGACGATCAGGCTGATACCCGTACAGAAACTACCCATCTCGCTCGCTAAGAACAGGACAGCGTTGCCGACCTCTTCCACCGTCCCGCTTCTGCCCAGCCACTGCCAGCGCTCCAGGAACTCGTGAAATTCCTGCGACCGGGATGTGGCCGCCTCACTCTTCAGACGGGCATCAGTGACGATGTTCCCAGGCAGAATTGCATTGACGCGCACGCCGTTTTGGGCTTCTTCAAGTGCGAGAGCCTTGGTGAAGGACGTGATGGCACCCTTGGTCGCGCTGTAGACGGCGTCATGCCAGCCACCGATAGCGCCGGAGATGCTACTCACATTCACAATCGATCCTCTGGTGCGCCTGAGGTAGGGCAAGGCGGCCTGGCTCGCCACTACGTATGCACCGACGTTGGTGGTCAATGCTCTGTGAATCACGTCATCAGTGATAGTGTCGATGGGCTGCCATCCGGGAAAGAAGACCGCGTTGTTGACGAGGATGTCCAGGCGACCGGACTGGTTCGCGGCCGCGTTCACGACACGTCGCAGTAACCCAAAGTCGGCGACGTCACCAGCAATGTGCCGGCATTCGCCGGGCCCCTGCGCGGTGATCTCTGCAGCCACGGCCTCACCGGCGCTGGCGTCGCGAGACACGATCACGACATGGGCACCGACCGCCACTAGCGCCGCGGCAGCTCCGGCACCGATCCCTTTCGATCCCCCCGTGACGAGTGCCGTCCGTCCTGACAGGTCAAGCGCCCTCGGGCCTACTGGAATGCCGGCTTGTGCCATTCGGTCGTCTCCGTGCTCCACTTGTCCACATGAATAGAGTAGCCGACATTCGTCATGGGGCCCCGAGATAAGTCGCTTGAGTCGGCCAATCTACCGAGCTGGTCGAGACGGGACGCGACAACGTCATGCGGCCCGCATCTTTGCCATGTGCCACGCAGGCCCGCGTGATCCGCAGGCTCATGGCCGCGCCGGACACCATGCTCGGCAGCGTCGCCGCAGTCACCGAGGACGGCGCGCTAGTGGTCCAGTCGGCCACCGGCAGCCAGCTCGGCGGGTATGCGGCCGGCGGCGGACGGCTCATCCTCGTGGCCGGCAGTCAAAGAGCCAAGCCCGATCTCGACGCGGCCTTCCGACGGATCCACAACGTCGTCTTTCCCTGGCAGATCGCTCATGTCCGCGCGAGGCTCGGGGTCAACACCGCCCTCGAAGAGGTGCTCGTGATCTACGGCGAGTGACAGGCTGGCCGAACCACGGTCGTGCACGTGCGCGAGCCCGCCGGGATCTGAGGCGACAAGAGAACGCTGCACGACACCAGCCTCCCTCTGCGGATGGATCAGGCCAGCGCGCGCTGGCATTCCTCCTGCGCATGGTCGAGGTGCAGCAGGCCGAGCCGCTTCCCGTCACCACGTCCCGACCAGCGAACCGCGGACCCGGCAGCCTCACGCCGGGATGGGACGCCAGCATCCAGTTCCTCTATGTCGGAACCCCTCGTATCCATCGACACAACCACGTGCCCCACGCTTTTCCACTAGCTATCGGAGTCGAGGAGCCTGCGCCGTCACGCTTCTCCGCAGCGCTCGGACAAGACCGTGTTAGCCTCACCCAAGGGGTCGTCATCAGTGCTCGACCGAGGGCGGTCAAGACGGCGAAATGGGTGCTTACGGACAAGTGTGAGCAAGACCGGCGGCGACTAGACCCAAGCTGCTTGGAGTGGGCGCCTTGAAACACACAGATCAACTCATCCTGAGGGCGCTCGCCAGCGAGGTCGCCGAGATCGCCGCGCTGCCAGCGCAACAAGAGACCATCGCCCTGTGGCATTGCCTGAATGGGCTACGACCGAAACGACCGATGGTGATGATCGACGAGCTTCCCTGGAACGAGATGGATGTCGATCATGAGCTGACCCTCCGGACAGTAGACGGCTTCTGCCGCGGACTGGAGGCGACGCTCCGCCAGACACTCTACGCTTGGCGGCACTTCCCCGTGGATATGGTCGTCGAGGCTGTGATCGACATTCCCAAGGTCATCTGCACCGACGGGTTCGGAGTCGCCATTGAGGAGGCCACCCTCAGCACCACCGATGACAACGTGGTCCTCAGCCACCACTACGTCGACCAATTTCGTGCGGAGGATGACATCGAGAAGATCCACGCGCCACTCATCACCCTCGACAAGCACGCGACGGTGTTAGCCGAGACGCGGGCGCGCGAGATCTTCAATGGCATCCTCGATGTCCGGATGCAAGGTGCGTTCCCCAGCTACGAGATCTGGGATGACATTACAACGTGGCGCGGGGCTGAGAACGTCCTGTTGGACCTCATCGATCGTCCAGAGTTCATGCACAAGATCGCGTCGCGATACTTCAATGCCAAGCTGGCGGCGCTCGACCAACTCGAGGCAGGTGGCCTCCTTGGCTACGGCCAGAGCCGCGTCAAATGTACTGGCGCCCACACGGACGAACTCCCGGCGCCAGGCTTTAACCCCGCACGGCCGCGCGCCAAGGACAACTGGACCTACGGGATGGCACAGATCCTCGGGTCCGTGTCGCCCACGATGTACGAGGAGTTCGAGCTTCCCTATGCGATCAGGTGGTACTCGCGCTTCGGGCTCGGGTACTACGGCTGCTGCGATCCTCTGCACGACCGCTTGGAAGCCATTCGCCGCATACCCAATGTTCGAAAGATTTCGATGAGCGCCTGGGCGGATGTGGACAAGGGTGCCGAGCGGATCGGTCGCGACTTCGTCTTCTCGCGTAAGCCCAGCCCAGCTCTGGTCGCGATGGAAACCTGGGATCCGGAGGCGATCCAAAAGGACCTGCGGCAAACGCTGGACGCGTGTGCGCGGTATGGATGCCCTGTGGAGGTCACCCTGAAGGACATCAGTACAGTGCGCAACCAGCCGCAACGCATTTGGGAGTGGGCTGACATCGCGTCGCGTTTAGCGGGGCGTTAGAGATCACCCCCAGTCAGGCCCACTGTCCGGCACCTAAGATCGATGCCGGTAGTGAGGGCCGGGCCGGACGGCTCGTTGATCCGATGGGTCGATGCGGCGAGGTCTAGGCTGGAAACATGGCCTCCCAGCGATGCGGAACCTGTCAAGCCCAGTGAGACGCCTCGCGCAGAACTACTGAGGTGGCACCTCCTTCTCGCTCGGCGGGTTGATCCAGACCGCGGTGGGGAGTTCGGGCGGCGTGGGCGGCCGGCGGACGAAGCGCTCGGGGTGGGCGGCGTAGGCGTCGGCGAGGACGGCGGCCCGGGCGGCCCGGACGTCGGGGGCCCGCCCGAAGTGGACATCGGCCGGGCGTGAGGAGCCCGATCCCGGCGTGGCGGTGCTGCTTCGTTGTACCAGGTGAAGAACGTGCCGGCAGAAGGCGCGGGCGTCCTCGAGCGAGCCGAAGCGGGCGGGGAAGGTCGGCCGGTACTTGAGGGTCTTGAACTGGGCTTCGCGAGTAGGGGTTGTCGTTGGAGACGTGGGGCCGGGAGTGGCTCTTGGCGATGCCGAGGTCGGCAAGCAGGAGGGCGACTGGCCTGGAGGTCATCGAGCTGCCCCGGTCGGCGTGGATCGGTGAGCTGGCCCGGCGGGACGCCCTGCTTGGCGGACCGCTGTCGGCGATGAGCCGTTCGGCGAGGGCGGCGCTCTCGCGGGTCGCCACCAGCCAGCCAGGCACGTAGCGGGAGAAGACGTCGAGCAGCACGTACAGATAGAAGTAGCGTCCACTTGGCCGGACCCCGGAGCTTCGTGATATCCCAGCTCCAGAGCTGGTTCGGTGCCCGTGGCCAGGAGCTCGGGCCGGGCATAGGCGGGATGGCGGAGCTGATCGCGCCGCTCGCGGACCTCGGCGTTGGCGGCCAGGATGCGGTACATCGTGCGCTCGCGACGCGAGGTAGCGGCCCTCGTCGAGCAGGGTGGCGTACACGGCCGCGGGCGCCGCGTCGACGAAGCGCTCGGTGTGGAGCTCGGCGAGCACCGCCGCGCGCTCCTCGTCGGACAGCGCCAGCGGCGAGCGGGGCCGCGGGTCGGGGCGCTCCGGCGGGCGCGCTGGGTGCGGTGCCGGTAGGCGGTGGCCCGCGGCACGCCCAGGGCGCGGCAGGCGCCGGTCATGCCGAGCTCCGGGGCCACCTCGAGCGCGGTGGCGATCAGGATCCGCTCTCGTCGTCCTCGCTCGTCCGGGCGAGCGGGATGCCCAGGAGCTCGGAGACTTTTCCCTGGATCTCGATGATCCGCTCGGCGGTGGCCAGGCGCGCCTCTAGGCGGGCGTTGCGCCGCCGCAGGCGCTCGTTCTCGTCGGCCAGGGGGTCGCGTTTCTTGGGACGGCCCTTGGGCCGGGCGAGGGCCGAGAGCGCCCCTGCGCGATACAGCCGGCGCCAGTCGACCAGGTGGCTGCTGTACAGGCCCTCACGCCGCAAGAGCGCGCCGACCTGGCCGGGCTCGGTGGCCGCGTTCGCCTCCTCCACGACGCGGAGCTTGTACTCCGCGCTGAAGCGCCGGCGGACCGGACGCTCGGGGACCTCGGGGTCGGGCATGGGTCTAGCTTGGCCCATCGCCGGCCTCGGTGCCACGGATTGGAGCATGCCGGGTGATCCTCTCTCCGCCCTCGTCCTGGTCAGCTATTCCAGACCAGAGAGCGTCTCACCCGACCTTGGCAGAGAGGGAACTCGAGGCCTCCGGTGTTACGTCGCGCCACTCTTGGACGGCCGAAGTCAGAAGGAGCCCTCCGAGACTGGGGGCGGATGTCGAAACGGGGCCCAGGGTCGAGCTGGCACCAGAGGCGCGGTCCGAGCTAGAGCGACGAGCGCGTCGCCAGACGGCCACTGAACACGACGGCCTCCGGACCTAGGTCGTGGTTCTTGTGGCCGACGGTCTCAGCAAGGACGAAATCGCCGAGCGACTCGGGACAGTGCGGGCGACTGCGGGCACAGGCAGTTCTTCGGCGGTAGCGCTGCAAGACCTTCGCGATCGCCCGTGGGCAGTCGGCTGACGGCCTTCCCCCGTTAGTGGTCGAGGTCAAGGCCCGCGCGTCTGTCGACGTTGGGCCTCCCCCTTGCTTGCCTGAGCTCATGGCGGATGACCTCGGGCTCGTAGCGCGGCTTCCCTTTGCTTCTCGGCCGAGGCTGGGGAAGCCTGCAGTTCGGGAACCGGAGGTCTCGAAGGCCGGCCTTAACCGACGGCGGCGTGGACGGCCCGGCCTCAGGCCACGGTCACCTGTACCTGGTCGTACCCCGTCGCGCCCGCCGGCGCCGGGCCGCCCGGCGTCGCAGTCTGCACGGCGCCCGTCCCGTCCGTGGCCCGGACTTGGATCGTATGGGTGCCGGACGTGGCCTGCCAACGGTAGACCCATTGCACCCACGTCGCCTTCGAGATGGCGCGGCTCAGCATGGCCACCTTCCATGGGCCATTGTCGACGCGGACCTCGACGCGTCCGATCCCGCGGTCGGGTGCCCACGCGAGCCCGTCAACGTCGACTGCCCCGGGCGTGACGCTGGCTCCGTCGGAGGGATGGTCGATGCGCGACTGCGTCAGGATCGGGCCGTCCTTCGCCCAGCCCAGCCCGATCCAGTACGCGTCAAACGCTTCGCGGGTGGTCAATTCGATCTCCGAGAGCCACTTGGTGGCCGACACGTAGCCGTACAGGCCGGGCACGATCAGGCGCGCTGGGTAGCCGTGCTCGGCGGGCAAGGGGACGCGGTTCATGCCGAGCGCGATCATCGGCTCGCGAGCCGGATCGAGCGCCCAAGCGGTGGGGAAGCCGACCGTAAACCCATCCACCGACCGGCCCACGATCTGCGTGGCGCCGGCGTGCACGCCGGCCTCGGCGAGGACCTGCTTGAGATGGACGCCGGTCCACAGCGTGTTGCTGATGAGGTTGCCGCCAACGTCGTTGCTCACGCACGCGAGGGTCACGTACTGCTCGAAGAGAGGCAGCGCGAGCAGCTCCTCGTAGGTGAACGTGAGGGGATGGTCGACCATACCGGTCACCCGAAGCTGCCAGCTCGAGGCGTCCACCTGCGGCACCAGCAGCTCGGTGTCGATGCGGTAGAACTGGTCATTCGGCGTCACGATCGGGGTGACGCCCGGTGCCGAGAGCGAGTCCGCCGCGACGAGGGGCGGGACCACTTCGGACGCCACGGGCAGGCTCGCCGACACGGGGGCGCCAGCCGGATGCCCGCGCTCGACCAACAGGCGGCCCACTGTCCCTGCGACGAGGGCGCCGCCCAGGAAGCCTCCGGACCGGAGCAGGAAGCGCCGACGGTTCCAGTCGGGCATCGAACGCGCAGGGTCGGGGGGTGCGATGGTCGCCCGGCCAAGGACCAGGGGGTTCAGGAACCCGGCGTCGGCCAGCAGAACGCGGAGCGTGACGACTCCGGCCAGCGTGGCAAGCACTGCGTTCAGCGCAGCCAGCGGTGCGGAATCCAACGGTTCGAGGAACGCGGCCACGAACGCCACGAACCCGAAGCCTGCGAAGATCCACCATGCGGCGCCGAAGCTCCGGCGGCCGAGGATGCCGGCGACCGCACCCACCAGCACGGCCACTACGACGACCGCGACGTTGAGTGCCGTCTTGTCGTTCGTGCCAAAGAGGGTCGTCATGACGTCCTTCGCGCCCGGGGGCTGGAGGGCGATGACGAGACTCCCGACTGCGACGACCAGCGACGGGGCCCCCGGAACGACCCCGGCGACCAGCTCGCTCGCGGCTACGCCGATGGCGCCTGCGAC
>CAWIHR010000061.1:0-24559 GCA_963835945.1 uncultured Chloroflexia bacterium
TCATCCTAGAGCCGCGTCAACCTCCAGCGTGGGTCGTGTCCGTAGGGTAGAGGCGCAGTTGGTTCGGCGCGACGGGCAGGCACGACGTGGTGATAGTGCGCGTCTGCACGAATGGCGAACGTAAGGTGCGCCGACGCGTGAAGGGCGCGGCCGCGCGGCGGGGTCCCGAGCGCCACAACGATGCAGCAACGTTTCCCTGGATTTTGGGCGTCTGCGCCGTACGCTGGCTCTGGCACCCGTCATCGCGAGGTATGAGTGATGCTGGCTGCGCTTCCCCATCGCTACGGCAAGCTGCCGCCCCTGACCAAGTACGGCGAGGGCCGCTCGCTGCTGCTGGCGAAATACCTGAGAGCCAACCAGCTTCCGCCGCTTCCGGCGGCGCTCGACATCTATGCCCCAGTGCTTGCGGCCGGCGGTGGCGAGATGTTCGGGAACGACACGGTTGGCGATTGCACCTGTGCCGCCATCGGGCACGCCCTCGAAGCCGACTCCCTGGCCGGCAGCGGGACGATGGTTCGGCCGACCACTGACGAGATTGTGGCGTTCTACTCCCTCGTCAGCGGCTACAACCCGACCACCGGGGCGAACGACCGCGGCGCAGTGGTCGAGACCGTCCTGACGACCTGGCGCAAGACGGGCCTCCAGACGCCCTCCGGCGTGAGCAAGATCCTCGGCTTCGCGCGGGTGGACGAAACCAAACACGCCGAGGTGCTGGCGGCGTTCCAACTCGGCGGCATCCTGGACATCGGTTTCACCGTCACCCAATCCGACGAAGACCAGTTCAGCGCCGGCCAGGTGTGGGACGCGGCGACCGATCCAGGTGCGATCCTCGGGGGCCATTCCGTCGTCGTCGGTGGCTACACCCAGGCTGGTCCGCTGAAGGGGCGTGCACAGGTGCTCAACGCGACCAGCGGCGGCGTCCTGCTTGGCACCTGGGGTACCTCCCAGTGGGCGACCTGGGCCTGGTGGGATCAGAACATCACTGGTCAGGGCCCGCGTCTCGATGAATGCTGGTGGGCCGCGACGCCTCAGTGGTTCGGACGCGCTGGCCTCAATCCGGTGGGTCTCGACCTCGCCGCATTTGGTCAGGACATCGCCCAAATCACGGGAGAACCGGACCCCTTCCCGTCACCGCGTCGGTAGACCGTCTGTCGATCGACGAAGGTCACTGGGCGGGGACCTGCAGGCACAGTGCAAGCACCCGAGCCACGATCTGCGCCGCGGCTCGCGCCACGCGACGGAGCCGGCTAAGCCACAGGCGTGCTACCGCCGGGCGGTACGTCGCGCGCCCCAGGCCAACCAGGCCGCGGCGACCACGAGGACGATACCGATGAGCGCCCAGATGGACTGGCCGCTCATCCCGCTGCCGCCAATGAGACCAGTCCCCTGGCCGATCCAGACGAGCCCGACAAGCAGCAGCACGATCGCGATGGCGAGCCGGAGCCGGTTCACGTGGTGGACCTCCTGTGCAACGTCGAAGTCGGCATCGCTACCCGGTGACGATCACCGTGCCGGTCATGAAGGGATGGATGGCACAGCGGTACGGGTAGGTGCCTGCTTTCGTGAACACGTGGGAGAACGAGCTTCCCGTCGAGAGGTAGCCACTCTCGAAGGAGCCATCGTCGGCAGTCACGGTGTGCTGGATGCCCGCCTGGCGGTTCGTCCAGGTCACCCGCGTCCCCACCCTCACCGTGATGGTCGCCGGGACGAAGGTGAAGTTCGAGATGCTGACGCTCACCGTCTGCCCCCCGGCCGCGGGCGGGGGTGTGGCGGGCCGCTGCGTCGCAGTCGGCCGCGGGGTCGGCAGGGCGCTGGAGGAAGGCGTGGGTGCGACCGTCGGGACCGGCGTCGGGGGTGCCACGGAGGCGGGCGTAACGGCCGGGGTTGGCGGCGCGAGCGTGCCGGCGAGACTCGGTGTCGCGGTGCCCTCTCCGGCGGCCGTCGGGGCCGCCGGAGAGGAGGAAGCAGGCGTGGGTGTCGCAGCCCCGGAGCTGCACGCGCTCAGCAGGAGCGCCAGCAGCGGTGCGAGTACCCAGCGACCGTCTGTTCGCACCGGGATCTCACTCCCGGCGCAGACGCCGGGGCAGGGCATCGGCGGCGATCAGCGTCGCGGCGCCAGCAGCGAGGAGCAGCAGGAGAACGGGCAGGCTGCCAGCGGGCCCGTCAGCGGACCCCAGGGCGGTGCTGGTGGGCGGGACGCTGGCGGCCGGCGTCGGCATGGCGCTCGCCGAAGGACTGGCGCTGGTCGCGGCCGGTGTCACGGCCGCGACCTGCCACACGCCGCCGAAGGCCGTGATGCCCTGGCCGTTGGTCTGCCCGGCGGCCGTGTCGTGCGCGAAGTAGTAGAGCGGGCGGCCGTTGTAGGTCACCTGGGTGGCGCCCGTGTCCGCGCGCGTGATGGTGGCGAACGTGCCCGTCGCATCCGCCGGTCCGCTGACCGAGCCACCGGGGGCGACCACCAGGGGTGGCCAGTTGGCCAGACACCCGCCCGTGCACACCGATCCGGTGGCGGTGTCGGACGAGAGCGTGTAGAGCGTCATGCCGCTGGGACCGACGAGGAACGCGCCGAGCGCTGCGCTCGACCCGGACCCGAGCTGGAGGCTCGCCGGCGCCGAAGCAGTCGCGCTGGCCATGGGGGCCGGCGACGCGTAGCTCATCGCGAGGACAGGTCCGGCCGCCCAGGCAGACAGGAGCAGGGGGATGGACGCAAGCAGGCCGGGCACAGCCAGACGCCCGGTTCGTTCTCGGGGACGCATGAGAGAACGACCTCCTAACTCGTGGGCGGCCCGCACTCGATGATGGGTGCCGCGTCGACGCATCCTACGTCGAAGGTGCGATGGCGTCTTCGCCCGTACTTAGCGGATGGCTCGAGGTACTGCAGCCGCTTACAGGAGGCGGAGCACCGCGGGGGGTGAGGGGCCCGGGTCCCGCGCCCGTCGGCCCTTCACGTCGAGAGGATCCCTGGCTGCGCCCGCGCCGGGGCTCGCTGCCTGTAGCACCCGGGCTCCGGGGATGAGCGGCGCCGCGCAAGTCCTCGATCGCCGCGGCGCAACAAGGAAATCGTCGCCTGCTGCCCCGAGTTGTATTGCCTGTGTGCGCGTGGAGGGTCCGGATCCGCGTCGGCGCCCCCGGGCTGCCAAGTTGGAAATCTGGGCGGCCGGGGCCGTGCAGCCGCCGCAGCATGCGGGGTCGCGCGCACCGGCGGCAGGGCCCGACTGCCCTTCGCGGCTGATGCACGCGGTCCTTGTGGTGCTGGCGGCACGGGGGGTCGACCAGCTCAGCCCGCGACTGCGTGCACCCCCAGGAAGAGGAGCATGCCCGCGGCGCCGCAGCACACCAGCAGAGAGAGGAGCAAGGTGGGCCGTCGCAGGATTGGCGCGAGCGCCACGCCGAGGCGCCGCAGGTCACCGGGCAGGGTGGGGTCGGTGGCGATGGTGCGCCATGCCACGAACGCGGCGAGGAGCAGCGCGGCCACAGGCGCCACGACTATGACGGCCATGCCGACCGCCGGGGGAAGTGCGAGATAGCCCTCGACGATCGCGTTGAGCGCGCGGGCGGGCTGGTACTCCACTGGCTGCAGCTGTCGACCGATCGCGGCCACGAAGAAGAGGGCGGCTGGTGCGACAAGGATTAGAGCCGCGACCGCGGCGAGCGGACGCGGCTCGAACGTATGCGACTGGTTCTGGGGCATGTGGCCTCCCTGCGCATCATGACAGCAGGCCGGAGCACGGTCCAGGACACGACTGATCACGGCAGCCTGGCTGGAGGTGGGAAGCGCTCCGGCCGACCCGAACCTGTCGCGACGCAGATCGCCGGTTCGCCCCGGTCTAGCGTGGCCCGGCCGCACCGGTGTCCGATTCTTATCCGCGCGGACGTCGCGATGACGACCCTGCTGGTGGACAGTAGGACCCTCGCGGCCTGCGTCCCAGTCGGCCCGAGCAACTCGCTGCCCAGCACAACAGAGATGACAAAGGATCGACCAGGCCCACACTGGAGACCTTCTGGATGGCTGCTTCGTCTCGCCTCGGAGGGCGCCCTCGACTCGTCAGTGTCGCGGCGCTGGTTCTCATCGCGTCCATCCTCGCCCCCGGGTCCGCCACCGCCGCGCCGGCGCGGGGCGGCAGTCTGACGTTCGACGTGTATCGCCCGGGCGTCTACTCGATGCAGGCCACCTGGACGTGGTGCACCGCGGCGAGCGTGCAGATCATCCGCAACATCCTGCTCGACCAGACCGACCACAGCGCCACGCAGCAAGGCCAGTTCTTCGCCTACATGCAGGCCGCCAACCGCTACCAGCAGCCCAGCCACCGGGCGGTCGATCCGCAGGGCTTCCTGGCTGGACTGCGGCACTTCGTCGATCCGAGCTACACGCTCGTGGCGAGCCCAACGTTCGAGGCGGCCGTGCGCTCCGCGGTCACCCAGCTGCGCCTCACCGGCGAGCCCGTGGCGCTGATCGTGGCCGCCGGACGCCACGCCTGGGTGCTTACCGGGTTCACCGCGACCGCCGACCCGGCCCGCACGACCAACTTCGGGGTGGTCAGCGTGCGCGTCGTCGGTCCGCTCTATGGGCGACAGAGCATCAACGGCTACGACTCACCGCCCGATACGAGCCTCTCGTACGCGGCGCTGCGCGGGTTCCTGCTGCCCTATCGCTTTCCGTTCTCCACCACCCCCTGGACCGGCCGCTACCTGACATTCCAGGCCGTCCCGGCGCTGACCGCACGAGGGTCGGGCGCGCGCCGCATAACCAAGCCGTTTGTGGTCAGGGTGCAGTGTCGGTGGGGCGCCGTTCGGAAGGGTTACGCGCCGGCCCTGACAGGGCCCTGCCCGGCGCGGGACTCCATAGGGGCTGGTGCCGCGGCAACCTGCCGGAGGCGGAGCGCGAGGACGGGGCAGACGTCGACCGCGCGGCGGGCCCGGGACAGCAGGCGCTCGGGAACCGGGCCCGGCTCGATCACCGGGTAGCCCCACTCGTCGAGCGTGATGCGTTCCGGCAGGACCACGGCGCACATGCCGTAGCCGTCGCAGCGGATGGGATCGAGGCGCAGTATCTGGGCCATCTCAGGCCACCTGCGCGAGCGCAGCGCGGCACCGGCGACGGGTCTGGTGCCTGGCGAAGTCGTCGGCGAAGACGCGCAGCGCGCTGCGGAGCAGGCCGACGGCGCCGTCCGGGTGGTGGCATGCGCCCCGGCCCTCCACCTGACCGGCCCAGCGGCCGATGTGCTCCAGCTCGTCGCCGGTCGCGCGTGCCGTCTGCGAGCCGCCGGGTGGCCTGCGCGATGGCCGCCAGGCCGAAGACGCACGGCCCGCACTGCGCGGCGGTGGCGCCGGCCATGTACGTCATGATCTCGGCCGTGGCAGCCACGCCGCACGTCTCAGGTCCGCTGAATGACAGGACGCCGCACCCAAAGCCGAGCCCGTGCTCCCGCAGCGTGACAGGGTCCAAGGGCTTGTCGCGCACCTCGTCGAGCGCGGCCCAGGCACCGAAGTAGCCGCCCAGCAGCACCGCGCCTCCGGCGGGCGCGACACCGGACAGCCGCGCCACCTCGCCGATCGGGGTGCCGTACTCGATCTCGCGAACGGTGCGCCGAGCGTGCGTCCCGCTCAGCGTGATGAGCGCGGTCCCGTGTGTCTCGGCCCGACCGGCCTCGCGGTACCAGGCATCGCCGAAGCGCACGATGAGAGCCGCGTGCGCCAGGCTCTCCACGTTCTGCACGAGGGTGGGGCGGCCGGCAACCCCGCGTTCGTGGGGCCGCGCGTCGAGGAACGTGGGGCGCGCGTCGCCCGCGTTGAGGTAGTGCACGACGGCCGTGGCCTCGCCGGAGATGTAGCCGACGGGCGCCGCCACGAGGTGCACACGCATGTTGGGGTCACGGTCACGTTCGGCCAGCGCCTGGGCCAGGACCAGACGGGCTTCTGTGTGCTCGCTGCCCACGTAGAGGATCACGTCCGCTGCGCCGACCGCGTGGGCGGCCAGAAGCGCGCCGTCGAGCACGAGGTGCGGCCGGTGTTCCATGAGCGCGCGGTCTTTGGCGCTGCGCGGCTCGCCCTCAGCGCCGTTGACGACGACTACTGCATCACCAGTGGAGTGCTCCGCGACAGCGCGCCACTTGCGCCCCACCGGGAACCCGGCACCGCCCCGGCCGAGCAGGCCGCTCGCCTCGATCATCTCGATGAGCTGCCCACGGTGGGTGGGCGGTGGCAGGTCGCCGAGTCGGGCGCGGTGCGCTTCGAGGCGTTCGAAGCCGCCGGTGAGGGGCGGACCGGCCAGCAGGCGGGGTTCGAACGGCGTTGTCATCGGACGGCTCCGCGACCGGTCGCGGCGGAGGCCGCGAAGGTTGCCAGGTCGTCGTGGTGTCGCCCGGTGGCCACGCGCCACGCGACGGCGAGCCTAACGAGGCCGATGCCGCGTGCGTCGCTGCAGACCGTCCACCACGCCCCGGCACTCCAGAGCAGCCGGGTGGCGGCGATCACGGGATCACCTTGCCGGACTGCGTCGTCCGCACCACCACCGTCTGCGGGACCGGAGCTGGCACCGTGGTCACGACCGTGATCGGTTTGGGGGCCTTGGCGTTGATGACCGTGGCGCCGGGCGGCGGCGACTGCCCGGGAGCAAGCTGGACATACTGGACCGCACGCTGCTGTGTGACGCTGGCCGGTAGGGCGGGCGCGGCGACCGACGTGGGGACCGCGGGAGCAGGAGGCGCCACGATCGCCGTGACGAGCGCCGAGAGGGTGGCGATGCCGCCCGCCCCGAGGACGAGGCGCAGCCGTGTCGGGTCGGGCCTTGGAGAGCCGGGGCGCGTTTCTGCTGGACCGGCGACGAATCGCGGTGCCATCAGTCGCCTCCGCCGTCGGTCTCGCCGTCCGCGCCCGGTACGATGACGTGCACCACCTGCGCCTGCGCCGGAGGTGCCGTCTGGGTGAGCCGCACGACCTGGGGCGACGAGGCAGCCCGCACGTACACGACCTCAGGCGGCAGGGACGAGGCGGCCGCCGCCTGGGCGGAGAGGTAGCCGTCGGCCACGAAGAAGCCGCCGACCGTCACGACGACGGCCAGTGTGGCGACCGCGAGACCGACTCGGTGGATGGAGTCGTTCATGGGAGGGTTCCTTTGTTCGAGCCCGGTCGTCCGGGCCTCACCGTGAACCCTAGGGCGGCACCCTGTGGTGCCCCTTGGCCGCAGATGTGGAACCTCTCATCACCGCCCGGCGTGGAGGGCAGCGTGGCGCCATGTCGCCCCTGCGCCCGCGCCCTCGCGGCGTAGCCGTCGCCCCCGATCAGTGCACGGCGGTCCCGAGCAGGGTGCCGACGCCGTAGGTCACGGCGGCCGCAAGGAGGCCCAAGGCGGCCTGCCGGAGCCCGGAGCGCAGCGGGTGCCGGTGCGTGAGTCGGCTGACGCCGAGCCCGACGCAGAACAGTGCCACGAGCGTGGCGGCGAGGCTGAGGGTGAAGGCGCTCGCGCCGGCCAGCAGCAGATACGGCACAAGGGGCACGAGGGCCCCAAGGGCGAAGGCCAGCAGGGAGCCGAGGGCGGCCGTCAGCGGCGAGCCCATGGTCTTGGCGGAGAGCCCGATCTCCTCGCGCACAAAGGTGTCGAGCGCCCGCTCGGGGTCGGCCAGGATGCGCTCCACGATGCGGTCCGCCTCCGCTTTCGAGAGGCCCTTCGAGACGTAGATCTCGACGAGGATGGCGCGTTCCTGTTCAGGCGTGTGGCGCAGCTGCTGGCGCTGCAGCTCGACCTGGTAGTCGAGCAGCTCGCGCTGCGAGCGGACCGAAACGTACTCGCCGACCGCCATGCTGAAGCTGCCCGCCAGGAGGCCCGCGATCCCGGCCAGGACGATGGCATGGGGGTCCTTCGACGAGGCCCCCGCGACACCCATGATCAGGCTCACGTTGGCCACGAGCCCGTCGGTCGCGCCGAAGACCGCTGGGCGCAGCACGCTCGCGCCGCGCGTCTCGTGGGGACTCGACGGGGGAGCGAGGAGATCCCGCAACCCGGCCCAGATCGCAGTCACAGCAACGGGCCGGTCGATGAACTCTCCATCGTGATGAGAGTGTCCCACGCCGGGGAGCGCACGATCTCACCAGGTCGACGGGCTCGCACATGGGGATCAGCGTTGTTCAGGCCCGCGGTCCCCCTCTACCCCGCCGCCTGGGACGTCTCAGCGCCTGCATTCGCGCGGCTGACGGGCCTGGCGTATCAGACATTGCCCGGTCAGCTCCGCCTGCCACGCGTGCGGCTCACGCGCGGAGGGTGATCTCTCCGGCCTGGATCGAGATCGGCAGCTCTGTCAGCGGGACGTTCGTAGGGCCGGCCACCGGCTGTGCGTTGTGGCGCGGATCGAACGTCGCACCGTGGCAGGGGCAGATGAGCATGCCGGCCGCAGGGTTCCAGCCCACGGTGCAGCCGGCATGCGTGCACACGGCGTCGAAGGCCGCGAACTGGCCGCCCCCCAACGACACCACGATGCCGGGATCGCCGGGTGCGGCATTCCCGATCGCCGTGAGGACCTGGAACTCGACGGCGCCCGCTTGGACCACGGAGGCCGTGGAGGCAATGGCCAGCGGGTTGGACGTGCTCCCTGGCGCGCCCGCCGAGGAGGCGCCGGAGCTAAGTGCCGCGGCGGGGCCGGCGCTGGCGGGCGCGACCGCCCCGCTGCTTGCGGTCGTGCCCGACAGGTTCGCGGACGAGGCCGGCAGCAGGTCGCGCAGCGGCCGCACGACGAGCGCGAGGACGATGGCACTGAGGCCGAGCACGCCCGCCTGCAGCAGGTAGCGTCGCTCGGCCGACACCGGGGCAGGGACGGGCGCCTGGCGCCCGGCGGGCCTCGCCCGGAAGACCTGCCGCTCCAGCCACGGCCCGAGCACGTAGCGGTTGCCGTGGCCGGCCAAGGCGAGTGTCACGAACGCCAGGCCGTAGGGCAGATCCTGGCCGAAGTAGTAGGGGTGCACGTTCCAGGAGGCGGTGAGAAAGAACAGCAGCGAGAGCGCTGCGCCGCCCCACGCGGCGGCCCGGAACGCCAGGCCCGAGAGGATCCCGAGGCCGACGGCGATCTCCGCCAGGGCGATCAGCACGCCCATCAGCCAGGCGTGGGGGATGGCCAGCGCCGTGAGCAGCGGCGCGAGGGGCGAGGCGTGGGCATACCCCTGCAGCTGCACGAGGATGCTCGTGCGCGACGAGAGGTCGAGGAAGCTCCGGTCGATCGCGAGCTTGTCGATGCCCGCGTAGAGGAACGTGCAGCCGGCGAACAGCCGCAGGGGCAGCAAGGCCGACGCAGTGATCGATCCCAGCGGCGAGCCGGAGCCTTTGCCGAGCAGGCCCGGCCGGACGGCCGGTGCTGGCTGACGCAACCCGACGGGGCGGAGAGCGGGCCGGTCCTGCCCGTCGGGATCGACGGGCACGCCGGCCGTCGCGGGGCCAGCCTGCGCCGGGATGGGCGGTGCTGTGCCGCCCCCGCGTACCTCGAACGATCGTCTGCTTGCGCTGCGACGTGAACGCGCCAATGCCCAATCTCCTGCTGGTGGCTGCCGTGCGAGTCTGGCAGACGCGCGTTGCGACCGCGCGCCGACGATGGTGAAGGTTTCACCACGGACCTCGTGGCAAGGCCGGCGCGACCGGTGTGCCCATGCCCTGTTGTGCAGGCTCGCCGGGGTCACCAGGTGGCCAGTGGACTGCTCGCTACCGGCGGAAGAACTCTCCGAGGTCGCGCCCGGGACCACCCGGTGGAGTCGGCGCCGGTCGCTCCAGCCACCTCGTCGAAGCGACGCGCCGGTGGCGCGCCCGATGCCGGTGACGGACCGCCACGTCTGGCCGGCGTTGATGAGAGGTTCCACATCTGCGGCCAAGGGGCACCACAGGGCGCGCGCATAGGGTTGACGCGTGGGCCAGATCACTGCGCTCGCCTAAGGAACCCCATGCACAAGGAGAGTGCGCCATGTCTGGCACGCCGGCGACGTCCACCCAGCCGTATGGTTCGTCGCGGCCGCGCGCCCTTGCGGAGACCGCGCGCCGCGCGCTGCTGCGCTGGCCGCGGCTTGATCGCCGGGCCCTCGCCCGGTGCGCCGGGGATGCAACCTGCATCGCCAGCCTGGTCTCGCGGCGCACCAACCTGCCGCCCGAGGTCATCCGGACAATCCTTGTGCCACCTGAGAGCGAGATCGATCGGGAGTTCTGGTTCGGCTAGTCCGTGACGCCCTCCCCGCCGGTACCGCTCACGACCACGCCAGGAGCAAGGCCGGGGCTCGTGGGGTCGGGTGGGGCGATCGGGGAGTCCAGCAAGATCCGCCGCTCACAACCCCGGGATGACGCCGGGCGGCAGCTGGTCGAGCCCGTCGGGGATGGAGAGGTGACCCGGGCCGCTGCCCGGTTGGTCGGTCACGCCGTATTGCCAGAGCACCCGCCCCGAGCGTGGGTCGAGAAGGAGCACCCGGTCGCGGAAGTCGTCGTTGAGGACGACCGTGCCGTCCACGCGCGGGACCGCTAGGCTCGGGTGGTCGAGGCGGCCCGCACCGGAGAGGGGGCCATAGCGCCAGAGGAGCTTCCCGGACGGGCTGACCGCCACCACCGCACCCGGGTTCGAGTAGTCCGACACCACTACGTTGCCCTGCGCGTCGAGCTGCGCGTCGGAGGGGTAGGCCACCGGGACGCGGATGGAGAACACGACGTGGCCTGCCGCGTCGAGCCGCACGACCCGCGGGCCGCGGATCTCGGTAATCAGCAGGCCGCCGTCGGGCAGGGGCGTGTCCCCGTTGGGCTCGTCGTACGTTTCGGGCGGATGGTCGACGCACAGGCCGGTCCGGCCCCACTGGCGCACGATGTGCTTGTCCGGGCCGATCTCGATGACGCGGCAGTTGCCGATGTCGGCGACGAGCACGTCGCCGTTGGCCAGTGGATAGGCGTCGTCGGGCGTGTGGAGGTAGCCCAGGGTCGATCCCGCCACCCCGTAGTGGCCGTACTCCCAGATCACCTTGCGCGTCGCGATGTCGATGCGCAGGACCACCTCGAGGTCCTCGTCATTGGCGGTGATCGTGCGACCGTCGGGCGCGATGAAGGCGTCGTCGGCGCTGAAGGCTTGCCCCGCCGGCAGGCTGCCGGCAACCGGGAACTGCCACGCGACGTGCCCCTCGTTGTTGACCACGATGAGCCGGTCGTTGCCCCGGTCAGCGATGAGCAGGCCGCCCGGAAAGGGACCGGCGGGCGTGGGGCTGGGGGCGGGCGCAAGGCTCGGTCCTGGCGGCGAGACTGGGCCCGCCGCTGTGGACAGGGAGGCGGATGCGGCGATGGGGTGCGCGGATGGGGCGGTCACGGATGGCGGCGGGGTGGGAGTCGTCCCGCTGCAGCCAGCGAGCAGGATGCCGGTCACCACGAGCGTGAGCATGCGGCCCACGGGTGCCTCCTTGTCGGGCGAATAGCGGGCCGTATTGAGCCATGGCGACGTGCCCCGCGCGACAGCTGGGCAGCATGGCCCGCCCTAGACGCTGCCACCACGATGGTCAGCGCCAGCGGTGGACCGAGGTGCCCGATGTCGCCACGCCCCAGCGGACGGGCCAGCCGGTGCGCGGCGCCGACAGGTGCAGGATGGCCAGCGCGGCGCCATCGGTGCGTGGGTCGTCCACGGCGACTGCCCAGAGCTGCCCGGGAGCGCAGCGCACGGCGAGGTCGCCGTCGGCGTCGACCACGGCGCTCGGCCACGACGAGAGTAGCTCGAGGCCGCGATCGGCGAGCCAGCCCTTGGCGACGCCGCCGAGGTCGAAGCGGACGCCGGGCGGACGGTGCACCAGCGCCGTCCGACGCGGGCCGGACGTGACCGACCAGGTGCGGGGCCCGACGGTGGTCGGAACCGCGGACGGGCGCCGCTTCGGCGGCCAGGCGGGCATCGAGCAAGGTGATGTCGACGAGGCCCTCGCTCACCTCTGCCGCCTCCAGTCCGGCCCACAGGACGGCTCCCAGCGTCGGGCCGACGGTCACGCTGGGGTGTGGATCGGCATTCAGGGCCGTGAGTTCGGACGTCGCCAGATGCCGACTGAGGCGGTCCGCCCAGCGGCCAATCCGGGAGAGCAGCCGCCCGGCATCTCGCCGGGCGCGCTCCTCGTCGGCCGCCGCCTCAAGGTGCACGACGAGGCGGCCACCCATGGCGCTGGTCGCCACCGACAGGGGGACGATCGGCGTCGGTGCGGCGTGGCGTGGCGCGAGGGCCGGCCGGGAGGCGCCGCAAGACAGCCGTGGCGGGTCGGCCCTAGGTGCTGCGGGGCGAGTTCCAGCGAGACCCGGAATAGGTCCCGGCGCCATCAGTCGCCTCCGCCGTCGGTCTCGCCGCCACGTTCGCCGTCGTTGCCCTCGCGGCCCGCGCCGGGCACGGTGACGTGGACGATCTGCGCTGGCGCGGGCGCGGCCGTCCGTGTGATATGGATGACCTTGGGCGACGGGGCCGGCCGCACGTACACCACTTCGGGTGGCACGGTCCTGGCAGCGCTGGCGGCCGGGGCCGCCGCGGCGCTCGTGATGGAACCGGCCGGGGCCGCTGATGGGCTCCGGCGGGCGGAGAAGTAGCCATCGACCACGAAG
This sequence comes from uncultured Chloroflexia bacterium, assembly GCA_963835945.1. Taxonomy (GTDB): domain Bacteria; phylum Chloroflexota; class Limnocylindria; order Limnocylindrales; family CSP1-4; genus JAJYNJ01. The sequence continues at coordinate 12,569 of CAWIHR010000061.1, forward strand.
AAGCCGCCAACCGTCAGAACGGCGGTGACCGCGGCGATCGCCAGGCCGGCTCGGTGGATTGAGGCGTGCATCAGGGGGTTCCTCTGTGAAAGGCCAGGTGTGTGGGCTACAGCGCAAGCCTAGGGGTGCACTCTGTGGTGTCCCTTGGGCGGGCATGTGGAACCTCTCATGGAGCCTCAGCAGGCGCGACGGTGGGTCAGCCGGCGGCGAGCCCGACGCGGGCGGTGGGCGTGGCGGCTAGGCTCACGGTTCTTCACGCCCGCGGGCACCGCACATGCTCCGCTGCCCAAAGAGTTCGGGCGGCTTCGGACGCCAGCATCACGTCGCCCCGTGATGGTCAGTGGGACATCAGCGACTCCGCACGCGCTGGACATGCCGAACGAGGATCGAGCGTGGTGGCACTCGATCCTCGTTCGGGCGAGAGACTGGGAGGGAGGATGGGGATCCCCCACGCCGGGATCAGCTGCTGGTGCGGTGCGTGCTCGGTGGGCCGGTCGTGTCGACGCCCTGTCGGGAGACACCTGGTTCGAAGATCACCGGGGCGCAGGGGGCGGCCGTCCGTTTGCCTGGGGCGCGCCCGGCGACGCCCGTATCGACGGGCGGCTGGGCTGCGCCGGCGACCTTTGTACTGCTCGAGGTGGCGGTGCGGTCGGCCGAGCCGACCTGGTCGAGAGAGGTTCTCCGAACGGTCCGGAGTGTGCCGGCGCCGAGAGGCGACCGGCGAGCTTGCGGCGAGGTGGGTCTGGGCGACTTTAGCTGTGAGAGCAGTGCGCCCGACGACGTGGTGACGATCCTGATCTTGCGAGTCATCTCTACGTGGCCCTCTGGTGGCCCGTGACCGGCGTGGTGCCGGTGTCACGGTGTGGCGGTTGAGCCTGACGTCAGTCTCATCCCCACGGCTGTGCCGGTCCTGAGTTCGACGTGGGTGTTCCCACAGAAAGGCGGCCGTCAGCTGTCTCAGGCACCGCCTCAGCCTCTGATCAAGTGCCCAGCGAAGTCTTAGAGGGCCCGGCGATCAGCGAATCGGATACCCGTCGGCAGCATCCTGCGCCGGCCTGCAGAGTGGCCGACGCGCCGGGTTCGGGCCGCCGCACTCGTCAGCCCGTGGTACCGGGCACCTCCGCGGGAAGGCGAGCGCTCGCGTTCGGCTGGACCCTGCGGTGGCGCTGCGCCACGATCTCGGCCAGGATGCCGAGCGCGATCTCGGGCGGCGTATGCCCGCCGAGATCGAGCCCGATGGGGGCGTGGATCCGGGCGAGGTCTGCGTCGCCGATGCCGGCATCACGGAGCCGTGCCAGGCGCGCGGCGTGCGTCCTCCGGCTGCCGAGCGCCCCCACGTATCGCGCGCCCCGTCGGAGGGCCGTGGCCAGTGCCGGATCGTCGACCTTCGGATCGTGGGTCAGGACCACGACGTGCGCGCCCTCGTCGATGCCGGCCCGCTCTGCGAGTTCGTCGGCCCAGCCGATGAGCAGCTCATCGGCGTCGGGAAAGCGTTCCCGTGTCACGAAGGCGGATCGGGCATCGATGACCACCGTATGGAACCCGAAGGCGTGGGCGAGCCGCACCAGCTGCACGGCGATCTCCCCGGCGCCCACGATGACGAGACGGGTCGCGACGAGGACCTCGAGGTAGACCTCGCGCGGGCCGATCCGGACGGTTCGCGAGCTGCCGTCGCGGAGCGCGGCCCGGGCGAGCCCGCAGAGTTCCGCGTCGGCGGCCGGATCGCCCAGCGAGCCCGAGCGGATCCCCGCACCGTCAAGGATCACGCGTCGGACGTCTGGGGCCTCGCGGCCGGCGGGCAGCGGGGTGGCGATCGCGACGGCCTGGCTCTCGCGCGCGGCGTCCAGCGCCTCGGGCGGCACGTCTGGCTCGATGAGGACGTCGATGATGCCGCCGCAGGCAAGCCCCACCTCGGCCGCCCGCTCGTCGCTGACACCGTAGCGGACGACTTCGCGGTAGTGGCCGCGTCGCGCGGCGAGGACGGCCTCGATCGCCGCTCCGTCGATGCAGCCAGCGGAGACGCTGCCGGCCATCCGGCCGTCCTCCGCGACGAGGAGCGTGCTGCCGACCTCGAACGGAGATGAGCCGATGGTCCGGACGACGATCGCCCGGCCCACACCGACTCCCTCCCCCAGCCAGCGATCCGTGACGAGAAGTTCCGGCACGACACTCACCCGAGCACACGCGCAGCACAAGGCCGACCGACGCGCGTCCCGCTCGGACCCCTGCCGTGCTGGCCTAGCACGTGTGGCCGTGGGAGGCGAGAGCCGTGGACAGGAGCGCGCTGTCGTCCGTCATGCTCATGCCTCGTCCAGCCAGATCGCGATGTTGCCGGCCGATGGGATGCGCCCGGCGCTGACGACCTTGCCGTCGATCACGAGCCCAGGCGTGTGCATCACGCCGTAGGCGGCGATCTCACGGTAGTCGGTGACATGCCGGATCTCGGCCTCGACGCCGGCCATCATCACCGCCTCGCGGGCGTTCTTCTCGAGCTGCTGGCAGTTCGCGCAGCCCGGGCCCAGGACCTCGATAACCTTCATGACATGTGCCTCCTTCAGGCGATGAGGGCGTTGAAGAGGTAGCCGATGCAGAGGATCCCGATCGTCACGACGTGGCGAAGGTGGCGATGACCGGGGTCTTGATGACCGCCCGGCTCCAGGCCGGGGAGGTCGAGGGCGAACCAGGCAGCGAACGGCGCGGCCGCGAACCAAGCGACGAGCCAGGCGATGACTGCCGCGCCGACGACGAGCCGAACGGAATCCTTGCCTGGCGCAGGGCGATGGTCGTCACCGGAGGACGCCACCGAGTGCGTCGAGGGCCCGACGGCACCGGTTGTGGATCGGCCTGGGAACCTTGCGCATCAGGGCACCAGCTCGATCGTTGGCTCAACCACGATCTCGGACTTCACGGAGTTGGCCACCAGGCTGTACTTCTGGGCTGATTGCAGGGCCCGGCGTGTACGGGCCTCGACCACTGCCGGTCGCTCGACCCCCGCACTGATCCGGATGTGCGGCCGAAGACGGAGGTGTGTGAACGTCTCCGTCCGGTCGAGTTCGATCAGCTTGGTACCCTCGGCTCGACAGTCATACGACTGCAGATTGAGCCTGAACCGCTCAGTCGCCCAGATGAACATCATCATGACGCAGGTGTTCGCCGCCGCGACGAAGGCGTCTTCGGGAGTCAGCACGCCGGGATGTCCCTGGGCATCGGGCGGCGCGGAGAAGGCCATCTCCGGGCCGTTGCCCATCGCGATGTGCCCCCAGTGTTCGCCCGTCCACGACACCGTCGTGTGATACGTCGCCGTGCGGCTCACGGTCGGGCCTCCTTCTCGCGGTAGAAGGCGGCGTATTCACGCGCCAGCGCTGCCATGTACTCCTGATCGGTCCCGACTGGCACCTCGTTGTAGATCTTGACGATCTCCAGCAGTTCTCTGGTGGCCTCGGCTCCGGGCGCCTTGCCGGCGCCGTGGAACTGCTCGAAGATCAACGGCAACGCGGCCAAGGAGACCGTTCGGCCGTCAACGTCCACCTTCTGGATCGGAATGGCGGACCCGCACGAACAGGCTGCCTGAGTCGCATCCTCGGAGGGCGCCGTTGGTTCGGGCTCGACGAAGGACCCGCTGCGTCGACTCCACTGCCCGCCGAGGAGCTGGTCGACCAGGCCGGCGATGCGCTCGGCCGTGACCTCGACCGCCTGCTGGCCGCTCGCGTTCAGCCGCCGCGCCCCTTCGGGCTGACCCAGGCCGTGCTCGCGAACGAGGTCGCTCACGATGACACTGGCGGCGGGTTTGCCCGAGAACTGCTCGGTCGCGCGGGCCGCGCAGCGCTTCTCACAGCCGTCCACGGCGATGGTCGGATAGAAGCGGGCAAAGGCCCTGTCGCCCTCGCCCACCTGCGAGGAAGAGCGGCAGACAGATGGTCACCGTCTCGCCGGGGCGAAGCTGGTGCAGCACGCGGAGCGCGGCCAGACGCGTCACCGTGCCCTCCGCCAGCTCCTCGCCCGAGCAGGCGACGATCCCGACCTTCCGCTGCGGCAGCTCAGGCATGGTCGGGTGCCTCCTCGCGGGAGACCAGTTCGTCGACGACGGCGGCGATCTCCTCGGCCACCGCATGGGCAAGCTGCTGACCGCCCTCGTTCAGCTCGGCGATGCCCTGCGGCTTCAGCTTCCGGTTCCGCCGGTACACGTCGAGCACCGCGAAACCCTGGGCGACATGCCCGCCGCTCTCCTGCACCATCTTGGCAGCGCAGGCGAGCTTGCACCCGTCGATCGTCACCGCCGGATGTGCCCTGACCGCGGCCCGGGCGTCCGCGTCACCCAGGACGAGGAGCGAGAGGGCCACGAGCCCGGTGGCCCCCGGTCGACGATCCTCCGTGACCTCGTAGGCGGCCTCGCGGCTGACCGTGCCGTACGTCTTGCCGATGCCGCTGCACGGCACGATCATGACCTTGCGCTCCGGAGCGCTCATCGCTTCTTCGCTTCCTCTTCGGCCTGGCCCTTCATCAGCTCGAAGTACGCCTGCGCGTCGAGCAGGGCGTCGCGATCCGTCGGCCAGTCGCGTGCATCGATGAGCGCAAGCCACCCTTCGCCGTACGGGTCCTGGTTGATGGCCTCGGGGGATAGCTCCATCGCCGGGTTGACTTCTGCGACGGTGCCGCCGACGGGCGATGGCACGCCCACGTTGACCTTGATCGTCTCGATCAGCGCCACCTCGTCCCCGGTCCCGAGCACCGTGCCCTCCGGCTTGACCTCCGCAAAGGCGACGTCGCCGTTGAGCTGTTGCAGGAAGTCCGTCATCCCGATGCGGATCCGGTCCCCTTCGGCCAGCGCCCAGACGCCCGCGGGACTGTAGTGACGATCGGTCGCCACCTTGAAGATGAACTTGTCGACGGTGGTTTCCAGGTAGCTGGGCATGGTGCCGTCCTAGCGAGTTTGGAAATGCAGGGTTGCATTGCGGAAGCCGAGCGCCGCCTCCAGCATGGCCTCCGGTAGCGTCGGGTGGGCGTGCGTCGTCCAGGCCAGGTCGTCGGCCGTTGCCCCGAGCTGCACGGCCAGGGCCCCTTCGGCGATCAGATCGGTGGCGTGCGGTCCCATGAGATGAACGCCCAGCACCACACCGCTCTCCGCTTCGCACACCAGCTTCACCAGCCCATCCATCTCGCCCAGGAGGCGCGCTCGTGGATTGGCCGAGAAGGGGAACTGCGCGACCTTCACGTCGGCTCCCTGGTGGCGCGCCTGTGTTTCGGTCAGGCCGACACTGGCGACTTCAGGCCGGGTGAAGATGACATTCGGAACCGAGCGGTAGTCCACGCTGCGTCTGCCGCCGCAGGCATTCTCGGCGGCCACACGCCCATCGACCATCGCCTTGTGCGCCAGCATCACGCCCCCGACCGCATCGCCGATGGCCCACACGTTCGGCACACTGGTGGCCAGGTGCTCGTCCACGTCGATCGCCCGACCGTTCATCTTCACGCCGACCTCGGCCAGGCCGAGACCTTCGGTGTTCGGCCAGCGCCCCAAGGCCGCCAGGATGCGATCACCCTCGATTCGGGATAGGGCGCCCTTGGCGTCACGATACGTCGCGGCCAGGCCGCTCCCGGAGGACACGATCTCCTCGACCTGCGCGCCGGTCACGATGCGCATGCCCCGCCGCCGCAGCAGGACGGCCAGACGCTGCGCCAGCGCCTCATCCGTCGCCCCCGGCAGCAGGGTCGGCATCATCTCCAGGATGGTCACCCGGCTGCCCAGGGCTTCGTAGATGCACGCGAACTCCAGGCCGATGACACCTCCCCCGACCACGATCAGGCGGGCGGGGACGTCCGAGATGTCAAGCGCCTCCGTGCTGGTGATCACCCCGGGCAGGTCCAGGCCGGGAATGGGTGGCCGGGCGGTGATGGACCCTGGAGCCAGGATGAGCTGGTGGGCCGAAACGCTGATCGCAGCGCCCGTGTCGCGCTGCACCTGCAGCGTGGTCGGCGAAGCCAGGTGACCGGTGCCACGCAGCAGGGTGACACCCGCGTTCCTCAGCAGGTGCTCGACGCCGCCGACCAACGCATCTACGGCACCCTGCTTGTACTCCATGAGGGCGGGCAGATCGGGCGCAGCCGTCGAGATGGCAAGGCCGAACTCGTGCGCGCGCCTGGCTTTCAGCAGCAGCTCTGTCGACGTGGTCAGGGCCTTGGTGGGGATGCAGCCGATGTTCAGGCACGTGCCCCCCACCCGCTCTCGCTCGATCAGCACCGCACGCGCGCCGAGCTGCGCTCCTCGAAGCGCAGCCACGTAACCGGCAGAACCGCCGCCCAGTACGGCCAGGTCGTAGGGCTCGGTCATCACAACCCGCTTCGCTGAGCCTTGCGAGTGCCTCTGGCGCCGAGACCAGGGCGGTCAGTCCCTGGGCCACTGGCAGACGGTGACCCGTCTGCCCAGTTGCCCTCGACCGGCCCGGCCTGGACGGAGAGTGTGGTCATCCAGGGAGTTCCAGGAGGCTGCGCAGGTCGGCGAGCGCGGCCGCGCAGGCGGCCTCGTCACGCTCGTAGTACATGCGGCGGGTGTCGCTGCCCAGCCGGCTGGCGCGCACGAGGCCGGCCTCGCGCAGGCGGGCCAGGTGGTTGCTCACGTTGTTCTGCCGCTCGCCGAGCGCGGCGGCCATCTCGCACACGCAGTGGGGTCCGTCGCGCAGGATCGCGAGGATCCCGGCGCGCGAGCGGTCGGCGAGCAGGGACGCAGCGGCCAGGGGCGCCTCGACGTCGGGGGCGGGCAGCTCCAGGCGCAGCTCCGGCAGGTCCGCTAGCACAGGCAGCTCAACGGACATGGCGGACCTCCGCACGACGTCTCGCGGCACTCAGCATCTCAGTCGAAAGTGTGTCACGTGAGGATGTGACACCCTAGACGCAGACGGCACGCACCAGTGGGCCGTGCGGCCCCTTGTTGCGGCGACGCCGGCGAGGCATAGCAGCGCATACGGAGTCCCCAGCGGGGTATTGACATTCAAGCCACTTGAAGACATAGGCTCGGGGCACCGCAGTCACGAAGGAGCCCCCATGACCACGCCAACGAGTTCGGCCCCCTGGATGATGCCCGACCTGACCCCCGGCGAACGCGTCAGCATCCGTCAGTCGGCCGCCGCCTTGGAGCGCCGCTGGAAGGGCCGCATGAACGTCGAGACGATCGAGCGCTTCATGGTCGAGTCGCTCGAGCTGATCCTCCCGACGGCCAAGATCCGGACCTGGACGCCCATCATCGTCGAGCGCCTGACCAACGATCGGTTACGCGCGCTGGTGCGCCTGGAGTCGGATCGGACCGACCTCAACCCGAGCGTGCTCTTCCTGTGCGTCCACAATGCCGGGCGCTCGCAGATGGCGGCGGGTTGGATGCGCCACCTCGCCGGGGACCGGGTGGATGTCTTCTCGGGCGGCTCACTGCCCGCGGCGGAGCTGAACACGGCGGCCGTCGCGGCGATGGCCGAGCAGGGCATCGACATCAGCACGCAGCTGCCCCAGCCCTGGGCGGACGAGATCGTCCGCGCGGCGGACGTGATCGTCTCCATGGGCTGTGGCGACGCCTGCCCGGTGTACCCCGGCAAGCGCTACCTCGACTGGGAACTCGACGACCCGGCCGGCCAATCCCTCGAGGCCGTGCGCCCCATTCGCGACGAGATCGAGCGGCGGGTGCAGGGGCCTGCTGGCGGAGCTTGGGGTGGCACCGGCGGCCTGACCGTCGCGTCGCGGCACGTCCTCGGGGAGGTCGGGCCGTGCGGCTCGTGATCGTGGGTGGCAGCGACGCCGGCACCGAGGCGGCCCTGCGCGCCCGGCGCACCGATCCCTCGCTCGAGATCACCCTGCTCGTCGCCGACGGGTACCTCAACTACAGCATCTGCGGCCTGCCGTTCTACCTGAGCGGCGAGGTCGAGGACTGGCACGCCCTGGCCCACCGCGATGCGCGCCAGATCGCCGCGCAGGGCATCGAGGTCCTCCTGGAGCACCGCGCCGAGGCGATCGACCCCATTCGCCGGGTCGTGTCGGTGCGCACGGGACAGGGGATCCGCGAGCTTGCCTACGACCGGCTCATCATCGCCACCGGGGCGCGGCCGGTCCGTCCGGCCATCCCGGGCCTCGAGGAGGACGGCGTCTTCCTGCTCCACACGATGGGCGAGGGCATCGGGCTGCGGGCATGGCTCGAGGCGCGCGCACCATCGAGCGCGCTCGTCGTGGGCAGCGGCTACATCGGGGTCGAGATGGCCGACGCCCTCACCCGGCGCGGCATCGCGGTGACGCTGGCCGGCCGGGCGGCGAGCGTCCTGCCGAGCGTCGATCCCTCCCTCGGCGCGCTGCTGGCCGCGGAACTCGAGCGCCACGGCGTGATCGTGCTGACCAGTGCCGCGCTCGAAGGGATCGCCCGCGTCGAGGGCCGGCTGCAGGCGACGCTCACGGGGGGACAACAGCTGACCGCCGACCTCGTCGTCATCGGCGCAGGCGTCCGGCCGGACACTGAGCTGGCGCGATCGGCGGGCCTCGAGATGGGGGCGACCGGCGCGCTCAAGGTGACGCGGAGGATGCGGATCGAGCGTGCCCCTCATCTACGCCGCGGGCGACTGCGTCGAGACGTGGCACGCCATGCTGCAGCGTCCGACCTACCTGCCGCTCGGCACGACGGCCCACAAGCAGGGCCGGGTGGCAGGTGAGAACGCCGCAGGCGGCCGAGGCCGCCTTCGAGGGCTCGGTCGGGACGCAGGTGGTCAAGGTGTTCGACCTCGCCGCGGCCCGCACGGGGCTGCGCGATGCGGAGGCCAGAGCCGCGGGTTACGCGCCGTTGACGATCGAGACCGAGCGTCCCCGACCACAAGCCCTACTACCCCGGGGCGAGCGAGCTGCGCATCCGCCTGACGGGCGATGCGATCAGCGGCCGGCTCCTGGGTGCCCAGATCGTGGGGGACTGGCGAGCCGAGGTGGCCAAGCGCATCGACATCATGGCGAGCGCCCTCCACGCGAACTGACCGTCGAGGACCTGACCCGGCTCGATCTCAGTTACACACCGCCGGTCAGTGCGCCATGGGACCCCGTGCAGGCCGCGGCGGACGCGTGGGAACAGGCGCGCAGTGCGGGACGTGGCGTCGCAGCGACGTGGCGCCTAGCCGAGCGAGAGGGCGCATTGCCCGACGAGTAGGCATCTCGGCTCCGAACGACCGCGTTTCCATACCACCCCACCGCTGAGAGCGCCAGTTGTGGCCTGCGTTGGGGGGTAATATCCGACCTGCCGACTCAGAATTAGCCCATGGAAGGCAGGTCGTGACCCTCGACCGGACGGTTGCGTGGCTGATCCTGCGCCTGCTGTGTCTCCGTTGCTCGGGCCACCGGCCGCACGCCACGACGAGGCGGAGCACCGCCGCGCGGCGAACCGAGCTGTCGGGATCTCCGCGCTCGGCCTCGCGGCCACTGGACTCCTCGAACTCGCCCTCGCGCTCATCACTGGCTCGGTCGCGCTCCTGGGCGACGCGCTCCACAACCTCTCCGACGTGTCCACCTCAGCGGTCGTGTTCCTGGGGTTCGCGATCTCCAAACGGCAACCCTCGGCGCGCTACCCGTACGGCTATGAGCGGGCGGAGGATCTCGCCGGGCTCGGCGTCGCGCTCGTGATCTGGGCATCGGCCGCCCTGGCCGGGATCGAGAGCTACCTCAAGCTCGTGCACCACGGCCAGACCTCCGCGGTGTACGTGGGCATGCTGGGGCCGCCCTCGGGATCGCGGGCAACCAGCTGGTCGCGCGCTACAAGTTGCGCGTTGGTACCCGCATCCACTCCACCACGCTCGTGGCCGATGCCCGCCATTCCTGGCTCGATGCGCTCTCCTCGGCGGGCGCGTTGTGCGGGCTGGCCGTGGTGGCGGCCGGGTACTGGTGGGGTGACCCACTGGCCGGGTTCGCGGTGACGCTCTTCATCGTCCACGTGGGCGTGACCGTCACCGGAGACCTGCTGCACCACCTGATGGACGGCGTCGACCCGGAACACATCGAGGCTGCGACAGCGGCAGCCATGACGGTGGCCGGCGTGCAAGCGGTGAACGTGTGGGGCCGTTGGGCCGGGCGCTCCCTGTGTTTCGAGATCGACGGGGCGGTCGATCCGGCGCTCACGGTCGTCGAGGCGCAGCGCATCGGCGAGGCGGTCGAGGCCGCCGTGCTCGACGTGGTCGAGGAGGCCCGAGCGGTGCGCTGGGCGCCTCGGCTGGGGAGCAGGGCCGCCGATGCGCCAGCGCCATCCCGCGCGGCGGACTGAACGGCCGGGCGGTTCGTCCGCGCCCCGTGTCCGGCCGACTGGTCAACTTCCTGGAATGCTCCTGCCCGAGCACGCCGCCCCAGGCCAGCACGCTCCCCGCGGTCACGCCTTCGCGTCAGGTTACTGGACGTACCGCCAGGGGCCGCATGTGGTCCCCTACAAGAGGCGCTCAACAAGGAGGATGACACCGAGCGCGATGAGCGCGATCCCGGTGAGGCGCTCAGCCCCCTCGCGAAACCGCCTCGAAAGCGCACCGAGCCCAAATCCCAGCTGCGAGGCGGCGAACGCCTGGGCGCCAATGGCGATGAGGATCGGCAGCACGGGCACCCGAAGCAGGCCCAAGGTGAACCCAATAGCGAGCTCATCAAGGCTGACGCTCAACCCGACGAGGATGAGCGCGGGGCCGTGCGCACTGACCATCCTCGCGGATCGCGCGTCGTCCGCACCCCCGGTGCGCAGTAGGGTGTAGGCGCCGAACCCAATCAGGATGGCGATCGCGAGGTAGTCCGCGGCCGCCCCAAGCGCCTGGCCCGGCGGCCGCCGACGATGAGACCGATGGCTGGCATCCCCCCTTCAAAGAGCGCGAAGAGCCCGCCGAGCCGGAGCCGCTCTCGTCGCGTGGGGTTCGTCAGGCCCACCGCAGCGCTGACCGCGAAGGTGTCGAGCGCGAGCGGTAGGATCAAGGCGAAAATCGTCGGCGCGTTCAGCTGGCCGCGCTCCAGCTCTGTGGGGGAACGGGCGCTACGGCGCCGGGAGTCATCCCCGCGTCCTTGGCGACCGTCGATGACCTGCACGTGGGCATCATGGGCGCTGAGCCGGACCGTCGCAGCACCCGACTCGTAGAGCCGCTGTGCGGTCCCGTACCATGACCGCGTGGCGCCGAGATCACGGAGCGCCGCCAACCAGCGCGCCCTGGAGTCATGGCATGACGGCCCGTCCCGCCGTAGGATCCAGGCTGGCGATGTTCTTCGTCGTCGTTCGCCGTTTGGGGCCACAGTGGGACCCGTCGCGGCCCATGGAGCAGCAGTCCGACTGGCCCGCGCACGCCTCCTTCATGGACGGGCTCGTGGACGCCGGCTTCGTCGTCCTGGGCGGACCGCTGGCCGATGAGCAGCGCGTGGTGCTCGTCATCGAGGCCGAGTCCGAAGACGCCGTCCGCGCCACGCTGGCGCGCGATCCGTGGAGCGAGACGCATCTCCGCCTCGACACCATCGATCCCTGGACGATCCGGCTCGACGGGCGGCGCGATAAGCTCGAGGCTCGCTCGATACAAGGGCGTCCGATCTGGCGGGGGCCCGGCGCGGCGTCCGGAGCGGCGGGACGAGCGACGGACCGTGATCGGCGATCATCTGCCGATGGTCGTCCCTCGACTCGTCGGCGAACGCGTGACACTGCGCTCCATCGAGGAGGCCGACCGCGCGCCGCTCCGCTCGATCCTCGCGGAGCCGGGCGTGGCCCGCTGGTGGGGTACCGGGTCTCCGGACGAGGCCGTCGCCGACCTGTTCGAGCCCTACCAGATCTCGTTCGTGATCGAGGTTGACGGCGCGGTGGTCGGCAGCCTCCAGGTCGCCGAGGAGGACGATCCTGACTACCGCCATGCCGGCATCGACCTGTTCCTCGCCACGGAGTACCAGGGGCGGGGCCTCGGCCCCGAGGCGATCCGCCGGCCGCCCGCGTGAGAGACGGCGTTGACAGATCGACCAGGCGCCCTGGGGCGACCAGTCGGG
>CAWIHR010000062.1:0-17960 GCA_963835945.1 uncultured Chloroflexia bacterium
CGCTGGTCACGAGGTCGAGGCCCAGGATCTCCCGATAGCCGTCGGCGTTCACCGCGGTGGCAATCACCGCCGCGGGCTGGGCAATCCGGCCGCCCTCCCGCACCCGCAGGGCCAGCGCGTCGAGCCAGAGGTAGGTGTAGGGCGCGCCGTCCAGGGGCCGAGAACGGAAGGCCGCCACCTCCTCATCGAGCGAGCGGGCGAGCTCGGACACCTGGCTCTTGCTGATGCCGCTGATGCCGAGGGTCGCGATGAGGCCCTCCACCCGCCGGGTCGAGACGCCCCGCACGTAGCACTCCGCGATCACCGCCACCAGGGCCCGCTCGGCGCGTCGGCGGCGCTCCAGGAGCCAGTCGGGGAAGTAGCTCCCGCTGCGCAGCTTGGGCAGGGCGAGTTCGAGCGTTCCGGTCCGCGTGTCGAAGGGCCGCGATCGGTAGCCGTTGCGGGTGTTGACCCGCTCGGGCGAGCGCGTCCCATAGGGAGCGCCGCACAGCGCGTCGGCCTCCGCGCCCATGAGCGCCTGGATGAACGTCCCCAGCATCTCCCGCAGCAGGTCGGCGTCGGCCGTCTCGAGGTGCTTGCGGAGCCAGACCGCTGGGTCCATCGTGGCGTCGACCACCGTGTTCCTCCTCTCCGAGTCCGTTGTGCTTGGTTCTCGGTTGAGGATGAAGCGGTGGTCCCCGCGTTCGAGGGCCCTCAGCTCACTCGTACACCACGTCCGTGGACTCTATGCCTCCGGCTCATGCCTGACGACAAAGCTCTGGGATGCCCTGATGCGAATCAAGCGCGCCGACGACAAGCAGCCCCTGCTCGATGCGCTCACTGTGCTCCTGGCCCGCCCTGATGTTGATGCGGTAACGCGTGAGAACGCCGAGCAAGATATGCGCGCCGTCCGGGCCGGCGCCGAGGGCGAGCAGGAAGCCGCCTACGAGATCGAGTTCCGCTATGCCGACAATCCCAACGTTGCGACCATCCACGACCTGCGAGTCGAGTGCGGTGGCCGCAGCGCCCAGATCGACCACCTCATCATCAACCGCCTGCTGCAGATCTGGGTGTGCGAGAGCAAGCACTTTGCCGAGGGTGTCGCGATCAACGAGCGGGGCGAGTGGGAGCGCTTCGTTGGCGGCCAGCCGGTCGGCATGCCCTCGCCCGTGGAACAGAACCGCAAGCACATCGCCGTCCTCGAGGATGTGGTCCGGACCGGCCAGGTAACCCTCCCGAAGCGCCCTGGGTACGCGATCCGGCCGGAGTTCCGCAGCCTGATCCTCGTCTCGAACCAGGCCCGCATCCAGCGCCCGGCGCACCCGGTCGAGGGGCTCGACACCGTCATCAAGTGCGATCAGCTGGCCACGACGATCGATCGCCAGCTCGAAGGCGAAGGCGTCATCGGGTTGCTGGGCAAGGCCGCCGTGAAGCTGATCAGCCAGCAGGCCCTGGCGGGCTTCGCCGAGCAGCTCGCGGCGCTGCATCGGCCGATCCCCGCGTCCACCTGGGCAGCACGGTTCGAGCTGCCCAGCCAGCCACCACAGGAGACTGGGTCGACGCCGCTTCTCCTTGCTCCGGTAGTTCAGGCTCAAGCGTCAGATCGACGGTCCGCTGAGCTTCCGAAGGTGGAGGTCACCCCGTCGGCCGAGGCCAGCCACGACGTCGGCCACGCCGCCAGCCTCGACGGATCACCCGAGCGCCTGCTGGCCGACCTCAACGAGGCTCAGCGCGAGGCCGTCCGGATCACGAGTGGTCCGCTGGCCATCCTGGCTGGGGCCGGCTCGGGCAAGACGCGGGTGGTCAGCCGGCGTGCCGCCTACGCCATCGAGACCGGCGTCGCGCCGCCCGATCAGATCCTGCTGGTGACCTTCACCGACAAGGCGGCCGGCGAGATGGTCGAGCGCATGGCCGCCTTGGGCCACCCGCGCGTCATGGCGCGCACGTTCCATGCCGCCGCACTCGCGCAGCTGCGCTTCTTCTGGCCCACCCGGCACGCCGGCGAGGAGCTTGCCGCGCATCCTGCCGTCCAAGCTCGAGCTCCTGGTGCCGCTCGCCCGACGCCTGCCCGGCGGCTATCGCTTCACCCCCGCCAAGGACCTCGCCGATGTCATCGAGTGGGCCAAGGTGCGGCGCATTCCGCCCGAGCGCTGGGTCGAGGATGGGCAGGGCCGGGCGCCCATCCCGCCCGAACTCTTCGCCCGGCTCTATCGCGACTACGAGCGGGCCAAGGCACGCGCCGGACGCCTCGACTTCGAGGACATGCTGGTCCAGACGGTCGAGCTCTTGGAGACCGACGCGGCGGCGGTCGCGACCGTGCGCGCGCGCAAGCGCTGGTTCATGGTCGATGAGTACCAGGACACCAACCCGCTCGCGGAGCGGCTCTTGGAGCTCTGGCTGGGTGACTCGCCCGATCTCGCCGTGGTGGGCGATCCCGACCAGACCATCTACACCTTTACCGGTGCGTCGCCCGAGTTCCTGCTGCGCTTCGCCGAGCGCCATAAGGGCGCCCGCACCATCGCCCTCACCGCGAACTACCGCTCGAGCCCGCAGATCCTCGCCCTGGCCAATCGACTCATCAGTCCGGGAGCCCGAGGGCCGCTCCGTGCGACCAGTCCAGCCGGGCCCGCGCCCACCATCCATCGGCATGCCGACGCCGATGCCGAGCTCAGGGCCCTCGTGGCCGGGATCAGGGGCGTCATCGCCTCCGGTGTGCCGCCCGCCGAGGTCGCGGTGCTGGTGCGGATCAACGCCCAGCTGCCAGCCATCGAGGAAGCCCTGACCCGTGCCGGCATCGGCTTCTCGGTGCGTGGCCAGCGGTTCTTCGAGCGGACCGAGGTACGCCAGGCGCGACAGCTTCTGGCCCGTGCGCATCTCACAGAGACCGGGCCCGAACTCACCCCAGCGGTCCGAGTCCTGTTCGAGCAAGAGCTCGGGCTCACTGAGCCGACCGACGACGCCGGTGACGAAGCTCGGGAGCGGGCGGCGGCCCTGGAGCTGCTGCTGGGCATCCTCGCCGACATCGCTGCCCGGGATCCGGCGCTGACCCTGGTGGGAGTCCGCGCCGAGCTCGACCGGCGCGATGCCGCGGAAGCGGGGGCCGCGCAGGATGGGGTGAACCTGCTCACCTATCACCGCGCCAAAGGGCTTGAGTGGGACGCCGTGTTCCTGCCGGCTCTCGAGGAAGGGCTGCTGCCGGTCCGCCAGGCGAAGGACGAGGAAGCGATCGCCGAGGAGCGTCGACTCCTCTACGTGGGGGTCACCCGGGCGCGACGCCACCTCACGCTCTCGTGGGCGGCCCGTCGCGTCAATCCAGGCGGCAGAGCCGCCTCGCGCCAACCCTCCCGGTTCCTCGTGTCCCTCGCGGTGCGGTCATCGCAGCCGGTCCACCGGGGTGGTGGCCCGCGAGCCGATCAGGCCTCCGCATTGGTCGCCGATCCAGAGTTGCTCGGGCGGCTGCAGGCCTGGCGGCGCGAGCGGGCACGACGGGACGGCGTACCCGCCTACGTCGTCGCGGAGGACGCCACGCTGGCGACCATCGCCGAGGCACAGCCCCGCTCAATCGAGGCGCTGCTCGGCGTCCGAGGCATCGGGCGCGTCCGCTTGGAGCGGTATGGTGCCGAGATCCTGACCATCTTGGAGCGCGGCACATAGGGGTCGAGTGATCTCGCTCGGCGGTCGTCCTGTAGGGTGGGTCGAGTCCGTAACCCGATCAGCACCGCCCGAGCGGCATACCGCAATGGTGGGCAGCTCGGTCGGATACCGGCAGACGTGCCCCCAGCCGGGGCGGCCGTGGGGGTTCGCTGCAGCAGCAGGCGTCGACGCCGGGCAGGTCTTCCAGCCGGGCCACAGCCTGGGCGGGCACTGTCGCCCCGCGATCGCGGCGCCCGGGCCGGCCATCGCTGGGCGAGGACGTGACCACGCGCTTGGTCCAGGGCGGAAGGATTTGCACGCACGGCACGCCGGCGTTCGGCCAATGCGGAGGCCTAGCCCTCTGGAGCCTGACGCGCCTCTTTCATGTAGCGGAATGCTGTACTTGCGATCGATGCGCGCACTTGATCATCCTGATCCGCTCGGGGGCCGCGCGGGCGCGATCGGCTGTTGCCGCGGCTTAACCGACACGCGCGCGTCCTGACGTTCACTTACGACACCGGCGAGCGCGTCGGGATCGTCGTCCCACGACTCGTCTACCCGGACGGCTCCCCACAAGCATCCATCAGGACCTACCCCTCGCCGCTGACGACGATCGCCCGCCGGTCGCCTCTCGGCCGGACTTCGGTCGGGCGGCGGATCCTCCGGAAGCACTTGCGGATCGATGACCCGCCGACGTCGGCTGGCCCGATCCACTGGGCGCTCGGCGCAGCCATGCTCATCCGCCGCGAGGCGATCCTCGAAGTGGGTGGCATGGACGAGCGGATCTTCCTCTACGGAGAAGACCTCGACTGGTGCTACCGGATGTGGCAAAGAGGCTGGGAGGTCCACGTCGTCCCGGAGGCCGTCATGGAGCACGTGTATGAGCGCCAGAGCTGCCGGACGCTCGACCTGCGCTCGGCCGCGACCCGTCACCACTGGGCGAGCGTGTTCAAGCTGTTTGCGATCCACCTGAGCCTGCTGATTGGCCGAGGGCCGCGGCAGGCACGAGAGGCGTTGGCGAGGTGAGGTTGGGCTGTACGAGGGAACGCGTCCCACACGCTATCTTTTCGGCGATCGCTGACCCACGCGTGGGGCGAATGCACCCTCGTTGGCATCCTGGCACGATCGCGGGATGGTTGGGGTGCTCAACCTCAGCCGTGGGTCGTGCCCGAACAGCCCATCGTCCTCTTGCATTCCCTGCCCTCGGTGGCAGGCTTGATCGGCGCCCGGACATTTGGGGCCGGCAGCGGAGAGGCATCGTATGACCAACCAGCAGGGCGGGCCCGGTGACGTCCGGCCCAACACGCTGCGGGACCAGCGGGCCCCCAACACATTCCGCGTCACGGGTACTGCGGGGACTCCCGGTAGCCGACAACAGCTGAACAGCGGTGGCGGGAACATGGGGCCCCTGCGGCGCATCCCCCGGCCACAGGTCTCGATCTGGGTCTACGTGGTCGCGGCCGTGCTGGCGGTCGTGTTGGTCCTCGTCGTCCTGCAGGCCGTGCAGTAGTCGCGTCGGCCTACTCAGTGCGGGACGGTCGACCCGCGGTAGGCCTAGCGCGGCGGCGTACGGCGGGCCGGCGATCCCGCAAACGTGCGCAGGCGGGCCAGCAGTTGCCGGTCGCTGAGCGGGCCGCTCTTCTCGACCACGATCCGGCGCGGCTGACCGTGGCGCGCGTCCAGGGCCCGCACATAGTCGGCGAAGTGGTCGACGACCTCGCCATCACCGACGAGTAGCAGGTCATCCTCCCCCGGCAGCACGCGCGCCACCTCGTCGAAGAACGTCCGCATGTGCTCGTCGCGATGTCCTTCGCCGGCCGGGTGCGCTTCGGTGGGCGGCCGCCCGGTCGAGCGGTGGCGGCCCGGCACGGTGGAGACGATGCGGTGCAGCAGGCTGAGCTGCGGGCTCCACTGCAGCACCGTGGCGGCGGTGGCCGAGATCCAGATGCCGGTCGTGCTGCCAGACATCGGTCCCTTCCAGCAGGTCTGACTCGGTCGACGGCCCGAAGTCGACGGTCGACGCAGAGGGATGGTGGCCGGAGCCACTTAACGAAAGTGATCGGCCCACCACCCCGAGTTGGTATGCGCGCTCGAGCGCCCCGCTGTCAAGGCCGTTGTGCACCGGCAGGTAACTGCTCGGCCAGATCCCTACTGGGATGACGCCCGCACGGGAGACACGATCGCTTGCTGGTGTCGCCATGTGTGGCTCGTATTGCAGGACTGTGAACTCTGATCGCGAGACGCTCAAGCGGGCGCCGAACCGTCGCTCGGTGCCCGGTGCGCCCCAGTCCCGCACGAGCGGAAGGAGTAACCGCGCCCGAACAATCGGCTAACTGAGCGGGCCGATACTCCTCTCGCACCTCCGCTTGCTCACGGGCCCGCCATCCCACTCCGGCGGGCCCGTCCCTGCGCCTCGGAGTCACGCGATCGCCGGTGCGGCCTCGTCCTCCGCCTCTGGCTCGTCGTCCTCGTCCGAGGTCAAGGCCCACGCGACGTGACGGAGCCCCTGCGCCTTAAACACGGTTGGATGCTCGGGATGTAGCCGAGCCCGATGGTCAGGTTGGTGAGGGCGCCCGATGCGAGAGGCGAGGTGGCGGCCTCGCCCGACGAGGACGCAGCCGACCCGCCGGCCGATGGACCACCCGGTGCGACGGTGGCCGGCGACGCGCAGGCACCCGCGAGCTGCGCGAGGATCGCGCGCATACACCACAACACTCAGCAGGGCGTTCGTCAACCGCGTGGCGGGCAGCGGCAGGGGCAAGCGCGTTGATCGCCTGTTCGCCTGGAGGTCGCGGCTCAGCGGGCCGCGACCTCGGCCGAAAGATTGGATCTTCCGATGCAGACCCGGGGGATGCGGGGACGGAGGCTGACGCCGCCCTATGTTGACGACCGTTCAGCCGCCATCACTGCGTGGGAGTCGGGTCTCTCGCCGCCTGCCGTTTCGGTTGATCGCCGCCCGGACGAGGCCGCGTCTGCCAGGGCAGGCGCCAGCCCGGCGTGTGACGGGGCGTGGTCTTGGGGGCCGCCCGACCCGCCGGCGAGTATCGCTCGAAGTCCCTGGTGGTGTAGGAGCCCGTGGCGACCCCGCCGCGCGGCGGGGTATACACGGTCCCCGAGTCGCCCAAGTCGGACCGCGCCGCCCGTGCTGGCTGCACCAGCGGCGTCGCGCGTCGGGCCTGGTCGTAGGCGGCCCGCCGCGCCGAGTCGCCGAGCACGGCCCACGCCTCGTTCAGGACGACCATCCGCTCTGCCGCGCCCCCCGCGTCAGGGTGATTCTCCTTGGCGAGGGACACGTAGGCCGCCCGGATCACCTCACGCTTCGCTTCGGGGTCGACCCGGAGAATCGTGTAGTAGTCGGACGTCGCGCTCATTGTGCCGACGGTACGCCGCCGCGCCGTTCATGGGTCTAGTCGAATGGTCCCGGCGCGCCGAGCCGATGGGTTGGCGTGGCGGGTCGCAAGCCGGCGCGACGTTGCTCATCGTGGCAGTCGAGTGGACGGACCGGGTCACCCACGCCTGACGAGCTCCACCGGGCCGTGCCCCGGCCTTGGACGGGGGCGTGACAGCCGCGGCGCGTAGACTCGCGACATCATGGCGGTCCGGTTCCACACGAACCTCGGCTTCGTCCCGGAAGACGAGCAGCTGGAGTCCTCCCCGGACACAGTTCTCGTC
The DNA here is from genome assembly GCA_963835945.1 of uncultured Chloroflexia bacterium. GTDB lineage: Bacteria > Chloroflexota > Limnocylindria > Limnocylindrales > CSP1-4 > JAJYNJ01. The sequence goes on from CAWIHR010000062.1 coordinate 7,285, forward strand.
CAGGAGCCCACCGTCGGCGCGATCGGACGCTCGAAGGGCAACCTGTACGCCATCGCCACCGCGCGGGGGGCGAGCGAGCGCGCCCGCGACGCCACGCGCCTGGTCCTCGAGACGATCGGGCGTGAGTACTACTACGACGAGTCGGCCGGCATCCCGATCTGCCTGGAGAAGGCGATCCGGACGGCCAACAGCCGCCTGGCGCACCGCCGCGACCTGCACCTGCCAGCGGGTGGCGGGATCGCGCTGGCCGTGGCCGTCCTCCGGGAGCACGAGCTTTACGTCGCCAGCGTCGGCGACGCCGACGCGTTCCTGGCCCGTCAGGGCCAGTTCCGGACGCTGCCGGCGGGGGACCGCGGTCCAGGCCTACCGACCGCCGGTCCGCTCCGCATCGACGTGTGGCGCGGCGAGCTGCTCGCCGGCGACGTGCTGTTACTCGCCTCCGGCGAGCTGGCGGCGCGCCTCGGGACCAAGGAGCTGCGCCGGGCGATCACGACGCTGCACCCGGCATTGGCCGCGCAGCATCTGCACAACCGGCTCGTGGCCGAGGGCGGCGACGGCTCCGACGCCCTCCTCGTGGTCGAGGCCTCCGAGGCCCCGGCTCCCCACGTCGAACACCAGCTGGTGCCGGTTCGCCCGGCCGAGCCACTCACGGGGACCATGGAGCGCTCGCCGATCCCACTCGCGGACTCGGTGGCCGATGGCGGGACTGCGGTGCGCGGCAGCGCCGGGCGGGCGGGCAACGCCGGCGCAGGCGTCTTCGTCGGGCTCGTCGACCGCGCCGTGAAGCTCGTGACTCGGCGCAGCCCCGATGACCAGCACGTGCGGTCGGCCACGGATCGTTGGACCGGCGAGCGCCGCCTCGCCACCGCCGTCCTCGCCGTTCTGGCGCCCTGCTCGTGGTGGGCGTGGGGTACTGGAGCGTGAACGGCGGGCTGCACGGCAAGACGGCCAAGATCCAGCAGGCGAACGCGGGTGAGCAGGCGCTGGCCGCCGCCCGCAGCGAGCTCGCCCAGGTGTTCGGGGGCAGCGGCACCCTGCTGCAGGCGGACCCGCAGCAGGCGCTGCCCGATCCTGCGGGAGGCGTGGCGGCAGCTCGACACCGCACAGCGGGCGGGCGTCGCGGTCGGCACGCTGCAGGTCTACCGCGACCAGGTGTCGGCGGGGCTCGACCAGCTCTACGGCACGGTCCGCACGGCCGCCACGACGCTGGTGACGATGCAGAAGCTCGATCCGGCGGCCGACCTGTCGGGGCTGGTGCAGGGGCCCGACGGTGCGGCCTACGCCATCGACCGGGCGGCCCACACCGTGGTCCGCTTCGATCTCGCGAAGAAGACGGCGGCCGTGATCGTCCGCGAGGGGGACGGCGGCGCCAGCGGCGTGGGCGACCCGTGGCTGCTCACGGTGGGCGGGCCCGACCTCGTGATCATTGACCACAACGGCGCCGTGTGGCGCTGGCGACCCGCCGATCGCAACGGCCACGGCACCTTGGGCGCGGTGGCGCTGAACCACTCCGAGACCTGGGGCAGCGATGTGACCGACGTCGAGACGTTCGTCGAGAACGCCGACGCGGGTCTCTACAACCTCTACGTCGTGGACCCGAGCTCGCAGCAGATCCTGCGCTACGCGCCGGCCGCCGACGGCAGCGGGTTCCCTACCGCTCCGACGGGCTATCTCGCCACCGCCACCGACGTGTCAGGCATCAAGCAGCTCTTCATCGACGGCGACATCTACGCCTTGGCCACCGACACCGTGACCCGCTTCTTCAACGGCCGGCCGGATCCCTCGTTCACGCTGGCGGTGGCGCCGGACGACCAGGACCTGCGCCCCGGCCACCACTACGAGCTGCTCACGGCGAGCGCGACGCGCGGTCAGGGCACTCTGTATGTCTACGACGCGACCTGGAACCGGGTGATCGCCTTCGACAAGGCGACGGGCGATTACCGGAGCCAGTACATCGCCCTGACCGACACGCCGGCGTTCGCCGACCTGCAGGGCATGTTCCTGCTTGACCCGGGGGGCGGTGCGACGCCCTCGCTCGTGTGGGTCACGAAGGACCGTCTCATGGTCACGCCGCTGCAGGCAGCGCCGACGGGGGCTGCGGCCTCGCCCTCGCCGTCGCCATCGCCGCGCGCGACGAAGCGTCCCTCTGCGCGTCGAACCCCGCGGCCGACCGCGCGCCCGTGAGGGCCCCAACGCTGCCGGATGGAGCAGCAGTCGATGCACCCCGTCATGCGGTGTGCCCTGAGCACCGCGCCCGCTGCCGTTCAATCCGACAGAGCTCCATGGACTTCGGTCCGGCTGCCCCTCGACGGGCGGGTTCGCGCGCACGTCGCCCCGGGCGTCAGTTCCCGAACCGTGCAGCCAGCGCGGGCTCGTTCCCGGCGGCCAGCTGCTCGTCATCGCCCACGCCATTCTGGCCCGCGGCACGACCTTCACCGACCTCGGCGCCAACTACTTCGATGAAAGCGACCGAGAGCAGGTCCGGCAACGGCTCACGCGCAGGCTCGAGACCCTCGGCTACCAGGTCTCGGTGGCCCCGTCGCCTGGGGCTATTTTCGAGGCACCTGACCCCTCGCTCCTCTAACCCCGACGGCGCGCCGAGCGGGCCCTCCTCGCGGTCGTCCAGGAGGCGTACCTCGCGGGGGTCGACACCCGCCGGGTCGAAGCTCAGGTCGGGGCCATCGGCGTCGCCTCGCTGTCAGAGAGCGGGGTGGGCCGCAGCCGCGGGGTCGACGCCGAGGTCGGGCGTTGCGCATCCCCCCGGACGGTTGCACTGTTGCGCCCTTGACCGGCGGTATCGGCAAGCAGCCATAGCCGCAGGTCAAAGGGCACCAAGACGGAGATCGGCGCGAGCTCCTGCAAGTAGATTATCTGGCGCTCGACGTTCGCAACGCTTCCGCGTCGACCGGGTCGTTCGTCGTTGACGTGGCGGCAAAGAGATCGGCGATGGTTCCCGAAACTTCCACGTGAGCGACCAAGAAGCGTCTTGCCCAGATGCTCACGGGCAGCGTCATCATGGACGTTGTCACGGCCGATCACGTCAGGAGCTGGTGCGTCGATCTGGCCGACCGTCGTGTCACGCGGGATGACAGAGGCCGAGGCGCTCTCTGAGCTGGCCGACGCGCTGCGGCTGCTCCACGAGGCCATCGCGCAAGCCGCGAGCCCGAGACCCGTTAGTGCGCGCGCTTCGCGGCGGCGACGAACTCCCGGTGCGCGGCGGGTCCGAGGCGCCAACTGATCATGCCGTCGGGCTTGGCCTGGTAGCCGCATCCGACGCAGGTCCAGCGGAGGGGCCGGACGGTCAGGACCTGGGTCGCCAGCGGGTCCTCGATGGGGTCGGGCGCGCTCGTGATGACGTCGCGGACCCAAACCTGACCCGCGCAGCGCGGGCAGATCACGGTATGCAGGTGCGGCAGGCGGGAGCGAGCCACGGCCCGGAGTCTACGGCTCGCCGTGGAGTCGTGGGGGGATGCCCGAACACGAGGCCCCTAGGTGAGTCCGCGGAGCCGACGCGCGGGCCGCTCGTCGTCGGCACGTCGCGAGAGGCGGCCGTCGGGAACCTCGTAGCCGCCGAGGGCGCTGACCGTGTCGGCCACGAAGTCTTCCCACTCTGTGGAGACCGGGCCACCGATCAGCCAGCGCTCGTCGCGCTGCTCGAGCCACCAGGGGCCGGCGGCGGTCGTGAGCACCGGACGGATCGCGCGCACCGCGAGCCTGGCCGAGGCGCGGTCGGGGAACTCGACGACGACGACTCGCATGGGGACCTCCACGAGTACCGGCGCAGGTTCGGGATTGTACGGCCGGCGCAGGCAGCGTGGCGAGGCCTCGGCGGCCCTTCGCGTGAGTACCTAGCCGTTCGGGGTTCGGCGGCGCCAGCACGGCGCCTCGTGTGGGCTCGATCCCGCGCTGAGCAGTGCGGTGGTGCGTGAACTCATTCGGGTTGGCGCCAGCCTGCGTGCGTGCGCGAGAGCGCTCCCTCTTTGATTCAAGCGCCGCGCCGATACCCGCGCCGACGGTGCCCCTCATCTATCGCTAGTCTCGTGCCCTGCGGACGACGTCCCGAAGGGGAGCGCGCCGCCCGTCAGCCCGCGTCTCACAGCTTCGGATCGCGGCGAAAAGGTCGGCGGCGGTGTCGCCACGGAAATAGGTCCGTCCCCGCCCGACTGCGCGCGCGACGTGGGCGTCCGATCCGCCGACTGCGGCATAGCCGCAGCGCGTGGCGAGCCGTTCGACGCGGCGGCGCCAGCCGGGTATCCAGGCGGCTACCGGGTTCATCGTCTCCAAGGCGTCGGGGCGACAGCCGGGGTCGCCCTCGGCCAGATCGATGAGCCGGCGGCGGGACGCCGCCACATAGGGCGGCAGCAGCGGATGCGCGACCACCGCGAGCCCGCCCTGCGCATGGACCGCAACGACCGCCTCTTCGAGCGACAGCCCGGCCGGCACGAGGGCCGAGAGGTTGATCCCCAACAGGTGACCTTCGCGGGTAGTGATCTCCTCGCCGACCACCAGCTCGATGGCGATCCCTTCATCGCGCGAGCGGGCGACGAGCGCCTGGGCCACCTCGATGCGGTCGTGGTCGGCGAGGATGGCCACTTGCAACTTGCTCACCCGAAGCGCGGCGTACACCGCCGTCGGCGTCGTGAGCCTCGCGGCGTCGCCGCTCGGATGGACATGCAGATCGGCGCAACCAATGCGGAGCGGAACGGCCATTGGCCGAATCATCACAGAGCGAAGCGAGCGCGGTGTCCCGAGTCGGCGACGAGCCCGACGTAGCAAGGCAAACGGCTGGATCGGGGTCACCACAACGACCGGATCGTGGCGCCGGTGGATGGGTGGGGTCGGGCTGGAAGGCCAGTGGCCGGAGCTGGCTGTCGGCGCTACCCCAGCAGGAGACGAACGCCGACGAAGGTGCCGACCACGATGATCGCGAGGCGCAGGACACGGGCCGGCAGGCGGCGCCCCACCCTTGCGCCGACCTGGCCGCCGGCGATAGCACCGATCGCGAGGAGCAGGGCGGGCGCCCACGCGACGGGCGCGACCGCGATGAAGAGGACGGCGGCCACACCGTTGATGAGCATGGCCAGGACGTTCTTCAGACCGTTCAGGCGCTGCAGGCTGTCAGGCAGGAAGGTTGACAGGAGGGCCATCATGATCACCCCCATGGCAGCCCCGAAGTAGCCGCCGTAGATCCCGGTCAGGAAGATCGTGACGGCGAGCGGCCCGGTGTGCTCCGCACCTTCGACCCGCCGGGCACCCATCGCTCGCGACAGGGCGGGCTGGATGGCCATCAGGACCACCGCCCCCAGGATGAGGAACGGCACGATCCGCTCGAACGCGGCTCCCGGGAGGGCCAGCAGGAGCACGCCCCCGGTCAGGCCGCCGGCGGTCGCGGCGGCCCCGAGGCGGATCGCTCGCCCACGCTGGCCCGACAGCTCGCGGCGGTAGCCGATGGCACCGCTGAGCGAACCGGGTACCAGCCCGACCGTGTTCGAGACGTTCGCGACGACCGCCGGATAGCCGAAGGCGAGGAGCGTCGGGAAGGTGATCAAGGAGCCCGATCCGACCACCGTGTTGATCGTGCCTGCCGCGAGGCCAGCGGCCAGGATCGCGACCGCTTCGAGCGGGCTCACCGGCCCGCGGCCCGCGTGCTAGGTGTGGCGGTGCTCCGTCTCGTGCACACGCGGGCAGTCTGAGGCTTGCGCTGGTCGTCCGCGGGCGCGCCCGCGTCGGTGCCTCCGCGCCAATCTGGCGCGTAGCTATGGTGCTGCTCGGCGGCGGAGGGGGTCACGTCCGTCAAGGTGGTGTATGAGCGCCGCTTCATCCGCCGCGTGAGTGACTATCCGGCGGCGGCCAGCACCGGCATCACCTCCTCGGTCAACTCGTCGCCGAGGCGGACGAGGCGCGCCTTGGTGAGCGACTCCGCGCTCATGTAGCGGCGCGCGACCGCCCACTCCTCGTGCTGCTCGGCGAGCACGGCGCCGACGAGGCGGATCACGGCCTCGCGGGTGGGGAAGATGCCCACCACGTCGGTGCGCCGCCGGATCTCCCGGTTGAGACGCTCCTGGGGGTTGTTGGACCAGATCTGGCGCCAGTGCTCCGCCGGCAGCAGGCGGAAGGCCAGGAGGTCCTCGCGACCCTCCGCCAGCAGCTCTGCGGCCTGCGGGAAGCGAGCTGCGAGCTGCTCGACCACGCGGGCATGCTGGGCCTCCACCTCGTCGCGCGAGGGCTGGGCGAAGATCGAGCGCACCAGGGTAGCCACCAACGGCTGGGCGCTCTTGGGAACGCGGGTGAGCAGGTTGCGGACGAAATGGGTGCGACAGCGCTGCCAGCTGGCGCCGGGCAGCACCGCCGCGACCGCGGCCACCAGCCCCGCGTGGTCATCGCTGATCACGAGCCGCACGCCCGAGAGGCCCCGGGCCACGAGGTCCCGCAGGAAGGCGGTCCAGCCTGCCCCGTCCTCGCTGGTCACGAGGTCGAGGCCCAGGATCTCCCGATAGCCGTCGGCGTTCACCGCGGTGGCAATCACCGCCGCGGGCTGGGCAATCCGGCCGCCCTCCCGCACCCGCAGGGCCAGCGCGTCGAGCCAGAGGTAGGTGTAGGGCGCGCCGTCCAGGGGCCGAGAACGGAAGGCCGCCACCTCCTCATCGAGCGAGCGGGCGAGCTCGGACACCTGGCTCTTGCTGATGCCGCTGATGCCGAGGGTCGCGATGAGGCCCTCCACCCGCCGGGTCGAGACGCCCCGCACGTAGCACTCCGCGATCACCGCCACCAGGGCCCGCTCGGCGCGTCGGCGGCGCTCCAGGAGCCAGTCGGGGAAGTAGCTCCCGCTGCGCAGCTTGGGCAGGGCGAGTTCGAGCGTTCCGGTCCGCGTGTCGAAGGGCCGCGATCGGTAGCCGTTGCGGGTGTTGACCCGCTCGGGCGAGCGCGTCCCATAGGGAGCGCCGCACAGCGCGTCGGCCTCCGCGCCCATGAGCGCCTGGATGAACGTCCCCAGCATCTCCCGCAGCAGGTCGGCGTCGGCCGTCTCGAGGTGCTTGCGGAGCCAGACCGCTGGGTCCATCGTGGCGTCGACCACCGTGTTCCTCCTCTCCGAGTCCGTTGTGCTTGGTTCTCGGTTGAGGATGAAGCGGTGGTCCCCGCGTTCGAGGGCCCTCAGCTCACTCGTACACCACGTCCGTGGACTCTATGGGCGGAGGGATGCGGCCGGGCGATCTCGGTCACCGGCGACGCGGCCACGCGCCGTCAGACCAAGACCCGGTGTGCGCAACGATCGCCCGGGCCGGGGTCCTCGCGAAGGCGCACAATCGGCGCATCTACCGTGACGCGCACCGACCTCCTCCCCGCACGATCGCGAGCCGACCGACTCTGCGAATCCGACCAAGGAGATTGGGGCAACATCTGCCCGGAGTGTGGTCAGCGGCTGCCGTCTCGGCCCGAACCGCTGCAGTCCTGGCACGCCGGTCGCGCCATCGACCGCGCCCGCTCCGCACAGGCCCGCGCCTCGTCGGACCAGGCCTCGATCCGGCACTGGTACCTCTGAGTGGGCGCCAGCAGGAGACAGCACCGCCTGTGGTCGAGTCTGCTTGTGGGCAGCTAGGCCCTCACTGCGTCAACCGCGGGTTCGGCACCTCAGGCGGCGCGGGGACCTTCGGCGCATCTGTGGCGGTGCCCGCGTCACCCGCTGCCAGCCGACGCTCGCGTTCGGGGGCCGCAGAGGCCTGGTGGCCTCGGCAATGGCCACGACATTCTCCGGGGCGCTGTCCCGATGCGTGCTCAGCCATCCTCATCGCCACCTCGCGCCCTCGCCGCGCCACGCAGTGACGCCGCCCTGACGGAGCTCTCGCACCTCGGGCGGCCACCCGGCGTATGTGGATCGCCCCCCCTTCAACCGATCGCGTGGTTGAACTGGCTCCAGATCCCCGTCGGCGCCCAGTCGAGCGGCTCACCGCGGATCATGCGCGGGCCGCTCCAGACTTCCGTCCAGCCCTCGGCCACGAGTCGCTCGAGACCCGCGACGTTCTCGTCGAGCACACCGGCACGGATGCGGCTCTCGGGCCCGCCTTCCTGGCGTTGAAGATCGAGGAGCCGAAGCGCGTCGGAGGCATCGCGGGCGACCGTCGCGACGCCGCCGAAGGGGGCTCGCAACGTGAATGCTGTCACCTCGCCGGCGACTTCGACGACCCAGCCATCGCAGGTCGCGAGGATGTGCTCTCGTGCTTCGCCCGTCGCCCAACCGTCGAGCGCTGCTGCGGCATCGAGATCGTGCGCTGGAGCGAAGGCTCGAATGGAGGTATGCGGCGAGGAGGGCTGCCGTCCGGAGCCGGGTTCGGACGACACCAAGACATGGTCGTGGGTGAGGATCTCGAAGCCGAGCCGCTCGTAGACGGGGCGGCCGGCCGCGGTGGCCACGAGCAGGAGGGTCCGACATCCGGCGCCTTCGAGCTGGTCGATGACCGCCTCCGTGATCGCTCGCCCGAGACCGCGCCTCCGCCACAGCGGCGTCACCCAGATCGTGCCCACCCATCCGACCAACCCCGAGATCGTCGCCACGCCGGTCGCGACGATTTGTCCGTCGCGCTCGGCAAGCAGCGCTCGGCAGTTCGCGTGCGTCGCGGCGAGCCGCACCAGAGAGAACGCGAACCCGCCTGCAGGCGCTATTCATTGCTCGCTGGCCGTCGCGCGGGGCGACCGCCACTGAGCGCACCCGGTGGCCGCCAAAGCTGACACTGGCGCGAACCCGCGGGGCCGTCCGGCAACGGTCGGGCTATCGCGCGACGGCTCAGCAGAAACCGCCCCACCCGACCGCCCCGCCGACCGGAACTGACCGGCAATTACGGTCCCTGCCTCGACCGCGCCCGCCCAGCAACCTACCCTAGACACGCGCCCGAGCATCACGAACGTTGGGGCCTTTGGCGGGACCGGCCTTGCCGGATCGGCTTGCCGGAACTGGCCGCAAGCCGCCAGAGCGGGCCGGAACCGGCCTGGAGGCGGGCGCAGCCGGCACCCATCCATGTGGCATATGCGTGCTGGAAGGCGGACCGCCTCGAACTTCGACGCGTACCGGCAAGACGGGACGGCAATCGGCGGCATGAAGGGCGTCCTTCCCCTGGGTGCCGGACCCGAGCGGTGGATCGGCCTGATCGAGCAGCACGGGATCGATCCCAGGCCCCGTGCTCGTGGGCAGCGGCGTGCGCGCTGCGACAGTTCCACCACGAGCAGATTGTGGTCGGGACAAATGGATTGACTCCCTTAGCTCGCGCTCCAGCAGGAAGGCGAAGCTCGCCCGCGCGAGTGCCCGTTTACGCCGTGACTGCGGGAGCGCCCGTTCAGGGCGTGCCGAGCACCTTGACCGACCACGTGCAATCTGAGTCCACCTCGAGGTGGAACGGGCCCGTCGCACCGTTCAGGGACTCGTTCGTGGTGCCCGAGTCCGTTGCACCGAATTCGCCCACGAGCTGGTCCGAGAGAGCCGGACTCCCTTCGGTCCCGTAGAAGCTGAGCGAAAACGTGCCCGAGCCAGCCGAAGAGCCCGGGGCGACCGAGGCGGACACGCAGTTGTATGTCCAGTTCACGTTGACGCTGGCTCCGGAGGCCCGAAACGACGCGCTCGTCTTGTTGCCGCTGCCGCTGATGGCGAACACGGTTGTCCCGGCAACGGCCGGCGTCGCGGCCGCCGTGACGGCCGGCGGGGTGGCCGCAGCCGCACTGCTCGTCGTCGCTGCAGGCGTCCCGCCGCAGCCAAGCACGGCCAAGAGCGCCACTGCCGCGATGCCAAGGCTCGATGCGCTACGTATCCGGCGCGACGCTCCCAGGGGTCGCGTCATCTCTTCCCTCACAGAATTCCTCCAATCCACCCGCACCGTAACCACTCGACACGCTCCGCCTTTCCCGCTCAAGCCCACGTTGACCGGGTCTGCCTGTTCGCGTCCTGAACCATGGTGCTGCCGCGCCCGCTCGACGCTCCCCGTAGGCGCCGACGACACGGCTCCCACGCTGGTGGGCCCGGGCGACCGGCGTGCCCCACGCGGGGTGACGTCAAGACTCAAGGTACTGCATGACCTCCGATAGATGACAGTGCGCCAGGCACACGACAGTATCTGCAGCCCCGTAGTAGATGGTCATGCGGTCGGCCGCGCGGTCTACGAGCGCGGCGCACGGGAACACCACGTTCGGCACGTCCCCGACCTGTTCGTATGAGACCTGCGGCGCAAGAAGGTAGTCACGGCCGCGGGCGAGGACCTTCCACGGCTCATCGAGATCGAGCAGGGCAGCTCCCATCGAGTAGACGAAGCCGTTGCACGAGGTGAGCACGCCGTGGTAGATGAGCAGCCAGCCTAGGTCCGTCTCGATGGGCGTGGGCCCCGCCCCCACCTTGGTCGACTGCCAAGTCCAGGGCTGCGGCGCCATGACGTGACGGTGGCGGCCCCAGTGGACCAGGTCGGGGCTCTCCGAGTAGAAGATGTCCCCAAACGGCGTGTGCCCGTTGTCGCTGGGGCGGTTAAGCATCGCGTACTGACCGCGGATGCGGCGCGGGAAGAGCACGCCGTTGCGATTAAACGGCAGGAACGCGTTATCAAGCTGGTGGAACGTATTGAAGTCGAGCGTGTAGGCCAGCCCAATGGTCGGGCCATGGTACCCATTGCACCAGGTTACGTAGTAGCGATCCTCGAGCCACG
>CAWIHR010000063.1:0-10233 GCA_963835945.1 uncultured Chloroflexia bacterium
TTAGGAAGGCGGCAACGCCTGCCGCCCCGTGAGCCAGCGCTCGGTCTCGCGTCCAGGCCTTCCGGGACCGCGTCGGGGCCCATGACCATCTGCAGGTGCACGCCCTTGCTGAGCGCGACGAGTCCCGCCGCGGCGGCCGGCACGTCCAGGTCCGAGCGAAGCACGCCCGCCTCGACTCCCGGCGCGGAGCAGGGCGGCGAGGTGCGCGCGCCAATCCTGGTCGGTCTTGCGCATGATCGCCCGGATCGCCGGGTCGCGGATGGCGCGCGTGGAGAGCTCGAGCAGAACCGTGAACAGCTCCGGGTTCTCGAGCATCTGCTCGCTGCCGCTGCGAGGAACGCGCGCAGCCGGGTCAGCGGGTCCGGGGGCGCGCTCCTGGTGGCGGCCCTCCTCCGACCGGAACTGATCGACCGCCGCGGCGACGACGCCCCGGATGAGATCCTCCTTCGTCGGGAAGTAGTAGTGGAGCGTCGCGATGTTGAGGCCGGCGCCGGCCGCGACATCGCGCGTGCGCAAGCCTTCGAAACCACGCTCTGCGATCAGGTCGAAGGCGACGTGGACAAGCGCGGCCTGCTGCCCCTCGCCGCGGGCGGTGTGGTGAACGCGGGGCGACGCCAGAAGCGGAGCCCTGACCCAGGGCGTCACGTCCCTCCGGTTGGTCACCGGGAGCGGCAGGGGTCGAGCCATCCGCCACGACGACAGCGTCGCCGGCGCTGACGGCCGGGTACGGCCGCGCGTCCTCCGTTCGCCGCTCGCTTCCATACGCCGATCGGCTCCTTCCGAACTGGCCTGCACGCGCCAGCGCGGCCTACGCTTCGACGGCCCAACATACCACAATCAATCGCTTGCTGGAACTCGACAACTGAGGTAACTGCCGGCATATCAATCAAGTGATTGATCTACAGCGGCGACCGGCCTGTCCGGCGTCCCAGCAGCGAAGGCAGGTCATCAAGATGACGATCGACAAGACAACCAAGCCGGCGCCCGGTGGGGGCGGCTCATGGCAACAGCCCGGTGCCACGGGCGAAGGTGGTGGGGCGGCGGACCGCGGGCGGCTGGGGTACCAGACGGCGGTCGCAAGCTCCACGGCTTCGCCCTGTTCAGCGTCCTCGGCGCGCTCATGCTCACGCTGCTGCTCGAGGCGCTCGACCAGACGATCGTCGGCACGGCGATGCCCAAGATCATCGGCGACCTCAACGGCTTCACCCTCTACACCTGGGTCGCGACCGCGTACATCCTCGCGTCGGCGACCGTGATCCCGATCGTCGGCAAGCTGTCCGACCTGTACGGGCGCAAGGGCTTCTTCCTCGTCGGTGTCGCGCTCTTCCTGATTGGCTCGGCGCTCTCGGGCCTGTCCCAGACGATCGAGCAACTGATCGCGTTCCGCGCGCTCCAGGGCCTGGGCGCCGGCGTCGGGATCGCCCTCGTGTTCACGGTCGTGGGCGACATCTTCCCGCCCCTCGAGCGCGCTCGGTGGCAGGGCCTCTTCGGCGCCGTGTACGGGCTGTCCAGCATCATCGGGCCGATTCCTCGGCGGCTTCCTGACCGACAACCTGAGCTGGCGCTCGGTCTTCTACGTGAACCTGCCGGTCGGCTTCTTCGCCCTCGTGGGCATCGTGCTGGCTTCTTCCTGCCGGCCAACATCTCGCCGCGCAACGCGACGTTCTCGGGCTGGGCCGCCATCCGGCGGATCGACCTCCCGGCGCCGTCCTCGCAGCCGGCGCGACCATCAGCCTCCTGCTCGGCCTGACGTTCGCCGGCCAGGGCTCGGCCTGGACCTCGACCGAGGTCGTCGGCTGGCTGGCGGCTGGCGTCGTGCTCGTCGCGCTCGTTCCTCATCCGCGAGCGGTTCGCGGCCGACCCGTTGCTGCCGCTCGGCCTGTTCCGCAACCAGGTGTTCAGCTCGGTCGCCGTGCTCTCGCTCGGCGTCGGCGCGGTCATCCTCTCGCTCGCCTACTACCTGCCGCTGTTCCTGCAGGGCGTGCTCGGCGAGTCGGCGACGAACTCGGGTGCGGTCCTCACTCCGCTGCTCATCGCCAACGTGATCGCCGGCTCGATGAGCGGCTTCATCGTCGCGCAAGTCGGGCAAGTACCAGCGGCTCGCCATCGGCGCGGCCGTCGTCATGAACCTCGGGATCTTCCTGCTCTCGCAGATGACCCAGTCGACCTCGCTGACCGAGGCCGCGCTGTTCATGGTTATCACCGGCCTCGGCTTCGGCATCTTCTTCACGATCCCGACCCTCGCCGTCCAGAACGCGGTCCCGTACACGCAGCTCGGCGTCGTCACCGGCACCGCCCGCTACCTCCAGCAGGTGGGCGCGACGCTCGGCATCGCGGTCGTGGGCTCGGTGGTGGCCAACGGTATCAGCAGCGACATCAACGGGCACCTGCCGGCCGGAGCCTCGCAGCTTCCGCCAGCGGCGCTCAGTGCCGCGACCAACCCCCAGGTCCTGATCAACCCGGCCTACCACGACCAGGTCGTCGCCAACGCCGTCAAGTACGGCGGGCCGGGTGCCCAGGCAGCGCTCGACCAGATCTTCACGGCCCTCAAGCACTCGCTTGCGGTTGGGATCGGGGAAGGCATGGTGGTCGTGCTCGGCTTCAGCCTCATGATGCTGGCCGCGACCCTCTTCCTCAAGAACGTGCCGCTGCGCTCCGGCTGGGGTGAGCAGACCGCGACCGCGGACGCCGGTTCGGCCGCCGTTGGGTGGGGCCAGCAGCCTGCGGACGGCACTGCGGGTTCCGGCGCCAGCGGGTGGGGCGAGGCCGGGGGGAGATGAGCAGCCAACGTCGAGGCCGTCTGGTGCTGCCGTCGAAGCAGGGCCACGCCTGCGAGAGGCCAGCTTCGCGTTGCTGCTCCGCTACTACCAACCGGTCGAGCTCGCCGAACTCGCGCAAGCCGCCGGCCTCAACCCGGAGGCGACGCGGGCGGCATCTCAGCAGGGGCTGAGCGGGGTCTCGGGCGCTCCTCCTCGGCTCAATACGCCCGCCCGGCGCGCGGATGTCCTCGCGGGAGCAACCGGTGCCCCGGCCGCAACCACCACTAGGCGGCCCAGAGCCTCCGTGTCAGGCCGCCAGGACTGTCCGGTCAACTCCTGGGTGATCTGGCTAGCGCACGCTCGATGTCCCGGACGCGGGGCTCGGCCGAGTGGCCGTCGAGGTCGAAGGGCCAGGATGCCCGGCGCTCCCGGCCGCTGAACCAGGCCTCAGGTGCGTCGCGGAGCAGGGCCTGGACGTCCGCCTGGACCTGCCGGTGCCAGGCCACGATCTCCTCGGGGGAGCGCTCGCGCCAGCGCAGGTAGACCAGGCGGTTGACGTCGGTTGTCCCGAGCGCCCGCTCTTCGGCTGGCCGGCGCTGGCGTCTGGCAGATCGGACGACCTCGGCCTTCCAGTGCGTGATGTGAGCCAGGGCGTCCTTGATCGTCCAGGGGATCCCTGGTCTCGGGCCGGGGCACGGGCATCGCCCAGTCCTCGGCCGACAGTCCAGCGACCAGCGCGTCGAGCAGCGCGAACTCCCGCGTAGTGCGCTCGATGACTTCGTCGCGGGTGTGTCGCATCGCCGGAGTGTAGCGGGGCCTAGTCACGCGCCGATCGCGCCACGGCCTCCTGGGCGACGCACTCGTCGAGGCCACGCGCGATGCGGGCGGCGAGCAGCACTCCGCTGCGGCGAGCGCGGCTCAGGATCGACAGTCGATCCTTGGTTCGAACCTCGAGGGCAAGGCGAGCGAGTCTCGCCTCGCGCAGCCGCTGGGCGGCGATCTCGTTGGCTAGGTCGTACTGGATGTGCCACATGTCCTCGTCTCCCTCAGGCGTCGATGCTGGTCGTCGTCACCGAAGCCGGGGCGCGAGTCGACGCCTGCTCCCAGGGCCGCGAGAGCCCACGCCACGAGGGCGCCGGCAACGAGGAGGATCGCGATCAGGTGCATGCTGGGACGCCTCGCTAACCTATATCTGCATGTCCATCGGTTAGCAGTATCATGCCCCACTTGCGATAACCTGTCAAGCGGAATATGCTGGTTAGCGACGTGATTGCAGGACCCCACACCCACAGCGTCGATCTCGGCACTGCCCTCGAGTTCGTGAACACACTCGCCCTCGAGCGCGGCGCACTTGTCGAGCATCTCGGGTCAGCCGCCTCGGCCGTGGCGTGGTTAGACGAGCACGGCCTCCTCCACGACGCGCCCCTCGCCGCAGCCGGAGACGAGGCGCTCTCCCGCATCCGGCGGACACGCGCCGCCCTGCGCGAGCTCGTCGACGCGACCTACGAGCGCCGAGCGCCGTCTGAAGTCGCCCTCGAGGACGTCAACGCGGTCCTGCGGGCCAGGGAGATCCCCCAGCTCGTCGCCTCGCGTGACGGCCTGTACCTCGACCACCGGCACGCCGATGACCCCATCGCCGAGGCATTGGCTCGCCTCGCCGAGCCGATCGTCCGTGAGGTCGTGGCCGGCCGTCCAGATCGCCTGCGCGCCTGCGCGAACGAGGGCTGCCGGTGGGCCTTCTACGACGCCTCGCCGACGGGACGGCGGCGCTGGTGCGAGATGGCCAGCTGCGGCAACCGCGCTAAGGCCGCCCGCCACCGTGTCCGAGCGAGGAACACGAAGGAAGTAGCCGAGACCCAGCCGCAACCCTGATCGCGAGGGCGGGCTTCCCTCTCACTGGCCGCAGGCGGGTTCGATGCCGTTGACTTGGGCGATCTCCGGCGCCCGAGCCAGAGCTCACCCAACGAAGAACGGCTCAAACCAACCCGACCCAGCACGCCGAGCCAGACGACGCGCGGAGCGGCGGCATGTCCGCCAACGCGGGAGGTTGCGAGTCTGAGCGCAGGAGGCGGGGCCGGGACGGCGGGACCCGCACGTCCTCGCCATGCCGCAACGGGCAGGGTCCCGTCGCGCCGTCTTCGGTCAGATCGTCGGTCGGAAGGGGGATCCCGACCGGGTGCCCGAGCGGTGCGACGGGACCTCACTGCTGGGGTCCTGTCAGGGCGACCCAGCATCGCCGACCCCGTGCCCAAGGGCTACCGTCAGTGTGGCGGGCCTGTCATGACGAGCCCGTCATGCCGGTGGGGTCCCTGACCGGCGGTGGCCAGCTGGCGTACCTGGCACCGCGTCATGGCGACTAGCCGAACCAGAACTCCCCATCCGCGTCTGTCAGGCCTGGACTGATCATGGCGCGCACGATGTGGGGCGGGAGACTGGTGCGCCGCGACACGTGGTTCGCGATGCAGGCCGGATCGCCCGCGCAGCGCGCCAGCGCGCGGCGCTCGAGGCGGGGCCACAGCAGGAGAGCCCGGCGGGCGGTCTCGGCGAGGACGCGCGGGCGCGACGCTCTGCCGGTCTGGGGTACGGTCGCCTGCGTGCCGGCCATGGCACACCTCCTCGCACTAGACCTTCCCCCGCCGCCGAGCGCGGCGGGTCGGTCGCCGTGAAGGTGCAGGGTCCCGAGGACGTAGTACTCGACCTATGTGAAGGATCGGCTGACCGGCTTCGAGGGTGAGAGCGCGATGGTGAACATCGCCGAGGTCGCCGACTTTCCCGAATGGGGCCAGCGCAGGTTCGCCGAGTCCGGCACGGGGATGCGCTATGTGCGCACTCCCGCCTGCGTGGGGCCGATCGAGCTCAAGGATCGCGAGCCGGTCGCGCGCGATATCGAGAACCTAAAGGCGGCGACGGAAGGCGTGAAGGCCGAGGACGTCTTCATGACCGCCGCCTCGCCCGGCGTGATCGCGCTCTTCTTCGTCAATCACTACTACCCGAGCCGCGACGCCTACCTCTCAGCCATCACGGACGCCATGCGGCAGGAATACGAGGCGATCGCGGCTGCGGGCTTCGTCCTCCAGCTTGACTGCCCTGATCTGGCGATGGGGCACCACCTGCAGTTCGCCGACCGAAGCCTCGCCGAGTTCCGTCGGGAGGCCGGCCGCAACGTCGAAGCCCTCAACGCGGCCACCACTGCCATCCCGCCCGAACAGCTGCGCATGCACCTCTGCTGGGGCAACTACGAAGGACCGCACCATCTCGACGTGCCCCTCGCGGACATCATCGACATCGTGCTCTCGGCGCGCCCAAGCGCCATTAGCCTCGAAGCCTGCAACCCCCGGCACGCCCACGAGTGGCGGCTCTTTGAAGAGGTGAAGCTGCCCGACGACAAGGTCCTCATCCCGGGCGTCATCGACTCGACCACGAACTACATCGAGCATCCCGAGCTCGTCGCGCAGCGCCTGGTCAACTACGCCCGGCTCGTCGGCCAGGAACGGGTCATGGCGGGGTCCGATTGCGGCTTCGGCACGTTCGCGGGCGTCTCGGCGGTCGAGCCTGCCATCACTTGGGCCAAGCTGCGGTCGATGGCCGAGGGCGCCCGCCTGGCGACCGAGGAGCTGCGGCAGCAGGGCACCTGAGCGTGCTGGCGACTCTACCTACGTGGCGGGTGGAGCCGCCTGGGAACGCGGCACCCGTCGCTAACTCCACCAAGCGCTCGCCGCCCGCGGAGCTGAGAAGGCAGGGCCATCAGAGCTGGTCAGGAGGAAGGGAGA
Source organism: uncultured Chloroflexia bacterium (assembly GCA_963835945.1). Classification (GTDB taxonomy): domain Bacteria; phylum Chloroflexota; class Limnocylindria; order Limnocylindrales; family CSP1-4; genus JAJYNJ01. Next base: position 6,530 of record CAWIHR010000063.1, read on the forward strand.
TGATGAGCTGTGCGAAGCGCTGATCTCTCGGGGCGCGCCGTCATCACCGGGCTGGGGGCCGTCACGCTGATTGGCAACGACCACTCCACGTACTGGCGGAACCTCGTGGCTGGCGTGAGCGGTGCCGGGCCGATCACCTCCTTCGACGCGAGCGGGTACGACGTCCGCATCGCCGCCGAGGTCAAGGACTTCAACCCCACGGTCGCCATGGATCGCAAGATGGCGCGACGGATGAGCCGCTTCATCCACTTCGCGATGGCCGCGGCGAAGGAGGCCGTCGAGGACGCCGGGCTCCACTTCAACAAGTGGACGCCTGAGCAGCTCGACCGGGTCGGCGTCGCCATCAGCACCGGAGGAGGCGGCATCGAGGCAGTCATCGAAGGAACCCACACGCTGGAGCGGAAGGGGCCGGGGCAGGTCAGCCCGTTTGCGATCCCCGCGTTCTCGGGGTCGATGGCGGCCTGCATGGTCTCCATGACATACCACCTGACCGGACCCGTGATCACGCAGGTGGCGGCCTGCGCCAGCTCGGTCATCGCGCTCATCGACGGCCTCCGCATGATCCAGCGGGGCGAGTGCGACGTGGTGCTCGTGGGCGGCTCCGAAGCCGCCCTCGTGCCGATGGGTTTCGCGGCGCTGGACAACATGGGGGCCCTGTCCAGGCGCAACGACGATCCGACTCACGCCTCCCGACCGTTCGACCGGGATCGAGACGGCTTCCTGTTCGGCGAGGGTGCCGGCATCCTGGTCATGGAGCGCGCGGACCACGCGCTGGGACGCGGGGCGCGCATCGAGGCGGAGGTCCTCGGCGGCGCGCTCACGGCCGACGCGTTCCACGTGTCGGCGCCCGAACCGACTGGCCGCGGCGCCACCCGCGCGATGACGCTCGCGCTGCGCGAGGCCGGGGTCACGCCAGACGAGGTCGACCTCATCGTGGCCCACGGCACCTCGACCCCGCTCAACGACGTGACCGAGACGAGGGCGATCAAGGCCGCCCTCGGCGCGCACGCACGCCGCGTCGCCATCACCGCGCCGAAGTCGATGACCGGCCACCTGCTGGGGGCTGCCGGGGCGATGAGCGCGCTCGCCGCGGTTGGCTCAATCCGCGAGGCTGTGATCCCCCCACGATCAACCTGGAGAACGCGGACCTGCCGGAGTGCGACCTCGACTATGTCCCCCTGGTGGCCCGTCGCCAGCAGGTCGACACAGCGATTGTCAACGGCTTCGGGTTCGGCGGACAAAACGCGGTGGCCGTCTTCCGGCGTTTCGCGGCTTGACTCCCGGCCGTCAGACGATACCGAGTCTGCGCTGCCTCCGGCGTCAGATCGTCGAGGCGATGCGCGTCGGGAAGCTGGCGCCCTACGGACCGCGGCCACTGCGCCGCAGGCCTCACTCAGCCACTCGCAGTCTTCGCCCGCAGATCGCGACTTCGGCCCCTGATGGCACAACGCCCCAGCGCGTCGCCTACTCTCTCGGCTCGCGTCCGCCGAGCCGGCCCGCCAGGCGCGAGCGCGCCTGCTCCCTCACGGCGCCGAGGCGATCGCGGGCCAGTGCCCCGGTGATGTCGGCGGCCTCGCCGCAGTACTCGCGCAGGGCGTCGGGCCAGCCGTGCTTGGCGCCCTTGTCGAGGCCGAGCGGCCCGACCAGCGGGACGAGACGGGTCTCGCCCTCCCTGACTAGGCCGTTGAGCACGACCTCTACGCCGAACCCAGCGGTGGCCAGAATGGCCAGATGAGGCGCCAGATCGGCGCGCCAATGGGCACGTTCCCCCGTGAATCGAGCGAGGAAGCGGCCGGACTCGGGAGTCGCGCGCAGGGGTACCCCGGAACCGCCCGCGCCTCCCCGGTCAGGATGGGCGCCAGTAGCGCACGGATGTGCGGCTCGCCGAGGGTGGTCAGGTCGGCGTCGAAGCAGGCGACGATGGTGCCCCGCGCGTGGCGGATGCCCTCCGCGAGGGCTCGACCCTTGCCCCCGTTGGTGGGCAGCGCCAGCAGCACGATCGCCTCGCCGAAGGCCTCGAGGATGGCGCGGCTGCCATCGGTGGAGCCGTCGTCGACGCAGATGATCTCGTCGATCAGCGGACTCGCGTGCAGCGCCGTCACGACCGCTGCGACGGTCTTCTGCTCGTTGAAGACCGGCACGATCGCCGAGACCGACAGCGCCACGCGCTCCACGAGCTCTCCCTCGCGCCTGCCTGCCTCCTGATGGCGCGCATGATAGGAGCCGGCCACGGCGGACGTATTGCGCTTTCGCCGCGCGCGCCGGCGGCTCTGGTGACTCCGACCAGCGACGACTGGTTCGTGGCGTCGACCAGCGGCAGCGGCCCTGCCTCTGGGAGCTCGCCGAGCCCGAGTGGGAGCGGGTCCGGCTACTGACGCCGGGCAGGGTGCCTTCATGGAGCAGGAGGGCCCGACGTGAGCATCCGGCTGCGGTGCGCCTATGATCCGCCGGGCGCGGATGACGGGTTGCGAGTCTTGGTGGATCGGCTGTGGCCCCGCGGCCGGACGCGCGAGTCCCTCCGACTCGACCAGTGGACACCCAACCTCGGCCCAAGCCACGAGCTGCGTCGCTGGTTCCGCCATGACCCGACGCGCTGGCCGGAATTCCACGCTTGGTACCGGGCAGAGTTGGCGGAGCCGAGGGAGCAGCCCTGCTCGCCGAGCTCCAGTGCGTAGGCGCGAAGCAAGGATCGGGGCGAGTCACCAGCGATGTGGGGACTGATCAAGACGTTCGGGAGTTTCCAAGCGCATGGCCCACCGGCAAGGGCTCGGGATCGGTCACGTCGAGCGCGGCGCGCAGACGACCGCTTGAGAGGGCACCCACGAGGGCTGCCGTCTCGATCGTGGGACCCCGACCCGCGTTGATGAGCAGCGCACCGACCGGCAGGAGCGACAAGCGGCGCGCGTCCAGCCACCATGCGCGCCGCCATCGTGGCAGCGGGGTACAGGCCGGTATCCGCGAACGGGCGCGGAGAGATCTTCGCGGCGCTTGGCGCGTGACATTGACGCCGCGCGCGTCACCGGGTGCGACTGCATGCTCAGGACGTACGAACCTCGCCGTCCGCTTTGCGCAGACCGCCTGGCGTGGCGTTGACACACAGTGGACGACAAGTTGGGACCACCTGCCGACGCTTAGTTGCGTGCTTGCTCGATCAGGCGAAACTTCTGGACCTTCCCGGTGGTGGTCATGGGCAGCTCGTCGGCGCGCACGACCCGCATCACCCGGGGCACCTTGAACGGCGCGAGATGCGCCCGGCAGTGGCGAATGAGCGCGCGCGGCTCGAGGCTCGCGCCCGCCTCCGGCACGACCCACGCCCAGCCCACCGCGCCGCGCCGGGGATCAGGCACACCGGCCACGTAGGCCTGCGACACGCCGGGGTAGCGGGTCAAGACCTGCCCACCTCGTTCGGAGCGACCAACTCCCCGCCCACCTTGTAGAGCTCGCGGGCGCACCCGGTGAGCTCGAGGTACCCGTCGGGGCGGACCCGACCCAGATCCCCGCTGCGCAGCCAGCCCTCGGCGTCGATCATCTGCGCCGTGCGGGCGGGATCACCGTAGTAGGCCCGCGTCACAATCGGCCCTTGCACGCTGAGCTCGCCCTCCGCGCCGGCGGGCAGCACAGCGCCGCTGAAGGGGTCGATGGTGCGATAGCGGGCCAGGCGGCCGTCACCCGTCACGTAGGCGGCCCGGCCCCCAAGCTTCGGG